>NZ_JBALCO010000078.1:0-45277 GCF_036919595.1 Nostoc sp. | reverse complement strand
CAACCCCTTTTCTTCCCCCTTAAAATGATTATCATTCTTGAAAAACCTGTCTCTTGTTTTTCTTGGAATAATTTATTCTTTGGAAGTCCCTAAAGATAAAATAGATTTTTTAGAAAAATTTATAGAAAAAGTTCCTGAAATAAAGAAACAATTAAATTCTCAAAGCATAGTATTGCCAGATTTAGATCAAGTCAATGAAATTTTTTATAATAATTGTGAAAAATACTTGATTGAGAAAATTATTGATCTCAAAGATGATGTTTATAACATATATCGTATTCGTAATATGCTAGTTCATTCTAGTAGTACTACTAGTAAACTATTAGATTATTATGCAAAACGTAGCCGAGAGTATTGCCACTCTTTGTTAGATGCCATTGCATATAAAATATATCAGACTTCTAACGATGATGAAATTATGCCTTTAGAGTTTTATTTTAGAGAAATGGTAATTGATGCAAATATTGCTTTAGAGGCGGTAAAAGAAAAGAAAATGGACAACTTTAGAAATTGGGCTTTATCGTAAATAATTTTAATACTTACTTTTTCGGCACGTTATACTTTTCGTTTCATGAAACTTCAAGTTCTGCAACTCTACGAATATTTTGGATATTTCCACTTGTTAATTCACTGTAAATATCGAGTAGATTTTCTTTTAGCTCCTCTTCGGTTTCACCCTGAGTCCAATAGTCAGGATATTCTTCGAGATAACCTAACCACATATCATCATCTTGCCAGTAAATGTATTTCTTCTTTGTCATGTGCCTATTCGCTGCCTTTTTCTAAACTATCGAATTACTGAACTATCCGCCAAAAAAAGAGTCTAAATTAGACTCTTAAAAAAACTTAGGGGCGGACAGTCGCCCACCCCAATGAAAATCAGGTGACACCAAAGACAATCACTAAGCCCAAAACCGCCCCAAACACAATCAAGGCATAGAATTGAGCGCGACCGTTTTCTAGGTACTTCAGACCTTCACCGCTAACGAGGGTGAAAAAGCCTGTGAGGTTAACAGCACCATCTACAACGCGGAAGTCAACTTCCATAACTTGTCTAGCTAGGCGACGCAAGCCGAGGACAAAAACCCGATGGTAAATGTCATCAAAGTACCACTTGTTGAGGGATAACTCGTAAAGTGGTTGGATTTTAGCAGCGATCGCAGCTGGGTCAATCTTATGGCGCAAATACATCAGCGAAGCCAGGGTAATCGCAATCAAAGAAATTCCGACTGAAGCACCCGCCATAATGTAGAATTCCGTCGGATTGAACTCGGAAGCCTTTTCTATAACTTCGGAGAGAGTTTCGCTAGGAGGAAAGATAAACTCTTCAAAATAATTGGCGTAGGGAGTTCCCACCAAACCAATCAAAATCGAAGGCACAGCCAACAGTGCCAGCGGCAGTGTCATCGTCCACGGCGACTCGTGGGGGGAGTCACTATGATGCCCGTGGGAGTCGTGGGAGTCATGATGCTCACTAGTTGCCGCCAATTCTCCTTTCTTCATTGCCCCAGGCCCAAAATTCGGGACTGGTTCTCGTGACTCTAATTCCAGGACAATTGTCGCCGCAGCCTTCTTGAGTTTTTGCTTGATTTTATCGTCATTACCCCGGAATTCGCCTTCAAATGTCGAGAAATACATTCTAAACATATAAAAAGCAGTAATCCCGGCAGTTAGCCAGCCGATAAACCAGAGAAGTGGGTTAGCCTCAAAAGCCTTACCCAAAATTTCATCTTTTGACCAGAAGCCAGCAAAGGGCGGAATACCAGAAATTGCCAAGCAACCAATTAAAAAGGTAATTGACGTGATCGGCATGTACTTTCGCAGTCCACCCATTAGCCGCATATCTTGCGCTAAGGCAGGGTCGTGACCAACGACACCTTCCATGCCGTGAATTACTGAACCTGAACCCAAAAACAGCATCGCCTTGAAATAGGCGTGGGTCATCAGGTGGAATAGTCCAGCACTGTAGGAACCTATTCCCATTGCCATCACCATGTAACCGAGCTGGGAAATGGTGGAGTAAGCCAAGCCCTTTTTGATGTCGTTTTGGGTAATCGCAATGGTTGCCCCCAAAAACGCCGTAAAAGCCCCAGTAAAGGCAATGACGTTCATTGCGGCTGGGACGTGTTCAAATACTGGGTACATGCGGGCAATCAGGAAAACACCCGCCGCCACCATCGTTGCCGCGTGAATCAAGGCAGAAATGGGGGTGGGGCCTTCCATTGCATCTGGTAGCCAGACATGGAGGGGGAATTGGGCTGATTTAGCAACTGGCCCCAAGAAAACTAAAATCGCAAACAGGACAGCGAGAAAATTGCTGATAGAACCTGATTGGACAAGTTGGGCGAGGCGATCGCCCATGACATTAAAATCAAAACTTCCTGTTGCCCAGAACAGCCCCAAAATGCCGAGTAAAAGACCGAAGTCACCCACGCGGTTGGTCACAAACGCTTTTTGAGCGGCATCTGCTGCTGACTTGCGATCGTACCAAAAGCCGACCAGCAAGTAGGAACACATACCGACCAGTTCCCAGAATATATAAATCTGTACTAGGTTGGGGCTGACCACCAGACCTAACATTGAGGAGCCAAACAAACTGAGATAGGCGTAAAACCGCACGTAACCTGGATCGTGAGCCATGTAGCCATCGGTGTAAACCATGACTAAGCAGGCTACCGTTGTCACAATCACCAGCGTTAGGGCTGTCAGGTGGTCAATAGTGTAGCCCATGTTCAGGTGAAAATTACCTGCTGCCGCCCACTCCAAGGTGCGGATATAAGGCGCGTGTCCTTGAATTTGACTCCATAGCAAGGCAAACGACAGCCCCATCGCTGCTCCCATTAGGGAGATAATCACCACAGCGTTAAGCTGCCGGAGGCGGTTTGTCACCTGATTCAACGAGATTAACCCTAGACCGACCAGCATTGCCCCAAAAAGAGGTAACACCGGAATCAGCCACGCATACTGATAGATTACTTCCATCACTGACGCCTACTTTTAGAATTCTTGACTAGCGTGTCGGAACTGTTAATAATTGTGACACACACCCTTTAGGATAAAATAACCCACCCAAGGGTGATTGGGTGGGGTGTTAAGCATGGTTTTAGATTTCGTCACTGGTTATTGGTCATTAGCGCTCTTTTTTTACTCTCATTAGAGAATATTTAAAACGTTGTTTCTCCGTGCTTGGTTCCAAACAAGGATTTTTTGGCAATGCTTATCAAGCGAGGCTTTGAAAAAGATTCAAGGTTAGCATCTTATTTTTCTCTCCTCAGAGACATAAAAGAGCGTTAGTCCTAATGCCCAATGCCAATCAAGCAGACCGATACTCTAAGTCAGCTGTTTTCGGACTTTTGTAGATTTTTGGGCAACTGCTGTAGCTAGCTTTAATGTTTTCTAAAGCTAGACGTAAATCTTCTCTGCCGCCAAAGCTTTCCAAGCGATGCTGAACAGTGCCATTTTCAATCAATAGTAAGGTTGGTAGTGACTTTAGCCTATAAGTAGTAGACAATTTAAAATTTTGATCGGCATTAATCCCAACTAATTTAATTTCTTCCCCACATTGGGCTTGAAATTGCAACAATAGCGGGTGAATTATCCGACACAAGCCACACCAAGGTGCTTCAAAGTTAACTAAAACAGGAATAGGAGATTCTAAAACTTCTTGAATAAATGTCCGCTCACTAACCGACAACACCATGACGCCTCTTGGATTATAAGGTTTTTATATCAAACTACTTATCAGCACTGAAGTGAAGGATTGGTAAGTCGTTAACTGCCGATAGATGCTTTCAGGAACCAAATCTCAGAACACAGAATAATTAGGCAAAAATTGAGCGCGTTGATGTGTCTGTGACAAAAAACCAGCGCGACTCTCACGGTGGCTTTTTTGGATGTTAGACTCCTGATTGCCGTCTCCACCTGTGAATTTGACTGAATTGCCATTTATTCCCAAGGAAAAGCAACTGACCAACAACTACCAATATAAAATCTCAAACTGACTGAACGCACCTCCACTGAATAGCTGTTTGAACTGATCGTACATTGATTCGGGGCAATTGATAAGGTGAAATTCCCATCTATTTCGGATTTTATGCTGACACTGGGGATCGCATGAACTACCTAAATTTGGGCAAGCCGTAAATATAGGTTTCCCAATTCATTGGCAAACTATCTTGCGGGATACCTTTTGTAGAAAATCTTCTTGAACTGTAGATATTTTTGAGTAAGCTTTAGCCAGAGCTAGTTTAGCTTTACGTCGTTTGTTAGTAGTCTTATCCTTTTTTCGGGATAGCTTTCGCTGTTTGGGCTTTGAGTTTCGTTCGTATTTTTATGAGGTGTTTTGGATTCTGATATTTTGACCCGTCAGAAGTGACGGCAAAATCAATCAATCCAAAATCAATGCCAATCGCCTTCCCTTCTGGAGCCAATGCGTTGCGTATTTTCCCCTTGTTGTAGCAACTGGCGTTGCTAGATGGTATCTTTTCAGCTTAATCATCAATTAATAAAGATGCATAATATCTACTATCAGGCATCTGATAAATAGTTACAGTTCTCAATTTACTAACAAAGCCATGGTGAATCTTCGCTTTTACCACTCCCAGTTTTCTAGGAAATTTCATCTTTGAGTTAGAGATGATTTTGACGTTAGTTGGATATTGAAGAGACTGTCTACCGTGCCTAGTTTTAAAGGTTGGGTACTTAGTCAGACCATCAAAGAAGTTGATAAAAGCTTGAGACAGATTTGAACAGGATTGCTGCAAACATTAGGAATAACATTCTTGGAGCCATTTATACTCAAGTTTTAAAACTGAAATCTGTTTCTTCATGTCGTAAGCTGACAAGCCCTTACCCGCCTTCTTGTAAGTCTGAGACATTACACATAGAGACTGATTCCAAACCCAGCAAACACAGCTATAGGCTACCAAATGAGCTTGCTGGGCTGTTGTTAGGTAAAGTCTGACTTTGACCGCTCTCAACATAAATCGACCTGATCACGCTTGAGTCACCATGATAATATCTCTTCCGCTAACAATCAAGACATTTGTTCATCTCTTCATCCACCTCCTTGATTGTCGAGAGCTACGCTTGTTGATACATTCGGGGGGTGGAATCGTCGTCTTAGGCGCATTGAATGGAGCAGTGCGGTGAGCCAGACGCTAACAGAGGGTTTCCCGACTTGTCCCTTGCGCGTCTCCTGTCTTGAGAAGCGACTGGTGTTAGCGCAGCTAAGGCGAGTCAGACGCCACGCACAGTCGCCTTAACTGCGCTACCCTTGCGTCAAGAGCATCACCCATAAGGGTCTTGGGGGAAATCCCAAGAGTGACTACCGTCTCATCGCCTCCCTTTCCTGCGGAACGCTACCGTGAACGGGTAGGCAAGAGGCTTCTGCTCTTTAAGCTAAATTTCCCATCTGATCCTACTAGTTGCTTCCAGCAACAGAGGGTGTGACCACCAAAGCAAAACTATAAAAATAGTGACTCCCAAATAGGCAGGGCGGATAAATTCCTCCCATTTGATAGATTGACGGCCGTCAATAATTGCTTTGAATGGAATAATTGAAGTCCGTTGTTTAGCAATTTCAAAGGATTCTCCATAGCGATCGCTCAGACGGCGATCCCCGTGCCAAACCCCAAACAAGTGATGCAACACCAATCCAATGGAAGTCACAAGGGTAAAGGTAGTACCCAGCCACAGAGTATGGGCAACACACCAAATTATTTGTCCTACCATCTGAGGATGACGGGTAATCCGAATAATTCCTGTTTCGTAGAGATGAACTTGGGGCTTTTGAATGGCAGCAACTTCTAGTAGATTGAAGGTAGCAGGATATAAAAACAAGAACGAGATCGCTGACAGCAGCCAAACAAATCCTCGCACTCCTGGCATCCCTTGTACCTGCCAAAGTTGCAAACCATCATAGCGATGCCCAAAAAAGTAAATAATTAATATCACAGCCAACGTTAGGCTGACTAATGCAAAGAGAATGCGATAAAGCCTTGGCCCAATGTATTTTTCTGCCCAAGGGCGCAAAGCAGCACCTCCACTATGAGCGATCGCAAAAACTATTTGTAACCCCAGTATGACAAAATGACTAGGTGTCAACCAAGAAATCAGCAGCATATATACGGGTGAAGTAATTTAAAGAAAATTGAATTCAGTACAACCAATACCACAAAGTGTTCAAAAGGGAACTTTAGTCAAGATGTTGTGCTACTGTCTTTTTCGAATCAAGCCTTCAAGTTTAATATGCAACAAATCATGCCGAGCTGATTGCTGCCAAACCTGATTTATTGTGTGCATCCGCTCCTTTCAAAGTTTGTGGGTTGAGCCTTATGTCTGACCTTCCTTTCACTTTAGATCAGTTACGTATTTTAATAGCGATCGCCCAAGAAGGAAGCTTCAAGCGCGCCGCTGATAGTCTTTATGTCTCCCAACCTGCCGTCAGCTTGCAAGTCCAAAATCTCGAACGACAGCTGGATGTCCCCTTATTTGATCGTGGCGGACGACGCGCCCAATTAACCGAAGCAGGGCATCTACTTCTTAGTTACGGTGAAAAAATCCTCAGCCTGTGTCAGGAAACCTGCCGCGCGATCGAGGATTTACAAAATCTCCAAGGCGGTACTTTGATTGTCGGTGCTTCTCAAACAACCGGCACTTATCTTTTGCCCAAAATGATTGGGATGTTCCGACACAAATATCCAGATGTGGCAGTGCAATTACACGTCCACTCCACCAGGCGAACTGCTTGGAGTGTTGCTAACGGACAAGTTGATCTGGCAATTATCGGCGGTGAAATTCCGGGTGAACTATCAGAATCTTTAGAAGTTCTTCCTTACGCTGAAGACGAACTAGCGCTGATTCTACCTATCTTTCATCCCTTAGCCAAACATGAAAAAATCCAAAAAGAAGAGCTATACAAATTACAATTCATTGCCCTAGATTCCCAATCGACTATCCGCAAAGTAATTGACCAAGTGCTAGGACGCTGTGAGATTGATACAAGACGTTTTAAAGTTGAAATGGAACTAAATTCCATTGAAGCAATTAAAAATGCTGTGCAATCTGGTTTGGGGGCTGCCTTTGTTTCAACTAGCGCGATCACTAAAGAGTTACAAATGGGTGTTCTGCACTGTGCCAACATTGAAGGCGTCGTCGTCAAACGGACACTGTGGCTGATTTTTAATCCCAATCGCTATAGATCCAAGGCCGCAGAAGCTTTTAGTCGGGAAATTTTACCTCAGTTTGCTAATCCTGGATGGAATCAAGATGTGTTAACATTTCCACAAAAAAACATAGTGGTAACTACATTAGATATAGGGACGCCCACCTCCGGCGAAGACTAAAATCTGGTGATTAGTCTTTGAAGTTCTGTACCCTTGTTTTGAGGTCGCCGCTGCACGTAGCTTGGCTTTTGAGTAGGGTTCCGGGAATAGTAACCAGACCCTCTCTACCAGACACGCTCTCTACGCGGACTCGTTGGCAGAGCCTCTGGTAGAGTTGAGGCTGTGCTATCGCCGTCAGCCGGCGCTCATACTTCTTTTTTTGTCATTTGTTCTTTGTTTTTTTGGAAATGACCAATGATCAAATAATTCGTAATCCCCTACGGGAAGGCTGCGCTTACGTAATTCGTAATTATTACCTCATAGCTGTTCGCGCAGCGTACTAAAGCAAGCTAGGGGTTTGACATCAGGAAAAAAGTTTCTTGTTCTTTATAAATAAATTTAGTCGCTCTGTAACCTGAATGAATTACGAATTACATAGCTTGCTTCTCGCCAGAGGCGAGTATTATCAATTACGAATTATTTTGACTAATGACTAATCACGAAAATGGAAGTTTACTGTACTCGTCCACGTTGCCCACGCCCACAAAACTATTTTGCCGATTTAGATGATATTACGACGCTGAAAACAACGCAGCAAAAGTACTGTACTACCTGTGGTATGCCACTGCTGCTAGATGGTCGATATGTAACAATTAAGCTGCTGGGAAGAGGGGGGTTTGGAGCAGCATTTTTGGCACGCGATCGCCGAATTCCAGGAATGCGTCAATGCGTAGTTAAGCAGTTTCAACCAGCGGGTAATTTAACTTTAACTCAACTGCAACAAGCACAGATAATGTTTGAGAGAGAGGCAGAAGTTTTAGCACAGCTTGGTAACGATCACAAGCAAATTCCTGACTTGTTTGCCTTCTTTCCAGTGATAGTTAATAGTTTGCAGCCAGGACAGCAAGACCAGTTTTTTTACTTGGTACAAGAGTATATTGATGGGCAAAACTTAGAGGAAGAATTAGTTCAACAGGGTAAATTTTCTGAACAGCAAGTGTTGGAGGTACTGCAAGAAATCCTGAAGGTGCTAAAGTTTGTCCATCATAGAGGCATTATCCACAGAGATATAAAACCGTCTAACATCATGCGCCGTCGTGATGGTAAACTTTTTCTCCTAGATTTTGGCGCAGTAAAGCTTGTGACAAACGCTGCATCTGGTTCTGCTGCTTCTTCCACAGGAATTTATTCTATGGGATTTGCACCACCTGAGCAGATGGCTGGAGGTCAAGTATTTCCATCTACAGATTTATACGCCTTAGCTATAACTCTTATTACTTTGTTGACAAATCAGGAAGCAATTCAACTATTTGATGCCTACAGCAATCAGTGGAAATGGCGATCGCAAGTGACTATCAACCCTCGCCTTGCTGATATTTTAGACAAAATGCTGCTACCTGCTGCTAATCAGCGCTTCCAATCAGCCCAGGAGGTTTTAGATGCACTTAACTCACAGCCTCTAGCCCCGACACAACTTAATTCGCCTTCTGTAACACTCCCAGCACAACCATCTAAAAGTTCCAGTCCCGTCGTCCCCCGCCGTCCACCAACTCAACCAGCGTTTTCTACAGTGGAATTATTGGGTGGGGCGGCATTTAGTGGGTTTGAGGGTGCATTGATCGCGATCGCCCTCTCCAGTCTAGTAAAATTACCAATAGCTACTTTCACTGTTGCATGTGTGATTTTAGGGATACTGATATTTGCCCAAACCAGGCGGTGGATTGAAAAGTTCGATTTATTAATTATTCCGACAATTACTTTTGCGATTATTTTTTTTCTTCCTTTTTTACGGGTGGGTGTTGATATTCAGACAGTAGTTTTTTTATCAATTGCAGCAGGCTTAGTAGCGATTTCACTAACAGCCATATTTCGACTTATTTATAAATTATTATCTCTGTTACTTTAAAAACTCCTGGTGTTAACAGCCACCTATGTCTCAGAAAAACGAAACACTTAGCCTTTTCTTAGCCGCTGTAATCACCATTGGCTTAATCTTTGGTGGCTTATGGTTTTTTATGGCACGGTGGGCGCAATTAAATAAACTTGTTGCGAACCAGTCGGAGAATAGCAATCCCAGAGATGCCATTTCTGTTCCTAAGCCTATAGAGACTGGCAAGACAAGTAATACCATCAGCAAATGTGACGTGCCAAATCTCCCAGAAGGGACATTCAACTATGGTGGTAGCACAACCTGGGCACCTATTCGTAAAGACGTAGACTCCGTACTCCAAAGCCAATGCTCTCAGTTTATTTTACGCTACACTCAACCTCCATCAGGTGAATCAGGATCTGGAACTGGCATTCGGATGTTGATAGACAATCAACTAGCTTTTTCTCAATCTTCTCGCTCGGTTAAGGCTGAAGAAAATACAGAAGCTAAACAAAAAGGATTTAGTTTCAAAGAAATTCCAGTGGCGATTGATGGAATTGCGATCGCAGTTAACCTTAATCTGAACATTCCTGGTTTAACTGTCGCCCAACTCAAAGACATCTACACGGGCAAGATTACTAATTGGCAACAGGTGGGCGGGCCAAATTTACCAATTACAGTTTATTCTCGTAGCAAACAAGCTGGGGGTACAGTGGAATTCTTTGTCGAAAATATTCTAAATAAAGAGAATTTTGGTACCAACGTTAGTTATATTAACACGACCACTGAAGCAGTACGAAAAGTAGCTGCAAGTCCTGGCGGAATTTACTATGCTTCTGCCCCAGAGGTTGTACCCCAGTGTATGATAAAATCCTTGCCACTAGGGCGCACAAGCGGTCAATTTGTGCCTCCCTACCAAGAACCCTTTGTACCTGTGTCTGAATGTCCCACTAAGCGTAATCAGTTGAATACTCAGGCGTTTCGTAGCGGGGACTATGCAATTACCCGCAATTTATTTGTAATAGTTAAACAAAATGGTCAAACAGATCAGCAAGCAGGTGTTGCTTATGCAAATTGGCTGCTGACACCTCAGGGTCAAGAACTGATCCAAAAGGCTGGATTTGTCAGAATTAAATGATCAAAGCAGTTAGATTTAGCAAAATAATCAAATAATAAACATTTTTATTTTATTCAAATTTGTTTATGTCACAAAAGAATGAAACCACAATTTTAGCCTTGGCTCTGTTGCTGACAGTTGGAATAGTTGGCGGTGGTGTGTGGTGGTTTACTAATGGATCTGGGTTCAAAATTGGTAATACCATCATTTCAAATCAAGAAACAGGCAGCAATCCATCCTTAGAAAACCGGATTAGTTTTGGGGAAAAAATTTTGACTTCAGGTGACATTTCTCCTGCAAAAAAAGAAGGAGTACAGGCGATCGCTGCTAAAAGTTATAATAAAGCGATCGCTAATTTCACCGCTGCCCTCAAATCCAACCGTAACGATCCAGAAGCATTAATCTTTCTTAACAATGCCCAGATAGGCTCCTCTAACAGTTACACCATTGTGACTTCTATACCAATAGGAACTGACCCCAATATTTCTTTAGAAATTTTACGTGGCATCGCCCAAGCCCAAAATCAAATTAATCGTTCTGGAGGAGTCAAGGGAGTGCCGTTGAGGGTAGGAATAGCTAACGATGACGACAATCCAGAAATATCGAAGCAAATCGCTTCCAGCTTAGTCAGCAATCCAGAAGTATTAGGTGTAGTTGGGCCTAACACTAGCGATTCCACCTTAGCCGCAGGTAATACTTATAATTCTGGACAACTTGTAGCAATTTCCCCTACCAGCACATCTGTAAAAATTTCTAACTTTAGCCGCTACGTTTTTCGCACGGTTCCCAGTGATTTTATGGCTGCTAGAAGTTTAGCTAACTACATGGTGAAAACCTTGCAGAAAAAAAATGCAGTAGTTTTCTTTAATTCTCAAAGTAACTATAGCCAGTCTTTAAAGTCTGAGTTTGTTTCATCTGTTTCCCTAGAGGGTGGACAAGTATCCAGCGAATTTGACTTATCCAAGGTGGATTTTAGCGCGGCTAAAAGCCTAGAACAAGCAACTAAGCAAGGTGCAGAAGTGTTGATGTTAGCAGCTAACACTGAAACTCTGGATAAAGCGTTACAAGTAGTTCAGATTAACCAGAAACGGTTAGTTCTGCTGGGAGGAGATGATGTTTACACCGTCAAAACTTTAGAAATTGGTAGAGAACAAGCTGCGGGCATGGTAGTGGCAGTTCCTTGGCACATTGATAGCGATCCTAAGTCAGATTTTCCCCAGAAATCACGGCAGTTATGGGGCGGTGATGTGAGTTGGCGAAGCGCCCTCAGCTATGATGCGACTGTAGCCCTGATTGAGGCATTAAAACGCAATCCCACACGATCAGGAGTCCAACAAGCACTCTTCTCCTCTGACTTTTCTGCCACTGGCGCTTCTGGTACAATTCGGTTTTTAGCATCAGGCGATCGCAATGCGTCAGTCCAACTTGTGAAAATTGTTCCTGGTTCTCGCTCTGGCACTGGTTATGACTTTGAACCAGTACGATAATCATCGAAGAAAGGCAGATATCTGGAGGCAGCAAGGTTTTAGCCTAGTTTATCTTTCTTTACATAGTTTGGTTTTATGATGCCAACTTACTTATCTGCTATCCAGATTGTCTGAATGCTTTTTTCTCACTTGTGAGAAATCGGAGTAATACTGCCATGACTATTTAATAAACTTTGCCTTTCCTTAACTTTTCATTAATTTTCAGGTAACAAAATACAGAAGTGGACATTTTAGCAGTTGGTGAGGTAGTGCAATCTTGAAGTTTTCCCAAGTGAGTAACTGCTGAACCCAGAGAGCTAATGGACGAGTTGTTTAATACCTTGTCCCTTGTAGGGAAAATCAAGAATAATTTGATGCGATGGAAATTGTACCAAATTATGGGTGCAGTCATTTCTGACTTCTGGATTTTTCTTTATACCTTCAAGTCTAGCTATAGCAGTGTCTTCACTTTGGCATTATTTTCAGTGTGAAAAGAACACACTTTTCTAAACTATGGGCAAAAATATTAACAGCAAACTTATGCTGAGTGCAACACCTTTAAGAAGGTTATCGCAAGTAACTGCTACCGCAGCGCTTGGTTTCGCTATGCTTGCAGCTATTGGTACAGATTCTGCCCAGGCTGTCAATTTGAAAACATTTAATATCTCAGGAAATTTTGCTCCTGTGGCTCTTGATGGTTCAGTAGGGCTACCTGTGAATTTAGCAAATGGTTCTTTTAATGGGACTTACACAGTGGATGTGGATCAATTACCCGCTTCTAGTTATTTTGTAGATTTGACAAGTTGGACTGTCAACTTAGTCAATGACAATACTATTTTGCGAACATTATCCAACAGTTTGGCTGGCAATACAGCTTACATTCAAGAGAACATACTTGCTTTTGCAGACGCAGGCTTATTGACAAAGCAAAACCATAATTTATACAGTTTGGAACTATATTTTGACAAAAATCTCACAGGTACGGGTAGTACCAGTGATGGAAAATTTTTGGACAACAGTAACCTGGGAAGTGTCCAAAGCTCCGGCATTACTGCCGTTACTTTTGCTAAAAGTGAGCCTGTTCCTGAACCTCAAACTTTTGCTGGAACAGTAGTTGTAGCTACTATCGGTTTATGGCTAAAAAGAAAGCAAAAAGCTTAAATAGCGGCATAATTTTGCTTCTGCTCAAAGGGATTAAGTTTTTCGTAATTTCGGAACCAATAAAGCACGGCGGAAGCAAAATAATTATTTTAAATTAATCAAACGCTTGCGGTGTATGAATAAGAATTACCAAGGAGATGTGCTTTGAAACGATTTACAAAGTTCTATTTTGCTCTAACACTCTTGCTACTACCGTCCTCGATCATACCATCGATGTTTCTCGGCTCGGCTCGTGCAGAGGATGCTTCTCGACATGAAGCATTGCCAGCAAACTCAACCGTCACAACTCAGCCAGATGCAACGCCAGACGTGACGCGATACTTAAATGATCCGCACAAGGAACCCCATCTGCCGCCGAAGTTGCTCGCGAAACTGGTTCACGAGCGGATCAAGTATGTCTTCGTAATCTTTAACGAGAACCACTCCTTCGACAACGAGTATGGCACGTTGCCCGGTGTTAACGGACTCTACTCAGATGGACAAAAGCCTCGTGACCCAAAGAAAACGCCGGGCTTCACCCAGACCTATACGGATGCTAAAGGCGTGACCGTCACGGTTCAGCCATTCCGGATCGGGTCTGAACAGAACGCCAGCGCCGTTGACAGTGTTGACCACTCGCATACCGGACTTGCAACCAAGCTCCATGTTGTGGACGGCAAGCCACAGATGGATCAGTTCGTCTACGACGAGTACACACGCTTCGCATCGAAGGGTGGAGCAGCCAACATTGCTGAGGGCAAGCAGTTTGCCCGCCTTGTGATGTCGCACATCGACTGCGACACCATTCCGTTCTTCTGGAAGTGGGCTAGTCGCTTTACGGTCTTTGACAACATCTTTGCAACCGAAGACACGCCCTCAACCCCGAATGCGGTGGCGATGATCGCGGGGCAGTCGGGTGAAACACAATGGGTGAAGCACGGTTCGAGTGGCAAATCTTACACCGTGGGCAGCCAGACTGGGACGACGCAGGGTGTACCTATAGTCAACGATCCACAGCCCTTCTATGGCTCCCAGTTCGACACAACGACGGACAACAAGCAACCTGCTGGCACGAAAGAGAGCTACGCCGATAGCAATATCTCCTCGAACCTGACCTTCGCCAGTCTACCGCTCACCTTCCAGGGGCGCAATATTCGGTCGGTTTTAGCTGGCAACAGGAATCATTCATTCGATCTAGCCGATATCCAGCAGGATATCCCCTATATCCAGAAACTCCGAACTGAGCCTGTGAATTGGCACTGGTATCAAGAAGGCTACAATCTTGAGCCGACCGATACCAACGGGATTGCTTCTCACAATGCCTATGTCACCCATCACAACGGCGCACAGTATTTCGGCTATATCGCCAACACGCCGGAGGTGAGCAAAAACCTCCGCGGGCTTGGTGACTTCTTCACCGACATAGCTAAAGATACCCTGCCCAAAGGCGGCGTGTTCTACGTCCGTGGCGGCTACACGAATCAGCAGGGCTTGAAGCCGCCGATCACTAACCCCAACACGCCGCCGGATGAGATCGCCGCGATTAATGCAGCAAAGTCGGGCGATGACGACCATCCGGGCTACAGCGATCGCCAGCTCAGTGAGGGGATGGCGGCCAGGGTGATCAACGCGATCGCCTCAAATCCAAAGCTTTGGCAGCAGAGTGCTATCATCATTACCTACGACGAGTCCGATGGCTTCTACGACCATATGCCACCGAGGATCTTGTCCTATGGCCCTGACGGGCTGCCGCTCTCCCGTGGTGTGCGTGTGCCACTGATCCTAATCTCACCCTACGCGCGGACGCACGCCGTCTCCCACGCTGAGGGCGATCACAACTCCGTGATCGAGACGATCAACACGATCTTTGGTTTACCTGCGCTTGCCAGCCTGCCCGATGAGGCACAGGCACTTGCTGCTGGTAACTCCCCACAGTTCAACAAGTTCGGGCCGCCAGGATTTGAGCAGAAGTACCTCGGGCCACGCGATATCAATTCGCCGATCACCGACAGCTTACTATCGGGCTTCGATCCGAAGCGTCTGCTCGGTGTCTCGCCGCCACTGCCAGCTTCGTTTGCGAAGATTCCAGACAGCGTTATAAACACACTACCGCACTACGGTGGGCAAGGCTGCCAGGCGATCGGAGTCACGCCGGAGGACAAGCGCCAGAGGATAGTCAACAAAATTCCCAAGGGCTTCAACCCACTACCAAGTACTTATCCAGCGGCTAACCCTTAAAGTGTTGAGTGCTGAGTAAACAAGTGGGGAATCTCACTTCTTTACTCAGCACTCTTCAAATATCCCCATTTTTCGACATTCCCTGAGGAGAATTCATGCGCTTTATCTTAGTCTTGCTGACTCTAATTGGTGTCAGCTGCTCGATTTCCACGGCTCAGGCTGGTTCAGTGATCAAACGTGTCAAGGAACACAATGTGGTTCGCTGTGGCAGCGTCGAGCGGACAGGTCTGGCAACTCAAGCCGAGCCAGGAGGCTGGAGTGGTCTCAACGTCGACGTCTGCCGGGCGATCGCCGCCGCCGTGCTGGGATATTCTGACCGCATCGAATATCATGAGTACGAAACGCCGAAGGACTTTGATGCTGTGCGTAACCAGCAGGACGACGTATACTTCCTCACAGGATCGGAGATCGACGAGCAGAAGCTGGCCGGCAAGTTGGTACCTGGCCCTACTATCTTCGTAGAATCCAATGCGGTGATGGTGGCGTCCACCTCGGCTGCACACCACGTCAGCGACCTGGCCAAAGAAAGCATCTGCTTCATGATTGGCAGTTCGGTCGAGCGGAGCCTGACGGCTTACTTCGGTGCACTCCACAAGAACTGGTTCCGTCGGCCGTTCTCTGAAGACGGGGAGATGATCGATACATACAACGTGCAAAATTGTCACGCGATCGCCGGTGAGATCACGACCCTTGCAAAGATTCGCCTCGACCCTGGGGTTAACCGATTATCGAGCCGCATCCTCCCGGAGCCACTGACGACCTTTCCGGTGATCGCTGCAACCGGAACCGCGGACGCTCAGTGGTCTGCGATCGTCGCGTGGACAGTGGATACATTGATCAACGCCCAGAGACCGGAAACACGCTGGTATGCGGGCAATGCTGGGGCGATGCCGATCTTTGCACCAGAACTGGGTCTCGATCAGGAGTGGCAGCGCCGCGTTCTCGTATCTGTAGGCAACTATGGCGACATCTTTGATCGCCATCTGGGGAAAGGCTCCCTACTCAGGCTTGATCGCGGATTAAATGCGAACCATCTCCAAGGAGGACTTCTTCTAAGCCCGTTCCTTGAGTAATTTTAACTAAGCATAGAAGTGTCAGACAAAGTTTTTGGCGAAGATATTGATGGGGAAATTTATTATACCTTG
Source organism: Nostoc sp. (assembly GCF_036919595.1). Lineage (GTDB taxonomy): Bacteria > Cyanobacteriota > Cyanobacteriia > Cyanobacteriales > Nostocaceae > Nostoc. Next base: position 28,976 of record NZ_JBALCO010000078.1, on the reverse strand, counting down.
GCATTTATTGTAGTCAGAAGTTAGGATTTATCATAATTCCTTAACAAAACACCCGTCCTCCCAATACAATCTCAAGTAGCAAGCACCTATCAAGTCAAGCACTTATATTGAATGGACGCACGGGTAATTTAGTATGTCCCAAAAAAATGAAATACCTATTCTTGTTTTATCCATCCTAATTACGGTAGGGCTAGTTACTGGAGGTTTTTGGTGGTTCACCAGAAAGTCTGGTGTTGACCTAAATACAATCAATTCTGGTAGCACCAAAACGCCCCAAACTGCATCAGAACAACCTAGTGGCAAGACTTTCGCCTCAGTACAGGATGTTCCTACAGGATTATTCAATTACGGAGGCAGTACATCTTGGGCACCGATTCGACTGGTAGTTGATCCAGGAATTCAAGCGGCGCGACCAGAACTTCGGCTGCGCTATGTAGAACCCAGCAATGGATCTCCTGGTTCTGGTACTGGTATCCAGTCACTGATAGACGGTCAATTAGCTTTTGCCCAGTCCTCCCGACCAGTCCTAGATCAGGAGTTAAGCCGTGCCCAGCAGCGTGGGTTCACTTTGAAACAAATTCCTGTGGCAATTGATGGTTTGGCAGTCGCAGTTAACCCTAACCTTAATATCCCAGGACTAACGATAGAACAGTTAAAGTCAATTTATACAGGCAAAATCAATAATTGGAGCCAGGTGGGCGGTCCCAATATCCCGATTAAGCCCTATTCTCGCCGCATTGTTGATGGCGGTACAGTCGAACTTTTTGTTCAAGACATCTTGGGTGGTCAAGCTTTCAGCTCCAATGTGGAATTTATCTCCACAACCACCCAAGCCTTGCAAAAATTGGCTGGTAGTTCTGGCAGCATTTACTACGCTTCTGCCCCAGAAGTGATTCCTCAATGCTCAATTAAAGCCTTGCCGTTGGGGCGGACGCAAGGGCAATACATTGCTCCATACCAAGAACCTTCTGTCCTCCCGTCTGAATGTCCTGGTAAACGGAACAAATTGAACACTGAGGCATTCCAATCAGGAAAATACCCCATTACTCGCAATCTGTTTGTGGTGGTCAAACAGAATGGTCAGACTGAGCAGCAAGCAGGTGTCGCTTACGCCAACTTACTACTGACTGAGCAGGGACAGGAACTGATTAGCCAAGCTGGGTTTGTCAAAATTCGCTGACAGGAGCGATCGCCTCCAGCGGGGTGTAGCCCATCGCACTCAGACAGAGTGGCGGAAATCGCCGCTCTGAACTGTGCTTTAACCAGCTCTATTAATCGATTCTGCTGGCAAGCAAATGAGATTATCCCCTTGGGTGAGGATTAAGCCGCGTTGACGCAGCTTACCCATCAAGCGGGTGACGGTGACACGAGTCGAACCAATCGCGCTTCCAATTTGGGCATGGGTGAGGGGGAAGGGCAGACAATAACCGCGAATCACATCAGGATCAGTGTCGCTCATTGCTGGCTCTCCATATTCCTCGATTAACAATGTGAGAAATCCTAAGAGGCGGTCAATTGTGCGGCGTTGTCCCAAGGCACTCAGCCACAGCAGCTTACGCTGATGCTGATACCTAAAGGCATCCATAACTTCGCGACGGAAGTGAGGCCAGTTGTCTAAGTCATGCCAATACATCCACAGCACCGCCGTTTGGTCAACATGGGCGTAAGCCTGGAGTGTGAATGGTGATTGGGCAACAATTTCAAATGGCTGTCCCGCTCCCACAAAACCCAAAAACGCTTCTTCTGGGGTTCTGTTGATTCGTCGAGACGTTAGCTGACTGGCAGTCGCACTCACTTGGGCGGTTCCTACCATGCGGATCGCACCCCTTTGCACCAAATATAGCAATCCAGGTCGGGCTGGAATGCGCTCATCTTTGCTAAAGGTACGGCAGCGGTAGTGTTCTTGAGCCCAGTCAAGAATTCGTTGCCAAGTTAAAAAAGGCCGTGATGCCTCAGAAAAGGAGGATGGAGATTGCATAGGTAACAAAGAGCGTTCGGCTGAAGACAAAGACGTCATAAAAAGGTGCAAGGAGTGTCTTTGTGTTGGCGAGGCTTAACGCCTAACAGCGCCAGCCAATCCAAAGAATAGAAAGCAAATTACTCTCTACTCTTTTGTTATACTTCCTACTGTACAATGATGGTAGTAAAGTTTACTTACTATTCATCGATTATTCATCAAATTTTATCCTCTTCTCATTTTTCTTTATCGAAATTATATTTATCTCGCAAGATAGATGACAGAAAATCAGTAAATATATTTTACATGGGCATTTAAACAAAACTACGTGCATTATAAATTACTAGTGAGGAAATATACGTCAGTTAAACAGCTATTATATAGTTATTTGGAAAAAATAATAAGCATTAATACTTATAAAATAGAAAACATATGCGTAAAAGACAAAAAAATTCATCTATATAAAGATAGAGATGAAGGTAGAGTTTTATATATCTCAAATGTGGCCCTGCGACTGTCAAAATCTCAGAATCGAAAAGCTATGGAGCTTGTCAGTGCGATCGCCTCTGATTTATCGAAGACTTGTGGCGACGTTTTTAGCGTCCAAATTGTTCCCCCTGGTTGGATACATTTTGAATTAACTCACTCTACCTTAGCGGCTTGGTTACAAAGTGTTGCAGTGGGGAGTTTAGAAGGAGCAGGGGAGCAGGGGACAATTGATGCCCAATACAACTCTTGGAGAGGCTACGTCAACGACGCCGACTCCATCGAGCGAAGTCGAGATGCTCAGTACAAGTGCCCAATGCCTAATTCATTGTTTGCTGTTCAGTATGCCCATGCACGTTGCTGTTCGCTAGTGCTGACGGCTCACCGAGAAGGATTGATTAAACTTAGAGAACCAGTTCCAAATACTAGTCCAGCTTTTTGGAGTGTTATCTTCCCTAACCCTTTACCTTGGCTCAATTGTGATGGAACATTGCGGCTAAATCACCCAGGTGAGCGTCGTCTAATTGCTGAGTTAGTGCAAGTGGTAGATAACATCGAGTCCCCTGATATTAGCGGTTCTGTGAAATGGGAAAAAGTAGCGCTGAATTTGAGCCAAGCTTTTGAAAATTTCTGGTCTAATTGCCGGATTTGGGGTGAGGTGAAAATTACTTCACCAGAGCTAGCCCAAGCCAGACTTGGATTGCTTATGGCTACTCAGTCAGTATTAAGATATGTGCTAGAGGAAAACTTGGGTGTTTTTGCGCCCTTGGAATTATAAATCGGTAATGTCGCTTAGGTAGAAAATAAAAACTTTTATAATAGCTATTGACTGAATGCATGACCTGGGCTACATTATCAGGTGTGTGAGGAGCGAACCAGCTAGGGCACCGAGACGAAACACGGCCAGTCGTCGGTGTCCTTTCTGATTTATATGGGTTAACTTTGAAAAAGTGCCCTGATTACAGCAAAAACTTTTCAATTGCTACTGCTGCTCCGTCTTCCTCTACGCTAGGAGCTACCCACTGAGCGATCGCTTGTACTCCTGCTGGTGCGTTGCCCATAGCTACACCAAGTCCAACATATTCCAGCATTTCCATATCATTAAAGTTATCGCCAATAGCCATAACGTTGGCTGTCTGTAATCCCAGCAATTCTTCAGCTAGGTAACGCACAGCAGTTCCCTTATTAACAGAGGCGTTAGTTGCTTCAAAAAAGGTAGCAACAGATGTTGTGAGATAAAGTTCAGCAGGTGTGTATTGGCGGCGCATATTCCCCAATAGCTGATCTATCACATCAGTGTCATCGCACAAAGCGAGAATTTTTGTTGGTTCATTCGTTAATACTTGGCGCAAATCACCCACAGGAATCGGGGTAATACCAGAACGTTCTGCATAAATTTGGGTTTCTCTAGTTAACTCACGGACGTATAGTTGATCATTGATGTAAAAGTGGACAGATAGGAGCGATCGCAACTCAGGCTGCTCAAAATAGTCGATTAGCTTGTGGGCAATTTCCCTGGAAACAGCCCAATGGCGATGAATTTTTTGGGTGATCGGGTCTTGAATCCAGGCTCCCTGATAGGCCATTAATGGTAGGGTAGAGCCAAGGTCTTGGTGGAAGCGCAAGGCTGAACGATACATTCTACCTGTAGCGATCGCCACTTGAATTCCTCGGGCTTGCGCTGCAACAATCGCTTGCTTTACACCTGCACTAATGGTGTTAGAATGTCCGGCGATCGTGCCATCTACATCCAAAACTAGTAGTTTAATGTCTTTTGCAGCAGCCTGATTATCAGTAGATGCCAAATGTGTGGCAGATGCTTCGTGCATAATTTTCTAAATTTTAAGTTCCAGTAAGAGGTTAACAGGCTCTAGAAACCAGTGGGAAGTACTAAAGCTGCAAATACGTAGACATCAGTTTGTCTAAAATTTTGTACAGGAGTAATTGGTACGCAAAAACTGCGCTATTGTCGCTAAAGCCAAGCTGAACGAGCATCTGAAATTGCTAACTATCTGACAAAGCTTGTGGCTAAAATAAGGCTATGTCTGAAATCACTTCTGCAACTGCAACACGCCCCACGTTCATCCTTGTAGATGGACACTCCCTCGCTTATCGTTCATACTTTGCTTTCGCCAAAGGACGAGATGGAGGACTGCGGACTACAACGGGGATTCCTACCAGTATATGTTTTGGTTTTGTTAAGTGTCTGCTGGAGGTAATGGCAACACAACAGCCCCAAGCAATGGCGATCGCTTTTGATTTGGGTGAGGCAACTTTTCGTCACGAAGCTGACGATACTTATAAAGCCGATCGCCCGGAAACGCCAGAAGACTTCATTCCCGACTTAGCAAACCTGCATGAGTTGCTCAATGGCTTCAATCTACCAATTTTCACTTCCCCTGGTTACGAAGCAGATGATGTTTTGGGAACTCTAGCCCAGCGAGTAACTGCTGCTGGGTATAGGGTGAAGATTCTCACTGGCGATCGCGATTTATTTCAACTGATTGACTCTGATAAAGAAATCACTGTTCTGAATTTTAGTCCAGATGCCCTAAAGCGCTCTACAAATAGCATTACGGAATTTGAAGCAGAACAAGTCAAAGAGAAGATGGGCGTTTTTCCTTCACAAATTGTGGATTTCAAAGCTCTTTGTGGTGATAAATCGGATAATATTCCTGGGGTCAAGGGAATTGGAGAAAAGACAGCAGTGCAGCTGCTAAATACCTATGGTTCACTTGACCATGTTTATGCTGCATTAGATGAAATTAAAGGCGCAACTCAGAAAAAACTAGCAAGTGGTAAAGAAGATGCCGATAGGTCTCGGTATTTGGCAACTATAGTTTTGGATGTTCCTATAGAATTTGATTTAGAAAATTGCAAATTAAAAGGTTTTGAGACAAGCGTCTTATCACCAATTTTAGAGAAATTAGAATTAAAGTCTTTTTTAGGTAAAATAAACGACCTCCAGCAACGTTTTGGTGGCAAAGTCGAAGACAAACAAAAAGTCAAAAAAGAGGTAATTAATTCCAACTTTGCTAACTCAGAATTCAGCGCTGATGAAGATAATGATTTGTGGTTTTTCAGTGCTAGTGATACAGCAGCAGTTCCACAGCAATCTACTTCCTCAATTACACCACACATCATCAATACTGAGGTCAAACTAACTGAGTTAGTGAAACTTTTGCAAAAATTCACTAACTCCAAGACTCCCGTTGCTTGGGACACTGAAACCACTGATTTAGAACCGAGAGACGCTGAGTTAGTAGGAATTGGTTGCTGTTGGGGAACGAAACCAGATGAGGTAGCCTATATTCCTCTGGGGCATAAAACTGGGGAAAATTTGAATAAAGATTTTGCGCTAGAAACATTACGCCCAATTCTCGAAAGTGCCGATTATCCCAAAGCTTTACAAAATGCCAAATTTGACCGCTTAGTTTTAAAGTGTCAAGGAATTAATTTGGCGGGAGTAGTGTTTGATCCGATGCTGGCAAGTTACATTCTAAATCCAAATTCTAGCCATAATTTGATGTATTTAGCGGAGCAATATTTGAAATTGATCGCAAAAAGTTACTTAGATTTAGTTCCTAAAGGTAAAACCATCGCTGATATAGATATTCCCGCCGTAGCAGATTACTGCGGTATGGATGCTTATTCTACCTTTGGCTTAGTGCCAAAATTACGTGAGCAACTAGATAAAATTCCAGCTTTATCTAAGCTTTTAGTGGAAGTCGAACAGCCACTAGAAGCAGTTTTAGCCGAAATGGAATATACAGGTGTCCGCATTGACGTTCCTTACCTTGAAAAACTTTCAGAACGGTTAGAAAAAGATTTGGCAGAAATCGAACAAAAAGCTTATGCTGCTGTTCCTGGTGAAACGTTCAACTTGAACTCACCTAAGCAGTTAAGTGAAATACTGTTTAACAAGCTAAATTTAGACTCTAAAAAGTCTCGTAAAACTCCTACGGGATTTTATTCTACTGACGCGGCAACGCTAGAAAATTTACAAGGAGATCACCCTTTTGTCGATGCCCTATTAGAGTACCGTACTCTACATAAACTTTTCTCTACATACGTCAAAGCAATACCGAAATTAGTCCGTCCAGATACGCAACGGGTGCATACAGATTTCAATCAGACTGTTACAGATACTGGACGTCTATCTTCTTCTAATCCGAATTTGCAAAATATTCCAATTGGCACAGCTTTTAGTCGCCAGATTCGTAAAGCGTTTTTGCCAGAACCTGGTTGGTTAATGGTAGCTGCTGATTACTCACAAATTGAATTGCGAATTTTGGCTCATTTGAGTCAAGAGCCGATATTAGTGCAAGCATATCAGCAAAATGAAGATGTTCACACTGTTACGGCGCGGTTAGTGTTTGAAAAAGAAGATGTAACATCAGATGAAAGAAGGTTAGCCAAAACTATTAATTTTGGCGTGATTTATGGCATGGGTTCTCTAAGGTTTTCGCGCTCAACTGGGATAGATAAGACCATTGCCAATCAGTTCATTAAGCGGTTTAATGAACGATACCCTAAAGTCTTTGCATATTTGGAACGAGTCAAAAAAGAAGCGATATCTCTTGGTTATGTAGAAACTATTCTCGGTCGTCGTCGTTACTTTGACTTTACTAATAACAGTTTACGTAAATTAAAAGGCAGTAACCCAGAAGATATTGATCTGAGTAAATTAAAGAATTTAGGTGCTGACGATGCAGGTTTACTACGCTCGGCTGCTAATGCACCAATTCAAGGTTCCAACGCTGATATTATCAAAATTGCAATGGTAAGACTGCATGAGGTTTTGAATAACTATCAGGCGCATTTGTTGTTGCAAGTTCACGATGAATTAGTGTTTGAAATCCCCCCTCAGGAGTGGGAAGAATTACAACCGCAAATTAAATCGGTAATGGAAAACGCAGTCCAGTTGAGTGTACCCTTGCTGGTCGAGGCGCGTGTCGGTGAAAATTGGATGGAGACGAAGTAAGTTGAACTGGGGACTGGGGATTTGGACAATTACGTTGGTATAGAAGTACTTCTGTCTTAGTAGCTAGATCAAGTTGACAAAGTAATCAAGAGTCAATACTTTTGACTCTTGACCCTTGATGATGGAGCAGGCAATAGCTAAGAGTTAACCGCCACGCTTCAGCGCTGCTTCAACTTGCTGTAACTCCTTCTCTAAACGATTTTTAAGTTTTTCGGGTACAGAACGATTTGGGTAAGAACTGTAATGTCCAGCTAGGGAGTTGAGGGCTGTTCGCATGGTTGTAAAGGAGCCAAGACCAGAAACAGAGTTAACCCGCTGATAGCGAGCTGAAAAGTCATTAATTTTTTGACGCGCTTCTGCTTGAACTGCTGCTTTGTCTGGTGAATCTTGTGATATGTCCAGAGCTTGTCTCATAACATTGACCACAGCTAAGGTGTCTTGGCGATAATCCCCACTCAAACTATCTGGACTGCCAGAACAGCCCATTAAGCCGATAGCTACAACCAAAACCAGCGCAAGCAAACGCGACCAATAGCGCTTCATATGCATTAAGTAAAAGAATACGTAAATCAACGTCCATCCTATCTTGAATTGGTAACTTGGGGATCAATTGAGTGGGGAGCAATTGAGTAAGGAGTGGGGAGTAGGGGAGTAAAGGGCAGTTTCATTCCCTAAAAGGCGCTCATTTACAAGTATCTTAGGCAAAAAAATCAGGTGATTAAAAAATCTGATTGGACAATTATCATCGCGCTGCCTTTTCTGTGAGAAGCAATGCCAACAGCAAGGCAATTCTTGGAGACGCTACGCATAGCAAGATCCCCGTAGGTGTTATGGAGTTAGAGCTTGATACGATTTAATCAACTAACTTTCCCTACCTCAATTTTTGCAATTTAAGCATTGTAATACATATCATTAGCCATAAAAAACCGACTCCATAACCTGCAATTATGTCTGTGGGCCAATGGACTCCTAAATATAAGCGGCTGATACCAATAGCAGCAATTAAAATAACTGTCAAACTGTAAATAACTTTGGCAAACTGAGGATAGGGAGTTGCCAACTCGTAAGCAATAAAACCATAAAGTACCATAGAACCTAGTGCATGACCACTAGGAAAACTAAAAGATGTCTCCGAAATCAATTGATGCCACAGTTCAGGGCGAGGTTTAGAAAAAAACAACTTTAGTGCTGTATTTAAAATTACCCCTCCCAAGCAAGTAAGTACAAAAACTTTCGCTTCTTCTTGGTAACGTCGCCACCAAAGGAATAAGACAGTAACGTCTGCAACTATAACCACTGTACTAGGATTACCAAGATTTGTAATAAATAGCATTAAATTATCTAAATTTGGATTAGCGAACTGATGTAGCCATAATAGAAAAGTAGTATCAAATGTAAAAGCATCTCGCTCCAAAACCTCTTCAGCCAGTTTTGCTAAAACAAAAAGGATGAGCAGACAACTAGCAAGTCCAAGAATACTAATTGTGGCAATTAAAGGAGCCAAATGAGGATGTATACGACGCAACCAGAAATTAGAAATTTGTCGGAGCATACTTTAATATTATTCATCACGCACTTTACCAACACCAAAAATCAGAAGGGGAAAGTTTAGGAAACCTACGATTCCGAGGATAAGGGGTGTTCCTATTATTGGGTGAGTCATCTATCTGCTTAAATGCATCACTCAAGTGGGTGACGCACTTTTTTCTCACTTCGCATGGAAAAGAATAGGACAACTGACAGCAGGATAAAGGCGATCGCCGAAGCATATTCCCTTGGCAGTGATAGACCGCCACTTTTGACTGAACAAGCACAGCAAGTAGTTGAAGCATCTGTGGCAGGTAAAGCAAGTAGCGTCAAACTCGAAAATGAAGATGGCAACTTAGTTTATGCTGTAAAAATTGGTCAGCAAAATGTTAAGGTTGATGCTGGTAATGGCAAAGTTCTTTACGCTGAGAATGCCAATCAACAAGATGATAAGAATGAAGCCACTCGTCTCACAAGTAGTATTCAAGTTCAAGAAACTAGTGATGGCGATCGCCAAACCAATGATGATAGCAAGTAAGTACAGAACTTAAAATCATATTATCAAGAAGTTGGTAAACGCACAATAAAACAACTGCCAATTCCTAATTGACTTGTAACACTAATTAATCCACCGTGATTTTGAGCAATAGCCTGAGCGATCGCCAGCCCTAAACCAAAACCAGCTGACCAATAAGAACGAGACTGATCTGCTCGCCAAAAACGCTCAAAAACCTTGTCGATATGCTCTGGTGCAATTCCCACACCTGTATCTTGCACATTGACATAAAGTTGGGAAGCAACACGACTGATTTTAATTTCAACTACGCCTCCTGATGGTGTATAGTAAAGTGCGTTTTCAACTAAATTAGTAAACAGTCGCGTTAATTGAACTGAATTACCTATTAGCTGAAGATTTCCAATTAATTGAGATGTCAAGTTAATTTGCTTGACTTCAGCTTGAGGTTTATACAGTTGTATTAAGTTTTCTAATATTGACGTTAAATTCAGAGTATCCCTATTCTGATTGGAAACTCTATCAGTGCGTGCTAACATTAGTAAGTCTTCTGTGAGGCGAGTCATCTGGTGAGTAGCGCTGGCGATCGCCTGAAACTTTTCTGCATCTTTTGGCCCGATTTCTTCTGGATATTCTAGCGGTAACTCAGCATTAATTTTAATCGCCATTAACGGACTGCGTAGTTCGTGGGAAGCATCAGCAGTAAACTGTTTGAGCCTTTTAAAATTATCCTCAATGGGTTGCATTGCTTGACGAGTTAGTAAAATTCCGCCAATACTACTAAGAACCAAAGTTATAATAATTCCACCTCCTAATCCCCAGTCCAGTTTTTGGAAGGTTTCATCAAATTCTTCTAAAGATTGGCTCACCCTCACATACCCAACTAGCTCACCATTATCGCTCATCATAATTGGTATAGTCACTGCTTGGATAGGAATTTTGCCAGTCTGAGCTTGTAGCATCTTGTTGGACAACAAAGGTAAGGTTAAAACAGTTTGTCCTTGTTGGGTAATCAAATTTCCCTGAGTATCAAACCACTGCAATGCTTGATGATAAGTAATTAAGTCTTGTGGATGAAAGTCACTTTCAACCGTCAGGCGACCTTTTTCAAACTCCACATTTGCAGCCGCACCTTTCCCTATGGCTATGAGTTTATCTGTTATTTGTTCAGTCAGACTGCGAGTTAAAGCAACTCGAACTGCGATCGCAAATGTTCCCAGCAGCGATGCGAACACCATTAAGTAAGATAACAATAAACGATATCTGATTCTTTGAAACACATTATTTTTGCTATAAAATTGTTAATATTTACATTAAATTATTTTACTTTTGTCCAAGACGATAACCAATACCATAAATATTTTCAATCAAGTCTTCTGAACTTCCAGATGCTCTAAGTTTATTCCGCAAATTTGTAATATGAGTTTTAATACTTCCTTCTCCCGAAGATTTATCAAAGTCCCACAGTTGGTCAATAATTATAGAACGAGTGATAACTTGATTTGGGTTTCTCAGAAAATATTCTAATATCATATATTCTTTAGGAGTTAACAATATTATATTTCCTGCAAAAGTAACCTGCTGAGTTGCTGGGTCTAGTTGCAAATTACCGTGGGTTAAAATCTGGGGACGAATCTCTGGAGTTCTTCTAGCTAAAGCCCTGATGCGTGCTGCTAACTCTTTTAAGTCAAATGGCTTAACCAAGTAATCATCAGCACCAGCATCGAGTCCTATAATTTTATCGCCTGTTGTATCTCGTGCTGTCAGCATTAAAATCATAACACTAGATGAAGTAGTGCATAAACGCTGACATAAAGTAATTCCATCTAATTTAGGAAGCATGAAATCTAATAAAATTAACTCATATAATGTTGATTGCGACCATTCCCAAGCTTCCAACCCATCGGTTGTCATATCCACAATATGGTGTTGTCGTCTTAAAAACTCAGCTAATGGTTTGGCAATGCGATCGTCATCTTCAACTATTAAAATTCTCATAATACTTTACCTCTAAATTATTAAAACTATTGGGCTTGTTTACATTGAGCAAAAGTTATCTTATCGATAAGGTTAATCTTAGATTTTTCATCATATATTCTTAAGCTTAACTTAATCTAGTTTAATTAATATTTCGTAAGCTCAATCAAAAAATGTAATATCAATCAAGCTGATTCTTTAAAGGAAAAAATCCTAAATTAAATAGTTATTTCAGCAGAGGTAACGACAAATAGATAAATTTTTAATTTTGCTATTTAGTAACAAAATACCTTTACCAGTAAGTAAACTTCACAATATTTTATATTGTTTTAGCTTAGTTAGGCTTGGTTCTAGAACTATTGATTATTGCTGATTCATAACGCTAATAATCACAAGCCTTTAACAATACATCGCTACTTTATCAACAAAGGAAATAAATAGGATGACTCGATTTAGCTCTTCTCATCTACCTACTGTTTTAAAAACAGTGATTTTTGGCACAACTATTTTAATAGGGCAGACATTTTTACAATTTAATAACTCAGCAGCAACAGCAGCCAGCCTTTACCAACATGTGTTGCTCTTATCAGTAGATGGACTACATGATGCTGACATCGCTGATCCTTTGCTTCAACCTTATTTATCGAATATTAAAAATTTGCAAGCAACTGGTGTTACTTACACTAACGCCTTCACCAGCACACCCTCCGATTCCTTTCCTGGCGAATTGAGTTATCTTACAGGAGCCAGCCCAAAAACTACAGGGGTTTATTATGACAATTCATATAGTCGCTCATTATTCAGTCACCTAAAGAGTCCTGCTGGTACTGAAGTTCTATTTGATGAAAGCATCGATAAAAACTCAAATATTCTTAGTGGAGGAGGTGATTTTGGTAAAGGTAGCATTGATTCAAGTAAGTTGCCAGTAGACAGCACAGGAAAACCTATTTATCCTCATAACTACCTAAATGTTAATACAATTTTTGAGGTAGCCCACGATGCTGGGTTACACACTGCATTTATTGATAAACATCCTGCTTATGACCTTGCAAACGGCCCTTCAGGTGAGGGAGTTGATGACTTTTATGCTCCAGAAATCAATGCTAAAGTTGCCTTAGAAAACGGCAAATTAGTTGATCAATCAACAGCCCAAAATCCTAGTAATCTTACATTTAAAACGACAACTAAAAGCACTAGTCTTACAGAGGCATATGATGATTTGAAGGTAAATGCACTTTTAAATCAAATAGCTGGTAAGGATTCTCAAGGAAAGACTACTCCGGGAACTCCTGCTATTTTTGGCATGAATTTTCAAGCTCTTAGCGTCGCCCAGAAAGATGCTAGCAGCAATGGTGGAATTGCTGCTGATGGAACACCTTCATCAGGATTAATTGATGCCTTAGAACATACAGATGCTAGTATCGGAAACATAGTTAATGCATTGAAGCAACAAAATTTGTTTGATTCAACATTGGTAGTCTTAACAGCAAAACACGGTCAAAGTCCTCGTGAGGGAACAGCTACCCTGATTGCTGAAAACACATTTACAGATATCTTAGAAAAAGCTGGGATTACCGTAAATCATGCAACACAAGATGATATTGACTTATTTTGGCTAAAAGATCAAAGCCTTGCTGATACTGCAACAACTCTTTTAAAAAATCTCAACAATCCGGCGATTAATGAGGTTTTATTTGGTGATGCACTACAACAAGCAGGCTTTGGCAATCCATTGTAAAATGACCGGACACCAGATTTAATTATCAAATTGAACCCTGGATATGTGATTTCAGATGGCACAAAAAGGGCTGAACATGGGGGTTTTTCGGATGACGATACCCATGTTGCATTGATTGCTGCTAGTGAGATTTTAGATTCTGAACTCAAAGGTACAATCCAAACGCAGACGGTAAAAACAACTCAAGTTGCAGTTACGGCTCTAGATGCGTTGGGATTAAATCCTGAGTCATTACAGGGTGCTGTGAAGGAAGGTACTAAAAAACTACCAGGGTTAGGAATTTCTAATACCCGCGCAGTACCAGAGCCAGATACAAGTCTTGGCTTGTTATCTATTATGGGCTTGATGTTAACAGTCTCTCTATGGAAACGACGCAAGCAACTAAGTTAAGCGTTGAAGACTAGTTTTTTTAAGATGACTCGTAAAATCTGTTTTTTTCTCTCTGCTCTCTCTGTGCCTCTGCGGTTTAAAGTAATTTATTTAACTACTGAGGCGTAGAAAACACAGAGATAAGTATGAGATAAGGCTTCCTTTAATTCTTGACTTTCTGATAAAGAGTATTGCGTTGTTGGTAAGGTCTTCCTAAAGAAGCGATCGCAGCTTCCAAAGTTTCCACTTCCATACATGTACCACCCAAAGCACCTGCCATTGTGGTAATATGCTCCTCCATTAAGGTGCCGCCGATATCGTTGCAACCCCAAACTAAGGCTTCGGTTGCACCACTAAGCCCCAGTTTTACCCAACTCTGCTGATGGTTGGGAATCCAATTACCCAAGAAAATCCGCGCCACAGCCCCTAGCAGCAGTGCATCACTCAAAATTGGTTGATCGCGTCCAACACGGCGACGTAAGGGTTTGGGCGCTTCTTGTCCAACGAAGGGTAATAAAATAAACTCTGTGATGCTTGCTGGATATCCCTGATTGACGGCGGTTTTTTGGAGCGATCGCAATTTTTCTAAATGCCCGATTTGCTGTTCGTGGGTTTCAATATGCCCAGATAACATGGTACTAGTAGTATGTAAGCCTAATTTGTGAGCGGTGCTGACAATTTCTAGCCAAGTGGCTGTGTCAATCTTCTCTGGACAGAGTATCCGCCTTACTTTATCGTCCAACACTTCTGCTGCTGTTCCCGGCATTGAGCCAACACCAGCATCGCGCAGAGCAATAATCACATCAGCATACTCAAGTCCGTCAAGTCTGGCGATAAATTCCACTTCCTGGGGAGAGAAAGCGTGGAGATGTATCTGAGGAAATTCTTGTTTAATGGTTTCTACTACCTTGAGGTAATAGGACAAAGATTTACCATTTATCTGCGCTTGTGGATTTAATCCCCCCTGCATACAGATTTCCGTCGCACCCCGCCGCACCGCATCTGTCGCCTTTTCCAAAATTTGTGCCGAATCTAACCAGTATGCACCGACATCATCATCATCTCGACGAAAAGCACAAAAACTACAGTGCTGCTCACAAATATTAGTAAAGTTGATATTACGATTAATTACGTATGTAACTGTATCGCCTGCTTGAGTGTGGCGGAGTGTGTCGGATGTAGCACGGATTGCGGCGATCGCTTCTGGTTCAGTTTGTTGTAACAATACCACTCCCTCTTCGAGAGATAAGTCATACCCCATCAAGGCACGTTCAAGAATTTTTTCAACTGCAATTTTTGTCAGCATTACTTTCTTAATTTTTCAGTAAATATTAATTTTTTTATCTTGCAAATAATAAAATTCTACTTAGTAAATACACCAAGTTCTGGAGAATCCCAAGCTCGAATATAAGTTTTACCTTTAAAATTAATCTCAAAAGATTTCTTTTGTTTACTTTTTTTAGTTTCCATTGAAATAATTCCACAAGGCTCAAAATCTTTATAAGAATCATCTTTTTCTAAAATCGCGGAAATATTAGTCACATTAACATGTTGAATTTTAAGTAGTTTTTGATTATTTTCCTGCAAAAGGACCCATAAGGGGTATTCCCAAGGGTCATTTCCCATTGATAGCCCAATATTCGAGCATTTTTTTGAATTTAAAAACTTAACTGCTCCTGTATAAGTAACTTGGAGGTATGGTCTATTACTGAAATACTGCTCAATTCTACTTGTTTGGAATATATTGTTGCTATCAATAATAGGTCTATATCTGTTAAAAAATACCCACGTTAATGATGATATCAGCAAAAATGTTACTATAAAAATCGCTACTTTTTGCTTTTGTAGCTTAGATAATACAACACCTAAAAATGGAGAAATTAGTACAAAAAAAGGCAAATGCAGACGACTATTCCAGGGTTGCCATTTTAACAAGTAGCAAAATATCAAAAATGTAGATATGATAGTAATAAGATAAGCAAAAACATAACTTTGTTTTCGGATATATTTTTGAGATATAAAAATAATCAAACATATTATTATCAGTGCTAGATGTACTAAATTACCAGCACTATTTTCATTACCAGTTATCCCAATTGTTCCCCAACCTCCTGGTACAAAAAATGTCTTAGAAAAAGTTGTCCGAGGATCATTTACATCAACACCGATAAATATATGTATGATTTGAATTAATCTATTTGCTATTCCATTCCATAAACCAATCGGTGTGCCTATATGCAAAGCAATATTTCTCAGAATATTAGAAAGAAGTATATTAACACCGAATACTTCATTACGATAGCCACCTGGTTCACCAAGTGGCGAAGCAAATAAATTATAATTACGTAAATAGTGACTAATATTAACCAATAAAGATATACTCACTACTATAAAAGCAGGCTTCCATGCTTGCCAGCGTAAACGTTTAATCTGGTATACAGCAAACCAAATTAAGAAGGGGAATACATAAAAATAAGCAGTTCCCTTGCTCAAAATAGCTAATCCTATACTACTACCAATCTTGAAGGAATTCGTCAAAATTTCGCTTTCTCTTGCTTGGATAGCTGATAGCAAGTAGTAGGCAAGAGAAACTAACCAAAATGCAACTACATAATCATTTTGAGTGCTTGAAGCTTGCAAAATTCCCATAGGTATTGTTGTAGTTACAACAGCAGAGAAAACTTGACCTCGTAAATTTGCTCCGAGTTGTTTTGCAATTAATGACACTCCAATAATACAGCCAATCATACTCAACCATTGAACTAAGTTAGCGAAGTAGTCACCTCCACTCAAAATTTTAAAATGCAAAATCACGAACTCTGACCAAGGGTTTTGATATAGCTGTGGAGTATAACTTGTTGGATAATTAGCAATGCTATAATTTTGTATCCAATAAGCAACACGACTCATATGATAGTCCATAGAATCCCAGTTATTGGGTGGTGCTATGATGGCAATTAATCCAACTGTTGCTACAACAAAACCTATGCCACATAACAATAAATTGATAGAGGATTTTATTTTAATATCTTTCTTGATTTGAGAAGATTTATTTTGTTCTGAAGCCTGAGTTTTTTGGTGATTTAGCCGAAAGTCTAGATAAATTAATATTATACATATTAATCCCCAAGTTACTAATATCCAACCAAAAGTAATTAATTTGAGAAGACTCAAAATTTCTGTGATTACAGCGAGTACAACTCCCCAGCAAGTAGATGCTAATATCACCGACTCACGCCAATTGTTACAATTTTTATTAATTAACACAAAAATCGTAATTAAGGAAATAATAGGCAAAATTACAAACATAATACCAAGTGTTGTTATGAATATTTAAAAATTAGAATAATTTACCAGTTGATTTAATCAGTGCTTGACTAATGATTATTAATTTATAATCCTAATTACAGACAGATAAATTTGATTTATCAAGTGAAAAAAAATGCATGATGCATCGATATTTCAGAGCAAGCAGATACTGCAACGGGCAAGCAAGCTACAGGGTGGGGTAATAATTATGAATTATTTTGACAGCTATATGCAATAACTTCCCTTGTCTTAAGACACGACGTTTTTATAGTTTATATATAACCTATTAACGAAAAAATAGTGTGGTTTTATCACAACTATTTTGATTTCTTAATGCACATCTTTGTCTTAGCGGAAATCCTTACTAAAGCTCTGATATTACAAATTTTCCTTGCTTGTGCTGTTCATCGGTGCTGTATTAGCAACCCAACCGCCATACCAATGCCGACAGAGGCTGTAAAGTAGAATAAATCAATCGGATATAAATTGATGGTGTCGCAGCTACGCCCGTCGTAGACATCGCTTCGGTACTATTTGAGTGGTGTTCACTGCCATGAGCTTCTGCAACTTCTCCACTAATGTTGATAACTAATAGAGTTACTATAGCCACTACTGTCAATGCACTTAATAAAAGGCGCATTGAATGTGGTGCAATTTCTCCTTATTGTAGTTCTTGTTGTCCACCAATAACCCAACCACCCAATACTCCAAGTGATAGTAAAATAGCTGCTATAATAACAAAATATTTATATTTAATTGGATTTTACCGGACACGCAAATTTAAGGTTTCTCCAAATACTCCGAAAAAAATAAGCATGAAATAATGAGTTTATTCTGAATATGATTTATACATAAATTAACGTATAAATACCGTTAAGTATCAAAAACTTTTGTAAGAGTTTTCCGAGAATGATTCTCGCTTGTTCTGGATTTAACAATTTAATTAACAGTTTTAATGTAATATATAATTATTGGTAATAATTATTAATTTCTATAATATTTAGCAATTGCAAATCTTTGACAATTCTTTTTTGGTGCTAACTGTAACTAAATGTCATGCCCAACAACTTCGCTCTAGGTAACGAAAAACCGTGGAGCCGCCGTGAATTCTTGAAGCTGGGGCTAGCAGGTGCTGGAGTGATTGGTGCAGCTGGACTTTGGCAGATGCTAAATCTACAAAGTAAGTCAATAGTCAAAGTGCCACCACTGGATATGGAAGCACCAGATGATGGTACTAACCCGATGAAAATGTTAAGGGATTTTGATTATGGGACGGTAAAGCAAGAAAATGGGCGGATTATCCGAGAATTTCAATTAACTGCCGATACTTCCATAATAAAACTCAATAGTGCTGTATCTTACAACATCTGGGATTTAAACGGTCGCATACCAGGGCCAACGCTACGGGCAAAACAGGGCGATCGCGTGCGAGTGCTTTTTCTCAACAAAGCAGGACATTCTCACTCTTTGCATTTTCATGGCGTTCATCCGGCAGAAATGGATGGTGTTCGCCCAATCAGCAATGGCAAAGCCACAATTTATGAATTTGATGCTGAACCCTATGGAGTACACTTGTACCACTGCCATATTGAACCAGTTACCCGTCACATCGCCAAGGGACTGTACGGGATGTTTATCATCGATCCACCTACGCCCCGTCCCCCGGCTGATGAGATTGTATTAGTCATGGCTGGGTATGACGTGAATGATGATGGCCATAATGATTATTATGCCTTCAACGGTTCGCCCCATCATTACATGCATCATCCCATTCCTATTTACCAAGATCAGTTGATTCGGCTGTATGTTCTCAACATCATTGAATACGATCCGGTAGTGACGTTTCATCTCCACGCCAACTTCTTTGATATCTATCGCTATGGCATGAGTATGACTCCTAGCGAGAAAGCAGATGTGATTACGATGGGTATGGCCGAAAGGCACATTTTGGAATTTGCTTTTCGCTACCCAGGTAAGTATATGTTCCATCCCCATCAGGATGCGATCGCAGAAAACGGTTGCATGGGTCAATTTGAAGTACTTGCTCAAAGTAAATCTCAAAAGACTGTTAACAATTCATGACAAAATAATTAGTAATTTATATTCAAGCTAAGTACAAAGTATACAATTGGTAATTAATAAAATTTTAAATCAAATAGTTGATAAAAAATATCATTATATGCGAAAGTAAAATCTATGACGATTTCTTAAACAAACTACGTTTGAGTAATAGTTTGAAGCATTTGAACCAATACCTTTTAAATTGTGCCAGGATCAGAAATGAAAAATTTTCGCTATATCTGTTTAACAGTGGCAGCTGCGGCAATAGTTACCTTAAGTTCCTGTAGCAGTACACCAACCGCAGAAAATCCATCAGCGCCAGTTACTAGCCCTCAAGCTACAGAGGCAGTAAGTGAAAACAGTCATAGTGGTCACGGTGGTAAAGAGAAAATTAACATTAACACTGCTATCTTGTCAGAATTGGATAAGTTTGAAGCCAAGCTAGGTGTCCCGGCTTTATCCAACAAAATTCAGGCAGGTCGTCCCTATGGTAGCCCAGAAGATTTAGTTACTAAAAAAGTAATTACTCAAGAGCAGTTCGACCAAATTAAAGACCAGGTTGCTGTTCAAGAAGTGGTACTTACAGGTGAGGCAAAAGATGTTGACTATATGTCTAAATTAGGCTTAATGAAAGGGCATCTTTTGGTAGCACAAGAACTACTGGATCAAAATCAGCCGAAACAAGCAGAACCTCATATAGGACATCCAGTTGAGGAGATTTACGTTGACGTAGAAGAACAATTGAATGAGCGCAAAGTTAAAGAATTTAAGACAACTTTGGTGAGTTTGCAAGATTTAGTGAAATCTAATTCAAAAGATAGTAAAGTTAAAACTAATTTTGCTTCGTCAATGCAATCAGTTGACGGAGCGATCGCAGCTTTGCCAGCAGCACAACGCTCCAAACCAGGATTTGTGCTACAGGTAATTAACGAATTGTTAGATTCAGCTAACTCCGAATATGGCGCTGCGATCGCAGATGGTAAAGTAACCGCGCCAATTGAGTATCAAGACTCTCGTGGGTTTGTCGTTTACGCCAATGATTTATACAAAGGAATTTCTAGTCAAGTAGCTCAAGCCAATCCCGAAGCACACAAAGCGATCGACAGTAGTTTCGCTGAACTAATAAAAGTTTGGCCCGCCGCCATCCCACCAGCAAAAGCAGTCAAAACTCCTAATGATGTTACCAAGCTAGTGAAAACCATTGAGGAAAATTCTCAAAAGGTGGTTGACAAATCCAATACCCAAGCATAGCAATAACACTTTCATTTAATGGGAAGGGTAGGGTAAAGAGTTTAAAATGAGGAAATCATTAGGAGTTAAGAATTACGAATTACTTACTCCTAACTCATTACACTCCATTCGTTACTTGAACTAACAACTGATGCAAGAACTTGACCAGAAAAAGACCATTGACCTGCTGAACGCCATCATGGAATTTGAACTAGCAGGGGTAGTGCGCTATACACATTATTCTTTGATGGTGACTGGTCCTAACCGTATTCCAATTGTGGCTTTTTTCAAAGCACAGGCAAGTGAGTCTTTACTTCATGCCGAACAAGTGGGAGAAATTCTCACCGGTTTAGATGGGCATCCCTCCCTGAAAATTGCCCCAATGGAAGAAACCTACCAACATAAAGTCAAGGATATCTTGGCAGAAAGCTTATCCCATGAAAAAAAGGCATTGGATCTGTATAAAGATCTGCTCAAAACTGTCACCAATGCCAGCATTTATCTTGAAGAATTCGCTCGCAGCATGATTGGGCAAGAAGAGATGCATAATCTCGAATTGAAAAAGATGCTACGTGATTTTGGTTAATAGTTATTAGTCATTAATTATTGGCTAGGGACTAATGACAAAGATAGAAGTCTGAAGGGAGCGAAAAACCGGAGCGGATGTTTCCTCTGCTCTGGGTTTTTCAATTTTTGGCTTCCGGCTATAAGAACTTTTCCTAAGGGAGACGCTCTTGCTAGCTTGCTTCCCCGTTCGCGTAGCGTCCCGTAGGGAAGGAGTACAGGGACAAAAGACAAAGGATAAAAGATGAATTTTAGTACTGCTCTACCTACTTTTGTAATAACACTTCGAGAAGGAGTGGAAGCTGCCCTTGTTGTTGGCATTGTCCTAGCTTTGCTCCAAAAAGCTAAACAATCGCGACTCAACTCTTGGGTGTATGCTGGTATCGGCGTTGGCATTGTCGTCAGTGCCTTAATCGGTGTGCTATTCAGTTGGATAATTCCAGTACTGGGAGCAGTGAATCCTCAATACACCTCCGTAGTTGAGCCAGGGTTAGAAGGTGTGTTTAGTGTATTAGCGATCGCAATGCTCAGTTGGATGCTAATCTGGATGACCAAACAAGCCAGATTTATGAAAGCTACAGTTGAGGGAGCAGTTACACAAGCACTGACACAAAACTCTAATGCTGGTTGGGGTGTTTTTACTTTAATTTTAGTTGCTGTTGTCCGCGAAGGCTTTGAAACTGTTCTGTTCGTTGCTGCTAATTTTCAACAGGGATTAATGCCAGCATTGGGTGCTATTGCTGGTTTGCTAACGGCATCCGCCATTGGGGTGCTGCTATTTAAATGGGGTGTCAAAATTAACATCCGCCAGTTTTTCCAGGTAATGGGCGTTTTATTAGTGTTGATTGTCGCTGGGTTAGTAGTTTCAGCCTTAAAACATTTTGACGACGCTGTAGCTAACCTTGCCCTTAGCAGTCGTGCCACAGAAAGCCTTTGTTTCTATTACGAACGTTTTACTAAAGTCCACTCCTGTATTTTGGGACCAATAGTTTCAAATACTTCCACAATCTTGCCTGACGAACAGTTTCCTGGCATTATCCTCAAATCTTTATTTGGTTACAGAGACAATCTCTATCTTGTACAAGCATTAGGATATGTCGCATTTTTACTTATCATTGGAGGACTGTATTTCCGCAGCCTTAGAGGTGCTTCTCCTGAAGGTAAAAAGAATATCCCTTTTGCTCAAAAATAAATTAGTTCTGCAAAAGATTAAAAGCACAGCCAATTTTATATTTTTTGCCTCGTTCCCAGTCTCTGACTGGGAATGCCTATTGGGAGGCGGAGCCTCCCTTATTCATCATTCAAGGTAGAACTTGCAAATAAGATTTTAAATTATATTTATTGAGCTAAGTACAGTTTTGCATAAAATCGTAGCGTTTTTGAATGCAGAGGGACGCATTGGCATTGCAGACGAACGCATTGGCATTGCAGAGGGACGCATTGGCATTGCAGAAGGACGCATTAACATTGCAGAGGGACGCATTGGCATTGCAGAGGGACGCATTAACATTGCAGACGAACGCATTGGCATTGCAGAGGGACGCATTAACATTGCAGACGAACGCATTGGCATTGCCACCCGTCAATTTTAGATTTTGGACTTCGGCTAGGCTCAGTCGAACGATTTTGGATTTTGAATTGAAGAATTGTTCAAGTAAAAACACGGCAGTTCTAGTTTTGCTGATTCTTTAGGTAATTGTTGAGAATTTGTCTTTTTAGTCTTAGTGGGGTTTGTGACTTTTTTTGTGGATGAGTAATTGCAATCGTGCAAGCAGCTAAAACTATACTCATGTTTATCAGAAGTTACGCACAGATAATGGAAAATCGAACCACAGAGGACGCAGAGAAGCCAGTGCGCCCAAGAGGGTTCCCCGACTTGTCCCTTGCGCGTCTCCTGTCTTGAGAAGCAACTGGCGCGACACGGAGGAATAAGAGTTTGAGAGGTTTTTGCGTAAGTCCTGTTTATAAAAAAATGCAGCAACACAAATAGGGCTTTGACAGCCTTGAAAAAATAGGTTTTAAAACCCTTACTACTTAACTATATAATTTGATACACGTTGCCCACAATTATCTAAATTGAGGTCGATGATTATTGTGTCCATCTACTGGTAGGTATGTCTAACCATCCCTTGAACGTTGCAAGATCAACATTATTTTGGCGGCGGCTATTCGCTGTTGTTTTCACTAGTAGTTCGTTGCTTTCCAACTTTGGAAGCGAACCAGCAAGGGCGCAAGTAACCCAGTATTGTCAGTTATCATCAGCGGCGGCGCAAGAAAAAGAAAACTTACGTTTGTCAGCCCTCAAAGGCAAGCAAGATGCTCAAACGCGCTACCAAAACATGGTAGAAACACACGCGCAGGATTTACATGAGTGCCGCGCTCAGACTTGGCCACAAATCCAAGCCGTCTGGTTGCGCTTGTATCCCTGTGACATTCAGCCAGGAATAATTGATCAAATTATGGATCGGGCTGTTAACCGTGGCTATAACCAAGTTTATTTGGAAGTATTTTACGACGGTCAGGTATTATTACCAGCAACAGCTAACCCGACGGTTTGGCCTTCTGTGATTCGCACTCCAGGGGCAGAAAAGGTTGACTTACTCGCCACGGCAATAAAAAAAGGTCGGCAACGCGGTTTGAAGGTTTACGCCTGGATGTTTACCACAAATTTCGGCTATACTTATGCCCAGCGCCAAGATAGAGAACCAGCGATCGCTCGTAATGGCAAGGGTCAAACCAGTCTATATGTGGTAGATAACGGCTCTCAAGTATTTATCGACCCCTACAACTTGCAAGCAAAACGCGATTACTATCAATTAATACAGCAAGTTTTGCGCCGTCGTCCAGATGGCTTGCTATTGGATTATGTGCGCTATCCGCGACAAGCAGGAAGTGATTCCATAGCCACTAAAGTTTCAGATTTATGGCTATTTAGTCCCGCAACCCAAGAAGCTTTATTTAAACGGGCACAAAATTACAAAGGGCTGGACTTGATTCGCCGCTTTTTGAGTAAGGGATACGTTACCACTGGAGATATCGCCGAAGTTGATAAACTTTATCCCCAGGAAGGGGAACCCCTCTGGCAAGGACGCATTCTCCGACCAGCCCAAAAATCAATCCTGTCTCTAATTGATAGACAAGTACTTTTACAATGGGAATTGTGGCAGCTCGCCGTTGCCCACGCCATGCAAGGAATTCTAGATTTTGTCACCATAGCCAATTACCCAGCAAAGAAGCAAGGAATTCCCACAGGGGTGGTGTTTTTCCCCAATGGTAACCAAACTGTAGGACAAGGGTATGATTCCCGCTTACAACCTTGGGATCGATTCCCCACGACATTAGAGTGGCATCCTATGTCTTATGGAAATTGCGGTAATGTCGGTTGTATTGTGGCACAAGTGCAACGGGTTTTGAGTATGGCAAAACCTGGTACGCAGATAATCCCTGCTTTAGCTGGTGTGTGGGGAAAATCCATCAGTAATCGTCCATCCCTAGAAGCGCAAATGCAAGCACTTCGCAAATACGCTCCCCAACTCAAGGGAGTTAGCCATTTTGCTTATTCTTGGCAATATCCTCAGAGTGATAGTGATCGCAAATTTTGTCGCACTCGGTAAGCAATTAGGTAATTGTCAGTTTCGCCAATCACGCAATTGCGTCGTGAGCAAATGACGCACGTGGTCTATGAATGATGGGCCCCATTTATGCGTGCCATGTTCCATACGAGGAACGACATAACAGCCACCATCAAGAAAGCGCCTAGCGTAAGTACGAGCATCTTGAATGCTCACAATGCGATCACTAGCGCCCACGAAAAAGCTCAGGCTTTTGGTTTTGAGCTTATTCCTCAACCCCAGTAAATCTGGTTTCTTAGAATAGGGATAAAATACTTTGGAATAACGTAAATAAGTAAAGTCTCAATATATAAATCCAAACTAAAAACTCAAAACTTATATTTCAGATCAAATTGTTCTGATGTTCGATTTTGTGAATTAATAGCTATCAATTTATTTACAAAGTTAGGATATAAAGAAGCATTATTACTAATTGTAATTACACCCTGGAATATATCAAAAATTTTTATATAAGACCTCAAATAATTATTAATATTTAATATACTACCAACATGAATATTGTTTTTATAGTTATCAGAATATAAATAGGGAAACCAAGATTCTTCTCCATAAAAATCAATATTAAAATCAATTGATCTATTCTGCCAACGCTCTTTGTGAAAATCTTGATAAATGATTAATCGCAATAATTCTCCAATATTATCATTAAGATAATCTGAACCAAGCCAATAATAAGCTAGTTCATATGCAATTTTTATAATTGCACGTTTATAAAAAATTGTATCTATTTTCAATTGTTTATGTAGAAGAGGTCGTTCACTACTAACAGGTTGAGCATTTAAAATTTTTTTTTCTTCTTCTTCAGATAATAAAGCTAAACCCTTTCTTTCTAATCCTTTGTTAATAATATGTATCAGTTTCCTTCTGTCTGCTTCATCACCTGGTTTTGTATAAGCTTTAATATGAATATTTAATGCCCCATCATCTTCAAGTTCAATATCAACTTTTGAAGAAACCTGTTGTAGTTCTTTAGGATTACCAAAATTATCAAATACATATCTAATTTTTTCTTGAGTACCAGCAATATAAGCTTCCGAAAGCGGATTAGGAATTTTTCCTGATTTCCCAGGAATTTTTAAATCCAGACGAATTAATTGTACAAGCTCATGGTTAGTAAGCTTTGAATCTACTGAAGAACCAAGGAGATCATTACATATTTTACAAACACAATTTAAAGTAATATTTCCTCCTATACTATCAGGAAATATATGTTCTTTAGTAAAATTAGTAGAAGACTTATTTTCTTTACAAATAATACATTGCATAGTTTTTGCTAATAAAATTGAATATAAATTTCTATAAACTTGGCACTTGGTGACACCGACTATAAAACTGCCCAAATTTTACAAAGCATAATTTAGTCTATATCCGCATTTCTCACAAGTTATGTGATCACATTCACCATAACCTTTGCCCAGAGTATGTTTCAGACTTTTTTGATGGGTAAAAGTTTTGATCCAGTGTCAAAAGCCTAAATCTAGGTTTTATAAGGCTTTGAGAAATCTGGTGAGAAATTCGGGTATAGTTATTCTTTAATACCATCAGATGTAAAGATTAACTTAAAGCCAAGTCCTGTGGGGTATTACAGTTAAACAGCATTTCGGGTTCTGCTAAGGGCAAAACTTCTAGAGGATATTGCCGAAGCCACTGCTGAAATGATCGCCCCCCTTGGTTGATAAACTCTAAGAGTTGTGGCAAACAGCGACGGCGATAGAAACCACATAGAGGTTCCCAGCCTTTAGGATGATCGGCTAAAGCTGCGATCGCATTATCCCCCACACTATCAAGTCTAGTTACCCAATCTTGCAACACCTCAACCCGCAACCTCGGCAAATCGCAAGCTAGCAACAGCACCCATTCTGTTTGCACTTCGGCTAGTCCTTGGGAAAAACCAACTAAAGGTCCGTGGGCTAGAGATTCCTTAGATAAAGGTACTTCCCGAATAAACTGACAACCAGGCAAAAGCAAGTCTTGATAGCGTTCTGGCCAAGGAGTTACTACATAAACAGTATCAGCACAGCTTTGAGCAATACCACAAACTCTCTGCAACAAAGGCACACCTTGAATGGGAATCAAAGCTTTATCTTGACCCATGCGAGAACTTTTACCGCCTGCTAATACAATAGCGGTTAATTTGCTAGGCGAGTCAATAGTCATTCGTCAAAAAAATAGAGGGTAAAAATATATCTTGCACTTACGTGCATCACCCGCCAGCGATTCAAATCGCTGGCTTAATAGCCAAAGTGCATTGTAAATGGACTGAAATTCTTGTTTAGTCTATCTTTTAGAGAACTTAAGCTATTAGCCAGGGGTTTATAACCCCTGGTGGTTGAGGATCTCAATCAGAATATTGAGTATTTAATCCCTTCTTGAGAGCGATTTCACGCCCTCACCTGACTTTGCTGGACTTGCTGCAATAAATGCTCTACACTTTCTGCTGGTGCAAGACACTTCAAGCCTTGGCAAACTAACCCAACGCTTCCCTCTGGTATATCAGATACCACAGCAAACACAGCCGCTGGTAGAAACTTGGGGATCAAAGTGTTAATTTGCTCAGTTGTGCTGCGAATCAAGGTAGAATTACGATACCAGTCCAAAGCTGTAAATAAGCTGGGACAAGCTTGGGGAGCGCCATGCATTACACTCCTAAAAGCTTTCAAACCAAGTTCAGCTAAATCCAAATAATCTAGATTATCGGTGAGTAAGGCTAGACGGATAAGGTTAGCGATCGCAATTCCATTGGCTGAGGGTGTAGCATTATCAGCATAACTACGCTCTTTGACAATTAAATCTTGACTAGAATTACTAGATGTGTTATTAAAACCACCTAATTCTCCATTCCAGAGAAATTCGTTGAATTCATCTTGGATAGCGATCGCATTTTCTAACCATTGTTTATGCTCAGGGTTACAAGCTTGTAAATCCAAGAGAGCTTTAATAAAAAAGGCATAATCTTCAGACTGCGCTAAAACGGTCGGTTCTCCTTGATAGTTGAGTCGATGGAAACGCCCATCCACAAACTGATTTTCCCAGATAAAATTTGCCGCTTGTGCTGCTAATTCCACGTATAACGGTTGTTGGAACACCCCAGCAGCTTTAGCCAAACCGGAAATCATCAAGCTATTCCAGGCGACAATCATTTTTGTATCTGTCACTGAAGGAATGCGACCTAGCCAGTTAAAGGTCTTTGCTTCCTGGTTATTACAAGCCGGAGGAAAAGTTTCTAGTGACTCAAGACTAACGCCATAACGAGCAGTAAAAAGCTTGCTCAGTGACGTTTCCAGCGTTGCACTCAGTTGCCCTAAATTCCTTCTTTGTAAGACATTACGTCCTTCAAAGTTACCGTTAGGTGTCACTGTAAACTGTTGTTGTAATTCTCTAAGTTCTTCAGGCGTTAACAGTTGTTGTAGTTCGCTGTAACTCCAGACATAAAAGGCTCCTTCTTCTGGTTCTACTGCCGTGGCTTGGGTGAAGCTATCGGCATCTTGAGCAGCATAGAAGTAACCTTCAGGCGCGGTCATTTCTCGCTTCAGCCATTGTACAGTACCAGCAATTGCCCTTTCAAAGGCTGGTTCTTGTATTCCTGCACTCCACAAAGAAGCCAGATACTCCATAATCTGTCCATTGTCGTAGAGCATCTTTTCAAAGTGGGGTACTGTCCAAGTAGGGTCAACAGTATAGCGATGAAAACCACCACCCACATGGTCATAAATGCCTCCCAGCGCTAAGTTTAGTCCCCGCTTGCTAGAAACTTGTTTGCCATCATACTGAGATTCAAAATTAAATCGAGTTCCCCGCAATGCTAATTCTGCATAGGGAATCATCGGAAAGCTATTGCCAGATTGCCTAGTAGTAATTACACCTATGCTGGTTTCCCAACCTTGACGGAGTAATTCCCGGTCTTCAAGCTCGGTTGTTGTACCGGATTGTAGCACCGCAGACGTGAGCAAAGACTCAATAATTAGGGCTTTGCGTTGCTGTAAGTCTTCTTTTTCTGTATCGTAATAACGGCGAAGCGATTGCAACACCTGCAAAAATCCAGGACGACCATAGCGCGGGTCTACAGGGAAATAAGTACCAGCGTAAAACGGCACTAAATCTTCTGGGGAAAGAAAAACATTCAAAGGCCAACCCCCTTGACCGCTCATCATCTGCAAAGCCTGCATATAGATGCTATCGAGGTCAGGTCTTTCTTCCCTGTCTACTTTGATGGGAAGAAAATTGGCATTCATGTACTGGGCGATCGCAGTATCAGAAAAAGCCTCGCCTTCCATAACAGTACACCAGTGGCAACTAGAGTAGCCAATGGAGAGAAAAATCGGTTTATTTTGCGCCCTTGCAGTTGCAAGTGCTTCGTCACACCAAGACCACCAATTAATCGGGTTTTCGGCGTGTTTGCGGAGATAGAGGCTCTTAGCTTCAGCAAGGCGATTAGTCATGATCAAATAGCAAGTAAGTTGCCTTCTTTGCTCAGTCTATCCTGTTCCCAGGAGTGTTAGCCCTTGAGTTAACAGGTAGTAGTGCATGTCTTTGATATGTATCCGCTCAGAAAACCGGGGCAGGGAGAAAAAAGTAAGTAAGTGCGTCGTAGAATATGAAACATGACGCAACAATCATCACCAGATCAA
>NZ_JBALCO010000077.1:0-482 GCF_036919595.1 Nostoc sp. | reverse complement strand
CCTCCCCCACGCACGATTATCATTTTCAATAAGGCTATTTTGAGTATTTTAACTGATTGACAAAATGCGCTTTATTTTAACCTCTCACCGATGATGCAGCACTGTACTGGCTAGCCAAAATGGTTTATGCAGGTGAAGACCCGCGTTTCATTTTCCGTCGGATGTTAATTCTTGCTAGCGTTGATGTCGGATTAGCTGACCCACAAGCAGTTGTCGTTACAAATGCTTGTGCCGAAGCCTTTGATCGCGTGGGAATGCCGGAAGGACGTTATCATTTGGCGCAGGCAGTACTTTATGAGAGCGACTGCACCAAAGTCCAATAGCATTATGGGCTTTTTTGATGCTTTAGCGGCGGTAGAAAATGAAAATGTTGCTTCCATTCCCACTCATCTTAAAGATGCCAATCGGGATAAAAAAGGTTTTGGACATGGAGTGGGTTATGTCTATCCTCACGCTTATCGAGATCATTGGGTAGAACAGCA
>NZ_JBALCO010000076.1:0-65534 GCF_036919595.1 Nostoc sp. | reverse complement strand
GTAAATCGGTTCGGCTTCGCTGTATCTGCCTTGGGAGTAGTAGAGTAACGCTAGGTTGTTGAGACTTTGTGCGACATCTGGATGTTCTTCTCCCAGCAGCTTGCGCCTGAGTGCCAAAGCTTGGATGTAAATCGGTTCGGCTTCGCTGTATCTGCCTTGGGAGTAGTAGAGTAACGCTAGGTTGTTGAGACTTTGTGCGACATCTGGATGTTCTTCTCCCAAGCGCTTTTTAATAACTTCTAAACACTGCTCATACCAAGGTAAAGCTTGGTTATATAAACCTTGACCACTGTAAAATTTAGCATTACTGGTGAAAGCCCAAATTAAATCATCATCACTGACATATTGAATGAGATTTTTCGCTACTTCAGCTGAATGAGGTATTGCAGGTGTGACATCGGTGATTTGTTTAAGGGTGGGAGTTTGAGGAATATCTTTAACAACTGCTACCATTACCCGACAAAGCGATCGCTTAAATTCCTCTTTCCGATCTAAACCTGTAAGCTTATATTGAAAAAACTCCCGTAGCAGTGGATGCAGTTGGTAGATTCCCTCACCTTTGCGCTGGAGTAAATGCAGATTCAGCAAACTATCGTCTCTAATTTCCTCTAACTCTCCCTCGTACTCCTCTATTACACACTGTTCCACCAACTTCCAAGGTATGGGTGCGGCGGCAAATAAACTCAATAAACAGCCCAGTTGTTTATCGCTATCCTCTAATTCTTGCCAATTCAACTCAAAGGCTGCTAATACACCTCGTTGTGCTGTCATGTCGGCTTCCGACTTAGATTTAGAGAGGGAACGCTCATCAAGTCGCTTGTTCTCCAACCGCCGCAACATTTCTGCTAAAGATAAATCCTGTTTACGCGCCAGATACCGCCCCACTAATTCCAAACCCAAAGGTAAATATCCTAGCCACTCACACAACTGATTTGCTAAAGCTAATTCTGACTCAATTCGCTCTGGTGTTTCTTTGAGTAAAGACCTTAATAACTCCAGCGCTTCCTCTGGTTGCAACACATCCAAAGATAACTGTGCTACTCGTCCCAAGTTCTGGCGCGTAGTTATCAGCACTTTAAACCGAGAAGGTAGCGACTGTAAGTAAGGCTTAACTTGCTCGTAGTCGGTGATATCATCCAACACTAGCAGCACATCACCTTCACGCCAACGCCGCCAACAATATTGCACTTGCGCGAGTATATCAAAATCTTCGGGGGGCTTTAAATCAAGTTGCGTTCTGGCAAACTGCACAACTTGAATCCCCACATCCCCAGTTTTTGCCAGCAACCAGCAAAGCCCGCCGTTATATGTTTCGCGTTGCTGAATGGCATATTGCAGGGCGAGTTCTGTTTTACCAACTCCACCCATCCCCGCGATCGCAGCAATGGCTACTTGTTTATTATCCTGCAAAAGTTGATGGAGGTTTTGCAATTCTTCCTCACGTCCGACAAATTCCACCACCCCACTCAGGGGTAAATTTTGCGGTATTCCAGTAGGGGGATTTGACTTTACCCGTTTCCCTTCAGGCGACTGTAGTCAGAAGTTAAAGGTTTGATTGCGGTTGTCATTAGAAACGTTCCCAACATTCCCGCCATAATTTTTCTCTACTGTGTTCGTAAAATTCTGGATAATAGAGGGTTGAGATTTAACAGCATCCGCTACCGCCTCTACAGCTTGAGCAATTTCAGGGTCTTTCTTTGCCGCTTCTTCTACCTGCTCAACTAGAGTAGCTTGACGATAATCTAGCGGTTGTGTTTGAGCCAGTTCTATAGCACTCGCCGTCTTAGGTTCTTTGCGTTTCAGCAGTAAGAATAATTTACCGCCTTGCTTTAAAACTGTTTCGCCCAGGATTTCACCAGTTTTTTCAAAGGCTTTGGTGATGACCAAGGTTGCGATCGTAGCTGCTATCGGTAATACTGGCTCCATAAGTTTGCCAAAATAGATGAGATTTTACTTATGGTTCTTAGTCTACAGTCTCTAAAAGTCTCTAAATAGTTAATGGAGAGCAAATAGCAGAAGAAATTATAAAACAATTTAAGGGACAACTTCTACAGGTGAAATCGTCCCTCTCAACTTATAAAAGTGAAATATTCCCTATCTGCTTACCCTGAAAGGTTCAACCCACTCATCCCAAGAGCGATCGTAGCCATCATAAGTAATTTTATAAAGATTGTTATTAACTTCTAAAACCTGTCCTTGATACCATATCCCCTTCCACAAAATTCTTACTGAATCTCCCGTTTTAAATGATGTCCGAAAGCGTGAATATCCAACCCATTCATCGCAGGAGCTATCATAACCATCGTAGGTAATATAGCACTGATCATCATTAACATTAAGAACTGTTGCCGGATACCATGTTTCCTGCCAAAGAACCTCAGCCTTTTGTCCCACATAATAGGGTGAAGCAGCAAAAGCACTGGGAGTCAATGTTCCTACCCAAGCTTCCCTGATTTTCATGGCAAACAATACTCTGTTTCTCATAATTTTTTCTATCCTCAATCAGTAAAACCGAATTTCGATGATGATTTCTGGAAATCTCATTCAAAATTTGCCACTAACTGCTACTATCTTTATGGAATTAAATTAGCGATCGCCTCAGCAAAAATTATGATTTTCCGCCGCTATTTGTGAAGATATCGCTGAAGTATTCCGTATTTAAAATTAACATTAGTTACCGATTTTACTTAATTGAAAGTCTTAGATCCCCGACTTCTTCCATAAGTCGGGGATCTTGTTGTTCGTGTTCATACTGAAACGGGACTTTACAGTTTATTGATATTTTTGAAATTACCGGATCTCAATCTAATTTCATAAAGTCCTAGTAAACCCGCTGCTACTAGCAAAGGTAAGAAATAGTAGACTCCCCGATAAGCCAGCAATGAACCCAAAATTGCTGCACCAGAAACTTTTGAGGAGAGAATCAGCAAAATTATAGTTTCAAACACTCCCAAACCACCAGGGACATTACTAACAACACCTGCAAACATCGCTAGTAAGTAGATTCCCAAAAAATCCAGATAGGACAAAGATATATTAGCAGGAAGCACAGCATAAAGAACTGCCGCTGCCAAAATCCAGTCAAAGCTTGAAATTGCTATCTGTGCAAGGGATATTTTAAAAGAAGGAAATCGAAATTCCTGTCCACGAATTATTAACGGTTGTTTAATAAGAATACTTCCTAGCAAATAGATAGCTACCAATATTAGAAAAATCACCCCGATGGGACGCACAGTGGTAAAAAGTAAATGTAGTTGAGTGGGAATTTTCAAAGGGTTGACAAGGAACAACAAACCTGCAACGGCAAACATCCCCAACCAAAAAGTAAAATTGGCAAAAGCAATTACTTGAGCGATCGCTACTGCTGATACTCCCCAATTAGCATAAAATCGATAACGGATAGCACTGCCAGTCAGCAGGGCAAAACCGATCGTATTACTAAACGCAGAGCTAATAAAGTTGGTTAAAGCAATCTTGTTCCAACTTAGGGAACGATTAATATAGCTAAAACCTAAGATATCGTACCCAATCATCACCAGATAGCCCAAAGCTGTCAGCCAAATTGCCCAGCTTAAGCGACTTTTGGGAATAGCAGCTAGAGAGTTGAGAATATCACGATAATTATACTCACGCAATTCGTTAGCGATCGCCCACAGGGAAAGCACCAGCAGCAATAAACCGAACAGGGTGCTGAAATTGAGTTGCAACTTTTTAAGCATCGTGAAGAAACTTATCCTAACTCTTGACTTTTAATTTACAACCAGTCGTAAAGTTTCCATTAGGTTGACACAGCATTGACATATTATTTGCATAAGCTTTTGATTGCCAGTACGAACTGCCAAATGCCCCATACCCTTCAAAGATGAACTACAAACAATCTAAAATTCTCTTGCTAGTTTCAGTATTAACTCTAGTTGGCTGTAATTACCGTCAAACTGTAGCAGCAAAAATACCTCAACAGCAAGATTTACAAACAACGCCTTCTGTGCCACCAACCCAACCTAATGCTAGCGACGTAGCTACTCTCCTAAGTTACAAAATTGAAACTTACGATAGTCAAGTAATGGGCGCAAGTCGTACCTACGGCGTTTCTTTACCCCCTGGCTATGGGCAAAACCCGAAACAAAGGTATCCTGTAATCTTTCTCCTCCACGGTGGACATGGTAACCCCACTGATTGGTTTATTCAAAACAAGGGACAAGCTCTCAAGACTGTGGAACAACTTTATACTACAGGGAAGTTGCCACCCAGCATCATCATCACACCAGATGGCAACGACAAACGTGGCTCTAGTCCCTACCGGGACCCTGAATATATTGATGGCCCTAACGGTAATGTCTCTACAGCGGTGGGGGATGAGTTAGTAAAAGTTGTGCAAAGCCATTATCGGACACTAACCAATCCAGATTTTTGGGCAATAGGTGGTTTATCTTCTGGTGGTTGGGGAGCAATCAATGTAGGATTACATAACCCGGATCATTTCTCGATTTTATTTAGTCATAGTGGTTATTTTCAGGATAAAAGCGGCCCAATTAATAGTCCAATAACTTATATTAAAACCATTCCTTCACAAGCTAAAAAAAGGTTGCGGATATACTTAGATTCAGGTAAATCAGATATTGAAGAAATCGACCAAGCCGAACAATTTGCTAAAGTCCTAAACGAACTAAAAATTTATAATCTATTTCGTGAGTTCCCTGGTAGTCATACCTGGAAATACTGGCGGAAACATTTAGCCGATTCTTTGACATTTGTGGGCGAACAATTTAGATTGTCTGATATAGCACATAAATCTGAAAAATTAGATTTCTCTGCTAAAAATACTCAAAAATAATCCAATTTTATCGAAATGTAAATATTTAAAACTCCGCTATAAAATTGTAGCAGATTAACTCTAAGTAAGTTTGAATAGAGGTAACTTTTTTACCAACTAAAAGAAGATGAAAATTTCTAAGTTTTTAATTAGTTTGGCAGGAGCGATCGCTATCCTTACCACTAGTGGTTATTATTATGTATTTATCTTAGGTGCGCCGCAACTAGACCCACCCCAAAAACAAGCAAATACTGGGCTAAAGGTTCAATTAGCAACCTTCAACTCGCAAGCGATGGGTACAGTCCGTAACTACGGCGTAATTTTGCCCCCTGGTTATAACAAAAATCAGCAAAAGCGCTACCCCGTGATATTCTTACTACACGGTGGTCATGATGATGCCCGTGCTTACGCTGATAAATATGCAATCTTAGACATACTGCATAAGCTTTATAAAAATGGAAAATTACCACCATCGATTGTGATTACACCTGATGGTAATGATAATCGCGGTTCTAGTCCTTTGTATGATCCTGATTACTTTGATGGGCCGAATGGTAAAATAGGGACTTTAATTGGTTTAGAATTAGTACAAGTTGTCAAGTCGCGCTACCGCACTTTAGAAAAACCCCAGTTTTGGGCGTTGGGAGGTCTTTCTTCTGGGGGATGGGGGGCTTTTAATATCGGGTTACGCTATTTAAACAACTTCCACATTCTGTTTAGTCATAGCGGTTACTTTACTGATAATAGCGGTTCACAAAATAGTCCCCAACAAATCGTGCAACAGCTATCACCTGACGATAGAAAGCGATTGCGTATTTACCTGGATGCGGGTCTGAACGATACTAATTTACTGGCTTCTACCAAAGCCTTCAACGAAACCTTAAACAATTTAGGCATTGCTCACGTATTTTATGCGTTTCCAGGAGGTCATGGTTTGTCTGGTCCTGATATAGGCTGGAACTACTTCCACAAGCATCTTAAAGATTCGCTCTCGTATGTAGGGGAACAATTTAAAAAAGTTAAGAGTTAAGAGTTAAAATTTGAAAAATCAGGTTCTACCGCTCCGGTTGTGCTACGACATTAAAATTAGGGTGTTATGAAGAAAATTCAAAACGTCAAAACTTAATCTGTATAAGTAACACAGCCGATAAAACTAGTTTCTTTATTATTTTAGTCCCTAAAGAGAGTGGTAGAGCCAAAACTCCTAACTTCTAATTAATACTTTTAGACTAATGACCAATAATTTAAAAACTCAGATTGGACTTTGGAGTGTAGCTTTCCTTACAGGTTTAGTCGGAGTAATAAATTTGTTATCAGCAGTGACACCTAACCTATATGGGCGAAATCACTGGTTGAAGGAATTTTTACCATTTGAAATTCGTGCCACTGGTCATGTATTTGCAGCGCTGACTGGGTTTGTTTTACTCACACTTGCTACTAACTTATTACGGCGAAAAAGAATAGCCTGGTTACTTACCATTGGTTTACTAGTGATTTCCATTTTCAGCCACTTGCTGAAGGGATTGGATTATGAAGAAAGTCTCCTCTCTGGAGTTTTGCTGCTGCAATTAATCTGGATGCGCCATTTTTTCACAGCAAAATCAGACCGTCCTTCAATCGCACGGGGAGTTCGAGTGCTAATAGGTGCTTTATTATTTACCCTGGCATACGGTACTGTTGGATTTTACTTGTTAGACGGCAAATTTTCAGAGAATTTTAATTGGCGTGAAGCTGTACTTCAGACTTTAGCGATGTTCTTCACTGAGGATAATTGGGGACTGCAACCAAAGGGTCGATTTGGAGAATTTTTTGCTAATTCCATCTATATTATTGCCGCGGTTACTATTACATATGCAATATTAATGCTGTTGCAACCTGTGTTTTGGCGGAATTTAGCAACCCCAAAGGAACAGCAAAAAGCGAAAGAAATTGTCGAGCAATACGGTCGTTCTTCTTTAGCAGCGTTGACCTTATTAAATGATAAAAGTTATTATTTTAGTCCTACTGGTAACAGTGTAATTGCTTATGTTCCCAAAGGACGGGGTGCGATCGCCTTAGGAGATCCCATAGGCCCGATTGAAGACCGCAAAGAGACAATTATTGCTTTCTGGCAGTTTTGCCAGCGCAACGATTGGTATCCTGCCTTTTACCAGACTTTGCCTGATGATATTCAGCTTTACAAGTCGTTGGGGTTTAAGGTACTCAAGATTGGAGAAGAAGCGATCGTTGACCTGAAAACTTTTACCTTACAAGGTAAAGCCGGTAAAAACTTTAGACCATCAATCAATCGTTTAACTAAGCTAGGATACCAAATCGACTTTTACCAACCACCCATCGCCAATGATTTATTGCACCGACTCAAACCTGTGAGTGATGAATGGCTAAAGATGGTACAAGGTTCAGAAAAACACTTTTCTTTAGGTTGGTTTGACGAAGCTTACCTGCGAGAGTGTGAGATTGCTGTGATGCATAATCCCGAAGGTGAAATTAGCGCCTTTGCCAACATTATCCGGGAGTACCAACTCAACGAAGCGACCATTGACATGATGAGACACCGCCCGTCCATCGAAAATGGCACAATGGACTTTCTATTTATTTCCTTACTCCAGCATTTTAAAGAGTGTGGCTACGACAGCTTTAATTTCGGTCTTTCTGCCTTTGCGGGAGTTGGAGACAACCCAGAATCGCGCCGCTTGGAGAAAGTATTGCACTATCTTTACCAACATTTGAGTCGCTTCTACAATTTCAAGGGACTGCACTCCTACAAAGACAAGTTCCGCCCCGATTGGGAACCACGTTATTTGATTTACCCCAGTTTAGCCACCTTACCCGATGTAGTTGTGGCATTAATTCGCGCAGATTCAGGCGATCGCCTCTTTGATTATTTCAAACCCGGAGCCTAAATAACGAATTTATACAAAGTTACTCAGGGGTGCAAAGGTTAGAAAGCATCTATTCCGGCGTTATTTAGCAGTATGGCAGTTCTAATTTTTGCTTATTATTTGGATTTGGGAACTGTCAGGCTTGGCTTCAAGGCGGTTTTGCAGAATCATTAGCGTACTATCAATACCGCTATGGACATCTACTGCTTTCATTTTTGCTTCATCCAGTCGTGAGAAATTCCGCAACGACAGTACAATGTTGCGAATGCGATCACTTCCCATTTGCATGGTATCTAGTAATTTTTGTAGGTCTTGAATCACAAAATCTAACTCGATCGCTTCTATTCCTTCCTGAATCACTGGTGTTGGATGAGGATATTCTTTTTGGTAAAGTTGCAGTATTTCTAGCAATTGTTGGATGTATTTTTTAGCATAAGTGATATTGCCATTGATAAAGTTAATCGGATTATTAATTTCGTGAGCTACACCCGCCACTAATTGTCCCAGAGAAGACATCTTCTCTGTTTGAATTAGTTGTGCTTGGGTCTTTTGTAATTGTTCAAGGGTTTCTTGAAGTTGTTGATTTTTTAGACTTAATTCCTGCTCTCGCTGTCGTAAAGCAGCCTCTGCTTTTTTGACAGCAGTAATATCTAAACCCATTTCTACAACCATCGGTTCACCATTCATATCCTTGAACGGATAATCATAAATCTGATATACCCGGCCTGTTTTACTATCCACCTATTCCCAGAGTTGCGGAGCGTTACTGTGAAAAACGCGAAAGGTGGGACATTCAGGACAAGGTTGCTTTAATCCGGCGATCGCCTCATAACAACGTTTCTCTGAGGGATCTCCAAATACCTCACGGAAGCGTTGGTTATAAAATCCCACCCCGTAATCCTTGGGTTGCAGATAGAGAAAGGCTGGTAACTGATTGAGTAGGTTATAAAGGCTTTCCCGTTCAGTTTGTAACGCTTCTATTCGCCGCAGTTGTTGGCTGATGTCTTTGCCTACTGCATAAATGAGTCCCTTTTGAGAAGTTGATAAACTCCAACACAACCACCGATAACTACCATCTTTATGAAGATAACGACTGTCCCAGTGCAACTGTTGCTGTGGTTCCGTTGGCAAGTGACTGATTGTGATATCCTCTGGATGCACTAATCCCAGCCACGGATGCCCGATTAAGTTTTCCGCTTTCCATCCCAACACTTGTTCCCATGCTGGATTCACTTGCTGGTAAAAACCATCTTGTCCGATTATACAGAATAGATCAGATGAAAGGTTAAAAAAATCTTCCAAATCAAACACAGTAATTTTGCCACTCAAGTTCTGCCTACAAGGTAACTAGGCTTATCCACTAACTTCAATGTTAAGATTACTGATGAAATCAATCGATAAAATAATATCAAGTGAAGTTGTGGCGCTCGATGGTAAAACATTGTGCAGTTTTTATGACAAAGGTAGCCACTAAGGCGCAATTCAAATAGTAAGTGCCTGGCCAAGGTGCTAGAATTAATTGCCCTCAAGCTAGCAGATCAAGTAGCAGCAGCGCCAACAGAAAAACTGCTAAGGCTTCAGGAAATTGATCGCATCCATCACGCCAGAGAGATTCTGTTACAGAATATCAGTAATCCACCTTCATTAATCGAACTAGCTCGACAGGTGGGTATTAACGAATGCACTCTCAAACGTGGATTTCGTCAAATTTTTGGGAATACAGTGTTTGGTTACTTACACGATTATCGCATAGAACAAGCTAGGCAATTACTATCACTGATATTTCTAATGCCCAACTACATTACAAGAATGGCGATCCGTTTACGTTTCGCTCTGATAGTCATAAAAAATATGAGATTATTTTTCAATAAACTTGAGAAAAATTTAATTAACTGCAACAATGACAATTACTCTTTCATCCTCAGACTATGATGAGCTATGGGAGCAAAGCTGGCAGAATACCCATCGTCTATACCAATCAGACGACTTCGACGATATCTTTGATTACCCTAAGGAGTTAGGGACAGGATACAGGCGATTAATTTGGCTTCAGAATGGGTTCTGGCTTCGCGTTCGGGAATTTGAATGCCGAGAATTTATTCGTTGTGATGATTATGAAGAAGGATGGACGGCATCAGTCCTGACATTTTTTATTTGCGGCGATGCTGGAGTAGTGATTCACAAGACAGACGACTATTTCCATGAAATTAGCGGACAGAATTGTTTCGGATTTGGCTCTGCGATGGAGACAGAAGAGTGGCCCGCAAACCAACGAATCTTTAGAGTTCAGATTTGCATGGAGCCTTCTTTCCTCAAATCCTATGGTAGCGCCCAGCTTGACTCTTTGCCATTGCAGTTAAAAAATTTGATTGAAGGAAACAAGCAGGAAGATTTCAATCTGCTGGGAATAACGACTCCAGCGATGCAGCTAGCAATTGGGCAGATTCTAACTTGCCCTTATCGGGGATGGATGAAACAGCGATATCTGGAAAGCAAAGCCCTAGAATTATTAGTTTTGCACCTAGAGCAAACCGTCAAGCGGGAACAGGGTTTAAATTTGGTCATAACCCTCAAGTCTACTGACATTGACCGCATCTATGATGCTAAAGAAATTTTACTGCGGCATTTCGATAATCCGCCATCAATACTCGACTTGGCAAAGCAAGCTGGAATTAATCACAACAAGCTCAAGCGAGGCTTTCGTGAGATTTTTGGCACAACTGTATTTGGCTACCTGCACGATTATCGTATGGAGAAAGCGCGGCAGTTGCTTTGTGAAGGCAAGTTGAGCGTAGCGACAGTGGCAAATATAGTGGGCTACGCTAATACTGGACATTTTGCTGTCGCTTTCAAACGCAAGTTTAGCATTAGTCCCAGCGCCTGTCGCTTAGGAGAAAAGCCTATTTTTTGAGAATTATTATCAAGGATTTGGTCTTATTACAATACGGTTCACTTAAGAAAATTGTAGGTTGGGTAAAACGAAATAAAACCCAACAAAGTCACGGAAGTGTTAAGTTTCGTTCCTTAACCCAACCTACGTAGAAGTTGAGTTTTAGGTTTAACTGAACTGTATTGGGTCTTATTAGAGTTGCAAGCGGTCTTCTTTGAGCGGAAATAGTCATTGAAATCCTGTATGCTCCGTATAACTTAATTAATTGCCAATTAATTCCAACAACTTTGTGAGTCAAAAAGGAAGTTTTCCTGGATGAGTTGCCAAGGAGGGTATTGGCTTTTTTGATGTGTGAGGAGCTATGAAGGTTCAGCGATCGCCTAATTTATTATCTTTTGTTGTCAGTTTATCTGGATGCATCACCAGTGTTTTGATGTCACTTGTTGCTCAACCTGTTTGGGCGCAAAGTACAAGAACTGCTCCGATTACAGCATCCACTGAGGCTAATGCAGACTCTACTCAACTAATTACCAAAGGACAGGTTGTTGAACCGATTAAAAAGATTCAGCAACTTAAGCAGATAAAGCGTCCGATCAGCAGTGCCCAAATGTTACTGGTGCAGTCGCCAACACCACAAACAGTGCCAACTCCTGAATTAGTGCAAGTGACGCAAGTTAAAGCAAATCCTACCTCTAAGGGTGTGGAGGTGATTTTACAGACTAGCAAAGGGGAACAGTTGCAAATCACAAACCGCAGTGCTGGCAATAATTTTATCGCTGATATTCCTAATGCTCAACTGCGTTTACTTAGTGGTGAAGGATATACATTCCGATCCCAAAAACCAATTCAAGGGGTTACTGAAATCACAGTAACAAACTTTGATGCCAGTACTATCCGGGTGACGGTGACAGGTGAAGCGAGTTTGCCTGCTGTTGAGTTGTATGATAGTCCAGATGAAGGTCTGATATTTTCTGTGGTGAGTACTGCATCCTCAGCACAACAACCTCAACCTCAAACGTCACCAACTCCTGAACCAAGTCAACCATCAGCACAAAATGATGAACCGATTGAATTGGTGGTAACGGGTGAGCAAGATGGATATGGCGCAACTGATGCTTCATCTGCAACTAGAACTGATACACCCATCCGCGATATTCCTCAATCCATTCAGGTAATTCCCCGACAGGTGATTGAAGATCGGGTGATCACTGACCCGGATGATGCAGTCAGAACGGTGAGCGGTGTGATTCCGTCCAATCCCTCATATGAAGGAGCGTTAAGTGCTTTTTCTATTCGCGGCT
The DNA here is from genome assembly GCF_036919595.1 of Nostoc sp. GTDB lineage: Bacteria > Cyanobacteriota > Cyanobacteriia > Cyanobacteriales > Nostocaceae > Nostoc. The sequence goes on along the minus strand of NZ_JBALCO010000076.1, from coordinate 53,648 downwards.
TTGACAGTGGCTCGAATGTCCTCAGAAATGGTGTTAGAGAAATCGATTTCGGCTCAACATCAAGAAATGATCTCACAAATATAGAGCGCGTTGAAATCTTGAAAGGTCCGGCTTCTGTGCTATATGGTCAGGGATCTTTAGGTGGTGCAGTGAACATTGTCACCAAACAGCCATTACGCGACCCTTTCTATAACCTTGAGTTTCTCACTGGGAGTTACGACCTCTACCGAGGTGCAGTGGATTTTTCTGGCCCACTCAACGATAGCCGAACTGTGCTATATCGCTTAAATGCTTTTTACCAAGACTCAAATACCTTCATTGACTTTAGTCGTAATAATCGTTGGTTAGTTAATCCGGTTGTTAGCTGGCAGATTAGCCCTAATACGAAACTTACCATTGAAGGAGATGTGTCGAAAACAGTCAGTCAAACTTCTGCGGGCTTACCTGCTGTAGGTACGGTGCTACCCAATCCCAATGGCAAGATTCCCATCAATCGCTTTATAGGTGAACCAGGTGACTTCGAGACTTTCTCCTATGCCAGAATTGGGTACGATTTGCAGCATCAGTTCAGCAAAGATTGGTCAGTAAGAAATGTTTTTCGGTACGAAGTTTCAAAAAGAGGAGGGAGTGGATTTACTGCTGGTAGCAGCCTTGACCCTGATGGTCGAACTCTCAGCCGCTCTTACTTCGACGATCCAAACCCAAAAACAGATGATACTGTAAACGGCTTTATTTTAGCGACTGACTTGACTGGTAAATTCCAAACTGGGTCGATTAAGCACACACTTCTGTTTGGAACTGAAGTATACAACAGCAAACGAACAGGTTTTGAGTATATTAGTGGCGAAGTTGCACCGCTTGACCTGTTCAACCCGGTGTATGGCTCTCCCAGAGGTGCTGTTGAAGATAGAGGTAATAGTACTCAATCAAGCGGGTTTGTTGGAGTTTATCTTCAAGATCAAATTGCTTTAGCAGATAACTTGAAACTAGTGTTAGGCGGACGGTATGACTGGGCTAATCAGGAGTCGAAAGATTTGATCGCAGACACTAATACAAGCCAATCAGATCAAGCATTTAGCCCACGGGTGGGAATTGTCTATCAACCCATTCAGCCGATTTCTCTCTACGCTAGCTACAGTCGATCATTCAATCCTAACAGTGGTACAAATGCCAATGGCAATCTATTCGATCCAGAAAGTGGAACTCAGTATGAAGTGGGCATTAAGGGAGATTTGAGTAACAAACTGTCTGCAACTTTGGCATTATTTGACTTGACTCGCTCTAATGTGCTGACGACCGATCCCAATAATTCTAATTTTTCTATCCAAACTGGCAAACAACGCAGTCGCGGCATTGAGTTAGACCTTAGTGGTGAAATTCTGCCAGGATGGAGCATTGCAGCTGGTTATGCCTACATTGATGCTCGCATCAGCGAGGATACAGATTATGCCGTAGGCAACCGCTTAGTTAATGCACCAAAAAATTCCTTCGGTTTGTTCACATCCTACAAATTTCAATCCGGTAGTTTAGAAGGATGGGGGTTAGGCTTGGGTTTGTTCTATGTTGGAGAACGAGAAGGGGATCTGAATAATAGTTTTCAGCTGCCCAGCTATTTTCGCACCGATGCTTCTATTTTCTACAAACGCGATCGCTTGCGAGCTGCTGTCAGCATCAAAAATCTCTTCAACGTTGATTACTACGAATCATCTTCTGACATTCTAAGAGTCTTTCCAGGGGAGCCTGTGACGGTGCAGGGAACAATTTCGTGGCAGTTTTGACCCTAATAAAATACAAAGGAGTATTGTTTATGCACTCAAAAAAACTCCGAGACTTTGTATTTAGACTACACCGTTATATCGGGTTAATTGTAGGTCTGATTGCAATTATTATCGGTCTAACGGGTAGTATGTTAGTCTTTCACGATGAAATTAGTGAGTTTTTATTGCATCGTCAGATTGGAACGATTACTCCTAGTGGCGATGCCTACGGCAACCCGAAGCGGGAACGCTTACCTGTGGAAGTTATCCTCAATCGGGTGAAAACAACCTATGCAAATCAATCAGGCGTAACAATCGATCGGATTTATATATCTGCAAAGCCAAATGCTCCCGCGATCGTTGTTCCCAGAAAACAGGAAAGCGATTTGGCTGAACTCTATGTCAACCCTTACACTGGAGTGGTTCTTGGAAACAGTCAAGAAATTTTTTCCGAGCGCTTTTTCTCCGTTGTTTACGAACTCCACTACAGTTTATTGGCAGGCAAAACTGGATATGCGATCGCTGGGATTGCTGCCTTATTGATGTGTATCCTCAGTATTACAGGTATCCTCCTCTGGCCTGGTTGGAGAAAGCTGCTCAACGGCTTTAAAATCAAACTTGATGCTCATCCAAAACGGGTTAACTTTGATATTCACAAAGTTGCAGGTATTGTTACAGCTATATTTATTGCCCTCACAGGCTTCACTGGTTTCTGCTGGAATTTCACTGATTTCACTAAACCCATCATCTATGCAGTGACATTTACCCGCAAGCCAGCATCGGAACCTATCTCTATACCTGTTCCCGGTAAAACTCCACTGGAACTGACAGACCAATTAAAAACTGCTCGTGCTACGTTTCCAAATGCAATGCTGGGGACAATTTACTTTCCTGGTAAACCAGAAGATGCTTTGAGCATTCGCTTTAAATTGCCCCAGGATGATGATGAGAACGGGCAAAGTTATGTATACCTCGACCAATACAGTGGTAAAGTGTTGCGAGTGGATAACATATTGGAAATGCCGTTGGGCGATCGCGTCCTCAATTCTTTTGAACCACTCCACTACGGCACCTTTGGCGGAATACCTACGCGCATTCTCTATGTCTTCGTTGGACTTGCACCGTTAATTCTATTTATCACAGGCTTTGTGATGTGGCGGTATCGTCACCGCACACAACCACATATTTATACAACATCAAATTCAAATTTGCCGAATTAACATTTTTATGAATCAGTGATTTCGGACTCACGCAACAGCAACCAAAGGTAATAAACCTACTGTTCGTGGTGCGATCGCACACATGTAATATATTTAATAAACAGCGATCGCCATCGTACAGTACAACAGACAATGACAATTAATTTCACGTTTTATGATTTTTGGGATTTGAGAAAAGCAGCAAATCAAAAATCCCTGATCGATCCAACCCATCCACAAGATTATCTTTGTCGATATCCTAAAGAAATGGGCGAAGGTTATTATCGCTGGATTCGGCTTCGTGAAGGCATTACCATTGAAATTCTAGAAACCTATTTACCGCAGTCAATCCGGTGGATCACTCATGCCCATCACCAAGACAGTTTAGAATTTGGATTTATCTTAGCTGGGTCAGGGCAAGATTATGATGAACAACCAACTAAGTCAGGAGAAGACTATATTTTTGGTGGTGTGTATCCACAGTCGAATCACAACGTTAATGGAGCAGGTAATCTCAGATGGGTGAGTTTGATAATTGAGCCAGAAACGTTGAGGGCCTTGATAGAAAGTTACGGAGAACAACTACCGCAAGATTTAGAAAAAGCGATCATAGGTGTGCCAGAACATTTTAATCTACGTCCTAGTTTGATTACCCCAGCCAAACAGGTCGCGCTCCAGCAGATTCTTCATTGTCCTTATCAGGGACTAACACGCAAAATGTATCTGGAGAGCAAAGTGCTAGAATTAGTTTCCCTCAAGCTAGCAGATCAAGTAGCAGCGCCAACAAAAAAACTGTTAGGGCTTCAAGAAATTGATCGCATCCATCACGCCAGAGATATTTTACTAAGGAATATCGGTAATCCACCTTCATTAATCGAGCTAGCTCGACAAGTGGGTATTAACGAATACACTCTCAAACGCGGGTTTCGTCAAATTTTTGGGACTACAGTGTTTGGTTACTTACACGACTATCGCATGGAACAAGCCAGGCAATTACTGCTGTCAGGGCAAATGAAAATTGAACAAGTTGCTCAAATAGTTGGTTATGCAAACCGCAGTCGGTTTGCAAGTGCGTTTAGGAAAAAATACGGCATAAATCCCAAAGCATATCAAAAGCTTTTACCTGGGTATACCGGCGATTGGCACGGTGTTGCCCAATCCCAATGGCAAAATTCCCATCAACCGGAACACCAATGAGCCGAATTACTACCGTGATTTTACAGTCGGCAGCATCAATTACGATCTAGAGCATCAATTTAGTGACAACTGGTCGCTCCGTAACGCCTTTCAAGCATCATTTTCAAGTGTCGATAGTCTTCGAGGCTCAAGCAACGATCTTCTCGACGATAACCGTACCCTTGATCGCAATTACTTTACTGAAAAGTACGATCAGTATAGCTACGCCCTGACAACTAATTTAATTGGCAAAGTCTCAACAGGTTCCATCCAACATCAGTTATTGTTTGGAGTCGATCTCAATCGAAGTGGATACCCAATATATAAAACTTCTTTCGGAACACAGGCACTGCTTGACATCTACAATCCTATCTATGGTCAGCCACCACGGGAGCCTCTTGGCGCAGGAAATAGGCTGTCTTCCTTGACCGATTCGCTTGGTGTCTACCTTCAAGACCAGGTTAACATTGCCGACAATTTAAAGTTGCTGCTAGGCGGGCGGTTCGATCTGTTTACACAGACGAATAAAAGCGCGGATGACGGTCAACCATTCGACGCAATATCCCAAGGCGGCGATGCGTTCAGTCCGCGTGTGGGGATTGTCTACCAACCGATTCCAGCCATTTCACTATATGGCAGCTATACTCGCTCATTCACGCCGAACTTTGGCAGGTCACGCGATAACCGTCTATTTGATCCAGAGCGCGGCAGGCAGTATGAAGTCGGTGTAAAAGCCGATTTGAGTCCAACTTTCTCGACTACCCTGGCTTTTTATGATCTGGAACGCTCCAATGTGTTGACCGCCGATCCCAACGATGACAGCTTTTCGATTCTAACGGGTGAGCAACGCAGTCGAGGCATTGAATTGAATTTCACTGGCGAGATTTTGCCGGGATGGAATATCTATGGAGGCTATGCCTACACTGATGCCAAAATTACGAAAGACAACACCTATCGGGTCGGGAGCCGGCTATTTGCAACACCGAAAAACGCCGTCAGTCTCTGGACAACTTATGAATTTCAAAGGGGTGGCTTAAAAGGCTTTGGAGTGGGGTTGGGATTGTTCTACGTGGGAGAGCGAGAAGGAGATTTAGAGAATGATTTTCAACTGCCTGATTATCTGCGAACAGATGCATCTCTTTTCTATAAGTATGGGCAACTCCGGGCACAGCTGAATTTTAGAAATCTGTTTAATATCGATTATTTTGAAACAACTGCCGGTGAAATCACAAAAGTTATTCCGGGTAGTCCGACCACGGTCGAGGGGAGGATTTCTTGGGAGTTTTGAGTTCATGACTTATGCCTAGACACCATACATTAAAAGGATGCTCCCGCTATGCACCCTTTCAATGACGGCTCAATGTCAAAGCGTCAGTCCTAAGTTTTTACTGTACCAAAGATTAGAGCGATCGCTTGAAAGTTTCAAGCAAGAAGCTGTGTCAAAATATTTAAAAGTTGTCTTGTTATAAGGCAAATAGGCGATCGCACTGTTTCTAATCTTCTGACTTGCAAGTGGAGATTAACAACTGAAATTGCTCAACTACTGCTGCTAACTAAAAAAATTCCGTTTGGGAGCAATTTTTTTGATTGAAATCCTGTATTGTAATATCAAGAGCAATTTGATAAAAGTTCTCGACTAACGAGCAAAAATACTCGCTCTTTTGCTAAAGCCTGCTTAATTACCTTGGTGTGAGGAAAATATGTGGAATTTGCAACTGCCATTGTTGGCGGCTACTTTAGTGTCGGTGTTTTTTGCACAGACTGTATCAGCACAGTCAATTAGCCGTAGCCAGAATTTGACAAACCGAGAAATTCCAAGCTCACCTCAGACAATACCAGCAACTAATACAACTAGGAAAATTAAGCAGTTAAGTGAGCTAGAATCGGTTTCGACTAGCGCTCAAACCTTATTAGTGCAGTCGCCGACACCCACATCAGAAATTGTGCAAGTTACACAAGTTAAGGCAAACCCCACCGAAAAAGGTGTAGAGGTAATTTTACAGACAACTAAGGGGCAACAGTTGCAAGTTATAAATCGCAGTGTTGGTAATAGCTTTATCGCTGATGTTCCTAATACTCAACTGCGTTTACCATCGGGTGAAGCCTTTATATTCCGCTCCACTAAACCAATTGCAGGTATTACTGAAATAACAGTTAGTAATTTTGATGCCAATACGATTCGGGTAACAGTTATCGGTGAGCGAAGTGTACCAACAGTTAAGTTATCTGACAGTCCAGACGAGGGTTTAATCTTCTCTGTTGCCAGTGCTGCATCTACGCAAAACCCCACCCCGCCTGCGCCTGGGACACAAAAACCCCAGCCAGAGCAACCAACAGCCCTGGATAATCAGCCGATTGAATTGGTAGTCACAGGTGAGCAGGACACAGGATATAATGCACCAGATGCCTCAACTGCTACCAAAACAGATACGCCCCTCCGGGACATTCCCGCTTCAATTCAGGTAATTCCCCAAGAGGTGATCCGCGATCAGGGTGCGACCAACGTCAGAGAAGCAGTGCGTAATGTCAGCGGTGTCACCTATGCCGCTTCATATGGCAATCGTACAGAGGGTTTTACTGTTCGGGGCTTTAATGCTGAGACCTTCCTGAATGGATTTCGTGGTGAAGATTTCTCGCGAACTCAAGAGGAGAGTGCAAACATCGATCACATCGAAATCTTGAAGGGACCTGCATCCATTCTCTATGGACGGGTAGACCCATCAGGAATCATCAATCGGGTTACCAAGAAACCGCTATTTGATCCTTTCTACGAATTGAATTTTACAGCCGGAAGCTATGGTTTCTACCGTCCAACCTTAGACTTTGCAGGTCCACTCAACGACGAGAAAACATTAGCATATCGTTTGAACATTGCCTACGAGGACGCAGGGAGTTTTCGCGATCGCGTGCAGACTGAGCGATTCTTCTTTGCGCCATCCTTTACCTATCAGTTAGGCAAAAATACGAGCTTAAACTTAGATGTGTCGTATCTGCGGGACGCACGACCGGTTGATCGGGGACTAGTAGTACTGAGTGACAATAAAGTTCCCAATATTCCAATAGGTCGCTATCTGGGCGACCCGACCAAGCAGGAACAATTCACCCAAACCCTGGCAGCCCTATACCTCGACCATCGCTTTAATTCCAATATCTCGCTCCGGTCTTTGTTTCGCTATACCGCAAGTACTGAAAGTGGTCCCGGTGCTACTCTACAAATCTTCGGTGATACAGAAGATGATCGCACCTTTGCCCTGGGCGATTCTATTGGCAATCAATACTATGAAACCTACTCTTGGCAAAATGACCTGACTGCCAAAGTCAAAACGGGATCAATTCAGCATACAGTATTGTTGGGTTTAGAACTCGTACGAGAGAAGAGTTTCTTTTATGACAGAGATCGCTCGGCAGGATTCATTGATATTTTTAACCCCAGCTACAACTTTACTTTTGGTGAGTTTGAACCCATGAGAACTGGTAATGATGTTACCGAGACTTTTGGTATCTACCTGCAAGATCAAATTACCTTGCTGAATAACCTCAAACTGCTGGTAGGTGGAAGATTTGATACCTATCACTATGAATCCACTTCCGACGGTGTTCCAGTTACACCCGATAACGCAGATGCATTTACCCCGCGTGTAGGCATTGTATATCAACCAATTAAAGAAGTGTCGCTTTACACCAGTTACAGCCAGTCTTTTACCCCTAATAGCGGTAGAAGTCGGAGCGATCAACCCTTTGATCCCCAAAGAGGCACAGGCTATGAAGTTGGAGTCAAAACAGAGTTACTTAATAGTCGATTATCTTCAACACTTGCATACTATGATACAAAGCTTAAAAACGTCCTCACTGACGATTTAGATAATCCTGGCTATTCGCTTCAAGTCGGTGAACAGCGCAGCCGAGGTGTTGAGTTTGATGTTGCAGGTGAAATTCTTTCAGGCTGGAAGGTAATCGCATCCTACGCTAACACCGATGCAGAAATTACCAAAGACAACACATTTGCGATCGGCAATCGGCTCAATAATGTGCCGCGCAATGGTGGCAGCCTATGGACAACCTACACCCTGCAAACAGGCAGTTTGAAAGGATTAGGATTCGGGTTTGGGGCATTTTTTGTCGGTGAACGAGCAGGAGATTTAGCTAATTCCTTTGTGGTTCCCGGCTATACTCGCTTGGATGCAGCGCTGTATTACCAAAAAGATAATTTCCGAGTTGGACTCAATTTCAAGAACCTCTCTGACATTAGGTATTTTGAAGGGTCAAATGGTCGATCTGAGGTTATTCCAGGCGCACCGTTTACCGTGCAAGGTACGATTTCATATTCATTTTGACTGGTACGGTATAAGTATTGACTATGACATCTAGAGCAGTACGTAAAGTGATCTTTGGTTTACACCGCTACATTGGGTTAGCGGTGGGACTGATTGCGATTATCATTGGTTTAACTGGTAGCTTGCTGGTCTTCCAATCCGAAATTAGTGATTTTCAACGGCATAACCAGATTGGAACGATTACGCCTAAAGGGGAAATGCTGCCGATTGAGGTGGTTCTGAATACAGTCAAAAAAAGCTATACCAACCAACCCGATGCCAAGCTCAAGCGAGTTTATCTGCCGACAAAACCAGATGAACCCTTTGACATTGTTTATGCAACTAAGAAAAATGATTGGATTGATAATTACGTTCATCCTTATACAGGAGCAGTTCTCGGTAATAGTCTCAATCCCAGTTCTATAGACAGCTTTTACAAGGTTATTTATGAAGTCCATTACAGTTTGCTAGCAGGTGACATTGGATACAAAATTGTTGGCACTATTGGTTTATTAGTGTGCATTTTAACGATTACAGGAATATTTCTCTGGCCTGGGTGGAGGAAGTTATTGACAGGCTTCAAAATTAAGCTTGATGCTCATCCCAAGCGAGTGAACTTTGATATTCACAAAGTTGCTGGTGTAATGACAGGTGTGTTTCTTTTGTTCACATTTTTCACAGGTTTTTGCTGGAATTTTAATGAATTTAGTGAGCCTCTGATTCGGGCAATCACCTTTAGTTCCAAGCAGGAAGCTGTTTCTCAACTTATCCCTGGTAAGTCTCCCCTGAAGCTTACCCTGCAACTTCAAACCGCTCAACCTCAATTACCCGGTGCAGAACTCAGAGGCGTTTATTTTCCAGAAAAACCAGACAGCGCTTTGATGATTCGCTACAAGTTTCCTCAAGAAATAGAAGACGGTGGAAACAGCTATGTCTACCTCGACCAGTATAGCGGCAAGGTTTTGCGAGTAGACAATGCTTTAAAACCGTTATTGGGCGATCGCATCCTCAACTCCTTTACTCCCCTACACTATGGTACTTTTGGTGGCTTGCCTACTCGCATTCTCTATGTATTTGTCGGGCTTACACCGTTAATTTTATTTATCACTGGCTTCGTAATGTGGCAGTATCGCAAAAGACCTACCCCGGATTTCTCACAATTCACAAAAAATTCTTGGGATTAGCAAAATTTTTAATTGATACATCATCAGATTAGATTATCTAGCAGGATAACTCAGCGCAAAAACCGAAGATATAAAGATAAATCAAATAGGATGGCGGCCAAGGCAAACGCATCTAAATATTGAATCCCGAACCAAATAAGATAGGTATTGTAAATTAATCGACGCAATCGTTTAAAATGCTCTATGAGTAAGGTTTTCGAGCGCTCATATCAGCAAGCAATAAATTGTTCTTTTTCATGAGTAATTGCGATCGCTTCATACCTAATATTGCTCGGTTTAAGAATATTCATAGGTTGGGTTTCGTTTCTCAACCCAACCTAGACACTTTTGTTTTTTAGGCAAAACCTACGCAGTATTGGCTTCATACCCTGTAGCGCTATAGTTTGATCAAGACGGAATTTGTCAACCGCACAACCAGATAGGATTTTGAGACAAACAAATGTCTGACTAAATGAAAATTATAATTATTATGATAAAAAATCAGTTGTATATTATTTAGCAAAGTTAATTTTATTACCTGAAATAGCAATATATTTACTAATAATCTTTAAGAAAATTACGCATAAATCAACTTCAATGAGACAATCTGACCTAATCTTCTCAACCCAAAGGAAGACATGAACGATCGCACAAAGGCTCTTCAGGCTCTCGCAGCTGAACGTTGGCGAGTATCCCTGATTCTCAGTGGAGCCATGATGTTTATTTACTTTGGCTTTATCTTGCTAATCGCGTTCAATAAACCCCTGCTGGGGTCATTAATAGTTCCTGGCCTCAGTCTAGGAATTTTACTAGGGGCGCTGGTAATTGTCTCAGCATGGGTATTAATTTTTATCTATGTGCGTTGGGCAAATAGTAGTTACGACGACCAAATCGCAAGACTGACACGCAAGTGAATTAGCTATGAGCAATTTCTAATCCAAAATCCAAAATCCTAAACCAAAAAAGCATGAATAGTGTGTGGTTCGATCTGCCACTAGCGGCGGATATTACCAGTCTTGGTAAGTTTAACCCGTTGGCGATCGCTTTCTTCTTTGTGTTTGTTGCAAGTTCTTTAGGCATTACCTATTGGGCGGCAAAGCTGACCAAAAATACTGCCCACTTCTATACAGCTGGCGGCAAAATCAGCGGTTTCCAAAATGGGCTAGCCTTAGCAGGAGACTTCATGAGTGCAGCTAGCTTTTTAGGTATCGCTGGGCTGGTGGCACTCAACGGCTTTGACGGCTTAATTTATTCTATTGGCTTCCTGGTAGGCTGGCCGATTGTGATGTTTTTGATCTTAGGTATTTTATTTAAAGGACAAAACGTCGCTTATATGGTAGGTTTAGCATTTGTGATCGCTGCTAGTGCAAACTTCCCAGCGTTGCTCTTATCAATGCTTTGGCGACGCTTTACCACTAACGGGGCGGTTGCGAGTATGTTAGTGGGTACCTTCTCCTCGTTACTGCTGATTTATTTGTCACCTACTATTCAAGTAACAATTCTCAAGCACGCTTCTGCACCCTTTGGGCTAAAAAATCCTGGATTAGTTACTATTCCCCTATCGTTTCTAGTGGCGATTGTGGTTTCGCTATTGACTACTGAACAGCAGGCACAGGAAAAATTTGCCGAAGTTGAGGTTCGCATCCACATTGGTTCTGGGATGTGATTTTGTCAATGCACAAACAAGTCTAAGCGGCGAAAGCCGCTCATAACTTTCGTAGAAATGCGTAGAATAACGAGTGATGAGGGTTGGGGGTGATCTTGAAGTTTGAGGGTGTTGAACCAGAGAAGTTTGGTCAATTGATCGCATCTGCGCCCGATTGGGTAGAATCGATGGTTTGATTTGTTAGGCTAGGTAAACCTAAACAGTTACGAGCGATCTTGTGTCCGTAAAATAGTAGTGCCAACAGAACTCGCTAATTCCACATCTTCTAAAAACATTTCATTAATAGTCTTTTGACGGTAAATCATCATTTCGCGCACCCAAGAGTCATGACCTTGCTCGATGTACTTACCAATACAGTAACCAGAGTACTCAATATGCTTAGTTTCGTCGAAAATCAACAAATCAGACATTCGAGTTACTTTTGCTAAATTATTAGGTGTAGCATATGCTTGCAGTACTGGACGCAACAATAATTGTAGGATCAATGCCCGAATTTCTAAGAGATTTATTTGGATAATCTCATCCATCACTAACTTTTCATCCATTATTTTAGCCGAAGAAATGGGTGTTAGGGGCGGATGCTTATGGTGATAGTATTGCGGAGAGAAGGCTTTCAACTGTGTGCGGAAATCTGCTTCTATTTTCGTCGGAAAAACAATATTCAACAGTGCTACAAACATTAGCGAGTGGCGTGACTCATCAATAGAGTGATTTCTCACCAACTGGGCAAACTCCTGATTTTGGATCTGCTCGGAGAATTGCCAAACTTGTTTAGAACCAGTTCCTTCTTCAACGACGTTAGTAATCAGGGAATTAGAGAACCATTCAGCATTACGAGCAAACTGACGATAGGAATTACCGTACCATGCCATCCCGTGTGGTGGTGGATGAATTTCGCAAGCCTGTCTCAAAACACTTTGATAATCTTCAAGAATCTGGCAGCTATAACGTTGTAGATAATTGAGCGCCAACTCACTAACATTGTTCATATATTTTATCTAAAAAAAATTAGATTTAGTATAATTACTACGGTTGATTGGATAATTATTAGTAGCACATAGCTCTTAAAGCACAGGTGTAGATACAAACCTGAGAGGATATTTGAAAAGTCTTGGGCGAATATAATTCGCTATTATACAAACGTTGGCGTAGCGTCTCGCAGAGAAGTCCACTTTGAAGTTCTGAACGCCGGAAGTCGGCGCCCAGGCTTCTCTCTATGCGGACTAATAAAAAATTCAGGGTGTTTAAACCCAAAGAGGTGGGTAAAGTCTCGTGTAGCCGCGATTTATAGTCGCTAGGGCTAGTGATAAATTAGACTTTTCAAACATCCTCTTAAACTTAATCTTTTAATTTAATGATTAATCATCCTTGGATTTGGGTGGTACTGCAACGATTGTAATTGTAAAAGGGGGCTTGGGTGGTACTGCAACGATTAGAATTCCAAAAGGGTGCTTGGGTGGTTTTGCAACGATTAGAATTCCATAAGGGTGCTTCGGAGGGGATGGACAGTTACTACTAGTTAAGATAGGTTTTGGCGCGCTTATACCACCTTTGATTGCCTCCATGTCTTCTGGACTTAAATCAAAACTAATTAGTTCGTTATCTAGATTCTCTAGTTTTGGATTTTCCATCTGTTCAACCTCAATTTAATTAGTATCAACCGGCAAGAATCTCTAAATACACAAGCTGATTTATGAGTTCAAGAACTTAAACAACGCTTTTCAAAGAATTCGTAGCTTAAATTTATCTTGAAGATTCACTATAATTTTACAACATAGCATTATTCGTGTACAGTTTGGCAATTATTATATTATGTAAAAGGGACATAATTAATTTATTTTTACTCGAATATTAATAGTAGCTAGGTCAAAGGCAAATGGCACGCTTGAAAAGCTAAAAGCTGTGAAAGAAAGGATTGCAGCCTTTCAAGGACATTGAGCAGTGGTTGGATGGGTCAGGCGATCGCATTCTTGGTAGACGTGGAATCGCCATCGCTCTCCATTGCAGGCACTACGTAATAGATGCGGTAATGATACAAAAGTTGTCCAAAATTATTTTGTAATGTTACTATATTTACCTATTTTTATTCTATTTTTACGGATATGTGACAACCCACAATGCGGACATTCCATCCAGTTTCACCTCAATTCATACCACCATTATGAAACGCCGTTTCTTTTTCACTATACTGAGCAAGATTCAAGTAGGATTTCTATAAGTAATTATACTTTTGGCAGTGCTCGCACTCTCATCTGCACTAGGCGCAGTTGTAAAATAAAAAATTATTTGTCGTCTTTAACACATTAGTGTCGCTCGCTTAATACACCATCAATTTAAAAGTTTAACGACATTAATTTGATAGCACGACAAATAAATTGTTATCCAAGAACATAAGGCGATCTGTCTGCTTTTAACTAAAACGCTGCTTTTGCCTACCGTCCAAGTTCTTTGATGTTTTTCGTCACTTGTTGGTATAAGTCGTTGTTACCCTGACTTTGAAAAATGCTTGCTGCTTGTTCTAAGTCTTTGAGTGCCCCCTGCTTGTCTCCATTGGTGGCGCGAGCATTTCCTCGGTTATTGTAGGCAGGGGCAAAGTTAGGATTGAGGCGAATGGCTTGATTGTAATCTTCGATCGCTCCCTGTGGATCTCCAGCAGCACGGGCATTTCCCCGGTTATTGTAGGCGATCGCATATTTTGGATCGAGGAGAATAGCTTGGTCAAAATCATCTAGCGCCCCTTTTTTATCTCCAATGGTGGCGTGGGCATTCCCCCGGTTATTGTAGGCTTCGGCATAGTTGGGATTAAGGCGAATCGCTTCACTGTAATCTTTAACTGCTTCTCTGTTGTTTCCTAGTGAGGCGCGGGCATTTCCTAAATTATTGTAGGCTTCGGCGTCGTTAGGGTTGATGCTAAGTGCTTGATTGTAATCTGCGATCGCTTTCTCCTTGTCTCCTAAATCAAAGTAGACTAATCCCCGGCCGTTGTAGGCAGCACCATATTGAGAATTTTGATTAATTGCCTTGTCATAGGAAGCGATCGCAGCTTGTAAGTCGCCATTTAAATGCTGATTCTTTCCCTGAATATAAAATTCCCCACCTCTAGATGTTGTAGCTGAACCACGGCTAGGTTGACTGACTCCTATTTCTGTCACCAATACATTGTCATTCTTACTACAAGAAACACTACTAATTGCGGTCAATGTAGTAAAAATAGCTATGGTAAATACTTGATTTACCCTTGTTCGCTTTTGTCTAAATAAACGCCGTCTCATAAGTTAATATAAACTGCCATAACACCTGAACAAAATTAGTACTGAAATCTAGATTTTAATTCTTTAACTCAATAATTATTCTAACTTTTGATATACATTTAAAGTCAATTGACAAATTTCCCTGATATTTTACCGATTTATAAGAGAAGGTAGTTGTTGCTGGACGAAATAATTATAAAACTTCAAAATTTATCCTTCACAATAACTCTATAAATTTTGGCATTTGTAGCCTAATGAACAATTTACTCATCCTCAGTTTCACTCGCTTGAGTTTTGTGCTTTAACCTCCAAGAGGTAGTTTTGTCAATATCTACAGACAGTTGTTCCAGATTTTGCCCTAAATCTTTTTGGAGTTTCTGAGTTAGTGTGATTGGAAAATCTAAATTAATACCTTGAGTTTGTGCTAGTCTTGCTAATTCTGTAAATGCAGCTTTGACTGTAGTCCGCTCATAACTAGTCAGCTTATAATCAGAAGTTTCCAATATATTTTGAGCCTGCATGGCTTTTTTTATACGTTCTTGCAAATGCTCAAATTCTGAATTTAACAACTTCCATTGCTGCTCAAGTTGCGAGTATCTAGTACTTAGTGATATTAAGTCTTCCGTTGTGGGTTCGGGGCTGGCTTTGGCTTGTAATCCTAACAAACTTAAGTGGATTTGAGCAAGATAAATACAATCTAAGTAAGCATACTCAATCTGTTCTTCAGTCAGGGGACGTTTTCCCCAATAGCTTTCTTGTTCTTGTTTGTCGATATTGTTAAAGCTACAAAGTGCTGTAGCTATGGTTTTGAGTTGGTAGTTAGGTAATGGCAAAAGATAGTAGGGAATTTTTTTTGCCATTTCCAAAGTGCAAGTAATATTTTTGGCTTTCTTGTTACCGAGAAGCTTTAGATCATAACTGGCATTGTGAAAAACTTTTTCAATGGCAGAATTTATCATAATTTCTTTAATAAATTCAGCTATAATATTAGGCTGATCTAGGACATCTAAAAGATAGACGCGATCGCCACTCATATCTTGAGGATTATCTAATACCTGAATCAGCGATAGTCGGGGATTACGACTTTTATAGTCAGCTACTTCTGTATCTATCCACAGCGTTTTAGCGTTGGTATATTCAGCAAGAATGGCACTAATTTCGCGACCGGAAGTAAGGTACGGCATTGGCTAATTTTTCCTAATATTTGGGGCATTGTAAGCAAGCCATAGTTTTATAAAGTAACATTTTGTTGGTAACTTTGCTGGCACAGTATTGCAAAAACGCTGAAGTTTTGAGTTGCTTAAGCGTAGACATAGCCAAACTTGCCTCAAATCTGATAACATCGAGTCACCACTGTAAGGCTGCATAGTCTACACTCAAAAAAAGCTCCTTAGCATCTACGTTAAATTCACAGAGAGTCACAGACTCTATGCACTATACTGGTTACCAGCCGTCAGAAAAATTGAATTAGGCGCTGATCATAAATGGCTGCAAAATCTTAGCCTGAAGAAATCGTCCAAGTCTCAATTTTCAGTAACCTGAGTGCTTGGGCACTTTTGCTTCTTCACCTTTAATTGCTTTTTAACATCTGCTCCTCACCATGACACACACCTCAATTAATCGCTTCAAGTACTCAATTCGGAGATAGATAATGAAAAAGCTAATTCCATTATTAGTTAGTAGCATTTTGGTAGTTGGTACTTTTGGTTGCCAAGAGGCTCCTAAAACTGGTTCGGAAACTCCTAGCACTACTAATGAAGCCGCTCAAGCACCAGCCAAACCAGCTTCTCAGACAACTCAAACTGCCAAAATTCCCGGAACAGAAACGACTCCTTTAGCAGCTAGTACAGATACTAAAGTTAAAACCGATTCTGAAAAAACGGCAGCAACAAAAGTTAAGGGCGACTTAAAAACTGAAGTTAGCGAAAAGTTGAATAAAGGCTTACCAGGTAATAAGTTACAAGTTGAAAACAAACAGGGTGAAATTATTCTCAAAGGCACAGCGGGTTCTGTTGAAGAACTAAAAAAAGCTGAAACCTTGGCTAAAAAAGTTCAAGGTGTAAAAACGGTGAAGATAGAAGCAAAAGTTGATGCTGTAAAAAAGTCATAAAAGAATAACTGAAGCTTTCAGTTAGCATCAGCATGAAAGTTAAACAGAGATTTACATTTGTGTAAGTCTCTGTTGTTTACTTGCTTAAATAAAAATAAGCAGTAGATAATTGATACCACTTGAATGACTTTAGAAACCTATAGCTAATAGTTAAAGTCTTATCAAAAAGACTAAAAAATGGTTTTAGTTTATTTGAATAGACTTCAGTTTAGCTATGACTTCTCTTTATCAATCCCTGAAAAGCTTATCTAACTAATAATCCAATCCTATCAAATAGGTTTCATTCATGGTGATATATAGAGTTAAATTTCTATATTTTCATCTTTCAACTTCCATTATTTGAACCTCGATAAATTCGCTCCATCTGCTCTGGAGAAAGACGCTTCATTGGAAACCACTCAAATGGAGAAACAGACCGTTTCTCATAAGATTGAGCATCATCCAGCTGATTTTCAGGGGAATGAGTTACTCCATTGGTATTTATAAACCGACCCCTGAGTGACTCATCTATTTCTAATTCTGGAACCTGAGTTTGAGGCAAAACATAAGCGTGCTTCTGGGGATCGTATGCGAAAACTTCTCCTGTTTCAATGTGATAAATCCAAGCATAAATGCTGAGTTCTCCCTGATAGAGCTTAGAGTGAACCACTGGATACGTCCGCAAATTCTCAATTTGAGTAAGAACATTTTCCGCAATCATAATCTCTAGGAGTTCTTCTCCGTCGTAGTCACTGTAGTGGTCTATAACTAACCTTCGAGTTGCCTCTGCATATTTAAGCCAATCATGTACAAGCGGCATTTCATCGCTGAGATTGTGTAACTTCATTAGTCCTTTCATTGCACCGCAATGAGAGTGACCGCAAATAATAATTTGGCGAATATCTAAAGCTTGAACAGCATATTCAATTGTCGCACCTTCACCGCCATTACTTGCCCCATACGGTGGAATGATGTTACCTGCATTGCGAATGACAAATAATTCACCAACTTGGGCTTGTGTAATTAGATTTGGATCGAGACGCGAATCAGAACAGGTAATAAACAATACCCTGGGCTTTTGGCCATGTGAAAGTTGCTCAAACAATTGTTGATGTGTCGAAAAATAGCTAGATTTAAATTCGCGCAGACCTTTAATTAATCTCTTCATTACTAAGTTCTACAAATATTTGCGGGTTAAGAGCCAAATTACAGAAAGCAGATTGAGGTAGTAAAGAGGGCTTTCTTTCTACGCTTTGACAATCGTAAAGATTACTATATTATAAGTTCCTTTGGTGCTTTTAATATCCTCTGGCATTTGCTTAAGTTGCTTTTTCCCTCGTTCCCCTCTGTTCCTTAACAGGTCATGTTAGTGTGTGAAAACGCCTAGAGCGTGTTTTCAAACTCGTTATATCCTGAAATAAAGATGCGATCGCCTTGTGGTAAGCCCTTCAGGTAAGCAAGTGGCGTGGAAACCCCCTGTTGCCGCAGTGGTGGCTCACCGCTACGCGTCTACAATGATCCCCAACTCTCCTCTCTACCCTCTTGCGAATTTTTAATTAGTTGATACACTTGTTCTTCATTAGCCCAGTGAACCAGCGCCTATGGTGCACATCAAGCGCGTGGAACTTACGAACTTCAAATCCTTCGGTGGCACTACCTCAGTCCCTTTGCTACCGGGGTGTACTGTCATATCTGGGCCAAATGGTTCGGGTAAATCTAATATTTTAGATGCCCTGCTATTTTGCCTGGGACTCTCCAGTTCTAAAGGAATGCGAGCCGAGCGTTTGCCAGATTTGGTAAATAACACCCAAACGTCTAAAGGACGGGCTTCTATTGAAGCTAGCGTCACTGTGACGTTTGATTTGTCAGGGGAGGATATCTCACCCAAAGCAACAAAAGCGCAAAATGAGGAAGACTTAGAGACAGTTGAGGAAGTTGAGGAAGAAAATCCAAAATCCAAAATCGTTCGACTAAGCGAAGCCGAAGTCCAAAATCCAAAATTGGAAGAGTGGAGTGTCACTAGAAGGCTGCGGGTTACTCACCAAGGGTCTTATACGTCAAATTACTATATCAATGGTGTAGCTTGCACGCTGACGGAATTACATGAGGAACTAAGTAACCTGCGGGTTTATCCCGAAGGCTACAACGTGGTGCTGCAAGGGGATGTCACTAGCATTATCTCGATGAATGCGCGGGAACGGCGGGAAATTATTGATGAATTGGCGGGGGTGGCGGCGTTCGATCGCAAAATTATCCAAGCAAAATCAACTTTAGATGAGGTGAAGGAAAAAGAAGATAGTTGTCGGATTATTGAGACGGAATTAACTGCACAGCGCGATCGCCTTTCCCAAGATCGGGCTAAAGCTGAGAAATATCAAAAACTCCGCACGGAATTTCTGGCTAAACAATCCTGGGAAGCAGTTTTATCATGGCGATCACTACAAGCACAACAAGAAAAGTTAGTTAACGAAATTCAAACAGGCGATCGCAATTCTGGTGAACTCACTACCCAACTCACCAACCTAAATTCCGAAATCGTTCAAAAAACAGATCAACTTGAACAACTCAATGCCCATGTGAAAGCATTGGGAGAAGATGAACTTTTGGCGATACAATCTACCCTCGCCACCCAAGAAGCTGAACGAAAACAACTCCAGCGTCAGCTAACGGAATTAGAAACAGCAACGCAGGAAACTGCCAAACGTCTGGCTCAAACTCAGCAAGAGATTCAAAAACACCGTCTTTCCCTAGAAGAAATTGCCGAAACACAGGTTGTAGAGACGCGATTTATCGCGTCTTCACAACAACAAAGGAATGAAGCGCAACAAGCTTTAGAAACTTCCCGCGAAGCCGCAGCAGAAATCGCCTCGGCTTCGGAAGCGTGGGTGCAGCAACAAACTGCATTCAACCGTCAAATTGAAACTTTGCTGCAAACTCTAGAACCGCAACGCACGGAACAAGCACAACTTAGGGAACGCAATAATCAGTTACAGCAACTAATTTCCGAACAAACCCAGTTAATTGAACGCGACGAACCCCAATTAGCCCAAAAACAAGCTGAATGCAGTCGAGTTGAAACAGAATTTAACGCCTCTAGTGAACCTATCCAAAATTTAGCCGAAAATCTCTCAGCCACAGAACAAGAATTGCAAATCCAACAGGAAACCCAAAAGCGGTTACTTTTTGAACAACGAGAAAAACAACGTCAGTTGGATAAAATAGAAGCGCAAACGCAAGCACAGCAAGAAGTCCAAGGAACCCAAGCTAGTAAAGTCATTTTACAATCGGGAATGCCCGGACTTTGTGGCTTAATTGTGCAGTTAGGAAAGGTGGAACCCCGCCATCAGCTAGCTTTGGAAATGGCAGGCGGTGGACGCTTGGGACATATTGTGGTGGAAGATGACAGTATCGCCGCAGCGGGTATTGAATTGCTCAAACAAAAACGTGCAGGGAGGGCGACTTTTTTACCGCTGAATAAAATTCACGCTGCCAAATTCACTCAAGATGCAACGCTGCGTTTTGCCAGTGGCTTCGTTAATTATGCTGTTAACTTAGTCGATTGCGATCGCCGTTATAAAGATGTATTTAGCTATGTTTTCGGTAATACGGTAGTATTTGCCAACCTTGAGGCGGCGCGGAAAAATTTAGGGTTATATCGCATCGTCACCTTAGATGGGGAATTGTTAGAAACTAGCGGTGCAATGACTGGTGGTAGTAACACTCAGCGTTCAGCCTTACGTTTTGGCAATGTGGAAGCGGCGGAATCTGATGAAGCGATCGGTTTAAGAAGTCGCTTGCTGGATATTGAGCGGGTTTTAGAGCGTTGTACTGAAGCGATCGCTACTTTGTCAACCCGAACAAAAAAACTGACGCCGGAACTCACAGAAGCACGCCAGGCGCGGCGCGAACAGCAGTTGCAATTGGAACAGTTGCAGAAAGACATTAAGAGTTTGAGCGCGCAATTAGAGGGGACGCGATCGCAACTTGCACAAAATAGCGAAAAGCTAGCCACTGCTCAATCCCGATTGGAAGTTTTAGAGCGGGAATTACCGGGACAAGAAACTCAATTGCAACAATTGCGACACGCTTTAGCAGAGTTGGAAGCATCTCAAACTCCCAGTGAATGGCAGCAAATCCAGGCAACGATTAAAATTCAAGAGCAACAATTGCAACAACGGGAGACGGCATTACGCGAAGCTGAACAAAGATTAAAAAATTTGGAAAATCAGCAACAGCGTTTGCAAGAGAAAATCCAAGAAGCAGAGACACGAATTACCGAATACGAAACCCAAAAAATCTCATCTAGAGACGCGATGAATCGCGTCTTTACACAAATCACAACGATAGACGAGCAAATCAGCCAAACCCGTCTATCGTTGAGTCAAATGGAACAGAATTTGGGAGAAGAGAAACAAAAACGCGACGCTACAGAACAGGAAGTGCGATCGCACCTTTTGCGTCAACAACAATTGCAATGGGAAATAGAAAAACTCAGAGAAACCCAAGAGAAGCGGCGGGAGGAATTAATTGCACTGCAAAGCCAGTTGCGGGATGTGGGAGCAGAATTACCAAATCCGCTGCCAGAAGTTCCAGATCAGGTAGATTTGGAAGAATTGCAGAAAGAATTGCGATCGCTTACCAAACGCTTGCAAGCGATGGAACCCGTAAATATGCTGGCGTTGGAAGAGTACGAACGCACCCAAAACCGCCTTCAGGAACTGACGCAAAGGTTGCAAACCTTAGAAGGGGAACGCACCGAATTACTTTTGCGGATTGAAAACTTTACAACATTACGCCAACTTGCCTTTAAAGAAGCTTTCGATGCTGTCAACGAAAACTTTCAATCGATTTTTGCCATCCTTTCAGACGGCGACGGCTTCCTGCAACTGGAAAATCCCGAAGATCCCTTTAGCAGTGGGCTAAATTTAGTCGCGCATCCCAAAGGGAAACCAGTACAGCGCCTAGCTTCTATGTCTGGGGGAGAAAAATCACTCACAGCCTTGAGTTTTATCTTTGCCCTCCAACGTTACCGCCCATCGCCCTTTTACGCCTTTGACGAAGTGGATATGTTCTTAGATGGGGCAAACGTAGAACGATTAGCTAGAATGATTAAGCAACAGTCACAACAAGCGCAATTCATAGTTGTGAGTTTGCGTCGTCCGATGATAGAATCAGCCGAACGCACAATCGGCGTTACTCAAGCACGAGGAGCTTACACTCAAGTTTTGGGGATTAAGTTACAATCATCCAATACATCTGCTTGAGTTTTTGTTAATAATAGTGTATAGATAAACCGGATTCGAGATCAGGACTCGGTATAGAATGACCTCTGAACAGATAATTAGGCGTTCCGACATATTAAATACCCAGGTGATTACCCGCGACAACGGCAAGCGGCTAGGCATCGTCAGTCAAGTCTGGGTTGATATTGATCAACGAGAGGTTGTGGCTCTTGGTTTGCGAGACAGCCTGATCTCTATTTCGGGCATACCGCGCTACATGTACCTCAACAACATCAACCAGATTGGTGATGTCATCCTGGTTGATAACGAAGATGCAATTGAAGATATCGAAGTTGAATCTCTCAGTAATCTGATTAACTGGGAAGTAATTACAGAAACAGGTGAAGTATTAGGCAAAGTTCGGGGCTTTAAGTTCAACGCCGAAACCGGGAAGCTTAACTCCATAGTCATCGCTTCTTTAGGATTGCCCCAAATTCCCGAACAATTTTTGAGTACTTACGAGTTCTCAGTCGATGAAATTGTCAGCACCGGTCCCAATCGATTGATTGTGTTTGAGGGAGCTGAAGAACGGGTAAACCAGTTGACAACTGGTTTGCTAGAGCGCCTGGGTATCGGCAAAGCGCCGTGGGAGAGGGATGCAGAAGAAGAATATGGTTATACTCCACCACGCACAATTGCAGCACCCAATCAGTTGCCCAGTGGAGTGCCATTGCAGCCACCCAAGCAGAGAGTTCGTGCCCCTGAACCCGTAGCGCGGGAAGAGGAATGGACAGAAGACTATGTGGAAGAGCAAAGGCCACAGCGTCAGGTAATGAAGGCGCGGCAGTATGAATCTATTCAATACGAAGAAGACGAGGAAGAAGATAACTGGAGTGAGGCAACGGGCAACGACAGGTATCAACAACCGCAGCCGCTAAAGTATGAAGCCCAGCCCTATAGCAAGCCTTATGTTGACGAATACGATGATTATGACGACGTAGAGGGCGATGCTTGGGAAGATGCGCCGAAGCCTGTGAATATTCCTAAGAAAGTCAAAGAAAGACAGCCAGAATACGAAGAAGAAGGCGGATATTAGGCTAGCCGCACCCCCAGCCCCCTCCTCGCAAGCGAGGAGGGGGCTTTTTTTATGAACAAAAGCAAAACAAAACGCACCGTCTAAACTAGTACTCCACCACAGCGATTATGACAGGTTAAGGGAGCTTCTAGTAAAGCGAGTCTACATACCCTACTCTTAAGCAAGCTACGCACACGTCTCATAGAGAAGCGACAGGATTAAAGAATCATCGATATATTCTGATTCGGCAACGTCACTTTTTGGAACTAATTACTTAACTATTCAGAAACTCCCCAAAAGCTGATAGCGTCAAACAAAGGAAAGATATCGTTGTGGACCTTCGAGCTTGAAAACGCGTTCTAATTACTGGCAACTTCTGCCTTATATCCGACTCCAGTGTCAAACCATCACCAAGGGACTTATTGGCATCTTAGGATACGTACTGGCGACATTAGTGTTGATCAATCTCGCCGGTAAATTGGCAATTCCCTTTGCACAAGGTAATGTAGTAGCGATCGCTCAAATAACTGGTAGCTGTGCCTTAGTCTTTCTTGTCAGAGGCTTGTTTCAGTCTATACAAGATATGTACATGGCGAAAGCTGCTTTGAGAGTTGCTTTTCATCTCCGCCAGCAAGTCTATGCCCATCTTCAAAAGCTAAATCTCAGCTATTTTGAAACGGCAAAAGCAGGTGATTTATCTTACCGCCTCACGGAAGATGTTGACCGGGTTGGCGAAGTGGTAAATAAAGTATTTCACGACTTTATCCCCTGTATTTTGCAGTTGCTAGCAATTCCAATTTACATGGTTTACCTGAATTGGCAATTGACACTAGCGACAGTGTTAGTTGCACCGCTGATGGGTATTTTAGTCGGCTGGTTTGGTGAACAGTTACGCAAGTATTCCTTAAAAAGTCAAAATCGCGTGTCAGGTTTATCAGCCATCCTGGCGGAAGTTTTCAACGGTATTCGTTTGGTACAGGCTTTTGCTGCCGAAAATTACGAAATTGCCCGCTTTGGCCATGAAGCAGAACGCAGTCTCAAAGCAAAATACTCAGCCGAACGCCTGAAAGCGATTCAGATTCCGATCGTGGGATTTCTGGAAGCCTTAAGTGCGTTATCGTTACTGATTGTGGGAGCGTGGCAAATTTCCCAAGGTAACTTGACAGTGGCGAATTTTTTCAGTTATCTGGCGGCGGCGGCGCTGTTAATTGATCCCATTGGCCACACTACTAATAACTACAACGAATTTAAGCAAGGTGAAGCATCTGTTGACCGCGTTTTTGAATTGATGGCGATTCAGCCAACGGTGATCGAAAAGATCAATGCGATCGCTCTACCCCCAGTCAAAGGTAAAGTAGAATATCGTCATATTTCTTTTGCCTATAAACCAGGTGAACCTGTATTAAAAGATATCAGTTTATTAGTACCGCCAGGGGAAGCGATCGCTCTTGTAGGTGCTTCTGGTGCTGGTAAAACCACATTTGTGAATCTCCTCCCCCGTTTTTACGACCCTGAAGTGGGGCAAATATTGATTGACGGTGTTGATATTCGGGATGTCAAGCTGCATAGTCTGCGGCGACAAATTGGGATTGTTCCTCAAGAAACCATCATGTTTTCGGGGACAATTGCCCAAAATATCGCTTTTGGACAAGATGTTTTTGAAATGAAAGCAGTTAAAGAGGCGGCGAAAATTGCTAATGCCCATCAGTTTATTAGCCAGCTGCCAGAAGGTTATCAAACTTGGGTAGGTGAACGTGGGGTAAACTTATCTGGTGGACAAAGACAAAGAATTGCGATCGCTCGTGCTGTTCTCCTCAATCCTCAAATCTTGATTCTTGATGAGGCGACATCAGCATTAGATTCTGAGTCAGAAGCACTGGTACAAGAAGCGCTGGAAAGATTGATGGAAAAACGGACAGTGTTTATTATTGCTCACCGTTTATCGACAGTCAGACGGTGCGATCGCATTTTAGTTCTCGAACAGGGACAAATTGTCGAATCAGGAACCCATGAAGAATTATTAGCCCTAGAGCGTCGCTATGCGCGGTCTTATGCCCAGCAGTTTAGTTAGAGGCAGAGGAGGCAGGGAGCACTTTTGGAGAGGCTGCGCCCTAAGCGTAGCTATGCCGCATGCTTTACGACTGCGCTTAGTAACCAAGGGAGCAGGGAGCAGAGGGGAAAGAGGTAGTTTTTATTCTCCCCCTTGCCTCCAGCAATAACTGCCCCTCTGCCTCTTGTGCCTAATGCCCCCTTGCAAACTATCTCCTAGACTGAATTACCTTGATTAACTCATAAAAAGGTTGCCAATTATCTTCCTGAGCAATTGCTTCCCAAATCGATTCAATCACAGGTCTTAATAATGCCGTTTGCGGATTATGAACTGTTAGAGTTTGGGCAATTACATTGATGCGATCATACTCCAAATCATTCAAAATTTGATGATACAGTATGCACCAATCATCAAAAATTCCTGACGCACCCGGTACTGGTACAATATCTGAACTGTTCATCACAAAACCTGGTTCATCTCGCCATTTAGATGAAAAAGTACGAGCCATCTCATAAAAGAATTGGTGATAACCAACTTGGCTCTCTTTCAAGAATTCAATCGTTAGATTCAAGAGTTTCTCAGCTTCTGGATGTAGCAAATCCTCAAAACCCAACTTTTTCAACATCAAAGAACTGTATTCAGCTTCATAATATTCACCAAACCTAACTAATCCAGTTTCCATTTCACCTTTATCAATAATCGCCTTTAAAGGTTCTTGGAGCATTTGTAGATTCAGCTGGCAAATACTTGGTTGATTACCGTAACAGTAGCGTCCAGAATAGTCAAAATATGCAGCTATAAAGTAGGGATTATAACTAGGGATAAACGCGTAAGGACCATAGTCAAAACTTTCCCCGGTAATTGACATATTGTCAGTATTCAGGACTGCATGACAAAAGCCAGCAGCCATCCACTGCGCTGCTAATTCTGCAACTCGTTTCACTAATTGGGCGTAAAACAAGGCATATTTATCTTGTTCAGCACTTAAGTGTGGATAATACTGCTCGATTACGTGGTCTAACAGCTTCTTAGTTAAATCTGGACGCTGGAAATAGTGCAGTCGCTCAAAAGTGCCAAACCGAATATGAGAACTGCTCATTCTGACCATCACAGCTGAACGGGTAGGCGAAGGTTCATCACCCCGCCAGAGTGGTAAACCTGTTTCAATCATGCTCAGACAGCGCGAGGTACGTACACCCAAGTAGTGCAGTGCTTCCGCAGCCAGAACTTCCCGCACTCCACCTTTGAGCGTGAGCATACCGTCGCCACCACGGGAGGAAGGCGTTCTCCCAGAACCTTTCGTGCCAAAATCGTACAATTCCCCATTATTGGCGCGTACTTGCCCGTAGAGAAAGCCTCTGCCATCACCCAACTGTGCGTTATATTCACCAAATTGATAGCCGTGATAACGCAGTGCTAACAAGGGTTTGTGCCCCTGAAATTTACTAAAGGCTGTGATGAAATCTTCGTCTTTGACTAGTTGGGGGTCTAAACCCAAACGGGGTAGTAGTTCATCGTTACGCCAACGCAGGAGGTGTTGAGGAAATTCTGCCGCTGCAACCTCATCATAGTAGTCATCGCCTAGAGATTCCAAGGCGCTTTCGTAGTTGAGGGTGAGAAAAGGATTGCTAGAATTCTTGTAGTTTGGAGTTTCAGCCAGAGTCATTACGAGCAAAGCTTAATTCATTCTTCCCTTAATACTACCTCTGGCTTCAAACATCAGCATAGACGCAAAAAGCGACCCATATCTAAAATATGGCAGCGCCACCATCAAAATCTAGAGCGCATAATGGATAAAGTTTTACAATTAAAGAAAAAGTTGACTCAATTAGCTATTCTAGACGCTACATTTGAGGTTTTTGGCTCAGAATCACACCAATATCAATTTAAACCTTGCTTGAATAATAAAGATATTCAAGTGTTTGAATCCAGATATAATATTACGCTACCAAGTGAATATCGAAATTTTCTCTTAGAAGTTGGTAATGGTGGTGCAGGGCCAGGATACGGTTTATCTGGACTGTCGGGAATTGAATCTGAAGATATCATCCCAGAAAAACTATACCACGATAACTACGAAATTCTCTCTAAACCATTTCCTTTTACAGAAGCATGGAATGATTTAGATATGATTGTCAAGAATAATACAGAATTTATTACCAACAATGATGCCTACTTCGATGATAAGTTCATCCAGGGCACTCTTCCGATTACAAATTATGGTTGTGGAATTTATGGGATGTTAGTCATTACCGGGGAGCAGTCAGGAAATATCTGGATAGATGACCGGACTAATGATAATGGAATATATGCTGCTTCTTTAAGTTTTTGTCATGCTTTCCATAACGCTGACCCTGATGATTTTCATCCAAATAGCGACGAAGATAAGCCTTTGAGTTTTTCTGATTGGTATGAAGACTGGCTCAACCGAAGTTTGGATCAAATCCGCCAGTCTTCCGAAACTTAACCTTAATTAAATAAAACTAATTTTTATTTCGTAATTGGTTGTGATGTTGTTGGAGTAACTGCTGTTGGATTTGATGTTGGTTGTGATGCCTGTGAAGATAGAATTTTTTTCACTTGCAGGTTATAAGTTTGCAAAATTGATTGAACCTGTTTTTGTTGATCTTGATTCAGATTCAAAGATGTTAACACTGTTCTGACTCTCTGACGGGATTGCAGTGCTGCCTTAAATTTAGTATCTTGGGACGGGTTTAATAGAGCCTCAATATCCTTATCTCTTTGCTGGCGAGCCGCTTGGATTTGTAGGCGCTGTTGAGCTGTGAGTTTGATTTTTTGGTGTGATGCAGGACTAGTCTGAGTTTTAAAGGCTGGTGTATTGACGGGACTTGGAGCTGGTGCTGCCAAGACAACTGCATGTAAGATTGTAGCAAAGGCGAAGATAGTAGAAAAGACAGATAAGCGCTTTATAGAACTAATGGACACTTTGAAAAACTCCTCAATCATTTAATAAAATTGGACACATCGGCTAAAACTAACCTTGGTAATTGAGCCGGAGAGTGAACAAACATTACTATTGCATTTCCTTATGGAGTTGTTGTGTATTTATTATGGATTTACGATGAATTTATAAATAGTGCCAAATGATGTCTCGAATTTGTTAATTAGCTGTGTATAAATAAACATAGTACCCAGATTCCTAATTTATCTTAGAAGTTGGGGATCTATTTTTTAGTATTTTATCTTTCAGTAAGTTGAGCTAATTAAAACAGACTAAATAACCAAAATTATAAGGGTGTCGATTGGTCAAATTCAATTGCCAAGGAAAAGACTGCGCTAACTCACTATAAACTTTAATTTATTTATACCTAACTACTTATTTTATTATAAAAATAGCTGGTTAAAATTTAGGTGTTTGCCAGTTAAGATTTGTCAAACTTGTGAGAATATGATCTTCCCATTGCCCATTAATTAACAAATAGTCTCTAGCATATCCTTCAATCACAAAGCCTAGTCTTTTAAGTACATTGCCACTGCGCCGATTGTGAGGCATATAATTAGCCATGACTCGGTGAAAATTTAACTCTTGAAATAGATATTGAGTTGCGGCTTTTAGTCCTTCTGTCATGTATCCTTTACCTTGTTTCCTTTCAGCAAGGCTATATCCTACATAGCAAAAATGAGCGGCTCCTTGGACAAAATTACTAAAATTGATAGTTCCAATAATTACAGTGGGATTTTTTTTTGTAAAAATAAATAGCTTTAATGATTGAGCATTAATAAATTCTAGAAAACTATTCTCTATCTGATATTGCCAATATTCTTCAGTGAAAAAACCATCAGCCCAAAGAGGGTAGAATGGAGTCAGATAAGTTTTATTATGAATAAAGTATTTGAGAATTAGGGGTATATCTTCATGGATAGCCGCTCGTAAGAACAGGCGATCGCTTGTAATTAATGGCAGTTCTGATATCATAAACTACTTAATCGACAGGATCTCTTTCCAGAACATTCACTAGATTTTATAAATTCTCTCATACCTGCGGTTTAGCAGTGAGATTAGCTGTATTATTATGTACCAATTTGGATTATCAGTCGTGTAGGCATAGGTATTTTGCCAAAAATGCCATCTTTTTGCTTTACTTGCAGGTGAGTATTTTTGCTGGTAATCTGTCATTCAACCAAAATCTTGATAAGCTGATGTCTAATATCTAGAGCGGAAGGATTGAGAGCCAATGGGTAATAAAGCGCAGTGCGTGGCATAACTTCAAGAAAATCGCTTTGCCCAAACGCGGTACCGCAGGAGATTCAACCAAAAGACAGTTCAAGATTTAACCCAGTCTACAAGAAGGATAGTGATGTGGTGGGAATACGCTACGATTGGCAGGAATTAGAGATTCGGGCGATATACAACACGCCATTGCTAGAGCTTATTTATCAAGCTGCTAGCGTGCATCGCCAATATCATGACCCAACAAAAATACAAGTTTGTAAACTCATATCGATTAAAACCGGAGGTTGTCCAGAAGATTGTAGCTACTGTGCCCAATCTTCCCGTTATAAAACAGAGGTAAAGGCGCAAGCACTCCTAGAAAAGGAAACGGTAGTTAGCATTGCTCAAAAAGCGAAAGAAACTGGTGTTAGTCGCATTTGCATGGGTGCTGCTTGGCGCGAAGTGCGGGATAACTCACAATTTGAGGAAGTCCTGGAAATGGTCAAGGATGTAACCGCAATGGGTTTAGAAGTGTGCTGCACGTTAGGTATGTTGACAGCAAATCAGGCTAGGAAATTAGAAGAAGCCGGACTTTACGCCTACAACCATAATTTAGATACCTCGCAGGAATATTACAGCACAATTATTACCACGAGAACTTATAGCGATCGCTTGAACACAATTAAGAATGTGCGTCAGACAAATGTTACTGTATGTTCCGGCGGTATCCTTGGTTTGGGTGAAACTGTTGATGACCGGGTTGGAATGTTACAAACTTTGACAAACTTACATCCGCATCCAGAGTCAGTGCCAATTAATATTCTTTCGCAAGTACCAGGCACACCCTTAGAAAATCAGCCTGATGTTCCCATTTGGGATATTGTGCGAATGATTGCCACAGCCAGGATTTTAATGCCTGCTTCCGATGTGCGTCTTAGTGCCGGTAGAGCTAGACTTTCTCAAGTTGAACAAGCTTTCTGCTTTATGGCGGGAGCCAATTCTATCTTTTCCAGTGACGACAACAAGATGTTGACGGTGACAACTCCCTGTCCAGATTACGATACCGACCGAGAAATGCTGAATTTACTTGGTTTGGGAATGCGTCCGCCTTCCCAAAGACAGGAGAAGGTAGCAAGTCCGGCTGTTGTGGGATAAATATCTTCTTGTGGGATGGGCGTATTACCCGTCCTTATTCAACTGAGGGCAGGCAAGATGCTTACCCCACAAGAGTCTTAGTTAAATTATTTTGGCAGTCCGCAGACCAAAGAATAGACCTACAGCCAAACCAAAGAATAAAGCTAAAAAGCCGATGTAAGCTGCAATTGCAAACATTTATTTTTCTCCATAATACTTCCTAAATCTATTGAATCATTAGTTGTTGGGCATTGGGCATTGGTCAATTCAATTTTGGATAATGGAATTGATGATTTTAGATTAAATTTCAATTTTTTAATCCAAAATCGTTCGACTGAGCGTAGCCGTTCGCGTAGCGTTCCGCAGGAAAGTCTAAAATCTAAAATTCTTACTCCCCACTCCCCACTCCCAGATTGCGATAGAATACAGCCCACGGGCGCTTGTTTAGGGGTTGGGCAATGACTTCTGTAATTAATGTGAATTTACCAGAGCAGTCTTATGAGATTGCGATCGCACCTTCAAGTTTAGATCAACTGGGTGAACAGATGGCTAGTCTCAAGCTAGGCAAGAAGGCATTGCTAGTTTCTAATCCGACGATTTTAAAACATTTTGGGGAAAGAGCGATCGCATCCCTTACATCTGCTGGATTTGAAGTTGCTAGCTGCACCCTACCACCTGGTGAACGCTACAAAACCCTCAATTCCATCCAAAAACTTTATGATATCGCCTTGGAAAACCGCTTAGAACGTTCTTCTACAATGGTGGCTTTGGGCGGAGGTGTAATTGGCGATATGACTGGCTTTGCCGCCGCAACTTGGCTGCGCGGCATTAATGTTGTCCAAGTACCTACCACTCTTTTAGCAATGGTGGATTCGGCAATTGGTGGCAAAACTGGAGTGAATCATCCCCACGGTAAAAACTTGATTGGGGCATTCCATCAACCACGTCTAGTATTAATTGACCCAGATGTGTTGAAAACTCTTCCTATGCGCGAGTTTCGGGCCGGGATGGCAGAAGTTATTAAGTACGGTGTGATTTGGGATGCCGAATTGTTTGCCCAGTTGGAAGCAAGTAAACGCCTTGACCAACTCCGCTACGTAAAACCTGAATTAATAAAAAACATATTAACGCACTCTTGTCAAGCTAAAGCTGATGTTGTTGGCAAAGATGAAAAAGAAGGCGGATTACGGGCGATTCTTAACTATGGACATACCATCGGTCATGCAGTGGAAAGCTTGACTGGTTATCGGCTAGTGAATCACGGTGAAGCGGTAGCCATTGGCATGGTAGCAGCCGGTCAAATTGCTGTGGATTTGGGACTGTGGCAAAAGAAAGACACGGAACGTCAAAATGCTTTAATTCAAAAAACTGGTTTACCAACTCAGTTACCATCTGGGCTAGATATTGAAGAAATTATTCAGACGTTGCAGTTAGATAAAAAAGTCAAAGCAGGGAAAGTGCGGTTTGTTTTGCCAACAGAGATTGGTGTAGTGACAGTTACCGATGAAGTGCCATCGGATATCATTCGGCAAGTGTTGCAGGAGATGTAAACAATTTGAACAAGAATTAGTTGCTCTGTCCTTCAATTACGAATTACGAATTACGAATTATTGAGCCATGATACTCCAAGCCAAAAATCAATTAACTTTGCAAGAGTTCTTAAATCTTTCACTAGGTGAGGGAGGTATAACTTATGAACTTGTTGATGGTCAAGCAATTCCTAAAATACAAGCAAAAAAATTCCACTCTAAACTTACCCGCGTCCTTCTCAATTTGATTGAGCAATCGTGTGAGGGGAAAGGAGAAGTTTGCCCAGAATTAGCTCTCGCATTAACTCGTCGAGGGCGAGATTGGATGCCAATACCGGATATTTTATACATTTCTAATGAACGTTTACCCCCTGACTGGGATTAAGAAGGATCATGTTCTGTTCCTCCTGATTTGATGATTGAGATTATTTCCCCAGGACAAATGGCAGCTAAAGCCAAAGACTATTTGGATGCTAAGGTGCTGCGGGTGTGGGTGGTAGATAGTAAAGCTAGAAGTATTACCGTTTTTTATCCAGATGCAGCACCACAAACTTATATGGGAGAAGAATTACTCACAGATTCTTTATTTGAAGGATTGGAATTTACTGTTGAGCAGGTGTTTCAAAAGGCAAAAATACCATTAGATGCCGAATAGCACACTTTTTGCATCTAGCGTAATTCGACGCAGATCATTTTTATCGCCTGCTTAATGCAGCTTTTATTTATTTAGACCACACGATGAAGGCGCTTTTGTTTGCCTCTGTTTTTCTCAACGTCCATCGAAATTTCCAGGGACTGCTTTTGTTATTCAAACTTCTATCTGCGTGAAATTCTCATATCTTTATTTAGCAAAGCTCTATTTTTGAAACTCTGGTTCTTTCTGCGGTTGCTGTTGGCTATTTGTTGGTTGCAGTTTTTGAAATAAAGCTGGTGGTGTTGCCTTACGAAATGCACCGCAGTAGTGCATAGTCATAACTGCTTTGAAAGCCCAATGGTCTGCTGGCACATCACTAAAGGGATTTGGTAAAGTTTCTGCTTGATTTTGGATACAAGCATTCAAAACTTGATTCGATTTTCCTGGAGTGTCGGTAGTAGGTTCTTGAGATTTAGCAGGAGTAAGAAAACTAGTAGTAGCTAGCACTACAACTGTTGCCAGAAGTTTACAGTTCATAATTTGAGTTTTCTAGGGATGAAAGTCTACCCTATCTTAGTTCCCAGGCTGCTGCCCAGGAACTAGAACAACCTTGCTGAAATTAAGCGTTAGAAAACATTGTAAGCATTACTAATAGAACAACTAATGCACTGATCCAAAGGGCTAACGATCCCCAACTAACTGAATCTTTTTGTACTTTTTGCCAGAAATTGGCGACTAAATTATTCCGAATTGCCATTTTATAACCTCCAATTTATATGAAATTTGTACTGACTCAATGCATTAAGCCTGCATTGAGTAAAAAAAAGTTCATCTTTGGGGTATCAGCCTTGATTTGCTGATTCCCAGAAATTAACCAACAGAGATTTAAATTAATCCATGCAGCGATGTCTCCGACGGGCTACGCCTACGCCAATGCATATGTCTCAATGCATTACTTATCTAAAAAATAAAAATTTACAAAAAGACATTTGTTGATGCTTAACTTGATTTTCCCATACGTAAGTGTTTACACTCCCAGATTTGGTGATTTTGAGAGAATTCTTAATGTTGTGTTAACCACGGATAAAAGTTAGTGTCTTTCAAATCCCAAACTACGTAAATAGTGAGTCTGTTTCACTTTCACTTGCGATTTCTTTAAACTTGAAAATAGACACAATTAACAGTGAAATTGGTAGGTAAATAATGGTGCAACAAATAAGACATAATGAACCGCAATATATCTGTATTATTCCAGTTGAGAGAATTACAGCTAACCAAGACGAAGAAATCATTGCCTTTGGTGTATCTGCCGATGAGGCAAAAAAACAAGGCGAGGAATTATTAGCATCTACCTATGGTTGTAATCAATCGCAAATTTTGGAATTGATCCAGCAAGCACGAATTGAATTAATAGCTCAGTGGTGTGCCCCTCAAGAGCGCTAAAACTAGTTATCACAGTCTTGGCAACAGCAAGTATTAGCAACCAAAATGGTATGCAAATATTCGGCCAACCTGCATGAAGGAGAATCAATCTATGACTGACGCCAAGCAAACTTCCCCGCGCCGCCGTCGCTCTTGGGCAGAGCCATATAAAATCAAGGTGGTTGAGCCATTAAAAATCACTACTCGTGCTGAACGCGAACAGGCGATCGCTCAAGCGGGTTACAATACTTTTCTGTTACGTTCTGAAGATGTTTACATTGATTTGCTGACTGATAGCGGCACCTCAGCCATGAGTGATTACCAGTGGGCAGGGATGATGCTGGGTGATGAAGCTTACGCCGGCAGCAAAAATTTCTACAATTTAGAAGCAACCATCCAGAAGTATTACGGCTATCGCCATATTGTGCCCACTCACCAAGGGCGTGGTGCAGAAAACATCCTTTCTCAAATACTAATTAAACCAGGTGACTACATACCTGGCAATATGTATTTCACTACAACCAGGCTGCATCAAGAATTAGCAGGCGGTACCTTTGTAGATGTGATTATTGATGAAGCCCACGATGCCCAATCACTGCATCCATTTAAGGGCAATGTAGACTTGCAAAAGCTCACAGACCTAATCGAGCGAGTCGGGGCAGAACGTATTCCCTATATCAGCGTCGCCGGAACTGTGAATATGGCTGGCGGACAGCCGATTTCAATGGCTAACCTGCGGACGGTATATCAGTTAGCCCAAACCTACGGTATCCGCATTATTCTTGATGCCACCCGCGCTGTGGAAAACGCTTACTTTATCCAGCAGAGAGAAAAGGATTATTTCAACCAGGCGATCGCAACTATCTTAGATGAATTTTGCTCTTATACTAACGGTTGCACTATGAGTGGCAAAAAGGATGCACTAGTTAACATCGGTGGTTGGCTGGCTCTGAATGACTATAACCTTTACGAAGAAGCACGTAACCTGATAGTAATCTATGAAGGTCTACATACTTACGGTGGTATGGCTGGGCGGGATATGGAAGCTATGGCACGGGGTATAGAAGAGTCAGTTCAAGATGATCATATTCGTGCCCGTGTCGGGCAAGTTGAGTATCTCGGACAAAAGCTTTTAGATTGGGATATTCCAATTGTTGTGCCCATTGGTGGTCATGCCATTTATTTAGATGCCAAACGCTTTTTACCACAAATTCCCCAAGACCAATTTCCGGCACAACGTCTAGCAGCAGAACTATATTTAGAGGCAGGCATTCGAGCAATGGAACGGGGTATTGTTTCCGCAGGGCGCAGCAAAGAAACAGGCGATAATTATTATCCAGAGTTAGAACTAGTACGTTTGACTATTCCACGCCGCGTTTACACCCAAGCTCACATGGATCTTACTGCTGAGGCAGTTGAAGAAGTTTATTATAATCGCGATCGCCTACGCGGACTCAAAATGATTTACGAGCCAAAGTATCTGCGCTTCTTTCAAGCAAGATTTGAATTGCAGTAAAGGGGGCATTGGGTATTGGGCATGGGGAATAGGGAACGAGTCTTTGAACTCCATAAATGAGTCTTTGATACTCGTGAATCAGTCTTTAATACTCGCTGACGAGTCTTTGAACTCCGTGAATGAGTCTTTGACACTCGCCGACGAGTCTTTAATACTCGTGAATGAGTCTTTGAACTCCGTGAATGAGTCTTTGAACTCCGTGAATGAGTCTTTGATACTCGCCGACGAGTCTTTGAACTCCACTCGCCAGTCCCCCTGCTCCCCTGCCTATTTCTTATGCGGCATAGAAAACCAATGTCCGCAACTCAATACTCTCACGTGGCGGGGCATCCGGTTGGCTTGTTGGGTCATCAAATGCAGTATGGGCGGTGAACCGCGCCAAACCTTTCTCTGCTGAGTCAAAACACTTGATGAGTAGCGCCTCGTTCCGTTGCATTTGTGGAAAGTAGAACCACTGATGTTTCGGGTTGTACGTAATCGCGTAGGTTTCCCCGACGCGATCGCGATATACAAGGTCAGTAGCCACAAGGTCTGTTGGTACCATACTTTGGGCGTCACACACCGCTAATGGAGACTCCTGCACTGGCCCTGCGATCGGTCGCCAGAGGTTGACTACACTGAATCTGTGCTGTAGAAGCTCATCGGGGTCTTCAGTACCGATTGCTTCCAACACCGCACGGGCGCGACTATAGCCAGACTTAGCAGTGAAGTCGTTGTGTACGCCCCTTACGGGCGTCTTGATGCCTTGCTCCCCCTGCTTCGCCCGTTCGGCATTACGGAGGTTGTGATCGAACACTATCACCTTTTGGGCACCTGTCAAATCCTTGAGGAATTGCTCGGCCTCAGGGTAGTAAACGTGGCGTACCTCATTTTGATCATAAAAGTCTTTAATAGTGGTGTGGTGTTCGGCCAAGGCGAATCCCTGTTGATCCAAGGACACATCTTGTGAGATTGTCCGAGCATCGTAGATTGGCAGTTTGTATACTTCATACTTCCCGCTTTGCTGTGGAATCCCTGGCGGTGGTTCGTAGGTGTAGTTGACAGGTTTTTCTGCTGTCGGGGTGAGGTAATTAAGTTCTCCCTCAACGCGTGGCAGATCCTTGAACAATTGACTATTTAAGCTCATTGGTTAATCTCCCAGTGAATTCAACAATGTTTTAATGACAGAGGACAGGGACTTTAGCCTGCTCTTTATTTCTTGTCTTACTTTTGAGCAGAAGCAACAGCAGTGGGCGCACCAAGAATCTTGGCAAATCGTTCTAAATAGAAGCTTGCAGGATTTTCTACAGCCCGAATTGACTCGCGATCGCGCACAGTATTCCACCATTTCTGCAAGCGAGGGGTTTGTGTTGGTAAGGTGAAATTGCGGAAGTGTTCCAGGAGGGGCAAGCGTTCAAACCAGGGATAAAAGCTAATATCGACTAAACTTAGCTGATCTCCTAACCAGTAAGGACCATCACCAGAGAGCTTACCTAGTCCTTCTTGCTCAATGTACAATAGCGATTCCAAAAACTCTCTTTGTCCCTGTCCCTGTTCTTGAGCATCTTTACCACGCAAGAGTTTGTTAAAGGCAGGTACAAAGCGAGTGTTGGCATAGTCGATCCAGATCCGAGCGATCGCTTTAGCACCTGGATCGCGGGGTAATAAAGGTGGTTCTGGGAAGACTTCATCGAGATATTCGTTGATGATGGCAGACTCATAAATTTCGATATTCCCATGTTTGATGGCAGGGACTTTGCCGTAGCGCGAAATCTGAGTGTAGCCATCTGGTTTATTTTGTAAGTCAATTTCAGTGGCGCTAAAGTCAATTCCTTTTTCCAGTAAAACCACACGGGTTCTTTGGGAAAAGGTGGAGGCTTTAGCAAAGTAAAGTTGTACGGTGCTCATAAAATACTTTCCTTATAAATATTGCGTAGACGCGCAGTATACCTAGACATTGCCTACTTGGCACGCAAAAAAAGTGCTATCACATACAGGATAGCATACTACGGTTAATCGGTCTGATTAGCGTACAATTGGTTAAAAATATCTCATAGTCTTTACAAAAATACAAGTCTCAACAATTGCAGACGGCTTGGCAAAAGTGACCAAAGCCAAGTATCGATATTCTTGATAACCACTGCTAAAGTTGATACAGCATACAATTATGATGTTACAAGTGCAAAACTTAAATCTGTAGGAACTGCAATCAAAATTAGGTCAATAAATCAGGATTTTCAAGTCAATATTATGGAGCCAATTCAGCCACAACAGCGCCGCGCCGCTGATCAAGTGTTTCAACAATCCCTCGATCAGTTGGAGGATATCTTACAAGAAAGTTCAACTGAGGAAGAAGAAATCCCACAACTCCCACAATTGGATACTAGTAGTCTCAGTGAAGTCGAAGCTCAAGACTTGATAAATATTGATTTAGCGGCTCTTGAGGACGCAGTTGCTGATATTGAACAATATCTTGAAGAAATAACAAAAACGAAATAGGGGTAAAAAGTTAAAATTCAATTACTGACAAATCATTTGCCGCCGAGCTTCGTACAACATTAAAGCGGCTGCGATCGCCACATTCAAAGATTCCACCCCAGGACTCAAAGGAATTCTTACTTGCTTGTCTGCGATCGCGGCCAAGTCTGCTGACAATCCAGCACCTTCATTTCCCAGTAAAATTAGACTGGGTTTTCGCCAGTCCACCTCCCAATAAGTTAAAGTCGCACTGGGTAAGGTTGCCACTACCTGCATTCCTGCCTCCTGACTTTGTTGAACTGTCGCTTTTAAATCTTCGGTTACCGCCGTTGCTAGGCGAAACCATTGCCCTGCTGAAGCACGGAGAACTTTAGGGCTATCTAAATCTACGCTATCTCCACTTATCCACAACCCAGATGCTCCAGCGGCAGCAGCAGTGCGGATCATCGTACCCAGATTCCCCGGATCTTGAACCGTTTCTAAAGCTAGGACTAAACCAGTCAATGGTAGTTGAGTTTGGCCAACGATTCGTTTTGCCGTTGCCACCACACCATCTGGTTGGACTGTAGTAGCGATCGCATTTAATACTTCCTCGCTCACAATTTCGGTGCGATCGCTTTTACTACAAGCTTGTGACCACAGTGAGGAGTGGGCTGCTTGCCAATCTGAAGTACAACATACTGTTTCTAGCGGGTAATTAACCGCACAAGCTTCCTCTAACAGGTGCGTCCCTTCTAGTAAAAATAACTGCTGCTTGTGCCGCTCCTTGGTGGAGTGGAGTTTGCGAATTTGCTTGACTAAGGAATTTTGTAAACTGGTCAACACGATTTTGGATTTTGGATTTTGGATTAATCTAAAAGACGCTCGCGGACTCGCTCTAAGCGTTCGCGCAGCGTCTTGTAGAGAAGCTATGCCGCAGGCTTTACGCTGCGCTATCGGCAATCTAAAATCTAATATTAATATGCGGAACCCGGGACTTGAACCCGGAAGCCTTGCGGCACTAGAACCTGAATCTAGCGCGTCTGCCATTCCGCCAGTTCCGCTGGCAATTATCTTTATTTACAATTTATTATTATCGCGTATTTTTTCCCCTTTGTCAAGTTAAAATATCACACTTCCTTAAAAATCTCAATCTGGAAACGAGTTTTTTAGGAGATAGGTGGAATCAAAATATTAACTCAACAGTACAGCATTTATTTTTAGAGAACACTTAAGTTATTTTACTGAGTATTTAATTTTGCTTAAACTTACTAATTATTAGTTCTTTTTTGTTAAATTTTCCAAAAGCTCATAAAGCTTACTATTGCTTGTTTTCAGCCATAAAATTTCACTAGAAAAACAATTTTTTCATCCAAGATGTTGTTCTAAAATGTGGACAAATTGAATCTTTACTGTAGAATCAAAACCAACTTCAAGCATATAAAATACGTATTACTTTTGGAGGTAGGCTTATTAATCCTTCTAGCAGCTTACCAGATGCCAAATTTGCTCCAAAAGCAGACTCCTCAGTCTTGCAAATTTGGGGTGGGCATCCTTTGCGAGGTCATGTGAAAATTAGCGGGGCAAAAAATGCAGCACTGGTAATCATGGCTGGAGCCTTGCTGTGTCCGGGCGATTGTCGTATCCGCAATGTCCCCTTATTAGCGGACGTGGAGCGGATGGGTCAGGTATTATCGGCTTTGGGTGTACGCTTTACACGGCAAGGTGATATTTTAGACATCAACGCCAGCGAAATTAAAACATCAAAAGCTCCCTACGAACTAGTTACCCAATTGAGGGCGAGTTTTTTCGCCATTGGAGCCATTCTGGCAAGATTGGGAGTAGCGCAGATGCCCTTACCAGGCGGTTGTGCTATTGGAGCCAGACCAGTTGACTTGCATGTCCGGGGACTGCAAGCAATGGGAGCTGAGGTACAAATTGAGCATGGCATTTGTAATGCCTACGTCCCTGGCAGCAGCCGGAGATTAAAAGGTGCGAAGATTTACTTAGACATCGCTAGCGTCGGAGCGACGGAAAACTTGATGATGGCGGCTACCCTGGCAGAGGGTGAAACGATCATTGAAAATGCTGCCAGAGAACCGGAAGTAGTTGATTTAGCTAACTTCTGTAACGCGATGGGAGCCAAGATTCAGGGGGCAGGGACTAGCAGGATTATTATTGAAGGAGTCCCCAAGTTACATTCTGTTGACTACAGTATTATTCCCGATCGCATTGAGGCTGGGACGTTTTTGCTGGCAGCAGCAATTACCCGCTCAGAACTTACCCTTTCGCCGGTGGCTCCAGAACATCTTGTACCAGTGATTGCCAAGTTGCGGGATATTGGGGTGACAATAATTGAGGAAAAGCCTGAATACTTACGCGTTCTGCCAGCGGAAACCCTCAAGGCAACGGATATTGAAACTCAATACCATCCAGGTTTTCCCACAGATATGCAAGCGCCGTTCATGGCTTTGCTGGCATTGGCGGAAGGCGACAGCGTGATTAACGAATCCGTCTTTGAAAATCGCTTACGTCATGCCTCAGAGTTGAATCGCTTGGGGGCAGATATTCGTGTCAAAGGCAACGCTGCTTTCGTTCGGGGAGTGCCGAAATTGTCTGGCGCACCAGTATTAGGCACAGACTTACGAGCATCGGCAGCGCTAGTCATAGCAGGACTGGCGGCAGAAGGACAAACCACAATTCAGGGATTACAGCACCTAGATCGCGGCTATGATCGACTCGATGTGAAGTTGCAGCAATTGGGAGCTAAAATCCTGCGCGTGGGCGAAACATCAGCAGATGCAGAAATCGCTTCCAGCATTAGTAGCCTGTCAAGTTGAAATTGATCGGTTGAGACTGACGTTGGAACAAGGGAAATGAGGGAAACGAGGGAGACAAAGTAAAATTTTCTCCCCCCGCTCCCCTGCTCCCCCTGCCCACCCTACTTAAATCGTTATACTAACTGTGGGAGGCTGTTTATTTAACCAGCCATATTCCATAGTTGTGTTTTTTATAGCTTGCTGCACTATGTCCTTCTTCAAAACCCCGCTAATTGGTTTAAAAGCTGACTCATTTCGTCATCCATTAGACCTGGAAGCTACCAAAACGCTTAAGCAAATACCAGGCATAGATATGTTAGTGCGAAATTGGCTCGGCCCAATGGCAGAACAGGTTTTCTATGTGGAAAATATTGCCTCCAGCGTTCTGGTGGGTGAACAGCAACTGCCCGATTTATATAAGCTATTGTTAGATGCCTGTAAAATCCTGGATATAGAGCCTCCCCAGTTGTACGTCCGGCAACATCCGGCTCCCAACGCCTATACTTTTGCTGTGCGGGGTAAGCAGCCCTTTGTTGTGCTACACACATCCCTGATTGATATCCTCACACCAGAGGAAATACAAGCAGTAATTGCCCACGAATTGGGGCATCTCAAGTGTGACCATAGCGTTTATTTGACTCCTGTAAATTTATTAATATTAGCTGCGGCGATTGTGCCCAATGTCGGCACCTTCGTTGCTCAAGCAATACAGGCGCAGCTTTTAGAATGGGTTCGCTGTGCTGAGTTTACCTGCGATCGCGCCGCATTACTAGCAACCCAAGACCCCAAAGTTGTTATGTCAGTGTTAATGAAGCTGGCGGGTGGTTCCCTCACCTTAGCGCCACAACTGAATCTCGATGCCTTTGTTGCCCAAGCCCGCGCTTACGATGATATTAGCAAAACCGAACTGGGTGAAATGGTCAAAGCTGCCCGTACAGCCCAATTAACTCATCCAGTACCAGTGCTGCGGGCGCGAGAAATTGACCGTTGGTCAAGCAGCACAGAATATCAAACTCTGTTGCAAAGTCACGGACTTAAGTCTACAAATAATGAAGTTGCACCCAAAGGCGGATGGCGAAACTGGTAGAGCTATTAATTAAATTTGGTTATCCAAATTAGATGTGTTTTAGTTTACAATACTCTAAAGGATTTGCTAAATTGCACATTATAAGTTTCTTCAGGCGAGCTATGGGCAATCGTACTGTAATCTAAAATACTGTTATAGCCAAAAAATCAGCTAATGACCAGGTTTCCTTACGACCAGTTCGCCAAAGACTATCTTAAAAAATTGTTACAACCATTGGGACAAGTGGAAACAAGTCGGAAAGTTCCAGCCCAAATTCGAGATATTGATGTTTATTTTGTACCTCCACCCCAATCCACAAAAAATACAAAAAACACAATAGAATTAGGGCTGTTAGGAAAATTTGCGGCTAAACCTGCATTAGTTGAACCATTTAAAAATGTTGCTACAATTGCGGAGATCCGCAGTTGCATGAATAAGTTATTTGATATCTTTGCTGAAGTAAAACGTCAAGCTATGTTATAGAGAATTTGTTGCAAGTTCGCTTTGGTTTAGATGCAGAACTAAGAGTAATTACTGAAGCTTTATTGGCATTATCTCCAGAGGAATTTACACCTTTATTACTGCAACTATCCAGAGAATAATTATTAAATAGGTTACTTTAGAAGAACTCTATCGGAGATACTGGGTTCTCCACTTTACTAAGAAATCAATGAAAATTTTAAGCTTGTTCAATCGGACAATCGGATTAAAAACATCCAATTGCTTAACCCACAGCCGCTATCATGACAGTTATAACCAACGATGATCGCTTTCAACCCATAAATCTCTTTGAGTACGAAAAGCTAGCAAAAGAGTATCTTTCTCAAATGACGCTCGATTACTATAGCAGTGGTGCTTGGGATGAAATAACATTGCGGGATAATCGTGCTGCCTTTGAGCGAGTCAAGCTGCGACCTCGGATATTAGTCGATGTTAGCGATCGCAATCTAACTACCTCTATTTTAGGACAATCCCTGCAACTACCTTTGTTAATTGCACCGATGGCTTTTCAATGTCTAGCTCATCCAGATGGAGAAGTTGCCACGGCTCTCGCTGCGGCATCAGCTGGTGTAGGCATGGTGTTAAGTACACTGGCAACAAAGAGCATTGAAGAAGTGGTGACTGCATGTGATAAATTTCCAGATTCTCTACGATGGTTCCAGCTTTACAGCCATAAAGATCGGGGATTAACTCGTGCTTTGGTAGAAAAAGCCTATAAAGCAGGCTACAAAGCACTTTGTCTGACTGTAGATGCACCTGTTCTCGGACAACGGGAGAGAGATAGACGTAACGAGTTTGCCTTACCTCCAAACTTACATCTGGCTAATCTCGCCACCATCTCAGGGCTAGATATTTCCCAAGAAAAAGGTGAATCTGGATTATTTACCTACTTTGCCAAACA
The DNA here is from genome assembly GCF_036919595.1 of Nostoc sp. GTDB lineage: Bacteria > Cyanobacteriota > Cyanobacteriia > Cyanobacteriales > Nostocaceae > Nostoc. The sequence goes on along the minus strand of NZ_JBALCO010000076.1, from coordinate 10,555 downwards.
GCTAAACCCAGCAGTAACTTGGCACGATTTAGAATGGTTGCAATCTTTATCTCCATTACCTTTAGTGATCAAAGGAATTTTACGGGGAGATGATGCTGTTCGGGCTGTAGAGTCCGGAGCTAAAGCAATTGTTGTTTCCAATCATGGTGGTAGACAACTCGATGGTGCGATCGCTTCTTTAGATGCCCTAGCGGAAGTAGTAACAGCAGTGGATGGTAAAGTAGAAGTGCTGTTGGATGGAGGCATTCGTAGGGGTACAGACATTCTCAAAGCTCTGGCATTAGGAGCAAAAGCGGTACTGATCGGACGACCCATTTTGTGGGGACTAGCAGTAGCAGGACAAGTTGGTGTATCTCATGTCATCTCACTCCTACAAGATGAGTTCAATCTGGGAATGGCACTTAGCGGCTGTGCCAAACTACAGGATATTGACCCTAGTTTATTGACCCTGCCACGCCTTTAAGCCTTATAAAAGCTATTATTCCAGCAAAACTTTCAGAATTAATTTTCAGACTAGTTACAAAGTCCCTTAATTAGAGTATAATAGTTAAGATTACATATAACGGGCGGGTGGCGAAACTGGTAGACGCACCACACTCAAAATGTGGCGGCCTTGCGGTCATAGGAGTTCGATTCTCCTCCTGCCCACTAGCAAATAAGTACTAAAGAGGTTATAAAGTAATGCGCCTGAAAAGATGGGAATCTCCCCGTAAAGAAGGCAGGAATGACAAAGGTAGAGGCGGTTCTGCAAGAAAGCGGCAACTTAGAAAGCAAAGGCAAATGTTACGGCAAAGACTCAAGGAAAGTAAAAAACCAGACAATAACAGAAACAATATAGCAGGGGAAGATAAGCTTATCTTCCCCTTATTTTTTGAGCTTTTATTTGATAAAAAAATAAATTGTAGGGATATTTTACTATATAGAATAAATCAAATTTGTAATAATTTGGGAAAGTAATAAGAAAAAATTATTAGTCATTCTTTAAAATATACTAATTTGAATTAAACCTCTTGAGCATAAATTTACGTATCAAAATCATCAGACTAAGTGTCTGGTATTTAACTTCGCCATCTGATTTGTAAATGTACTAAATATTACACCAGTAAATATATATCCATAGGAATTTATCGCAATTGTAATGCTTGGATGAATCTATCAAAAATTAATTATAAAGGAAGTATGAATTTTGGCAAACAGCGTCTGAAATCCTTAGCTTAAAACAGTAAGCTAGGACACAACAGCAAATAATTCTAGTATTACCGATTAAGCCAAAAGTATACTAAGAAGGCAATTGCACCTCCACGTGTTAACTTCCAATGATGACACAAGCCGACAAAAAGTCAGGAGTCATCCAATCCAAATTATTCAATATTCGGATTGGTCTAGGTAATCTATGGATTTTTTTCTTGGACACAGGAGTTATTGATGGTGGCAAGAGTGCTTCTACCTACTAAAAAAGTGCTTGATTTTCCTATTACTGCTTTACGCTTTGATCACCAGGTACAAACAATACTGAAGTGGGCCAATAAGCGTGAAAGTAAAACTGTATATGTAGCCAATGTACATATGCTCATTGAAGCTCATTGGAATCCAGAGTTTGCTACCGTATTACGAAATGCAGATATAGTTACTCCTGATGGTATGCCTCTTGTATGGATGATGCGAAAAATGGGAGCGCTTTACCAAGACCGTGTGGCAGGGATGGATATTTTCCTGGCATTGTGTCAGCTAACTCAAACACAAAACCTTAGTATTTTCTTTCTAGGTTCCCAAACAGAAATTCTTTCTAGAATGCGAAAAAGGTTAGAGCAGGAATTTCCCCAGATGAAGATTGCGGCGATGGAACCTTTACCCTTTCGTCCCCTGACTGAAACTGAAGACGAAGCTTTGGTTCAAAAGATTAATTCTAGTGGTGCCAGCACCATCTTAGTGTCTCTGGGATGTCCCAAACAAGAAAATTGGATAGCTCAACATAAGGGTAAGATACAAGCTGTAATGATTGGACTGGGTGGAGTTTTCCCAGTTTATGCAGGAATTCATAAGCGGGCACCTCGCATAGTTCGAGACTTAGGACTTGAATGGCTGTATCGATGGATTCAAGAACCGCGCCGACTCTGCAGTCGCTATGCTAAGACCATTCCACTATTTATATGGCTGGCTACGAAGCAACTACTATCATCAAGTCGTATTGCAGGGGTCTTCCTTCACGACACTGGGGATTAAGGAAAAGGAAATAGGGTAAGACCATCCGTGAGAGGTTAAGGTGATAAATAATTTATGAATAAGTAATAGTGCTTAAAATTCTGTCGAAAGGAGGGTAAAAAACACAATTTTTGGGCTAGCGATGCCTACGGCAGGCTACGCCTATACATCATTAAAAAAACGTCAGTTGGACGATACAGCCAAACGTTGATTCTAGCTTCATCCCAAAATGATCAAAGAGGCTAAGTGTAAGCATTCCGACCAATCAATGTTCTGCTGTAAAAACCCATTACCTGAAACCAACTATTAAAGTACTTGACATTAAACCAGAACTAAGTGCTATATTAACTATAGGGAAATCATTGGGGCGTCGCCAAGTGGTAAGGCAGCGGGTTTTGGTCTCGCCATCCCTGGGTTCGAATCCTAGCGCCCCAGTTAATCTAAAGGCAGGCAATTACAGCCTGTATTTTATTACATTTTTAAGATGCATTAAGTGGCATCTAATTCTCTAAATGTTATTTGTCAGGCGATTTGAGAGCTTGATCCAGCGTTTGCCGAGCCTGTTCTGCTTTAGATCGCGCTTCCTGGTAACGCACATTAGCTTGGGCAAAATTTTTGAGAACTTTAAAACCTTCCTTGAGTCGAGTAATTTCCTCTTCAGTTACCGACTCGTCAGAGAACAGAACATCAACAGCTTTGCGAATTTCCAACGCTTCAGTTCGTGACTCCTGAACTTTCAGCTTGAGTGTGGCCAAGTTACTTAGCACCTGAACAGCTTGTGTAATGGTATCCTCACCGCTAGCAGCATCAATGGTTGGCTCTTTAATCTCAATTAATTGTTGAGGTCCAAATCCTTCTTCCAGTTCCGTGGGTAGCTTACCTGCATCCATCAGTTCCATCAGCTGATCCATTGCTTTGTCACGGGCTTTGGCTGAATCTTTTCCAGAAACAGTGAGGATAATTTCTGGGCTTTGAGCGAGAGTGTACTGAACCATATTTGATTTGAGCAGAAAATTTGCAGGTTAACCAAGCTGAGGAAAATAATTATAACATCTTGCGTGTCAGGTTATTTATTGGTAAATCTATTTCAGTGTCGGTTTGCCAAATTCATGTGATTTATATTTTTAATGATTTCATGCTTCAATCCTGCACCTGCCAAGTCGCTCAAAATAAAACTTTATACTTAAGAAAAGGGGAATAAGTTTCAATAGGAGGGGAGAGCAATGGCTCCCAGTCCCACCATCATGCAAGCTGTGGAACAGCTGGGTTATCGTGTCACCGTTGGTGATGTGGCAACTCAGGCAGGATTGAACGTCGCTGAAGCTAATCAAAGCTTGTTAGCCCTGGCATCTGATGCTGGGGGACATTTGCAGGTAGCTGATTCAGGTGATATAGTTTACCTTTTCCCACCAAATTTTCGAGCAATTTTGCGTAATAAATATTTCCGGTTACGATTGCAGGAATGGTGGAAAAAGGTCTGGAGTGTTCTGTTTTACCTGATTCGCATTTCTTTTGGAATTTTCTTAACTCTTTCCATCGTCCTGATAACTGTTACTATCTTCATTATCATTACCTCTATCAATTCAGACCGTGACAGCAACAATCGGGGCAGTAATTCCGGCGGTGGGGGGTTTTTCTATTTTCCAAATTTATTTTGGTATCTTAGCCCAAATTATGACACCCACTACCAGGAACGACGACGTGGAAGCCGGGAAGAAAGCAATCTGAATTTCTTTGAAGCTGTGTTTTCGTTTTTGTTTGGTGATGGGAATCCAAACGCCAACTTAGAAGAACGCCGCTGGCAAGAAATTGCTACGGTGATTCGGAGTAACCGTGGCGCAGTGGTAGCAGAACAAATTGCCCCATACTTGGATGACATTGGCGAGGGATATACAAGAGAGTATGAAGATTATATGCTGCCTGTTCTGACGCGATTTAATGGGCAACCGACGGTAAGTCCGGAAGGGCAAATTGTTTATTACTTCCCAGAGTTGCAGGTGAGTGCAATTAAAAAACGCCGTCATTCAATATCAGCTTATTTGGAGGAATTACCTTGGCGTTTTAGTGCTGCAAGTTCAGGGCAAATTATGCTGAGTGCTGGGTTGGGTGTACTAAATTTTGTTGGTGCTTTAGTACTGGGAAGTTTGTTGAGAGATGGCACAGTTGCTGTCCAATTAGGTGGACTGGTAGCTTTTGTGCAAGGAATTTATTGGCTGCTATTGGCTTACGGAGCAGGTTTCTTAGGTGTACCGTTATTGCGTTATTTCTGGATTCGGTGGCGTAATCGCAAAATTGTTGATCGCAATCGCGATCGCCTTTCCCGATCAAGGCTATTAGCAAGTCCTGATGCACCTTTGCAACAAAAAATCGACTATGCTCAACAATTTGCAACAGAAAAAGTTATTGGCAATGAAGATTTAGTGTATTCTAGCGAAACTGACTTACTCGATCAGGAAGTTGAGCGTTTTACACAAATTGATGCTGAATGGCAACGGCGCTTGGAACGTGGGAGTGGGGAATAGAGTGAAGAGTTGAGAGTGAGGAGTGAATAATTAAGATTTATTTAAAACTCCTAACTTTTAACTCCTAACTTTCTCCTTACTTCGCCTGAATTGGTGTTAAGGCTACACCTTGATAATAATGCCCCAAAATTTGCAAGTGGTTCACTCCCTGCCGAGCCAGATTATACGCCCCCCACTGACTCATGCCCAAACCATGACCAAAGCCAAGCCCTTGCAGTACAAAACTACCATCGGCTCCCTTGGTGACGCTAAAGCGGGTACTTTTTAACTTGAGGGCTGTCCGCACTTCCTCGCCCTGTAGCACCTTTGTACCCCTGTTGCCGACAATTTTCAAGACTTTGACACTGCGGAAAGGTGAGTATGTCTCCGGAATCATATCCAAGACATTGCCCACCTCAGGAAATTTAGCGCTAATTTCAGTAGGTGAGAAGGTTTTCACCCAACTACACTCTCTGATATTTTGGTCGTAGTCTTGAACAGCCCGTAGGTAAGGTTCGTTGCTTCCCCAAACATCTTCCACATTTTCAGTGTGTCCCCCAGAACAAGCGTGGAAAACTGAAAGAATAATCCGGTTTTTGTAAGTTAGTACCTGCCCTAATGTGGAATCCACTGCGGCGTAAGTAGCAGGAGATTCACTAATGACACCTTTGTAAATTTGCCAACGATCCGGGGTATTGCCTAAATCATAAATAGGATTATTCCGCTGTTTTTCTCGTTCGTAGAGGGCATAGGTGCGGGCTGCGATCGCTTGGGCTTTTAAAGCTTCTTGGGGCCAGCTAGCATCCATTTCGCCACCGATAACGCTGTAGAGATATTCTTGGTCATCAACCCAGTTAACAGCGGTTAAGCCTTTTTCTGTAGGGACAACCAGAGTTCTACCCCGATACCAGCGATCGCCAATATAAACGAATCCTTTACCAGTTGGCTCAATCCAAAATAAACCAGACTGCCACTTATCTAAAGCAACTCCGCCAGGAATGGTTTGGGCATAATATGCACTCATCGCTGGCAACTCTCCGAGAGTCCGGCCAGTACTATCCTTGACGATCCCAGTGGTGGAACTGCCCACTTTTACCTGATTAACCCCTCTCTCAATTGCCACACGCAGAATTACAGATGCTTGGGCTGGGGCAACCAAAGCTATCCACAAAAGGACACTTACCCACGAATGACGTACTTTAATCTGGGAAAAGAAAGAGCCTAAGTAAAGTTGGAATTTCATGCTGATCATCTAATCACACTAGTATCTAATTGACGCTCTCAACTATGGCGTCTACTACTTTGAGATGAGACACTTCTCCAACGCAGGAGGTTGCCACCTCCTACTAATTATGCATTTTGCTTTAGCTATAAAGTAGAAATCAGATGATCTTGACACTCGCTCTTGGCAAGGCTCAGATCGCGGCTTTCTCTGAGAAGTCCGGGATCTGGTTGTTCACGAATGATTTAGGATTGCTATTGCGATCGCGTATACCAGAAGTTATTACCTGTACTTCATCCTACAAATATCAATGCGGTTGCATCTAAAAACCGGACAAAAGAGGACACAGGGACGCGGGGACACTGAGAGTTTCAGGAGCGTCGGTACGTCTCCCATTCTTGGCATCTTCTTCGGTCTGCCTACGATGCCAATACCTTTTGAGAATTGCTCACTTCATTAGCGATAATTCCAATTAAATTCAACTTACTCAAAATTTCTGTAGCTTGAGTCAGTTCACTTCGGGTTACTTTACCCATGCGCTCTACCATTACGATACCATTGCAAAGAGATGCCACAATTCTGGCATCAACTGTGCCTAAAATAGGCGGAGCATCTATCAGTACTAAGTCATATGTTTGCTCAAACAACTCTATTAGTTCTTCCATCCTTCGAGAACTGAGCAACTTCACCGTGTCTTCTGGTACAGGTCCAGCAGTCAAAATATCAATAGAGGGGTGAATAGGCTGGATATAATCTTGAAAATGAGTAGTTGTCTCATCAACTAATAATAGAGATAGTCCCCAGTCATTGGATAGTTCCAAGATTTTGTGCAGGCTAGGATTATGTAGGTTAGCATCAATAACTAATACCCGTCGATGCATTCGGGTAGCACTAGCCACAAGCCCTAATACTAAGGTTGTCTTCCCTTCCCCTGGTAGTGCTGAAGTCAACATCAACGACTTGAAGGGTAAGGGATATTTTAATATTTGAATATTTTGGTAGATCATGTCCAAGGTTTCATGGACGGGCAATTTAGTAGTGGCTTCCACTACAGAGGAATCTGAGGTTTGCTGCCCATTCCAAGGCAGGTTCAGCCGCCGCTTTTTGACACCACGCGACGGTAGTTTTGGTACTGACCCCAGTACACGTAGGTTCGTCAGTTTCTTTAAATCTCCCGTACAATAAATAGCGTCATTAAACTTCTCCAAAATCAGGGCTGCTAAAATACCTAAAATCGGCCCAACTACCCCTCCCCCAACCAAAAGTAATAATATGTTGCTCCCCATATAAATACCTAGAGCCGGTTCTGCTAAAACTTGCCAGTTATATCCTTCCTGAGCAATTTTCAGTCCCAAGGACTGTTGCGCCTGAAGCAGTTGCTCAAGGGTTTTGTGACTAGTTTCTACCTTTGGCAACAGACGGTTATACTCTGCTATTAAACTTGGGTATTTATTTAGCTCAGAGCGAAGTCGCTGTTCTGACTCGGCTAGATTCTTTTCATTGGCAGTTAGTCCTAAGACAGTTGTCTGCACCAAAATAAATTCGTCTACTAGTGTTGGATCAACCCCTACCATTTGCCCTTTTAAGAGCGGTTCTCCTTTACTGCTAGTAGTAATAACTTTCACCTCTTGTCGTAATAGCGACAGTTGACTTTGGCGTTGCTGTTTTAGTTTTTGTACCGATGGGTAATCGTCTGTATAGCGCAGCCGTTCTTTAGCCAATGCTAGTTCAGTCTTTTGAACTTCACTCAATAGTGCTTGGTAGCGGCTTGAGTGATTTAAACGAGAAGATATTAGTTCATTCTGCTGAGATGAAGACGCTATTTGTTGCTCTAGGTTATCGTAACGAGCGTTTACGTCTTGAAGATTGGCACGAGTGCTTTGTAACTGTTGTTGAATATCGGCTAGAGATTCTAGCAGGATTTTACTTTGGACTTCGGGATTGAGTAATTTATGTTTATTGCGAAACTGTTCCAAATTTTTATCAGCTTTACTCACCTCTTTTTTTATCTCAGGTAGGCGAGCGTTTACAAAAGCCAGTCCCTGATTCAGACGTTCTTTTTGTTGCTCTTTGTTGTAGTTTTGATAGACTTTCTGTAAAGATTGAAGCACTCTTTGTGCTTTGACTGGATCGTCATCATCGAAGGAAACTTTAAATACTTGACTAAAAACTTTATTAGCTCCTATGCCCCCTTCTTCTGGAGTCACTTCTAGAGATGTTTTTTTGTTCCGTTGTGTTTGACCATTGATATCCTCTAAGGTAATATTAGGATAATCAGAATGAAGTAAATCTACGGCTTTCTGAAGCAACTTAGAACTCAGCATGAGTTTCATCTGAGTAGTGGAATCAACAACTTGAGAATTGGAATCAGTAACCTGATTATCTGCATCTACTGGGATATTATTTGACTGTGCCCCTTCAGATAAATTGGAACTCACCAATATCTGCATATTGCTCTGGTAAGTAGGTTTAGCAATGACAGCCAAGAGGCTAGCAGCAGACATAACTACACAGGAAACCCCCAAGATCAGAAAGCGGTGACGAAGCAAAATATTAAATAGTTGTCTGATGTCAACTACGCCTGGTGCTGAAGTAGTAACCTGTTGCTCTTGATTCAGACTAGTCTTAGCCACTATCAAACTCCTCTAATATCGAAACACTATATTTATTTGCAAGATTTATGAGAAATGTGAAAGGTTTTTTTACACCTATAGCTGCAACAACATACTTAATTATTATTCCAATAATGACAAGCTCACTTGGCACAATATTATGCCAACTGGCACTTTCATGTTCATCAATTCATGCATATAAATTCTTAATCAGTGTTGAAAGAATAAATTTTCAATAAACATTTTCTTTAAAGAAGAAAAATCTTGACGAAAAATTAATTATTTTTCATAAGTATTTAAGTAAAAAATTTTCAAATTCACCACAATACTATATGTTAAAGTTATTTTGATAACTTTTAATATAAAAACCAAATTAAGAAAAATATTTGAGCCGTACTATTTATTAATTATTGATACACTCAGTTGACCGTAAGTCTTTGGTTAAATAGTCTACTTTATCGCAAAAATAAACTGCTGTTTATTTGCTGGACGTTATGAGTTGGACTACTAAACTCTAAGATAGAGCCTGGTTAATTTTAAATTTTAGATTAGAAGGGTTCAATAGGAAATCTAGAATCTAAAATCAAAATTTAAACGCCTAGCTTGGTTAACTCTACTTCCCGCCGCCTGGGTACTTCATGAGTCATGAAATCATAAGCAATATCAGTACGGGGAAAAATAGCACGGGCTTCCTTAAGTAGATCCTTCAAGTCTAAGGTATTGCCAGGAGCATAGCGGGGACTGAAATGACTCATAATCAGTCGATGTGCCCCAGCAGCTAAAGCTGTTTGTGCTGCCATTGTGGTAGTGGAATGCAATCGCTCAAAAGCCATGTCTGCATCTTGATGGGCAAAGGTTGCTTCGTGAATTAATACATCTGCATCATGAGCTAATTGCACTGCACCATCACAATAAATTGTGTCTGTACAATAGGCAATTTTTCGACCTATTTCTATAGAACCGCATAATTGGGTGCCATCAATCACCCGTCCGTCGCCAAGGGTCACTGTTTCACCGCGCTTGAGTTGACCGTAAATGCGACCAGGAGGAATTTGCAAGGCCTTGGCTTTTTCGATATCAAAACGTCCTGCTCGGTCTTTTTCGGCTACGCGGTAGCCGAAAGCCGTAATGCGGTGATGCAAATTACCACAGCTAACGGTGAAGTCATCGTCTTCATAAATTACTCCTGGACGGATGGCATGGACTTTAATGGGGTAGGAAAAGTGTGTGTAGGAGTAACGGGAGGCAGCTTGAATGTAATCATTTAATCCAGGTGGCCCATATATATCAATTCGTTCCACATTGCCAGCCAAGCCGCAAGTGGCAAGAAGTCCCATCAAGCCAAAGATGTGGTCGCCGTGCATATGAGTGATAAAAATTCGGGAGAGTTGACTGATTTTCAGTTCACTCCGCATAATTTGATGTTGGGTGCCTTCGCCACAGTCGAATAACCACAGTTCTGCCCTTTGGGGTAATCTCAGGGCGACACTGGAAACATTGCGTGATCGTGTAGGTACACCGGAACTCGTCCCTAAAAATGTTATCTGCACAGCGTTCTTTAGTCTTCCTATTGCTCAATTTGCAGCTCTATTTTCTATAGTGACACGGTTAATGAGCAAATTTTTGACGGAAGCACCCTGGTCTAGTAGCCTTGTCAACGAACGTCGGTTGGAAACGATGAACAAGTGTAGCCAGACCAAAATTAACAGACGGTTTAACTTGATAATAGATGATTCTGGACATAGAAAAAGTTAATTGGTTTTTGCCACAAAAGCGGAGAATCGGATTATTGAGTGATACATTTTTGTTGCAGAGATGACTCACCCGGACATCCATGATAATAGTTTTGAGTCCTGCTCATAATTGAGATTAGTAAAGATAACTGAGTGGCAGAAACTGGCACAGTCAAAAGTTGACGATTCTCAGCAATAACAAAAGCCTGCCCGAATGATTTATCGGGAGGCTTTGGTTAGATTATTAAACCTGGCATCGAGCTATTTTTGCGTAGGGCTACCCCT
>NZ_JBALCO010000075.1:0-23760 GCF_036919595.1 Nostoc sp. | reverse complement strand
TTACAACTCCCTGGGACAGTACCAACGGGCGATTGAGTTGTTGCAGGAGTCTTTGGAAATCACAAGGGACATAGGCGATCGCAATGGCGAAGGTAATTCCTTGGGCAATTTGGGCAACGTTTACTACTCCCTGGGACAGTACCAACGGGCGATTGAGTTTTTGCAGCAGTCTTTGGAAATCAAAAGGGAGATAGGCGATCGCGATGGCGAAGGTAATTCCTTAATCAGTTTGGGCAATGCTTATCATCAGTGTGGCAGGATTCAAGAAGGATTTGTAGCTTCGTATCAAGCCCAGCAGATTTTCCAAGAACTTGAGCTTCCTCTCGAAGCGATGCCTTATCCTCAGTGGCTAAAATCATTAATAAAGTTGGTTCAACGTGGGCGTTTACAGTTAATTTTGTGTTTTATTTTCGGTTTGATAGCCTTTCCTTTTGCCTTAGTATGGCTGATTCTGCTGCTTTTGTGGCGTTTAATACGTGCCCAGTTTATAAAATGAACACTGAGGTTTTCTCGCCGTGGGTTATGGGCGTGGTTGCGTCGGTTGTGGCGTTGGCTACGCGCTTGGTTTCGGCAGTGATTTTGTCTTACGCACAGAAGAGGCTTTATAGAGTGCGATATTGTAGGATATGTTAATGAAATGTAACGCACCAACCACACCTAAATCTCTACCAACCCACAACTAAGCTACTTGCAGAGGCTTTGTAGGTAGCATTCTGGCTTCTGGTAATGGTTTATTCTCTTCAGAAAGCATTTCCACAAAAGCCTCGATTACTTCCTGACCATTTTTGGCAGCTTCCTCGTAAGTTCTACCATGTGTATGAAATTGTTGCCAAGGGAACTCAGGCAAGTGAACTAAGAAAAGTTGATCCTCTTGTGACCATTGAATCACCATACTGTAGTGATAGATCATTCTTCACCTTCCTCGCTTACAAGTTTTTCGAGTTCTTCCAGCTTTTTCAGCACCCGTTGAATGCCTCTTTCTAAATATAGCGGAGCATCATCACCATCAATACCCAGGAATAGTAAGGGGTTCTTCCGGTAGCATTGGATGTTTCCAAAATGTATGGCTTCCTTTGCCTCGTCCTGGCTGAAGGATATACCCAACTTTTGCTACCATTGCTTTCAATTCTCTTACTTTCTTTGGCATTGCTCCTTAGTTACCAACTTCTTAATTTATTATAATCATTGGAATATAGTGCGATCGCAAGTTTAAAGCTTTGAATCATAGTAAAAATGAAAGCGTCAGCTATACAAATGAGAATGAAGAAACTATTACTTGGTCTTTGCAGCAAGTAGTAGACGTGAATTCAGTTTTGGATGATGACTTTGATTCATCTGAGGATATTGTTGATTTATATGCTCGACATTTTCGGAACTATAAGGCTTACCAATCATTTGAGCCATTATTATCTAAAGAGCAATTTGGAGAAGAGTTATAAAACCATGCGTTCGCTCTTGTCGATTCCCATTAATGATACACTCATCACCTAACCCAACAGCGATCGCAATTGACCAATGCAGCGGGAAACTGAAAATACGGTGTTTGATGGTAAAGAAAAAACTTGCTTTAAGCCCATAGCCGCAAACTATATCTGGAAAAATCTGCAAGACCGCTCCTCTGGGTTCCCATCAATGATAATTTTAAGCATTGGGAACCCTTAAAAATCAAAGTTTATGAACGCAGCCGACGAGAAAATGATTGTTCGCGACTATTTCAATTCCACAGGGTTTGACCGTTGGAGGCGAATCTACGGCGATGGCGAAGTCAACAAAATCCAACTAGACATCCGCAACGGACATCAGCAAACCGTGGATACAGTTCTCGGCTGGCTGAAGGGTGATAACAATTTACCAGAACTATCAATCTGTGATGCTGGGTGTGGTGTCGCTAGTCTCAGCATCCCCCTAGCGGTAGATGGTGCGAAAGTCTATGCCACCGATATTTCGGAAAAAATGGTGCAAGAAGGCAAGCATAGAGCAAAGCAAACTTTGCCAAATGCTGAAAATCCCACTTTTGCTGTGCAGGACTTGGAATCGTTAAGTGGTAGTTACCATACTGTTATTTGCTTGGATGTTCTTATCCACTACCCCCAAGAAAAAGCCGATGAGATGATATCTCACCTATGTTCTTTGGCACAGTCGCGGATAATTCTCAGTTTTGCGCCGAAGACCTGTGCCCTAAGTATACTCAAGAAAATTGGCAGTTTCTTTCCCGGGCCAAGTAAAGCGACTCGTGCATATTTGCATCGTGAGGCTGATGTGGTAAGAATTTTGGAAAGTAATGGTTTTTCTTTGCAACGAAAGGCGATGACGAAGACTCGCTTCTATTTTTCTCGCCTACTTGAAGCTACACGTAAATGAAGTTAAAATCGCAGCAAGATGAATCCTATATCTTTGCTGCGATTTGACAATCTCAAAGTTTAACACTGGTAAGTATTACACTTGGCATCCAGTTCTGCTTTTTATCTTGGCATAGGCGTAGCCCGCCCTTAGACATCGCTCTAATTGGGAGGATGAATAACTATCATCGCGATCGCACAGCCTTATTTTATGTAATAGCAGCAAAAATCATACTATATTTTTGACATTTCATGCTTGGTAAACCTTCGCTTACTACGACTGTGACAGTTGAAAGTATGGAGTGTGGGATAAAAAGTAGGAGAACCGAACCGTAAACGCCTGGATGCTATCGAGAAAACGCTGAAGAACACAGAAGAAGCGCTTACAAAACTATTGTCAGGAGTACATTGATATACTAGAACCTTTGCAAAAGTCAAGTTAAAATCGCTAGCAAAATTAAAATATAAAGTGGAACTATGAAAACTGCTGAAAAATTGGCTGCTGGTTGGCTACTGACACTCGGATTTATGTTTTTAACGCTATCAGCAACAGCGACATTGGAAAAATTTGCTGCACGTGAGGTGTACATACCAGTGCAAGATGGGGATACTTTTACCGCACCAAATGCTACTTATGAAGATAATAATACTGCTGTAGGTGGTCTAATTTTTGGTATCCCTAGCTTAACATTGGGGGGATGGTTAGCATTGGGATTGTACCGTCAAAGCCGACAGGAGAAAAAGGCGCTTAATCAACAAGTTAGCGATCGCTTGCAATCTATTTTTTATGAGATGCTACAAGCAAATCATGGACGCGTAACTGTTTTAGGCTTTGCTATGCAGTCACAACTACCCCCAGCCAACGCCAGACAATATTTAGATGAAAAAGCTAAAGAATTCAATGCAAACTTTAAGGTGAACGAAGAAGGGGCTATATCATATCATTTTGATGTCTAATTGATATCTAATGGTTCGTTAAATTCCACACCAACTTACGGCTAGGTCTAATGACGCAGATTTTTTTGAGCATAGCTGCCATTTTAGGCGGTTTGTCAGTTGCTGCTGGTGCCTTTGCTTCCCATGCTTTACGGGAAAAAATTAGTGAGCGATCACTAGAAATTTTTGAGACTGGCGCTCGTTACCAGATGTATCATGCTTTAGCACTTTTTCTAATAGCAATACTAATTAGTCGTACTGAGTCTCCCCAACCCACTCTCATCGCCAGTGGATGGCTGTTTATCATTGGCATTGCTATTTTCTCAGGTAGCTTGTACGCCCTTAGCTTAACCGGTATTAAATCCTTAGGAGCGATCGCACCACTGGGCGGCACAGCCTTTCTTGCTGGTTGGGGTGCTTTAGCTTTTGCTGCGTGGACTTTGAAGTTGTAAAAAAGTTATAAATGGGGAGTTAAAAGTTAAGAGCTTTTAACTCTAACTCCATTTATTGGAGGTTCAATTTCCTCCTTTTTACAATTTTCTCTAGTCAGAACTGCATCGCCAGATTCATAAGTTAATAACATCATAGATGCTTTAATGATTGAGTTTATTCCTTGGATATATTCATCACTATTATAAATAGGAAGAAATGAAATATAAACAGTTGGACGGAAGCCCAATACTTCTTCACTAATATTTTTTGAACTATCATGAGTTGAATATACACCCAATTAAGCCAAGACATAAAAATATTTTTTCATCAAACTTTTCAATATTTAATTTATTACAAATTAAGTCTATTATTTGTTTTGGTTCGGAGGACGCCAAAATTTATAAGTAATAATTAATAGAGATATTAGTAAATAAAATTTATGCTTTGGTTCTCTGTTGTAATGATTTCTGCTGACCCAGATATTGCGTAATCAGCAATTTGCTGCTTGCTGCAATATTTATGTTGTGACTTGAGTACTATTTAAATTAACCACAAATCTATTTGCTTGGACACCATCAATCTTTTCTGAAATTGTGTTAGCAATATTACGAACCAGTGATGATGGTGAATAAAAGCGGGTAAGGCTGTTGCCCAATAATTGTGCTAATAGAAGGTGGAAAATTCATAATGTGCCGTTTACTTGCTTACCTTGGTTCGCCTATTTCTTTAGATCATCTTCTGTATAAACCAGAACACTCGCTGATAGTCCAGAGTTATCAACCCCGCGAAATGACCTCTGGGGTAGTAAATGCAGATGGCTTTGGTGTGGGTTGGTATGATAGTCAAAAAGATACTGGCCCTTTTATTTACAAAAATACCCTACCTATTTGGAATGATATCAACCTACCCAGTCTCAGCCGTTATGTTGAATCAAAGTGTGTACTTGCTTATGTCCGCAGTGCTACATCCGAACAAGCAGTAGATTTTGCTAATTGTCAGCCCTTTAACCATCAACAACAGCTATTTATTCACAATGGACGAATCGAAAATTTTCGGAAAACATTACACAGAAAAATCCGCAGCACTTTAACCCAAGATTTTTACGAAAAAATTAATGGCACTACTGACTCCGAACACATTTTTGCATTGTTACTTTCACAAAGTCAAATTAACAAACATCGACCTTTAGAGTATGCTTTACGTAGTACATTATTAACCCTCTTAGAGATGGCAAAGCGCTATCAAGTAGAAGCCTCATTCAATGTAATCTTTAGTGACGGACATCGCCTGATAGCTTCTCGTGTTGCTACTACTTCACCACCTCCATCTCTTTACTGGATACGAGATGATCCGACTTTTCCAAAATCTGTAATTATTGCGTCCGAACCTTTATTTATAGGTAATTGGATTGCTTGCCCAGAAAATAGCATCATTAGTGTGGGAGCAGACTGTGAGCTCCAAATTGAGCAAATCTAGTGTAAAAGAGACTATTTTTCAAGCCTTTGATGAATGGCGCAGCCTCTCGTAGAGAAGGGCGCACTTGTACTGAGCATCTCGGCTTGCTTCTCTTCGAGAGGCTGCGCCAACGACTGCGCTCAGCACAAGTCGCTCGATGGAGCCGCAGCCGAAGTAGTCGACCCATGTCGTACCCCTACGGGGATCTTGCTAGCAAGAGCGTCTCGTAGAGAAGTGCAGCAACCTCAATTCAACGTTTCAGTCTTTGTTGAGAATTTTCTTCAATCAAAAATTAGTTTAGGAGGTAGACGCTGCCTAGATTCTCCGCCCAGAAAAAAGTAATTATTGCTATTTATTCTTAATAGTCTACAATAATATCTAACGATTTTTAGGAGTATTCTATGTCACTCGATCTGACACCGACAGATAACCTGCCGGATCAAATTGTCTATGTCCTGCTCAATAAGATTAAAGACGATGAACAAGGACAGCGAGATGTTAGCTTTTTTGCTGAGGACTTCGAGGGTAAACAGGTTAATCGAGAAGAATTGCTCGAGTTACTAAATCGTCTTAAGGAGTCTGGATACTTCATTGGTGAGATTGAAAGCAATAAAGCTAATCCAGAATCAGGCTCGTCAAACCTTCTGGCGACCTGTAAAAATGCAGAAATAACGACAGATGGTCGAGCAATGTTAAAAGCCATATATTTCAAGCCGGTGTAGCAGCGAAGGAAAGTTATTTGTTGAGGCGAGATCGGGTATAGGGGAGAGTAGGGGGAGATAAGGGAGCAAAATCCTCATCTTCCCGAAGTTCTGATGCCTGCGGTGGTCACTGAGCTTTGCCGAAGTGCGGGCTGTGATGCTCGTTCGCGCCAGCCTGCTGTAGGCAAGACTCGCTTTGCGCGTCGCTATCGGTGTCGCCGGAAGCCAGCGCTCAGACTTCTCTCCTCATCTTCCTTATCTTCACCTTCACTCTTGTTATCCGAACCGTATTGATTCCTCACTTCCAGAATTTGAGAGGCGATCGCTATTTGACATTAGAATAAAAGGCAGAAAAGTTAGCGCGGTATTTGTGCCGACTTACTTACTCCTACAGGGATCTTGCTACGCGTCTCGTTGGCGCAGCCTCTGCAAGAGTTGAGAAGCGGCTTGCCGTCAGACATCGCTCGGCATCGACCCTGATAATCTACTTAGTGAGTAATATAGTGATCGCTCCTTCACGAAATGCGATCGCCCCACAACGGATATATCTTTCTTGTATTGGCTGCCTGACTAGATGTTTTAGCTGTGGGGTACTGAAGAAAGAATATCAGATTCGTCTAAAGGGTGGTAGCGTTGTTTGGTCTGTTCAACTTCAAAAAAGACTTGCCAGAAGGAATCTTGCGAAATGGCAATGATTGCAATACTTGCAATATTTTTTTATAAAGAGAATAGCTCAATCACGTGGTATCCCATTTGATTGAGGGCGTTTTGGATAATGAATTTTTTAATAAACGCCACAAAATGCGCTCATAATGCTCTTTGGAAAGTAGACTTTCTACATAGAACCCCACATACTTTAACACGAGGATCAATGTCAATATCTAAAGCTGTTACCAGCAAGATTACTTCTCCAGAAAATATCGAAGAACGCTTGCAGATACAGCGTTTGCTAGGCGCAACTAAAATAGTTACACCTAGTGCTGGGAGTGATGTAGTGAAGGGATTAACTCAAACACCTAAATCTTTACCTCCCTGTTACTTTTATAATGACCGTGGTTCTGAGCTATTTGAGCAAATCTGTGATTTACCAGAATATTATCTAACACGCACAGAAACAGCGATTTTACAACAGTATGCTGGCGAAATTGCCAAGATGACCGGCGCTTGTGAATTGGTAGAACTTGGCAGTGGCAGTTCTAGCAAAACCCGCATTTTACTAGATGCCTACCAGCAGCTAGGCTGTCCCCTGCACTACCTACCAATTGATGTATCTACAGGTATTTTGGAAAGTAGCGCCAAGCAGTTATTAAGTGATTATCCTTTACTGCAAGTTTATGCACTAGCGGGAACTTATGAATTAGCCCTTGCACAACTCTTACCGACGCAATTACCCAGCAGGATGATTTGTTTTATTGGTAGCAGTTTAGGTAATCTGACACCTAGTGAGTGTGATGTATTCTTCTCTCAAATTACAGAATCCCTACAAGTAGGTGAGTATTTCTTGTTGGGGATAGATTTACGAAAGCCAAAACAGATTTTGGAACCAGCTTATAACGACAACCAAGGAGTGACAGCAGCATTTAACCTGAATATGCTGGAACATTTAAATCAGCGGTTTGAGGGGAATTTCGACACCACGCAGTTTGAACACTGGGCGTTTTACAATGAAAGTGAGTATCAAATAGAAATGCATTTACGCAGCCGGCGATCGCAAATTGTTGAATTACGCGCTCTTAACCTCAAGGTTAATTTTGCACTAGGTGAGACTATCCTCACTGAAATTTCGCGTAAATTTGACCTCAATACTATCAAGCAGCAACTGACTGCACAGGGTTTATTACCTATTCATGTGTGGACAGATCCAAATCAATGGTTTGGTTTACTGCTCACTCAGTTGCAAGCATAAAGCAAATCAGGCTACACCTCACGTATATAGCGGTCCTCAGTTGAGTCCAATATAGACCTAATAAAAACAGCCCTAACCCTTATTGCGTTGGGGAGTAGCACTCCAAGCCTCTCTTCTTTTAAGAGAGAGGCTTGGAGAAAAATCAAAGTATATTACATACAAACGAGAAGGGCTATAGTTGATATTCCTCCCACCCCAGCAACAGAGAACAATTAGAATCTCTTTTGCTGGAGTGGTATTTTCACTAAGTACAGTTGTACATCATGTATATAATGGATTTATACATTTCCCTATCAGCCCAAACGAGAGACTCAATATTTAGCTGCTAATTATTGCTGCATCGAAGGTGTGGGAAAAATTCTGCTGAATATAGGAACCCGTGGCTTTGGCTTAGTTGCAGTTATATTGGCATTAGAAGCATCAGAAACAGAAGAGTTCTTGGCTGCCTCAGAGAGGATAGGTGGTTTGCTGTTAGTAGAATTGGCAAAATCACTCAATTGGATAGCGAAAGGTGAATTTGAAGATAGGGAACTAATATTATTGGTATTTTGACTGTTGGGTTTTACCGGAGTTTGAGCTTGAGATGGAGTAACGATGAAAGTCGAGCTTGTTCCTAATACCAGTATGAGCAAATGAGAAGTATATTGTCGCATGGGGATTTGTCAAATTAGTTAATAAATGTTTAAAGCTTCAATAACTTGTGTTTTTTCTCAGTTGTATATAAGACCGTGATTTACCAAGATAAATCATTGTGCTGTCAAAAAAAATCTGATTACAGCAATTTACAAAGGAATATAGGACTAAGGTATGCTTTATATTTGAATGCAGTTTAGTAAATCGATTCACTAACAAAAACCTAACCTTCCAATCACCTTTTATATGAGTTAAGGGGAAGCTAAACTCCTCTCTAATAATAAGGAGAACGGTGATTTTATGATTACTGAATCAGTCTTATAGAGAGGATGCAAATAGATACACCTGAAATAATTGATGTTTTGTCATCAACTAACCCAGCACAACTATTAATAATTTAGTTTTATTTAAGTTGTTATTAAAAGAGGAATAATACTGAACTTATTGACAAACCTGCTTTTCAGTAATTGAGCTATTAAATTGCATATTTAATAAAGCAAAATATAAAATATATGAACTTTTTATAAAACGTGAGTTTTATGAAGCAATACGCTTGGGTTAAAGACAGGACTTACGCAAATTTAAGAAAAAACGAACCGTAAAGGGCGCAAAAAAAGAGGCAGTGTGCGGTGGTTCCCGCCGTTATAGCGACTGCCGTCACAAAGGAATAAGAGTTTCAGAGAGTTTTTGCATAAGTCCTGAAAGGTTTTTGGCGCTAGCCCAAGCTTTTTGACGATTTAAAATAGTCGTATTCACCAAGACTGTATTTAAATGTTATGTGTGCAGCAAAACCCGCATTTTTTGGTAAGCGCGTACCTTTGTGATCACCCTCAGGGAAAAATGGATAAAGTCGAGCTTGAGAGATTTCCATTAATTACTTATGGGTATCCGGTGAGAAAATGTGACTAAAATGTACAATAAATAATCTATATCTGATTTGACGTGAATTTATAAAATCGCGATGCCTACAGCGGGCTACACCTACCCAGCATGTTAAAGCGGCTATGCACACACTTGGCAACACAACTCCATCATTGAGCTACATATTAGCACTGGACTTAGGTACAACAGGCAACCGCGCCTTTGTGTTTAACGCAGACGGCAAAATTGTTGGGCAGGCATACAAAGAACTAACTCAGTATTATCCTCAGCCCGGATGGTTAGAACATGACCCTGAACAAATTTGGCATGATACCTGTTGGGTGATGCAAACCGCAATTGGGAATGCCCAGATTGTTCCATCAGCGATCGCAGCGCTAGGACTGACTGTACAGCGTGAAACCTGTTTGATTTGGGACAAAATTACTGGTAAACCACTCCAAAGAGCGATCGTCTGGCAAGATCGCCGCACTGCTCCCCTTTGTCACCAGTTACAAGAACAAGGCTATGCTCAAGATATTTACGATCGCACCGGATTGATTATCGATGCCTATTTTTCTGCTACTAAACTCAGGTGGCTATTAGACAAGTTTAGAGATGTTGACTTTAACAATGTCTTAGCAGGCACTATTGATACCTGGCTGCTGTGGAACCTCACAGGTGGGAAAGTCCATGCTACTGACCACAGCAATGCCAGCCGGACAATGTTGATGAATCTCAAAACCTGTGAATGGGATGAGAATTTACTGGATCTGTTTCAAATTCCGGTTCATATTTTGCCCCAGATTCAGTCTAGTTTAGGAATATTTGGAGTTACAGATGCTACTTTATTGGGCGCTGAAATTCCCATTACTGCCATCTTGGGAGATCAACAAGCTGCTTTATTTGGTCATGGCTGCGATCGCCCAGGCTTAATGAAATGCACTTACGGTACTGGTAGCTTTTTATTGGCTCACACTGGCTGTGAAATTGTGCGATCGCACCATAAAATCATTTCTACAGTGGCATGGACACAAGCAAATCCAAGGGATACTTTAGATGTAGGCTATGCTATTGAAGGCAGTATGTTTACTAGTGGAGCTTGTATTCAATGGTTGCGCGATCGCCTGAAGCTAATAAAAACTGCTGCTGAAACTGAAGCGATAGCAAATCAGGTAAAAGATAATGGCGGAGTCTACTTTGTGCCTGCATTTAGTGGACTGGGCGCACCCTATTGGGATATGAGCGCTAGGGGAGCCTTTTTTGGCATTACCGCCAGTGTACAACCAGAGCATCTAGTCCGCGCCGTGTTGGAAGCGATCGCTTACCAAGTTCTGGAGGTAGTGCAGGCGATAAATGCATCTAGCAGTACTCCAGTTGGGCGATTAAGTGTAGATGGTGGTGCTTGCGAAAATAATTTCTTGATGCAGTTCCAGGCTGATGTATTAGGTATTCCAGTTGAACGTCCGATAATGCGCGATACAACTGTTCAAGGTGCAGCATTTGCAGCAGGTTTAGCTGTAGGATTTTGGGAGAGCTATGAAGCACTGGTGCAGCAACGGCAGATTGAGTGCGTGTTTGAGCCGGGAAGCAATGGCCCATTGTGCAATTTTGCTATTTGGCAAAAGGCAGTGAAACGGACTCTGGCTTGGGTGGAGTAGTTAAGGGGTTAAAAACTTAATTAAAAATTGCTCAATTATTATTAAATAATAGGATTACCGACTTTTTCATAACAGTGCGATAAAAAATTGATATTATGTCCGGTAAATTACTGTTAATTCTCGAAAGACCTCTCTCGCAACCCCTCCCCTAGTAGGCGACGGTGTACACACAAGTCCTAAAATCCTTGCCTGGTAAGATACAAGCCGGATATTGGCAAGGTTTTGAGTTGATTAAACTGATTATCAATAATGTCAGCTTATTGATAGATTGATGAGAGAAAATTAAGGATTTTAAAAATAATTTTCCGTTCTTTTCCGTCCATTTGATTACCAACTCGACTTGTGTGTACACGGTAGCCCTAGTAAGGGAGGGGAGCTTTGGCGTAACGCATAAGCGGGGAGAGGTTGATTTATCAGACTTGATATGATAACTCGATTAATCGGTCAAAATACCACTCATATAAGGATGCTAGACGCATGATTACTAAACCTAAGATTTTTATTGATGGGGAATCGGGAACCACAGGCTTACAAATTTACTCACGCCTCAATCAACGGGATGATATCGAGTTAGTTAGCATTGAGGCATCTAAACGTAAGGATGCAACTGAGCGAGCCAAACTAATCAATGGCGTCGATGTTGTTATTCTCTGCCTACCGGATGATGCAGCCCGAGAAGCTGTTAGCTTGGTCAGTAGTACTACGGTTAAGATCCTGGATGCTAGTAGTGCCCATCGTACAGCTAAAGGCTGGGTATATGGCTTCTCTGAACTAAATCCAGGACAGCGAGAGAAAATCGCCAGCGCCCAGTTTGTCAGCAATCCAGGCTGTTATCCCACGGGATTTTTAGCTTGTATCCGTCCGTTGATTGCTAAGGGACTTTTGAAGAATAGCTTTCCCATCACCGTTAATGCAGTGTCAGGTTACTCTGGTGGCGGAAAGAATCTGATCAAACAATACCATACCTTCCATGAACAGCAAGCCGAGGCAGAGTCACTCTACCCTTATGGCATCTATGGTTTGCAATTTGGGCATAAGCACGTTAAGGAAATGCATTATTATTCAGGGTTAGCATCGCCGCCGTTGTTCGTGCCGGCAGTAGGAGATTTTGAGCAAGGAATGCTGGTGCAGGTGCCTTTGCCACTGGGGACTTTGGATAATCCACCATCAGGTGAAGTTATTCATCAAGCAATTGCTAACTATTACCAAAGTGAAAAATTTGTACAGGTTGCTCCATTTCAAGATTCTACTTTGCTGCGAAACGGAATATTTCTGGATGCGATCGCAATCAACGGCACCAATATTGTTCAGGTTTTTGTATTCGCCAATGACGCTACCAAAGAAGTGTTGCTAGTTGCTCGTCTCGACAACTTGGGCAAAGGCGCATCGGGGGCCGCAATCCAAAACTTAAACATCATGCTCGGCTTTCCAGAAGAGTTGGGATTGTAGTAAAAGGCTCAGACTGGAATCACATTCGGGCGGCAGCGGCGCTAGCAGCGGCAACATCGCTCACCATCGCGCTTTGTTTGGGTTCAAGAATCGTAGGGGGACTCGATAGGTTAGTTAAAGAAAGTAAAACTTGATGCGGCTGATTTCTGACGTTGAACGGTGCGATCGCTCATCTTACCTTACCTTGATCAATAGGCATATTTTTGAGACAAATTATACAGCTTGTTTCGTGGCGATCGCTATCGACTTAAATGGAAATTCTTTTATACACGACCAGAAGTAGTAGTCGGGGGTGTGATTACTCTTATACAAGAAGGTGATAGCATCACAATTGATGCCCTCTTCTAATTATTTGTGCCTACCTACTTAGTTAAATAGTCGGTCGATAACCACCAAAAACAGCAAAGCTAAAATTTTTGTACCAGCAATCCACATTTTGAAACCCAGCTGCTTCTAGCCAGTGAAGTTGAATATCAAGGGTTGCCATGCGATCATATTCCATGCGTTTTTGTGCAGCTTTGAGATCCTCCTCTGAGATATTCTTAGCGCAGACAGAATCTAGCCAGTGTTGACGGTAAAGTTGTTCTAAATCAGGGGTTTTGCCGAGAACTTGATCGGCGTTGACGAATATCCCTCCAGGATTGAGGACATCATAAATCCGTTGATAAAGAAGTTCTTTGTCAAAATCTGACAGATGATGAATCGATAAGGCAGAAATTATAAGGTCATAGGAACCACCTAAATCAGTCTCAACGTAGTCACCAATTAAGATTTTGGCAGATTTACCCATTTTGCTAAATCTAAACTTAGCTTTCTCTAACATCTCAGGGGCTAAGTCCAGCAAGGTGAACTCTGCATTGGGGAAGACGGACTGAAGCATACCTGAGTAAAGTCCAGTACCAGCACCCAAATCTAGAACTTTTAGCGGTGCAGTGCAATCGACTGATATGATTTCAACGGCTGTTTTGTAAAAGTCATCAAAACAGGGAATTAGAATACGACGTAAGTTATCATAATCAACTGCGGCAGAATTAAAAGCTTCTTGAATATTCATTTTTTAATTTTTAATAGCGGTATAACTTTCTGTTTTAACAACTCAATTAAAGCTGGTTCCATATATTCATCTAATATATCTAAGCAGATAATTTTTTTATCTTTAAGAAATGGCTGAAAATTTTACCTTGTAGGCTAGTTTGTCTCTGGTTGCTTAGTTATTAAAGTAAAGTAATTTACTCTGCGATCGCCCCACAGATAACTCCAAAACTACGCTAAGTATAAGCGATCGCATCCTGTTCAGCTTGAGAAAGTTGCATCAATTTTGCAAACCTGTTTAAGTATAACTTGGTTATGGCTATGGCGCTGTTAGAGAAGAGGCTAACCACTTATCTTAGCTAATTCTGTAGAAAGGCTTCATTTCTAGTTTTTTAAAATTAAATATGCCGAAATTTTAACTAACCATTGGGTAAATTAATATATTATATTTACTATTTCTCTTATTATTTTCATGAATTCTGCCCTCCCCTGATTCTCTGAGGTCTTTCTAATCCTATAAAGTGTTTGTCCAGCCACTGCTAAAATCTTATCCTTATAACTATCCCTTAGTTTTTGTTCAGACGAATCATGATAAGAACTGTCTAACTCAAAGAATTTAATTGGTTTATAGCTTTCATGTTGATCAAATACAACACAATCTACAATTCCTCTAAAAAAGAAGCTTCTCTCTTCTTGGGACAAATTACTCTTAATTTTCTCAAAATCAATTAAACAACTTAATGCAACATTAGGATAAACTACAAACATTTGAAAGTTTTCCCTAACAGCCATAAAAAACTCCATCTCTTGATGAGATTTAAAGAGGCTGGTAGTATATTTAACATTAGATATATTTTTATTTTCTGTTACCTTGATTTGATGACTCTGAGAATGTTCTACAACTTTGGGTAATGATTCCTGATGCAACCTAATTACTTCAGAACATATTTCTTGTTTAGGATAAAATTTAGCATAATTATATGCTTCAAGCATTGAGCCTTTATTTTTATATATGTTGACCAATTCAACAACGACTGTAATAGCTCTATCTTCTGTTAAACTATAGATTTTACCTTTATGAAGTAAAAATAAATTTTCTAATACAGTTTCAATATTATCGTTTGCAATTCCTTTATCTAATTCTTCAAAAAACTCATTTTCAAAAGTATTTACTGCTCTCTTAACTAATTCATCTGAAGAAGCAAATTTAGAATACTTGTAGACAAGCTCCAATAACTCAGCCCATTGTTTACGGAATGTCAGTTGATAGATTTGCTCATAATCAATGTTTTCTGCCATATAATCTACTCTTAACAGAGGCATAACTTATTAGCGGTTATAACAGGACTGTCCATTATTCACCCATTATGCTTACCCTGAAGATTTGGCAGTACCAGCTTACCCATTTCAGCAAACTCCTGAAAACAAAATATTTTTGAGAGATGCCTTAAAACACAAAGACGCAAAAACGCTTCTGCGCCTCTGCGTCTCTGCATAAAATATTCCCTACCTACACCATCTCTGATTCTGCCTGCATCATCTGCTGAGGCTGCGGCTGGAACATAAACAACGAATACACCACATCTCGGCGAATGTTAACCATCATATCCAAGAAGAGTTCGTAACCCTCGCTCTTATATTCAATCAGCGGATCTTTTTGCCCGTAACCACGTAATCCTACTGATTCGCGTAAGGCATCCATTTGTTGCAGGTGTTCCCGCCACAGGGTATCAATGCGTTGCAAGATAAAGAAGCGTTCAGCTTGGCGCATCAGTCCGGGTTGAACTTGGTCAATCTGCGCTTCTTTGAGATCGTAAGCAATTCGCACCTGCTCATGGAGGAAGGCTTTAATCTCGCTGACTGACATATCCTCTAATTGACTAGGCTGCAAATCCGCTAACAGATAAACGAATTCTTTGACTTTCTCAACTAACTTTTCTAACTCCCACTCTTCCGAGGGTAAGTCTACGTTGATATAGTAGTCAACGATGTCATCCATCGTTTTTTCAGCGTACTTGATTACCTGTTCTTTCAAGTCTTGACCTTCTAACACCCGGCGGCGTTCAGCATAAATAGCACGACGTTGATTATTCATCACCTCGTCATACTCAAATACCTGCTTCCGAATGTCGTAGTAGTAGGTTTCAACTTTTTTCTGTGCGCCTTCCAAACTACGGGTAAGCATCCCAGATTCGATGGGCATATCTTCTTCCACTTGGAAAGCATTCATTAACCCAGCAACGCGATCGCCACCAAAAATCCGCAGTAGGTTATCTTCTAAACTGAGGAAGAATCTCGTGGTTCCAGGGTCACCTTGTCTTCCTGCACGTCCGCGCAACTGGTTGTCAATCCGCCGGGATTCATGGCGTTCTGTACCAATTACGTGTAAACCGCCGATTTCCACTACTTCATTGTGTTCGCGGGTAGTAAATTGTTCGTATTCCTGCTTAACGCGGTTATATGCTTCCCGCAATTTCTGAATCACAGGGTCGTCGATGGGAGCTTTTTCTGCTGCTATAGCTACCTTGTCTTCTGCTTCCAATTCCGGTAAGCTGCGATCGCCATACTCACGCACCGCAATTTCTACTGCGTCTTTAAGTAGTTTTTCTGTTTCTTTTGTCAATTGGGTGGGGAAAATTTCTGGTGAAGCCCGCCAAGTTTTGACTTTTTTGCCAGGGACAAAGCCTTGACCACCGCCATGTCCTGTAGGCAATCCGGCTGGTCTTTGAACGCCAAAGGTGTCTTCATCTTCTGGCATGACGATCCGGGGCATGAAGTATTCCCGCAGCTTCAAACGTGCCATATATTCGGAGTTTCCACCCAGGATGATGTCTGTACCTCTACCAGCCATGTTAGTAGCAATAGTCACGGCACCTTTGCGTCCGGCTTGGGCGACGATTTCTGCCTCACGCTCGACGTTTTCCGGACGGGCGTTGAGTAATTCGTGAGGAATTTCCAGCTGCTTCAGCAGTCGGCTGAGAAGTTCGGATTTTTCTACACTAGTGGTTCCTACTAATACAGGTCTGCCGAGTTCGTGCATTTCGGCACATTCTTTAGCGATCGCACCCCACTTGCCTGGTTCTGTCTTAAAGACCATATCAGACAAGTCTTCCCGTCTTCTGGCTTGATTGGTGGGAATTACCGCGACTTCCAGTTTGTAAATTTTTTCAAATTCTGGTTCTTCCGTTTTTGCCGTTCCGGTCATTCCACCGAGTTTTGGATACAGCAAAAACATATTTTGATAAGTAATTGTCGCTAGAGTTTGAGTTTCTGGCTGTATTTCTACGTGTTCTTTGGCTTCAATAGCCTGGTGTAATCCATCACTCCAACGCCGTCCGGGTAGCACCCGACCAGTAAATTCATCGACAATTACCACTTCCCCATTGCGGACGATGTAATTTACGTCCTTGAGAAAAAGTTCTTTGGCTTTAATCGCATTGAAAACGAAGTGCGCCCAAGGATCTTCTGGGTCAAATAAATCTGTGACTCCTAAAAGATTTTCGGCTTCAGCAAAGCCTTCATCTGTCAAGAGCACGTTACGAGCTTTTTCATCCACATCGTAATGCTCGTCTTTTTTGAGTGTAAATGCTATTTCAGCGGCTTGCAGATATTTTTCTGTCGGTCTTTCCACCTGCCCAGAAATAATCAGTGGTGTCCGCGCCTCATCAACTAAAATCGAGTCTACCTCGTCAATCACGCAATAATTGAACGGGCGTTGCACCACATCTGCCATTGATGTCGCCATGTTATCCCGCAAGTAGTCAAACCCGATCTCACTGTTGGTGACATAGGTAATATCGCAATCGTAATTTTTCTGGCGTTCGCTGGGAGTCATGCTTGCCTGAATTAACCCCACACTCAGCCCCAAGAATCGATGCACCTGTCCCATCCATTCTGCATCCCGACGAGCCAGGTAATCGTTCACAGTGATCACGTGTACACCTTTACCAGTGAGGGCATTCAAATAACTCGGCAAGGTGGCTACCAGTGTTTTACCCTCGCCGGTTTTCATTTCGGCAATTTGCCCTATGTGCAAAATGATCCCGCCAAGGAGTTGAACATCAAAGTGCCGCAAGCCTAAGACTCGCCGTCCTGCTTCCCGGACAACGGCGTAAGCTTCTGGCAAGATGTCATCTAGAGGTTCACCTTTGGCAAGCCGTTGTTTAAATTCGGCGGTTTTACCTTTTAACTCCTCATCGGAAAGAACCTTAATTTCTTCCTCTAAAAGGTTAATTTCAGTAACAGAAGGTTGGTATTTTTTAAGCTTACGAGCGTTGGGGTCGCCCAACAAAAGTTTTAACATGGCAGGTTATAGAACTGAATCAAGGGGGATGGGGATTAAAGGTTCGGTATTGATTATAAACATTTAACCCAACCCAACCGGCTTGGTCGTGGATGGGTGTAACCGAGAATTAACTCAAAAACAGGAGAAAAACTAGCCAATCATTTAGTAAACTGATTGGTTTTAACTCTTATCTTATATTTAGTCTTTCTTCATAGTATCATTTTGCCCCCAGATAGGGCCAGAGAGGGAGTGGGGGAATAGAGTTATGAGATATCAGTTATGAATTTTTCAACTCCTAATACCATTTCACTTTAATAATTAGGACTTACCTACACTCTCCGAATTTTTCTTCACCAAACGCTGCACATTGGCGGAAACCTCTGGTAGAGTTGGTGGTTTGAGTAATTAAGCTTTTGGGCGATTTTTGCGTAAGTTCTAATAATCATACAAATACCTTGGTAGGGGCAATGCCGTGCCCCTACGATAAATCTATATGTATCAGGGTTTGCGTGAAATGCTATAATTCCTAACTCTTCACTTCCACTCTGGTGTCAGGCGGCGGAAATTGTAATCACTAGCACTGGGATGACAGCTAACACAACTGCCAAGCTGGACAGGACGTGGTAACTTAACTCCTGGATGTAGAGCTTTGAAATAACGCGAGTTGTTGAGGCGATAGGGTGTTTCTTCGTCGTCTAGCTGCACACGGGAGAAAGTCGAAAGATATTTCCATACCAAGATGCGTGGCGGATCGACTAAAGGCTTTAATTGTGCGCCGTAGTGCTGCGAGTCTTGCAGGAGATTTTTCCAAGTTTGGGTGGGTAAAACGGCTGGTGGTAAGGCGATGTGGCATGTGGAGCAGTTTTCCAAATACAGTTCTTGCCCTAGTTGGTACTGTGCAGGAACTACGTCAACTGTGCCAATTTCGACAGGGGGAGTAGCGCTGTGGGCATTAGTTGCCAATGCTAGAAGCCAGCCCATAGCTAGGCTCCACGTTACAATTACCAAAAGTAAACCGAAAAATTGGCGCTTAAATTGGCGTTCGGCGCTTTTCTGTAGCACTTGGCGATCGCTTCGGGCGGAACATAGCCCATCGCTCTTAGGCAGACGCTTTTCGCCATTGCGGGTTTTGCGCTTAACAAAAATTGACATTCCTCACATTCCCAGATATTTAGAAGTAGCGCTTATGCTAATCATAGGACTTACGCAGTCTTAGCAGTGTTTCACATTTTGCGTAAGTACTTTTAGTAATGTGGCGATGTTTATTGGCAAGCCGCTCTGCGTCTACGCCTCCCTCCATGCATAACAGTAATATAAAGTTTATAACAATCCCTCCAATTCAGCGAATTTACGCAAACGTGGTAGACACTGGCGCTGATAAAAACTGCTTAATGTCGGAATTGACAGCCCAAATTCCTCAGATAATTCTCTCCAGCTAACTTCCGGGGGTAGGCGTCTGAGAATTAAAACCTGACAATTCACATCTGGACGCCCTTTAATGTAAGTATCGCGCAGTTCTCCTTCAGAATCTGTATTAGCCCATGTCTCCAAGTCTTCCAGAATGGGAGGTGTTTGGGGGGCAGCTGGGAGGTTATCTACAGGATCAATGGTTTCACTTGCTCCACCCGATGTAGACTGACGAACCCGAAGAGGGACTGTTGTGGCTTGTTCTCGGTTCTGGTTAGTGTAAAAGTCTTGTAGTCTCCGTCTTAAGTAAGCATTTAGCCAAGTGATGACACTGCCATAGGTGGGGTCATAGATTTGACCTGTCAAACCTTCACAAACATTGCGGCAGAAATACAACCAAGTTTGTTGTAGTGCATCTTGATAGTAGGGAGTACTTTCCCTCCAAAGTCTACTTGCTGTCAAGCGAATAATTTGCGTGAGCAGCTTCTGACGCTGAGGGCTTCCAGGTTTGTGTCCACAGGCTTCGCTAACTAAGCGGCGTAGCTGTTCATCGAATTGAACCATGACAATCTTGGCGAAGAAAGCAAGAATATCTTAGTATTGCGTATAATAACGCCCTAAAAAATTACCTTTGGTCAAGATACGGTATTTTTTTCAAATCCTCTCAATATAATCCCAGCCAGGACAATAAATTTTCCCACCAGGGATATGTCAGATCACCAATACTCAGCTTCATTTTGTTGCGAATGTCTTGGATATTCCAGTTGGTTAGTTTAGCTAGAGTTTGCGCCTCTTGTTCAAAACGCTTGGGCAAAGACTGCTTATATTCTCTACCTGCCTGACATTTGAGTTCCCCTTGGAACGGATGTTGTAAAACATAACGCCCTTGGAAAGATTCGCTGTTAGCAGTTTGTTGGAATATTAAGTCTTCAGGGAATTTGTCGCGGCTGTAGCGGACATGCAGCCGGGAGATGAAGACGTTATTTTTAGGAGAAGGACGACGAAAGCTGGGGGATGCTGGTAGATTACTTCCAGAATTATCATCTAGCCAAAATACGCCTGCTTGCTTTAGTTCCTCTTGGGTTAGGGGATCAGCAGAACAGGGGTCGCAACTACTCATGTCCCAAGCGTATTCCAAAAAACCAACTTTCCTGTCTTCTTTGGTGTAGACAGTTTGAAACATGGATTTGTAGAATTCACCAAATTCATCTTTGACAAACAAAGGAATGTTCGTGTTAGAAGGGATTTTCACCGTCCGGTAGTTAGTGATTTCTGCCTGTCCTTGGGGCGAGAGGATGTAGACAATCAAATCCTGCTCTGTCGTAGCATTAATCATGCCTAAACGAATTGGCAGCATGAATTTCGGTGACTGGTAGGAAATTTGTAGCGGACGAAGGAACTGATAGCCAGATTTCTCGAATTTATCCAAGTTGACTTTAGCAACAAAGAATTTCATTGAGGAGCGGATGTAGGGCTTTAGTAACTGTTTCGCACCTCTGGGGATTTTGTAGCCATTGCGTTTGAGCCAAGTTTCTAGTCCCCCAGATTCTTTGGCACTAAGGATCACGATGTCGTATTCGCCAACGTTGAAACGTGCTTCGACTGTTACACCCAAACTGCGATCACTTGTTTTTTCAGCTTCCTGACTAACTGCCCTGCTTCTAGGTGCCGCAGCAGGTAGATTTACCGAATCAGTAACAGCACAAGGATCTGAGTCAAAATATTCTACCAATCGCGGCGCACTAAAAGCATCCAAGCGCTCGATAATTTTCGGTTCAGTTACGCGAACTTGCTCTTTTTGCAGCACCGTTGGCACAGGTACTACTATTGCAAAATCTTTGACTTCGCCTTGAAAGTCATTTGCCATAGTTAGGACAGTGTGTTCATCATCCCGTGCTATCACCACCTGAGAAGCTTTGTTATACAGTTTTGTATCAGCCTTGGCTACATAAAATCCACAAAATGCCCAAGCTGCGGGTGCAAAGCATAAAACAGCTACAATTGTCAACAAAAATGGTGTTAAGAGTCGAAAAAACTTCATTTTATACCTCTACTTTTTTAGTGCTGAATTAAGAGAGACGCGATTAATCGCGTCTGTACAGGAGGGGTGAGTAAGAAGTTCTCCCCCTGCTTCCTCATCCCCCTCTTGCCAAGCAAACCGTGGAGCTACCCAGAGAATATCTAGCAGAATGGTCAATGGTGCAAGGGCAAACAGTGCCCAGAAAACTGCTGTGGAAACAAAGAAATAATTCCGCAGAATAAAAGTTAATCCGGCGATGCAAACTGCCCAAACTACACGCCCAATTCTCGAATTGGGGATCGATCGCGGATCTGTAATCATAAATAGGGCAAATAGCAGCAAAGACCCGCTCATCAATCGGTGCCAGTAAACATCCCAAGTCCAACCCAGCCAGAGATTGCGAATCGCCTCCAGCAAGGAGTAGCTACCCAAAAAAGCTGCTGTGGTGTCCCAGCGACCAACGCGCTGCAAAATCATGCCACCAGTTCCGGCAAATAATAGCCCATACCACCACTCTTCACCCCATTGTCCCGGCGAAACCCAAGCATCGGGGGTCAGAATCAAGGCAGAAATGATCCCAAAATTGGCGGGATTAAAGAAATGCTTATCACCGACTTGGAAGATAAATTTGCTGGCGATCGCAATTGCTGCGGCTATTGCCATTGTCGTCCAGTGATCAGCCCGCAACAGCAGGGACAGTCCCAAAGAGGTAATTAAAGCACTCCGAAGATTCGTCAGTTGTTCTTTGCCTTTTACCAATGACAATATCCATTGGGTTGCAAGACTTGTGGCGATCGCTACTCCAATCAACTCTGGCCGCAGCGTCCAATCTCGTGTACCGATTCCCACAACTAGGAACAAGCCCAGAAATAGAATTTGATAATCTCGTATATCTTTGAGCAACATTACCCTTTCATTCACGGATTCCCCGTAGATTTTTCATCAATCTAGACGAGTACAAGCTAAAACAATGTTACTGTTACAAATTTTGTTACAAAATAAAGCAGGAAATCTAAAAACCTCTAAGGATATAGTCAGAGATAGAAATGTATTGAGGGTATGGGAGTAGAAGAAAGAGAAGCTTGGTGTTAGCTTTGTTTTTTCCTTTGTTGACCCTTATACACCCGTAGTCTTGCACCCTTATACCCTGGCTCAACAAAAAATCTTATTGCGTAAATCCTACCCATTGACCTACCAGATGTAGATTACCATTTAAGCAAACATGCTTCATCGCCAGAAGTTGCAGCTACGCCCGTCGCAGACATCGCAGTTTCACAAGCAACACCGACAAAAAGTTGTCAGCAGCAGATAAACGCAAAATGCAGCTAGCTCCCCTGTTCCCAATTTTATACCGCATTCTCCAGCCAAGTTTTCCCAACTGCCTTTGGGCTGGAAATCCCCATTCTAAAGCGATCGCCCTGACTTTTGATGATGGGCCCCATCCTCAATACACACCCGAAGTCTTGGCAGTATTAGACCGTTACAATATTACAGCTAGTTTTTTTTGGTTGGGTGTTTGCGTCAACCGTTCACCAGCCATTGCTAAAACCGTTAGCGATCGCGGACACTGGATCGGATTGCATGGCTACGATCATCGCTCTTTTGCCATGCTTTCCCCAAATGACCTGAAGGACAGTTTAGAAAAAACCCAAGCTGCCATCTACAATGCCTGCAATCTACAACCTGAACAAGTGCGGGATGTCCGCCCCCCCAATGGTTTATTTACACCTGCTACTTTAAAATTATTTTTTCAGTGGAATTACCGCCCAGTTATGTGGAGTGTTGTACCAGAAGACTGGGTGCGACCAGGTGTCACCACCGTGGTAGAGCGAGTTATGCAGCAAGTCAAAAATGGTTCAATAATCGTTTTGCATGATGGTGCTTGCGGAGGAGAAGATGTTGCTGCCACAATTCAAATCCTGATTCCGCAACTGCTACAACAAGGCTATGAATTTGTGACTGTTGATACTCTGTGGCAACGAGCTAAGGCTAACCATTGACTATTACACATTTAAGGATAGGTGAAGTTAATAATTTGCTTAAAATCAGGATTTCCTATAAATTATGCCAGAGCAATTTCCTATCATTGATGTTCCCCTAGATGCCCCAGAGGCTGATGAAGATTTAGGAACAAAAGAAAAGTTCTGGTTTCGTCATCATGATCTAGGTCGTTGTCTATTCAAGAAAGCTAGACCAAACACAGGAGAAGATTGGGCAGAGAAGATTGCAGCCCAGTTGTGTGAGTTGCTGGGTTTACCCCATGCTGGTTATGAACTAGCGACATTCAATGGGGAAAATGGCATTGTTTCACCCTCATTTTTGCCGCCTCAAGAAGGTGCAATTCTCACCCTTGGTAATGAAATTCTGGCTCGAATAGTATCGGATTATCCACAAGATTCTAAAGACCTATCCCGACACACAATAGATAATGTATTCAATGCTATCGGAGATGCTTCGCTAAATTTGCCCATCAACTGGACAGCACCAGGGGAAATTAGTCAAGCGAGGGAAACTTTTGTTGGGTATTTACTCTTGGATGCTTGGATTGGAAATACAGCACTTGCGTCTATTATGAGGTACACTAGATTAAAATATAAATACTTTTAAATGAAGTCATACTCTGTCGATCTTCGAGAAAAAATAGTT
>NZ_JBALCO010000074.1:0-15689 GCF_036919595.1 Nostoc sp. | reverse complement strand
ACTAGTAATATTGTATAAAATATTTAACTCATACGTAATGGGTGATTAGCGATCGCACCTTTTTTAGCCGACCTCACAAAATCGCATTGCTCCCTATCAAATCAGTCTAGATCCAAATATTCCTACCATAGGCAAATCAAAAGTTAGTGGAACCATTCAGGTATTTTCTCAAACAGTGAAAGAGTCAAGCACTACCGCTGCGTCGGCTCTTATAGGCATGATGGGGGCGGTTTTTTGGCTGCGCCAACAACGAAAGACGGCATCTTGAATCTGACGTGCAAAGCTTTTCATGAATATTTAAGGAGGAGAAAGGGGTTGCCGTCGGCAACCCCTTTCTCCTCCTTAAAATGATTATCATTACTCTCTAAACTTGGCTTCTTAGTTTTTGTTGATTAATTTATTCTTTGGAAGTCCCTAACCCTCTTCTGTCACTTTCCGAGTATTCTTAATAAAAGGATTAAAAGAAAAAACTCTGGAAGGTAAGGAGGGCAGTGAATGTAAAATTACAAATCCTGAAACATTTGGCAAGAGATGCCCACCCAACAGTTGCGATCGTAGATGAATATTGTGCAGAGTATAAAGACCTGTTCAAAGAAGTAAGAAATTATGAATGTTTCAAATATTTACATTTAAGGATAATTTCACCAATAAAAGGAAAATCATTACCATAAATAGCCAAAGTAGTAAGTATAAAGGCTCAGTCATTACATCATTTTATAGCCTATTCAGATTGGTCAGTAAATAAATTAAAGAACCGAAGATTAAAGAAATTAAAGAAAGCATTAAATGGTCAGGCGATAACTGTAGTAATAGATGAAACTGGAGATAGGAAAAAAGGTAAAAAGACAGATTATGTTGCAAGACAATATCTAGGGAGTGTCGGAAAAATAGATAATGGAATAGTGTCAGTCAATGCTTATGGAGTTTATGAAAATATAACATTTCCATTAAGTTTTAAAGTATTTAAACCGAAGGGGACGCTCAAATCAGGAGATAAATATAAAACCAAAATAGAGTTAGCATCAGAAATAATTACAGAATTAATCAATGAGGGGTTTAATATTGAATTAGTATTAGCGGATAGTTTATATGGTGAAAGTAGCGAATTCCTGAAAAAACTCAATGAGTATAAATTAGCTTATGTTGTAGCAATTAGAAGTAATCATGGAGTCTGGCTACCAGCCAATCAGAGCGTTAGAGCTAACAAGTGGTGCAAATTTGAGAGGACATTTAGTAATCAAAAATCCGAAATCAGATATATCCGAGAAATAATTTATGGGAAAAAAGAGCCATAACTTACTGGGAAATAACTACTGACCCAGAAACAATGCCGGAAAATTCTACTTCATTTGTCATGACGAATATTCAAGGAAATCTCAAAAAAACTTTGGGCGATTTATATGGATTAAGAACCTGGGTAGAATATGGTTTTCGACAGTGTAAACAGGAACTCGGCTGTAAAAATTATCGCTTGACAAATTTTCAACATATAGAGAGATGGTGGGAAATTATTTTTTGTGTTTACACAATGATTAGTTTAAATTCCCCAGCCTTGTTAGCCTTAAATCAATCTCTTAAAATTGAAACTGAGGTGACAGATACTAGTTGTGCTAATTATGGAAGTTTTTCTCATCATCTATGGTTGTCCAGCATTTTAGAGAATGACACCGTTGTTTTTGGTAGTGAGTGCGTCCATTTTTGACTATGTTGTTTTAGTTGCATTTAGACAGTGTATAGCTCCGGTATTAGACAACGCTTCCTTATTTTATCATTACTATGCACTACTACCCATTTACTTTATTACTTAGTAATAGTGGATTTTCGTTATTCTGTCTTTTTACTTATTTGAGAGTTGATCATAACATATAATTAAATAGTTATTAATTTTTTAGCAAGAAGAGTTTAAGATTTTTTTATGTAATATTTAAAATATTAATTATTTACAACATTAATCAAAATACTTGACAAACATTTAAATGTATGAATTAATATTCATAAGTAGGTAAGCGTTGAAAAACATAACTATATTAAAAAATGTAAATTTCTTAATAGCTTATATCCAAAGTGTTTTTGGTGCTTTACATAAGTTTATATAGTTTGCCTTAATTGTGCCTACTTACTTATTGAGTTAGACAAAATTTAAATGATTTAACTATTAGAGTTAGCTTTAACTTTTATTTTTTTTGAATAATTTTATAAGTAAGTTGATGTAAATTAACTGTTTTAAGATAAGTTTAAAAAGTTGGTAAAAGGATGATTCAGCCTCAGATCAAGCCCTGATTGTGTTGCAAAAAATTCTCTGAGCCTGAATAATCATCAAATGAACAAAATTCATGTATATCAATAGTGTCAGCATCAAGATAATAGTCCAGTTTTACACAGGGAACAATGCGATTTTATAAGATGGGTAACCAGGGGAGGCAGGGAAGACAGGAGAAGCAGAGGGGAGACAAAAAAATAAGCGTATTCTAAGGTATTGCAGTAGTAAAAAGTACTAAATTTTTCTCTTTAACCTCCTGCGCCCTCATTCGTAATAGGTTAATATAAAATCATTTTTGTCAATTAGTAATAATCTTGAAAACGGGGGTAAGTATAGAGTATAAGAGTAACTGTTGTATTTGAATTTGAGGCGAAAACAAATGATGCTTTTAAATATGACGTGATCGCTAGCCTAAAAAATCTGTTAATTAGCCCCATTTTTCTCAGAAAATTAAGTACTACTGCTTATTGACAAAAGCTTTATAACCTTTGCTTTTAACTGATGCTGACTTTTCCTGTAAAGTCGTAAAACAACGAAGTAGCAAGAATTTCAGACTGAACTTTATTCTCAATAACTTAATATTAGTGACAATAAATCATGAGAGAATAGAGCTTTGGGCTAGGGGTATAGTAAGCGATCGCTCAATCAAGGAGATAACGGGAATCAGCTCACTGATGCTACTCCCTTTGCTTCTCCTGCTCAAGAATAGCTGGTTTCACGATGATCTCACTTTTTCGCGTTACTCCCCGTAGCAATTTCAGTAGATAATGTTTGTATATCTGGGATTCGTTGCTCTAAACATTGACGAGATAAAACAGATAACTCAATCTTTACCTTTATTCAACCAAATTGCATGTTTATAGGTGTAGTAAAACTCTAATTTTTTTAAAATCTGACGTGCTTCTTAAGGAGCAAAAACTTCAGTTGCTTTTTAATTTATCAAGTTATCATGGTACAAAATTAGATGATCTTAGCTTGCTACATTAGCTGAAAAATTACTCATAATTAGGAGAAGCAAGTGACAATTTGGTTCCCAAGTTTAAGAAATATTATCCCTGAAGTGATGACTGCTTTGATCATGACATCTATCGGAGTAGAGCATTTGGGACTTTCTCTTGCGTGTCCACTTTTTCTCGTTAACGCGGTATTTCTCAGGTTTATTTGGAATAGTTCAATTTTAATTCATGGCTCTGGGCATGTTCTCTTAACCGCTACTCTTGACAAGAGACTTTCCTTTATTAAAATTTCAAACATCCTCGAAAATAGAAATCTGTTTAATACTTTCAGGTCACTTATACCTTTTAGCCCAATATTTATTCCTTTTATCAATAGCGGGTTTTATCCCTGGGTTGCAGCGGGGAACGCCACTACATGGACTATACGACTTAAGGCATTGAGTGGCATACTGTTTAATATTATTGCCTTAGTAATAGTACCTTTATTTTTATCTAAAAGCCTTGATTTAATTTTGAAGGAACACGGCAATACAGGCGTTTTTATCAGTCAGTTTTTAATAAAAACTTTTGTATATGCTAATCTTTTGACAGTTTTTAGCTCTCTGTCAGACATCGTGGCTTTCGTGAAAGGATCGGCCGATTATTTCAATTGCGGTAACTTTGGATTTTTAGGTAGACGGAACCCTAATGATGGTCAAGAGCTTCTGCCGCAACGAGTTGTGGAAATGTTTCATAAAATGGGTTGCGAAACTGAAATCCGGGGTGAGCAAGCCGGGGGGGGACTTGTTCTTGCACAAAACAAAGATAATCAAGCAGTTTTTGTTGGGAAAAAAATTCTAAATAAAAAGAGAGACAACATAACAAAATCGCTGGA
The DNA here is from genome assembly GCF_036919595.1 of Nostoc sp. Taxonomy (GTDB): domain Bacteria; phylum Cyanobacteriota; class Cyanobacteriia; order Cyanobacteriales; family Nostocaceae; genus Nostoc. Next base: position 11,599 of record NZ_JBALCO010000074.1, on the reverse strand, counting down.
AGCAGCTTTTGTCACTGTAAGACGCCGAGCTGTGTTGGCAGGTGTAAAGGCACTGGAACCAGTCGTGATCGGGGTCTGGCATTATCGCTATGCAACTAGTAGTCCGCCCTCCGCTCTTGAGACGCATTGGCATGAGTGGATTCCAGCAACACAAGCGGCTGTTTGGCGAATTGAAAATGGTAAATGGTTATGTGAAAGAAAAAACGTAAATCACCGCATCACCCATAACGGAGATTTTGACGCTTGGACGATCTTTAACAAACCTATTGAAAATACTAAGTTAGGTCTGTGGCTTGAAAGAGTGTTGTATACACCTAATTCCACGACTGGGGACTCCCCTAAAATCGCCGGAATGATGGATCTATTAATCACTCAGGGGATGTGGTACAACTCAGTGAGACTGGCCTATCAGCTTGAGGTTGCTGAGTCCATTAAGGAGGCTTTTGGAGGACAAGAGCCTTCTAAAAATGCGCCCAACACAGCCCCTTCTAAGCAAGACCTAAGTGACTGGGCTGAGATATTTGAAACGGTCTTTCAGAAGCATACTGAAGTGATGCTCTTCCTAAATGCGCGCTCTGATTTAGCTACGTTCAAAGAGGACTTAAGCATTTTTGAAGAGGACGTTCTACAAGAAATCAGTAAGAACATCTTGATAAACCAATGGACTCAGAAGAGGAAGACTGCTTTTGTGAGAATGGCGCTTGATGCTTTTCTTCACAATGATATGTATCGCGCAACGAAAATATTTATGTCGAGAGCTCATGGCAGTTTCGGACTTGTAACGGTTTCAACGCTACAAGAAGAGAGCCTTGTGCTTAGTTCCAAAGGTCAGCCTATTTTAGTCGGTTTCAATTTGCTGGAAGCGTACATGGTTTACGCATCAGAGCCAGCCGCCGTCGATGCTATTTTGTCGGGCAGTACTGAGTCTCATCGTTTGGATTTGAATCAAAAAACGGGAGAAATTGCTCTAGTGGGTGTGAACAATATCACTGTCTATTCGATGATAGAAGGCCGCGAGCTTCTTGAAGCAGAACTAAAGAAAAGATGGACGCCTATGCAAGGTAATCCATACATTCAACCATCTAAAGCTGATACTAAAGACCCCGTCGAAAGTGATATTAAGGATATTTCGCCTGTGTTCCAAGAAATAGAGGCGGCATGGAAAAATCCCTCGTCTTTTAATCGCCAAAGCACAGAATATTTAACAAGTCTTTTAATCGAAAAGGCTAAGCATTTTGAAGCAAAGAGAAAAAGAATGAGCGAAGCAGGATTGACAGGCGAATCAGAACAGTTGCAGACTGTTGATCTTCTAATCATCGGGATTGAAAATAGCCTGTGGCTGGGTGAAAGATTCGCTCAAGATTTAAAAGCAATATTTCCCTTGTTGAATGTCAAGACCCTGTCTTCCAACCAAACTTTGAAAAAGCTTCACGACTTTAAAAGTCTTCATTTGGGGAAATACTCGTTAGTACTAGCCATCAGTCAATCTGGGCAAACGTTTCCCACTCTCCATTCTACTCATGGATTTGAAGAGCTACGCCGAAAAGGATCCATTGGCGAGCTTTTTATTATGACTGGCGAGCCGAGTAGTCTGATGGGTTCAGCAATCGGTCAACCTTATTGTAAAGGAGCTACTTTTAGGCGAAGGATTTTTATCAATGGCAGCGGGCGAAGAACCGCTGAACCTTCTACGGTAGCAGTTGCTGCGGCTCAACAGACGCTGACAGAGCTTTTGTTTCGTATTGCGAAACAGATGAGACAAGCATTTCTCAACTCAAATCCTTTCGGTATGACTTTGACAGAAGAAAGCTTATTTGTTCTGGAAACAATAAAGAGTGATTTTCTTACGAAAAGCGTTGTTTCTATCACCGGTACTAGTGTGAGTGGAGTAGTAATAAAATCCCCTGAAAATCAAAAGCTGATTAGCAAAGGTCAAAAATGGGCACTGAATGTCACAGAAACTCCTTTTGCTTGGGGAGTTCATGCTTTGTATATATTGATAACGGTTGGATGGGTGATTCCATTTGGATATACTATTCCGTTAATTCAAACAATATTTCGTTTGATTGTCTTTGTAGCCGATTTACCAAATAATTTATTTTTATTGGTGCTGATTACTCCTTTTGTGACTTTGGCCGACATCGCCATTTATATCTTCGGTCCATGGCTTTGGACATTTGGACTACGTTATTTTCAAGGCAGACAGCTTTTGGCACGCACAGGCAAAAGGACTTTGATTATTGGTGATGTAACTTGGGTACATCAGCTATTGAAATCTTATGTGAGCAAGCTTTTTTCGTTAAGCTACGGTATTTCCTCTTTGGAGGTGTATGGAGCCAACCCACAAGACCATATGTTGCATAACTTTGGACACCGGGTAGTCAGAGGTACTTTGGTTTTTTTGGGCGTGCCCGATGGACGTCGGAGTCGGATGCAAAAAAATGACGAAAGCGCTGTCATTATGACTGGTCAACAAGCTAACGGTGTCAGGAACATCGGTGTGGGACCAGAGATCGTTGTACTTGGGCACAATCCGCAGATAGAACATAAAGGATTTAATAGCGCCATTACTTTGTGGAGTCACACCGATTCTGTGTTTGAAGAAAAGAGAAGTACGGTGGATGACAAAGCTGTTATTGAGGAATTAAGAGAATCGCGTTTTAGCTCTTTTGAGCGTTTACTGGCAGGTTACGTGCTTTTCTGGGCGTTGGCAAAAAAGGTGGCTTCATTTCCTTTTCTAAAGTATCAGCATTGGAAGTCTCAAAGCAGAACAAGAATTGCAACTACCGCTTCACCTGTATCAAGTGTGAACCTTGATTTGCCTGAAGATGAAAACGGGTCTTCGATAAGCATCGGAACAGAAAAATACGTAAAACCAAAATACTGAAGCCAACGATTTTTTAGCGTCTAATGAGCCAAGTCATAACAAATATAGAGGAATTGACGTGATCTCAAAACTGAAGCTTGGGACTAAATTTACGTTGTTGCTGGCGCTGATTTTCTTAGGCGGGATTGTCCTTAGTGGTATCACTTTATCAAGCGCAATGCAGAGGCAAGCCGAGGATGAGGTTACGAACACATCTCAAATTCTGACCCAGATGATAAACTCCGTCAGGAACTACACGAATCACAATATCAGTCCACTCCTGCAAGAGCGTGTAGAAACTGAAGCTCAGTTTGTCCGAGAATTTGTACCCACTCACGCGGCGCGAGAAGTATTTAAGCGCTTTCGCGATCGCCCAGAATACAGTAACTTTTTCTACAAAGACGCAACCCTGAATCCTACCAATCCCCAAGATCAAGCAGATAAGTTTGAAAAGACGTTGGTAGAGCAATTCCGCAGTCAACCAAATCTTACCAAGCTCTCAGGCTATCGGGATAGATTTGGAGAAAAGTTATTTTTTATTGCCCAACCGCTGGTGATTAAAAATGCAAGTTGTCTGCGGTGCCACAGCACCCCTGAAGCAGCTCCCAAAAGCCTGCTTGCCACCTACGGCGACAAAAACGGCTTTGGCTGGAAGCTCAACGACGTAGTTGCAGCCCTAACAATTTACGTCCCAGCAAACGAAGTTTTCGCTCGCGGTCATAAATATATGGCTTTGACGATGGGTATTTTTGTGGTGATTTTCGCCTTAGTGGTGTTGCTGATTAATTGGTTGCTGAAGCATACGGTCATCCATCCCATTAAACAACTAACTGCGATCGCCCACCGAGTTAGTACTGGAACCATGACGGTGGAACAAGTGGAAGAGTTTGATTCCCCCAGGATTTCTAAATTTGCCCGACGGGCTGACGAGCCAGGGCAACTTGCCCGCGCCTTCCAGCATATGGCACACGAAGTCGCTGCCCGTGAGCAAAATCTCACTCAGGCAGTTGATGAACGCACCGCACAACTGGCTGAAAGTATGAAAGAAGCTCAAAGAGCCAGGACTGGAGCTGAGGAGGCAAACAGCTCCAAAAGTCAGTTTCTAGCCAATATGAGTCACGAACTACGCACTCCACTCAACGCCATCATAGGCTACAGCGAGATTCTAAAGGAAGATATCGAAGACCTGGGTGCGTCCGACCTAATTCCAGATGTGCAAAAGATTCATGGAGCAGGTAAGCACCTGCTAGGGCTAATCGACAATATTCTCGATCTATCCAAAGTCGAAGCAGGTAAGATGGAACTGTTCCTAGAGACTTTTGAGATTGCTCCCTTAGTGGAGGATGTCACCGCTACGATTCGACCTTTGATTGCAAAAAACAAAAACATCCTGGTGGTTAACTGTCCGAATGACATCGGTTTCATGCATGCCGATATCACCAAAATTCGCCAGAGCCTATTCAACCTCCTGAGTAACGCTAGCAAATTCACAGAAAATGGCACGATTACGCTCTCCGTGGAGGGGAGCTGTTTTGGAGCGTCCCCCCCTTGTCTTCTCACCTCAGACCCTAGTTTATGGAAAATCACTTTTAAAGTGACTGACACGGGCATTGGTATGACCCCAGAACAGCAGGTAAGACTGTTCCAGCCGTTTACTCAAGCCGATGCTTCCACAACTCGCAAGTATGGTGGGACAGGGTTAGGGTTGGTAATCGCTCAGAAATTCTGTGAAATGATGGGTGGTGATATTAGCGTTGAGAGCGAATCAGGTAAGGGCACCACATTCATGATTCGGTTGCCAAAGCAGGTACAGGAACTCCAACCTGAGTCATCTGGACAGAATGAACAACATAGAGTCATTGCCCATCCCACCACACCGGGAGCAAGCACCATCCTGGTGATTGATGACGATCCTTCAGTGCAAGACCTGATGCAGCGTTATCTCAATCGGGAAGGATTTCATGTGGTCACAGCTGCTAGTGGGCAGGAAGGAATTCGTCTCGCTAAGGAACAAACCCCAGACGCAATCTTACTTGATGTCATGATGCCTAATATGAATGGCTGGGTAGTACTAAGTGCCTTCAAGACTGATCCTGACCTAGCAAGCATTCCGGTAGTGATGGTGACGATCATGGATGACAAAAAATTAGGCTATGCGCTGGGTGCATCTGACTATCTCCTCAAACCCATCGACTACGCTCGCCTGACAGCAGTGTTGCAGAAATACCGATCCAACTCATCCCGCAACTCGGTCATGGTGGTGGAAGATAACGCCGAAAATCGGGAGATGATGCGCCGTCAGCTGACCAAAACGGGGTGGCGAGTGATTGAAGCCGAAAACGGACGCAGAGCATTGTCCGTCCTTGAAGTAGAGCAACCGGACGCAATTTTATTGGATCTGATGATGCCAGAAATGGATGGGTTCGAGTTTGTCAGTGAACTCCGCCAGCATCCCCAGTGGCGGGCAATTCCAGTGATTGTGCTGACCGCTAAAGACCTCACTCAAGAAGACCGTCAGCGCCTAGATGGACAAATTCAACGTATTTACCAAAAAGGTTTTCACAACCATCAGATACTCCTCAATGAGATCCGCAGCTCAGTGAGCGCTCATCCCCGCCAGACTTATTACTCTCTTCCTCCCATAGGAGCAATTGATGGCTAAAATACTATTAGTTGAAGACAACGAAGTTAATCGAGATATGCTGTCTCGCCGCCTACAACGTCGAGGATACGAGATGTTCTGCGCCGTCAATGGTGCTGAGGGCGTGTCCAAAACCCTCATTGACAAGCCTGATATAGTGCTAATGAACATAAACCTGCCTGGGATGAACGGCTGGGAAGCTACCCAACAGCTCAAGGCAAATCCCCAGAGCAAAAATATTCCCGTGATTGCGCTGACTGCCTATGCGATGGCAGACGATTCTGAAAAAGCCCTGGCAGCAGGCTGTGATGACTACGATACCAAACCCATCGACTTACCCCGCCTGCTGGAAAAAATCGAAGTGCTTTTGAAGAAGACGAAATCACAAAGGCAGAACTCTATAAACATTCCTCAAGACCGTAGGATTCAGCATACCCTACTGACCCTTCTGCGCCACGAACTCTGTACACCGATAAATGCCATCATCGGCTACAGTGAAATGCTCTTGGATGAACTGAAATCTCAGCGAGACTCAACCCTGTTTAGGGATCTCCAAAAGATTTACACCTGTGGGACTCAACTGCTGACGCTAGCGAACGCTATTCTCGACCCATCTCAACTACAGGTGAACCAGATATATACACCAATTCAGCGGACGACAGCACAGGGCAACTCCGCTGACTGGCTCTGGAATATTGACACCCTCGGCTCCACCATTCGCCTAGAACTGCTTACACCCTTGAGCACTATCATCGGTTACTGCGAGATGCTCCTAGAGGAAGCTTCTAGTAAAATCATTTCAGACCTAAACAGAATTCATACTGCTGCCCAGCATTTGTTGAGCATGATTAACGACATCGTCAACCTGTCTAGGCAGCAGTTGCAGGCAATTGATGCTAACGGCCCGGATACACCATACCTGATGCTGGAAAGCCGAACTGCGACGTCTCTTGTGCAAAATGCAGACATCATAATTCATACTTTGAGTGAGGAAAATCCTTGGGCTGCTGTTGCTGTGGGAGGCACACTCCTAGTGGTGGATGACAACCAAACCAACTGCGATCTTCTCGAACGACAGCTAGAACGTCAGGGCTATACGGTGGCAGTTGCCACCAACGGTCCTCTTGCTCTGAGAATCCTCCAAACAATGTCAGTAGACCTAATTCTGCTGGACATTATTATGCCAGGGATGAATGGATTTGAGGTACTCCAACAGATCAAGCGCCACCAAGACTGGCGTCACATTCCAGTAATCATGCTTTCAGCCTTGGATGAGATTGATAGCGTCGTCCGGTGCGTAGAAATGGGGGCAGAAGACTATGTATCCAAGCCGTTTAAGCCTGTGCTACTTTGTGCCAAAATATCCGCTTGTCTGGAGAAAAAGCGGCTGCGAGACCAGCAGATTTTAACCCTTGCTCAACGAGCAATCGCTGAAGCAACCCCCGTACCTGTGCTAATCTCGCTCTTGTCCAATGGGGCGATTCTCTATGCCAATGCCAGCGCTAGCACCACTTTTGGTCTTCCTATCGAGGAATTGCTGAATCGCCACACGCAGGACTTTTACCTTGATGCCAGCAAGTATCAGGAAGTGTTGGATGCATTATCCAAGGCTGAGTCTATCCCGTGTTGGGAACTTCGATGTCAGCGGACAGACGGAACGCCATTTTGGGTCACTGCATCGCTGCAACCGCTAACATTCAATGGTGAAGCGGCTGTTCTGTCTGCCCTTTGTGATATTACAGACCGTAAGCAGGCAGAGGATTCTCTGCGCCTTGCTGAAGAGAAATATCGTAGCATTTTTGAAAATGCGTGTTCAGGCATCTACCAGTCCACCCCTGATGGTTACTTTATTAGCATCAACCCAGCGATGGCGCGAATTCATGGATATGACTCTTCCGCTGCCATGATGGAGGCGGTAACAGAAATCGGTCATCAGATTTACGTTGACCCGAACAGTCAAGACGAGTTCAGACGCTTGGTTGAAGAACAAGGTGAGGTTACAGGATTTGAATATCAGGCTTATCGGCAAAATGGCGACATCATTTGGGTTTCCAAGAGTACTCGTGCAGTACAGGATGTTAGTGGGCAGTTGCTCTACTACGAAGGGATCGTGGAAGATGTTAGCCAGCACAAGTTGGCAATATCCGCCCTCAAGCGCCAGGTAGAGAATTTGCAAATTGAGATTAACCAGTATAAGCGCGCCCGTCAGGTAGATCAGATTACTCAGACTGACTATTTCCAGCAGTTGAAGGCAGAAGCCGAAAACCTGCAATTCCAAGATGACGATGATCAACGAAGATCGATACCGAAAGTGCTGTTGGTAGAAGACAATGAAATGAATCGAGACATGTTGTCTCGTCGCCTGCAACGTTCAGGGTACGAAGTGGAGATTGCGATCAATGGAGTAGAGGGCGTCTCGAAAACTGCTTCAGAAAAACCTGATGTTGTTTTAATGGATATGAGCCTGCCCGTAATGAATGGATGGGAAGCGACTCAACAACTCAAGGCAAATCCTCAGACTCGAAATATTCCGATCATCGCATTGACTGCTCACGCTATGGCGGGCGATCGCGAAACAGCTATGGCGGCAGGCTGTGATGACTACGACACCAAACCAATCGAGCTACCCCGCTTGCTGGGCAAGATCAAGACCCTTTTGGAAAAGCGACTTCCAGAAAATAAAATATACAACTAATAACAATGATAATTATTATGACTCAAACTCACGAACTACTTCAAAGAAAGATAAACCTGTTAGCAATTCATAGTTTAATGGCAGAGCCAAAAAGAAGATAAGCGTTCAGGGGGTGTAAAGAAAACGAAAAACACCCCCCGAAATCAAGCAATAAAATTAGGCATTCAACAAGTCAGAATCATCAGAACAAGCAGTAGCTTCTGCAAGCAGAGAAGGAGTGACTGTACCAGGGAGCAACGCGAAAAAGTGAGATCATCGTAAAATGAGCTCTTGAGGCAAGGGTACCAGGGGTAGCAGGGGGAGTAGAGGGGCAGGGGAAGCAAAGATCAAATAGTATTTTTGCTACTAAAATAGTCTAAAATATACTTAGTCTCTTCCTCCCCTTTACCCCCCCTGCCTCAAGAGCCTCCCCTGCTTCCCCATCTCACAAAATCGCATTGCTCCCCTGTACCACCACCAGCAGCAACAACAGCAAACATCATAAACTCCAAAACATTACGGTTTTGGGACTTGAGTGTTGTTACCACAGTCAACATCCGAGCAACAAAATTACTACCCGCTTCAGTCTGAGAACCGAAACAAGTACAGCAGGGCGGAAATAAACCAAGCATTATTGTGAGAAACTAAGAAAGTAGAGTCAAAGCAGTTTAGGCTGAAAACAAGGGAATCTAGTGTGGCACGGTTAGCTCCAAAAATATTAAATTTGAACCAGAGTGATCGCTCAGAACTGCAACAGTTAGTAAACCGACACAATACGGCGCAACAACTAGTACTACGTGCAAAAATAATTCTCCTAGCGTCAGAGGGGAAAAATCATGGTGAAATTGCGCGAATATTAGATATAAGTCTTAATATGGCTCGTTTATGGCGAAACCGATGGTTTGAAACTAGGGATAAAGAGTTGTCTATTTTGCAGAGATTACAAGACTCCGAGCGTATTGGCGCACCAGTAAAATTTAGTATGGAGCAAGTAATCGAACTATTCGCCCTTGCATGTTCACCACCCGATCGCATTCTGGAATTGAAGTGTCTATTTAACGTAATTATAGGAGTTTGAGATAGTTATTATTGATAACAAGGTAAAATATAGGTTTTTACATACATAATTTTAATCTTGTTAATCAGAGCTTTTCAGACTTACAATATTAGCGTTCCAATCGTTAACCTAACGAGTCCACAGATTGGGAAAATTATTTGCTCATATTTCTGAGGTCTTAATCGAAATCTCTCTTGAGCAACTCGGAATAGGGTGCATCCCAGTTTTTATTTTTCCAAAAAAGGTAAATGAAGCATGAGAAGGTAAAGGAATAATCCAGGCGATCGTTTTAATGGGAGCCGTCATGACTGAAGAAGAAAACCAACTTTTAATCCAACACGCTCGTGCGATGCCTGCGGCGGGCTACGCCTACGCGAAAATACTCTACAAAAACGCTGCGGTTGAGGAACTGACAAGCTTAGGCAAGATTGAAGAAGTAGTACGCAGTAAAATACAGGAACATGTAATGCCAGAAGTAGGGGTTTTTTCTCGAAAATGTCACAGGAGAAAACACAGGACACAGACGAGAAATAAAAAGTATCATTGGAAAACTACCAATTACAAGTTCTCAAGCACAAAAACTGGAACTGAGACCCCATAGCCAATTAAGTCCATACTTAGAGGCATGTTGTTTAAGAGCGAGTGCTTCTCTACGAGACGCTCCGCGAACGGTATCCTATCAACGTGCAGCATAAGACGTAAAATATACAACCGGGATAAAAGTAGCCAAAAGTGTCCAACAGAGGCTGGTACATCGCTAAAATTTTCAATTTCCAGAAGTACAGTCAACGGTTGAGGAGTTGAGTGTTGACGGAGGAAATATCCGCATCCGTACACCAATTGGTCAGCAATGTGACTGGAAAGGATATAAAGCAGTTCGCTTACACAACTTGCAAGCGATCGCGGCCTCATTCGGTGGAAAATGCCAACATTAAGGGAGTGCGGACAAGCGATCGTTCTAAGGTAAATGGGCAATATCTAATTATCCAGGTGCAGGGAACTGGCTTTTTAGTCCAATCCGACGACGGGCGGATTTACAAAGCATCGACCGAACCCGATGCACAAATTTTCTTAGAGGAAATCACAGCCGATGTGGGACGACCAGCCATTACCAATATTGAGGCACTGACTTTGGAGGATGAACCGATAGGAAGTGCGATCGCCCAATTCAACTGTACCGGAGCAATGGTGTTTATTAGCGGTCAGTTGTCAGTTGAAGACCTGGAAACATCAGTTCTACCACGCGACCCCTATCAATTCCCTGTGATTAAAGTAACTGACAACACAGTTACCCTGGAAGCTGCACCGCTCTCAATTGTGCAAAAAACCTTGGGTGAGGAATTCGCTACAGGTCATACCAATTCTGTATGAAGATGCGCCAAAATATGAGGTGGGTGCATTTGGTTAAAGCGTTATGGGTATGAGATTGGTTATTGAGATTAAAGAGAGCCAATAAGAATTGGAAAAAGCCCTAAAACATGTAACAAAAGCAAGTAGTAAAGAACGACTACAAATGCTCTACTGGTTAAAAAGTGAACAACTGACAAGTAGGCAAGCGATCGCAGAACGTTTAGGACGTGATCAAGCAACCATAACTCGTTGGATGAGAAAGTATAAAGACGGGGGACGAGAAGGCTTAATATCGGTGAAATCTTGATTGCCCTGATAACATTATCCCGATTTTTCAACCTCCTCACTCTCCAGAACTCAATCCCATTGAGCGGTTTTGGGAACTTCTCAAATCAAAACTCCAAGCTTGAAAACTGTAAAACCCTTGCACAATTACAATAGAAGTTAACTGATGTCCTCAAAGCAATTACACCTGAGATGATTGCTTCAGTGACTTCCTACGACTTTATCCTTGAAGCACTATTTAGCGCAGCTTCATAAAGAATTGGTATAACTCTGGGGTAACGGTCATGCCGTAGGTGTCCTGTATACGAAACTTTTCACATTCTAGGGCTTCTTCTGGTTTGAGATAGTCCTGATTTTGCCGACTCTCATAAGCTCTTCTATCGATATCTTTGGCGTTGGCAACGTTATTACAATGCTCCGAGGAGAAAGCGTCACCAGCTTCCTTCATCCATTTGGAAGCCCCATCGTCATTATTATCTCCTATTGGAATAATCATATTTCCCATTTCTTCGAGAAGCGATCACAGATCCGACCGAAGATTATTGATAGACCAATTGCCCTGCGCCTCAATTTGACAGGCTTGGCAAAAATCTGGGCTAATAAAATCGGCTCAGGTAAGTAGGTGGGTGTGAGATAACCCAAATGTGTAACAATAAGTAAACATGGTGAATTAGAAAAGTTAAGTATAAAAAATGCCAGCACGTCTCAGAGGATTTCTAACTCAGG
>NZ_JBALCO010000073.1:0-58433 GCF_036919595.1 Nostoc sp. | reverse complement strand
ATGGTCTTAATCTCCTCGAAGTTATTACTGATGCTTTAGAAGGTAATGTCTCTGTTTTCCTTTCCTCTATTACTACTAGCTAGGCAGTTACATTTCTTCTTTTAATTCGCGTAATTCACTCCGTAAAGCTTCTAACTCCAAATCTCGGTCATTAGGATCGTTGTTCATATTATTATCTCCACCAATTTTAAAAATTATCCTGTTAGCGATGTTTATTATGCTACAAATAAACTACTTATATCTCTTTCAGGCGATCGCACCAGTTTCTCGGCTTTAAATCAATAGTACAAACTGCACATCAAAGTGTATATGGTGTTCAAACTAGGGGAGAAAGAGGAAGCTACAGTACGCAACGTGTTAAATTTAACTCTAATGAAACTGATTAACTTGTCGTTACATATTGATAAATTATCCCGCCCACTTACTTATCTTCACATAGTTTAATTTTTTCAAGCCGTTCTACTTAATCTAAACTCCAGTGAAAAGGAACTGCATTTTTTGATAGTTCAATTTATAAACATTATTTACCGTTATTTTCCAGTCCCCAGTCCCTAGTACGATAGTAAAAGTGACCTCTGAGCAATTATCCAAAAGCCATTTACAGATCAATGGATAAACGTTTTTTTAAAATGTTTGGGCTAACAGAAGATCAAGCGATCGCAATTATCGATACACCATTAGAACAACTCGAAGACGCTTCAGATAAGTATATTGCTGTTTCCCATCTAATTAATTATCCCACTGAGCAATCGATCGCAGCTTTGGTACGGGCGATTGAAACCAGTAATCCTGATGAGTTAGACCACCGGATTGTTCGACGCAAGGCTGTGGAAAGTTTAGGGCGATTGCAGGCCGAATCAGCTTTGCCTGTAATTCAGCAGTGTCTTAAAGATGATGATATATATACTGTAGAAAATACCGTGTGGGCGATCGGGGAAATCGGGACTAAAGATCCAGAAATTCTCGAAGAAGTGGCGCAGCTGCTCGATAAACCAGGTCAAATATACCGAGTTATTATTCACACTCTAGCTAACGCTAACTATCAGGCGTCTCTAGAACGTGTTCGGAAATTTACCCAAGCTGAGGATGAACCTACCCGTAGTGCAGCGATCGCTACAGTTTGTCGTTTCACAGGTGATTACTCCCAAATCACTGAGGTGATGGCGCTACTGCAAAGTTCTAGCGTCAATGCACGGCGCGGTTGCATTCAAGACCTGATTGATTCACACTATTACAAAGCAATCCCAGAAATTGCCCGTTGTCCTGTATCTCTGGTGTTTCGGTTGCGAGGATTGCGGATGCTTTTGGATGCAGGCGTTCCCAGTGGTGAAATTACCTTTACAGAAATTCAACCTTACTTAGAGCAAGTACTGGACGATCATCCCAACGATCTTAATTTAGTACATGAGTATGACGCTACCCCTGTTCTAGATTTTGTCATTAACGAACTCTACGAAACCGATTTTGGACGGTGTTATTTAGCTACAAAAACCTTACTGGATATCTATGCACAAGAAGCACCAGAAGCACTTATAGCAACTTATTCTGACAAGGCATATAACGATTATGGCGCTCATTATCATGTCATGAAACTTTTCGGCTGGCTGAAATATGCTCCCGCCTACGATTTGTTAGTAGAAAACCTGTACAATCGCGAACCTCAGTTTCAGAAATCTCGTGCTGCTTGTGCGATCGCTCTTAGTGAATTAGGTGATTCACGAGCAATTATTGAACTCAAAACTTGCCTAAATACACCGATTTGGGACTTGAAATACGCTTGTTTACTAGCCTTAGACCGCTTAGGAGACTCGTCTGGTCGGGAAATTTGCGCTCATGATACTGACTGGTTAATTAGGGCGAAAGCGACGAGTACTCAATAGTTAGGAGTTAGAAGTTAGGAGTTCTATCAAGTCTAGATAATTGTCGATACCTTGGCATTGTTAGTCGATACAATGCCATTGTCAGTCAACACAATGGTATTGTCAGTCAACACAATGGCATTGTCAGTCAACACAATGGCATTGTTAGTCAACACAATGGCATTGTTAGTCAACACAATGGCATTGTTAGTCAACACAATAGCATTGTCAGTCAACACAATAGCGTTGTTAGTCAAAACAATGCCATTGCAGGTCAAAAGACTTGTGTATACACCGTAGCTTTGCAAGTTCTTAGGGGATTAACGTGAGTTCGACGGGTTAGATGGTGTCCGCCTAATTAGTCAAATCAAAAGACCTCTGCCTGGTTTTAGTACGCAAAACCTGTCCCTTTCCGATTCGGAGAGGAACAGACTTGAACTTTAGTTCAAGGCAGGGAGAGGTTTGTCGAACTTACGTTAACTTATCAGTGATGCGAGTAGAGGCATACAGATGTACGCCCCTGGCAGTTTAGGACTTGCTACTAGTGACTGCTTCGTTTAAAACTAACTCTGGTTCTGCTGTCTTCTCTTCTTCTTCCGGCAAACCGTAAATAGACCTGTACAACTTTACGTACTCTTTGGCAGATTGATACCAACTAAAATCTTCACTCATCCCCCGTTTTTGGAGTTCTTGCCATTGCGGTTTGAAACGGAAGCCTTCCCAAGCTCGGATCATACAGGTAAAAAGGTCTAGGGGTTCATAACGGTCAAAGCAATAACCTGTGCCTGCTGCATTTTCGGGATCATGATGGGTTACAGTGTCAACTAATCCACCTGTGCGGCGGACAATGGGTACAGAACCGTAGCGCAAAGACATCATTTGGCTAATACCGCAAGGTTCAAAACGACTAGGCATTAAGAAAGCGTCAGTACCAGCGTAGATGCGGCGAGACAGGGCATCGTTATACAGTAGATAAGTTGCCATGCGTCCAGGAAAGCGGGATGCTAATTCCCACATCTGAGTTTCATAATAGCGATCGCCTGTCCCTAACAGCACAAGCTGTGAATCTGTATAAGATAGGAAGCGATCAAGGATTTGTAATATCAAATCAATGCCTTTTTGTTCCACTAATCGGGTCACAATCCCAATAAAAAAGGCTTTGGAGTTGACTTCTAACCCCAGTTCTTCTTGCAAAGCAATTTTGTTGGACTTGCGTTTATTTAAACTATCAGCAGTAAAGGTTTGAGTAATGTATTTGTCATTCTCTGGGTTATAAACTTCGGTATCAATACCGTTAATAATCCCAGATAATTTACCGCTAATAAAAGACAGCAAACCTTCTAATGTTTCACCATAAGTAGGTGTCTTGATTTGCTCGGCATAGGTGGGCGAAACTGTATTTACCTTATCGGCAAATTGCACCGCTGCTGCCATTGTATTGTGTCCTTGCATATACCAGGGACACCAAGTAATTCTCTCTAAATACCAACGCCACGGCCCTTGATAAGCCAGATTATGAATGGTAAACACTGTGTTGATATCAGGATCTTGGTGCATCCACACGGGAATCATCCCCGTGTGCCAATCGTGGCAATGGATAATTTCTGGCTTCCAGTAATTCCAGGCAAACTCGGCTGCACCATTAGCAAACAAAGTGAACCGCCAATCTTCATCTTCTCCAGAATAAATGCGGCGGGGCATGAAGGCGGGATGTCCAAATAAGTACAAGGGAACATCAGTACCAGGCAGAACACTTTCATATACTGCAAAGTGCTGAAACATGGCATCTCCCCACCAGATGGGTTCATAGGGAATTTCCATTTTGTCTGGCAGGAAGCCGTAGTAAGGCAAGAATATCCGCACATCATGCCCCATTTCTCTCAGGACTTTGGGTAATGCCCCGACAACATCACCCATTCCTCCTACTTTCGCAATGGGTGCTGCCTCTGCTGCAACAAATAGAATCCGCATGGTAATTTTTGCTTCCCTGAGATTGTCAAATTAGCTCTATGATCCCGATCAACGCGATATGTCGCGTCTGGCACGTATGAGAGCGCAACGGCGATCAATTCTTATCTAATCACATCGGCTTGCCCAATTGCTTAGGAACCGCGCTGAATCACCGCAAAAATTTCTGATAAAATTTCTTGCGCTCCCTGTTGACGCAATAGTTCTGCTAGTTCTATGCCTAGCCCTTCGGCATTGTTGGCAATGCCTGTGAGGGTATCTTTCACGAGCTTTTGACCATCTACACTGGCGACTATCCCTGTTAAGGTCAAATTCTCACCAGATATTTCTGTATTTACACCAATAGGTACTTGACATCCGCCCTCTAGAGAGCGTAGAAAAGAGCGTTCGGCGAGACAGCGATCGCGTGTTTGGGGATGTTCGATCACTTTGAGTAAAGATAGCAATTCACTATCATCAGCCCGGCATTCTATACCCAAGGCTCCTTGTCCAACAGCGTGGAGAGAGATATTTGCGGGGAGAATTTGATGAACGCGATCGCTCATTCCCAATCTCTCTAACCCTGCTGCTGCCAAAATCAAAGCATCGTATTCGCCTGCATCCAGTTTTGCCAACCGTGTAATCAAGTTTCCCCGCACATCTTTAAATGTAAAGTGGGGAAAGTGGTGACGTAACTGTGCTAACCGCCGTAGCGAAGATGTACCGATTACAGCACCCTCTGGTAAAGTATCGATTTGTTTATTTTTGTGCTTTTCATGCACCACTAATGCATCTGCTGGGTTTTCCCGTTCAGTAATTGCTGCAAGTGTTAAGCCTTCTGGTAAGTGAGTCGGCAGATCCTTAAGGGAATGAACGGCAAAGTCAATCTCCTGATTCAGCATTCCGACTTCAAGTTCTTTAGTAAAAAGTCCTTTATCGCCAATCTTAGCTAATGCTACATCCAAGATTTTATCGCCTTGGGTAGACATGGTGTGGACTTCAAAAGTGATATCAGGAAAACTTTTCTGGAGTTGCTCTTGTACCCAGTAGGTTTGAACCAGAGCAAGTTGGCTTTTGCGTGAACCAATCCGAATAGTGCGTGGGGGACTAGAAACAACTGAAATCATATAACAATATATCAGTAAGCGATTAATTCACTTTCATCTAGACTACCGTAGTCAGGGACACATACTAATTTTGGATTTTAGATTTTGGATTTTGGATTACAATTCTTTACCAAAGGCTGGTTTGAGGAATCTCCAACACTACTACTTAGTAGAGCATTTGATTGGATTTGTAGCAAATTAAATTTGGCAATACCCTCCAATGCCAATGCGTCTTTTGACAATGCCAATGCATCTTTTGACAATGCTAATGTGTCAGCTGACAATGCCAATGCGTCTTTTGACAATGCTAATGTGTCCGCTGATAATGCCAATGCATCTTTTGACATTAAAAACGAACTATTGAGTTCGCTGTTGAAGGGAGTGTTCTAATTCAGCGTTGAGTGTTTGTAGCTATTTGTAAAGTTCTGACTGTTGGATGGCGATCGCAACCTGGGTTGCAAGTTGCTTCATCAACTCAATTTCCCCAGATTTCTATTTACGGGTGCGATCGTACTGATGAGCAATCAATAAGTCCCAAAGTTCAGGGGTATAAACACGTGTTTTGCTATCTTATTGTTTATCTGCTTGCCGAGCCTCTTGTAGAATGCACATGAAGTGCTGACAACAAGCTGATTCATGTCTACACATAGTTACAATCATTAATTTTTTAGAAGTCAAGCAGACTCAGCAACCTTCGATTACCATGTACTGATGATCCTGACTTATCACTTCAATCGGAATAGCAGAAGTCATGAGTGTTGCAAAATCTGCATCCCTAACTTAATAGAGAACCTGTAGATGATGTGCTAATTGCTCCAAACTGGACAATTGAAATTATCATTTTTATCGAATTAAGGGTCGGTTTTGAGATATTCTTGTAATTGTTGAGTACGCAATTTGGTGGAATTTTCTAGACAACCAAAATAAATGGTTGGGGCAATACTTCCTCCCTCATATCTGCTTCTCTCAAACTCACAATTGGTATCTCGAAACTTGATCCATGCTACTTGTGCAGCAATCAATTTCTGTTTACTAGAGCTTTCTAACGTAGATAGCAATTGTTGATAAACTAGATTCAGCTTTTTATCTGTATTCTGATAAGATAACTTCGTGCATTCATTAATTGCTGCTTGAGTTTGAGGATTATTGCAGTTAAGCCTTTGAACTAAGCGCATTGGTAAATCAGGCGTTGTGCCTGCTATTGTCTTGGTGGGGGTATCTAAACTACTGAGAGTTAGAATACTTGCCAAAACTAGTAATAATTGACGCATGGCAAAATTTTTATTGTTTAGGTATAAACAAAAGATACCAAAATACGCGTCAGCATTAGTGTGTTCCAACGCAGAATACTTCTGAACTTTTTACAAAATGTAAACCAGCCATCAGATGGAAGTCGAGATTTCACAACAATGCTAAAAATAATTTGGTATTTTAGTAATCTAAAGTTTAGCTTTTATATTTTATGAATCGTTCCGCCTGCCTCATTTTCAATCCAGTTGCGGGTCAGGGTGACCCAGATTTAGAGCTGGCAGAAATTCGGACAATATTAGAGCCAGAGATTGACCTAGATATTTATCTCACAACTGAAGAAATCGACGCTGACGAACTGGCCTATGCAGCGGTAGCGAGGGGTGTAGATGCAATCATTGCTTCGGGGGGAGATGGCACCCTCTCAGCGGCGGCAGCGGCTTTAGTGAGTACTGAGATTCCATTTGGGATCATTTCTAGAGGAACAGCAAACGCTTTTGCCACAGCTTTAGGAATTCCTGACACGATAGCAGCTGCGTGTCACACAATTTTACAGGGAGGAACCCGCAGTGTAGACGTAGCCTATTGCAACGATCAACCAATGGTACTTTTAGCAGGTATTGGCTTTGAGGCTGAAACTGTAGAATTGGCAGACCGAGACGCCAAGAATCGCTTTGGGATGATGGCCTACGTCTTAGCTGGAATTCAGCAACTGAGAAACTTAAAAAACTTTGATGTTGAAATTGAAACTGAGGACAAAATAATTAAAACTAGCGCTTGTGCAGTAACAGTAGCAAATGCTGCACCTGCTACTTCTGTCTTAGCTCAGGGCCCAGCAGGTCTTATTTATGATGATGGGTTACTAGATTTAACGATTGTAGCTTCAGTTAATAAGGCAGGAGCGATCGCCGCTACATTTCATTTATTTCAAACGGCTTCAACAGGTAACGCCGTAGAACGGGATGATATTGGCTTCCTACGAGCCAAACAATTTAAAATTACGACTAATCCACCACAAAAGGTTGTTCTAGATGGTGAAATAGTGGGCACAACTCCAGTAGAAATTAAGTGTGTTCCAGCAGGCTTGAAAATTTTTGTGCCATTAGTAGAAGAAGTTGAGCCTACTGAAAAACTAGAGGGACTCCCCAACCTGATTATTGAGATGAAAGACACAGTAGGAGAATAAGGGCATGGGGCATGGGGGAGCCACTGCGTTGAACGGGTTTCCCGGCTTGTACCCCTACAGGGAAGCAAGCTAGCAAGAGCGTCTTTCTTAGGAGAAGCAAGTGGCATCAAGGGGAGAGACTTGGTACAACCTTGCTCCCCTGTCCCCTTTAATAGAAGATTCAGGAGTAGGTTGCATTGAAACTTGTATCTGATCCAGCGATCGCTAACAAAATTAGTAAAATGAATCAGCGAGTACGGTGGCAAGATCCGTTAATTGTGGAACGGAACATCGACCAAACTCGGCTGGTGTTGAAAGATGGTCAAGCAGACAATTGTGAGTTTTCATTTTTAGTTGTAGGTGATAGTGGTTCCGGCCAGCACCGGGGACATAATCCCCAGCGACAGGTGGCTGAACTGATGCTGCCCCATCACAACGAATCCCGTTTTATGCTGCACATGGGGGATGTGATCTATTTGGTGGGGTCGAGTGAATACTACCACCAGAACTTCATCCAGCCTTACCGAGAGTTTATCTTGGGCGGAGAGCATCCCAGACGGATTGCCTATGACCAGATGATTTTTAAGCTGCCCATTTTACCTGTACCGGGAAATCACGATTACTATAACTTGCCGATTTTATTGAGCTTGGCGTCCCTAACAACATTACCCATTCGTGGCCTGTTGCGATCGCGGTTAGACCTAGATGTGGGCTTGCATGGCTCAGGAACCGGTGACGCTTACGCACGGGCATTTCTGGACTATCTTAAGGCGTTTCAGCTTCCAGGAGAGTTAAATCATCATTTAGATCAGTACTACACAGCCAAGACAGATACAGGTCTTTGTCTTAGCTATGAACCTGGGCACTTCACCCGCCTTCCCAATCGCTACTATACTTTTCGCTATGGCGGTATAGATTTCTTTGCCTTGGATTCTAATACATTTAACGATCCACCACCGCTACCTAAAACTAAACAAGGCGATGCCGATCGCAAAGTCTTAGAAAAACGCCGTGAAGATTTAGAGCAAGAAAAGCTGCAAATCGTTGAAACCTCAGGCAAGCTTCGTCCAGAAAACCCCACCGAAGCCGACCAATTAGACGACTTCCACGCCAAGCTGTCACAAATTGAAGAAATTATTGTTGATATCGATAAGCAATTAGCTGCTGATAAAACAACACTAACTGATATTGAACAACTGGAGTGGCTCAAGCAAAGATTAATTGAATCTTGGAATACTGCTGAAGTTCGCGGAAGGGTAATTTATTTCCATCATCCTCCCTATGTAACTGAGGCGACAAAGTGGCAACAAGCACAAACTTTGATAATTCGCGATCGCCTCCGTGATGTGCTGGATGCGGTAGCTAAAAAAATAGGTTCCCTAACTCAGGGGCGTCCTTTGGTTGATTTGGTATTAAACGGTCACGCGCACTGCTTGGAACACCTGGAAACAATGGATACGGGACACGCTGATTCTCATATTCACTGGATTATTTGTGGTGGTAGCGGGTTTAGTTTGCGACGCCAGCGGATTGAGGGAGCAGATTTGATGGAGACTTTTGGGAACGAAAATAGATTAGTGGCGCGATCGCATCTCTTCATTGGTCGCAACGGTCAAGGTTTTCAGAAGCGACGACCTTACTCAGGTTTACGCATTGATGTTAAAGGCGAACATCATCCTAAGTTCATTGTCCGTCCCTTGGTTGCCGAATGGCATCAGCGGCAATGGCATAATCGGGAACTTGAGCCGTTGATCATCGAGTAACATACTTCTGAAAATATTAGCCCATATAAGTAGAGACGCAATGATTGCGTCTCTACTTACCGCCTATTTAGTCTTATTACGTGTAATTACACACAGCCAAAAGGATGGTGTTAATTAAATTACTCCTGGACCTCTACCGCGTTTGTCACCCTTTTCGGTCAACTTGCCTTCCTCGTCATCTTGACTAATTTCTGCAAGTTCTTGAATACGTGCTGCCTTTTCTTCTGCTGCTTGTTGGCGTGCATCACCCGGTTCTTCGTAGTACATTTCCGGTTCAATTGCATAGTTGTTAGACAAACCTTCTTTGTCTATGGTATAGCCGTCAGTGGTGCGTATACTTTCTGAATCAGTTTGATCATCGGTAGATGCATCTGCCTCTTTTTCTTCTGTGGGGAGTGTTTTGTACTCATCTCCTTCTCTTTCCATTCGAGCAGCTGTTTCAGCTGGGATAATGCCGCGATCGTATGTATTTACTTCGGCTCTATCAGATGAATCTATACCTTCATTAGCCATAAATTATGTCCTCTTAAAGAATGTATTAAATAACTTCATAAACCAGATTAGGCTGTTTTTAATCTCAAATCTACTATCTTTAGAAGTGATTTAAATTTAAAAATAATGTTATATTCTCTATCTTTGGATGTATCCAAAAAACTAATATTAAGTCAGGTTAAATACTGATAATTTACATTAATTGCGTAGAACAAGGGTTTTGGCTGAAGTTGACACTGACACCAATGAACATTATTCTGCCCCTACTGGCTTTTACATGTAAAATAGAATAGTTACAAAATTCTCTACTTTTTAGAGAAGTCGGGAATATGAACCTTTGGATTGAATATATTTAATTAGAAAACCATACCTAATACTGTGCTGAGGCTAGTACAGCTTCGTGTAAATTATAGTTACCATCTCAATTAACAAGACAAGGAGCAAAATCCCCTTGTTAAAGATAGATAAACTTCAGCCATAGTGTACTAATTTAATGGTTTGGGAATTTATTCTCCCACAAATTGGCTTTTCAATGATTGAATTTCATCCGCTAATTCTTGCCGAGTTGAAGCCTTCAGTAGATAACGGAAAATGAACCATGTAGCGTAACTAATTCCAATTAACTCAAAAAGTGGTGATAATAGTGGAGTCCCATTAATTGCATCCAGGACTGCTAGTACTATCTTGGCTGTAACAATCGCCGCCAAAATTAAAGCCACAGTTATTAGAGGCTGCTTGTAGTCCTGAAAAAAGCTATTTAAGTATTCGGGTAATTGCTCCAAAAATTCAGAAACTTGTCTACTAATTTGCTGCAATTGAGATTCCGGTTCAACTGCTGGTGGTAACTTTGGCAAGTTTGCTGTATCTACACCTTCAAGTGCTAGCGTACCTTGTGATAAGGAGGCATTGATGGATTCACGTTGTTGTTCAGTTTCCATAGTTATTATTTTCTGGAAGTACAAGAGTTTCTATAACTGACTGAGCGTCAATAAATATAATTATTAAGGTCGTCAGTTGTCAATCATTAATGGTCAGTATTGAATATAACTGACCACCAATAATGAGCAGGGGCATCTAAATTTATTTATGCCTACCTACTCACGCGGATTTGTTGTTACCTACCTTATTTTTTCGGTGCGACAACAGTTGCTTTAACAACTACACTTTTGACACCTTTAATTTGTTTAGCTAAAGGTTCAATTTTAGCCAACTCCTGCTGATTGTTCACAGTTCCAGCGACAGTGACAGTTCCATTGTCTGCGGCATCAACTGTTAGTTGACCCTTGGGTATATTAGCCTCTAACTTAGAGCGAACTTCACTTTTAAGGTCACCTTTGGCTCGTTGTGCATCACCACCCGTAGCATTATTGCGCTGTTCACGGGCGCGAATATCCTCATTTAGCTGTCTTTTGCGGACATCACTTTGCGCGTCTTGTTGAGAAGCTTGTGTTGTTTGTACACTCGGCGTTTGGGGAGCTTCATTCGTACTATTTGGTGCAGATTCACTTGTTTTAGAAGCGTTATCACAAGCAGCAACACCAAAAACTAAAAGGCCACTAATTAAAAAAGGAGTTAGCTTTTGCATATATTGAATTCGGAATCGCAAAATGAAAGTTGTGGAGTTTATTGATATTCACGGCAGAAGTGAGGAGCAAGTTTACTTAAATGAGGAGCAAAATTTTCAACTTTTTGCTCCGGCAATTTTGGGGGAACTAGTGTGAGTGATAACTACTTTAGCTTAGAGTGTTTCATCACGGCGGTCAACAATCACTACAGCAGGATCGTCTGTATAAGACCCTGTTGAGTAATTGGTGCGATCGCTATTAACAACAGGTGTGCCGTAATCGGTTGCTCGATCTAAACCTGGGCGATGTTCGCCGAGATCAGTGCCATCGTAGATCGCAAATTCTTCAATCCCTCGACGTTTTAGAATAGCTTCAGCTTGGTGGATTTCAGCTTCATTAGCATCGATAATTATTAAGTAGTCGCCTCTTTGGAAGCGATCGCCATAAACTCGCGCCTTGTCTTCAGGAATTCCCAAGCCAACCAGTGCGCCAACAATACCCCCAGCTGCTGCACCTATAGCACCGCCAGCGACTGTTGTCGCCAAAGCCGTTGCTGCTGCCCCACCCAAAATTACAGGCCCAACTCCTGGAATTGCTAAAGTCCCAAGACCCACTAATAAACCAGTCAAGCCGCCTAATACTCCGCCTGTAGCTGCTCCCGTTTTGGCGCCGTCGTCTGCTTTATTACCTGCACCTGCGGTTCTATCTACATCTACACCTGCGATCCCCTGACCATTTGCATCCTTAGCAATGATCGATACTCTACTCATCGGGAAACCAGCATCTCGCAAATCTGTAAGTGCTGCTTCTGCATCTCGGCGATGAGAAAATACTCCAATTGCTCGTCTCTCTACACCACTACGAGCCGCAGTCGGAGTTGGAGTGACATAATCAGTGCCTGTAGCAGTTGGAGTTACATAACCAGTGCTTGCATTTCTAGCATCTGGATTTTCGTAAATGCCAAACTCTTCCACACCCTGCTGACGTAAAATTGCTTCTGCTCTAAGAATTTCTGTATCTGTGCCATCTATAATGACTAAATAGTGTCCTCGTCTGACACGTTCGTCGTAAACTCTAGCTCGTTCTTCGGGAATTCCTAAACCAACCAATGCACCAAGCAAGCTGCCAGCTATTGCACCAATACCAGCTCCAGTTAGGGTGGTAGCTAGGGTGGTTGCAGCAGCTCCAGCTAACATAATTGGCCCGACTCCAGGAATAGCCAAAGTACCAAGACCAACTAATAAGCCAGTCAATCCGCCCAAAGCAGTACCTGTAACTGCTCCGACTTTAGCACCTTCGTCAGATTTGTCACCGACGCGATCGCTCACTTCAGCGCCAGCAATATCATCTTTGTCTCCATCCTGGGTAATGACAGAGACTCTATCCATGTCAAAGCCGGTGTTTTTCAATTCATGTAAAGCATGTTCAACATCTCGACGATTAGAAAATACACCTACACCACGTTTATGTACACCTACAACCATTATTTTTTCTCCTCAGTAAAAATCAATTATTTACTTACAAACAAATTTATAGCTGGTAATAACTCGAATGTCACTAAGAAAAGGTCAAACCCCTGTTAGGACACGGGTGTATGCGAGAGGCTAGCATCTGCTGACTCGCTCGGTTCTTAGATTTCACGTGCTAGCTATTGACCGTGCAACCCCTATCCCCTTACACCCTAACAGCCAAAAGTCAAGCCATTCTTAAGGATTTGCACTTTTTTAGTGCCATTGGGCAATAACCCTTATTAATACATGTTTATGTTTCCTTTTCATCAATCGCTTGGAAGAATTTTTATCTCTATCATGAGACATAGGTGATTTTATCTACAGACTAAAGATAAGTAAAAATTTCCTTTATCAAATATATTTTTTATAAAATTTACTTTTGTTAAGAATATTTTATTTTCTTAAATATTGCATATGTATGACTCATATTTGATTTTTGAAATACACGTAGGGGAGCCAGTTCATTATGAACTTTTCCAAAGTTGTCGCAACTGGTGAACCAGCGCACCCAACTTGATTTTCAACTGTCACAGTGACTGGTGTTAGTGTAGGGATAGCGACTGTCCGTAGCGTCACCCGATAAGGAGTTTTCTCCCAAAGGAAAACGCCAATAACGAGTGTCAGAGCGTTATGTTAAGGACTGATAAAAAATAAATTATCCAAAATTATTTGTACATTTGTAGAGGCGCAAGACCTTGCGCTCTTACTATGAGATGTTTTTTTAACTTGAAGTCCCTTAGACAAAAATACAGCATCGTCGTAGGGCTTTGGTGCATTAGAACAGATTCTGTAACGTACCATACATATACTTAGATTTTTTCACACAATAAAATCGGATTCCAATATGTGAAAAAATCACCAAATATCACATTATTTTTTTAGCAAAAGAGTAATAAAAATATTTATTTTGATTAAAATACGACTTTTGGTAAAAGAATTTATTACTTAAGAAAGTGTCAGGTTATCTAACTGATAATTAAACTAATGAGTAAGCCATTTTCTAAATGGGTATTTAATTGAGTGGAAGTGGGAAATAAAGTATGTTTCAAGATGTTTTAACTATTTGGGGATGGAACTCGCTGCCTTTTGGATTAGCGCCGATAACTTTAGCTCAGGAAGTACTAACTCCAGAAGAAGCATCAGTTCTTTTTTCTGGACCTAAAATCTTGGTAGCATTGCTGGCTGGCGTCTTAATGGCATTTGCCTTTCAATTGTTATTCACAAACTTTTCAGTCGCTGTTGGAATTTCATCTTGGGGAATTGACTCAGATTCTGACGATGATTCCGAAAGTTTGGGTAAGACAATTCGTAAAGTTCAGGCTAAAGTTGGTGCTTGGGCGTTGATAAACGTTAGCATTGCATTATTTATTGCTTGTTTTCTAGCGGTAAAACTTAGCTTAATCGAAAGTGCATTTCTAGGAGCAATTATTGGTGTAGTTATCTGGTCTACTTATTTCGCACTAGTAATTTGGTTAGGTTCATCCGCAGTAGGTTCTTTAGTTGGTTCTATCGCTAGTACTGTCACCTCTGGTTTTCAAGGTCTGATAGGTACAGCAACTGCTGGTATCGGTGCTAATACTGCAAAAAAACAGTTAGTTTCTACTGTTGAAGATATTACAGCCGCAGTCCGGCAGGAATTAACTTCAGGTTTTGACGCTGAAGGTATCAGAAATACGCTCCAAAGTTCCTTAGGTTCTCTACAAATACCGAAGCTAGATATTAAAGAAATTCGGACTCAATTTGAGCAGCTTCTTAAAGATACAGATTTGCAATCTGTCGCTAACAACGACCTCTTGCAAAATATTAACCGCCAAACCTTTGTAGATTTAATCAGCAGTCGTGCTGATTTATCTAAAGAAGATATCAATCGAATTACCGACCAATTTGAAGGTGCTTGGCAACAAGCTGTGAATCGCAAAAATCCGACGGAAGAAGTAATTAACTTTCTCAAATCTGCTACTCCAGATGAACTAAATTCCGAACAATTAGGTGAACAGCTTCAGCAACTGCTTACAATTGGAGGTGGTAATGGCAAGCTAAGTAAGGGTGTGATAAAACAAGCGGTTCGATATGGCTTGAGCGCTGCTGTACCAGCAGTATTGGATAGCACAAACCTTCCCAATATAGATGTCAAGAAAATTACAAATCAGCTCCAAAAATTGAAAGAGAAAGTTCAAGATGTAGATGTTGCTCAAATTATAGAACAACTACAAAAGTTCAGAGAGCAAGCAACTGAGCAAGTAGCTGCAAAATCGCCATCACCCGAAAACACAATTAAAGCAGATGTAGAAGAATACATATTGAATTCATTTCCTTGGCACTTTAACCGAATTACGCTAATAGATGAATTTAAAGAAGTCATCTATGACGTAAATGCAGATCCGGCAACTGTGAGACGGGAGTTAGAAGAACTCAATCAAGAATATTTCACCAACTTTTTGAAGCAGCGGGATGATATTAGTGAAGCCAAGGTGAAAGAAATTGCCGAACAAATGGAAAGCGATCGCCTGGAAGTTTTAGAAACTGTAAAACAGGCCCAAACGCAAGAAAAAGGGCAAGATTTCCGCAGCCGCATCGAAGATTATCTGCGTTCCACGGGGAAAGAAGAACTCAATCCTGAAGGTATTAAACGGGATTTTGACAAGTTGATAGAAGATCCAAAAGCTGGGTTTGAAGATTTAAGCGATCGCTTCGGGGAATTCGACCGCGACACTTTTGTACAATTGCTCCAGCAGCGTCAAGATATCAGCGAAGAGGAAGCTAATAATATTGTTAGTCAACTTGAAAGTAGTCGCGATAATATCTTGAATAGTGCTAGAGAAGTGCAAGAACAAGCAAAAGCGAAAGCTGATGAACTACGCCAAAGAGTTGAAGACTATCTGCGGAATACTAACAAAGATGAACTCAATCCCGAAGCTATTAAACGTGAGTTTAGAGTTTTACTAGACGATCCGCAAGCCGGAATTAGCCTTTTGCAGTCACGCTTATCGCAATTTGACCGCGATACACTGGTACAATTGCTCAGTCAGCGTCAAGATTTGAGCGAAGAACAGGTAAACCAAACTCTCGATCAGCTAGAAGCAGTGCGAGACAGTATTTTGCAAGTACCGCAGCAGGCGAAAGAACAGTACGAAAAAACTACAAAAGCGATCGCAGAATATCTCCGCAATACCAACTTGGAAGAACTTGATCCAGAAGGTATCAGGAATGATTTAGAAAAATTACTCAATGATCCCAAAGCCGGTGCATTAGCATTGCGCGATCGCTTGTCTCACGTTGATCGAGAAACCTTGGTTAAACTCGTGAGTCAGCGAGGAGACTTGAGCCAAGAGCAGGTTAATCAGATCATTGATCGCGGTCAAGATGCGATTACTAGTATAGTTAGAGCGCCACGACGTTTAGCAAAACGTACCACTCAAGTAGCTCTAGATTTTGAAGCCAATCTCGAAGAATATCTGCGTAATACCAACAAAGAAGAACTCAACCCAGAAGCAATCAAACGCGATTTGCAATTGCTGCTGTCTTCTCCCCGGGCTGGAATTGGTAATTTAAGCGATCGCGCCTCCAAATTTGACCGTTCGACAATCGTGGCGCTGCTATCTGGGCGAGAAGATATCTCAGAAGAGGAAGCTAACCGAATTGTGGATCAAATTGAGTCTGTTCGCAGTTCGATTGTCCAACAATTCCAGCAGATCCAAGAAAAAGTGCAATCAGTGCTGGATGGGATTTTTGCCAAAGTTCGCAATTATCTCAATTCCCTGGATCGTTCGGAACTCAATTATGAAGGTATTAAGCAAGACTTTGCTAAAGTGTTCGACGATCCACAAGCTGGATTTGAAGCATTGCGCGATCGCCTCAGTGAATTTGATCGTGACACCTTAGTAGCTGTCATCAGTTCTCGTGAGGATATTTCTGAGGCGGATGCTAATCGCATTATCGACCAAATAGAAACGGCCCGGGATGGCGTATTGCAACGAGCCGAACGCATCCAGCAAGAAACACAAAAACGCCTGAAAGCGATCCAAAAGCAAGCTAAAAAGCAAGCTGAAGAAACCAAAAAAACCGTTGCAAGTGCTGCTTGGTGGTTATTTGGGACAGCATTGACTTCCCTTGCAGCCAGTGCGATCGCTGGTGCGATCGCTGTCACTGGGATAACTCTACCTGGGTAAAATATCTCTATCATCAGGAATTTTGATCAAATACAAAGTGGCATTCAGTCTTTACAAATGAATGCCACTTTTTTTATAAATAAAACAAACTACCGTCCACAGTAAGTAAGTTGGTGCTATTAAAAGTAACTATGTAAAGTTTTGTAAATATTATGAAGTATGCTTGAATTAAGCTTATTTGCTCGTTTACATACCTTTAGATGGTTTAGTTTTCCCCACCAACCTACTTACTATCACGACCTTGTTATTCAGATATAGATTAAAAAACCCGATCTGAATCTAAGGATTTCAAATTTTACTCTGACGAGATTAAAATATAAAAGTTAATTATTCTTTCTTATAGATAGAAAAAAGTACGCTTGAGGGTTATATCATAGTCTTGTGATTCATGATATCCAGTAAAAACGTCCGAAAACATATGCAATTTCGTAGGAGAAAATCTGCTTGTTCCCTAGCAGCCTACTACTGAAACCATTGAATACATAAGGCACAAGGATATTACATGACTCTTGGCACAATTTTGATGCCAACATCATCAATACATCCAGTCCTTCTGAAATCTTCTCAAGTCTTCAGACTTAACAGCAAAGACCTGTTTTAATCAGGTGTAGTTCAGTTATATCTTCCCACTCGTTATTTGTCCACCTTGTTTTCTCGGCGTTGCTGAATAAAAGTGTGAAATTCAAAAATTTAATGTTTGAAACTGTTTCCTTTGCGCCTTTGGGGGAAACGAAATTCATACTCTTAATCAGCAACGCCGTTTTCTCATGGGGAAGTGACGAGGTAATTTTTTTCCCCTCTAAACTTAGGAGAAGCTCATTATGGCAATTATTGACGGTATCGATTTAAATAAGATCACCGGTCTTGACATCGACGAAATTGTAAAAAGCGGTGGCGGCAATATCCAGGTCATCACTAATGGTAACAAAATCATTAACGCTACTGGTGGTAACCAAAACATTAACGGTACTAATGGCAACGATATCATTAACGCTGGTAATGGGAACGATATCCTCACTGGCGGTAATGGCAACGATGTCATTAACGCCGGCAATGGCAACAATACTGTTAAAGGTGGTAATGGCAACGATATCCTTAACGCTGGTAGTGGCAAAGATACCCTCTTTGGCGAAAATGGCAACGATATCCTTAGTGGTGGTGGTGGCAACGATATCCTCACTGGCGGTGCTGGCAACGACACACTCGCTGGCGGTACTGGGACTGATATTCTCAGTGGAGGAGCAGGTAACGATGTTTTCAAGTTCAGCTCAGTTTCAGATAGTGCTGTTGTTGGACGGGATCTGATCACTGACTTTGTAGGAAACGGTACGTTGCCAGGTGACCAAATCGATCTATCTGCTATCGACGCCGACTCCACTAAACTGGGTAATCAAGCCTTCACTTACATTGGGGCTGCTGCATTCTCCGCACCTGGTCAGCTCCGTTATTCAGGAGGTATTCTCCAAGCTAGTACTGATGCGGATCGGTCGCCTGAGTTTGAGGTTCGGCTTATAGGAGCACCACTAGTAGTGCTAAGCGACTTTATCCTTTAATTTAATAGACTCTTACAAAAGTCTTCAACACTCCACTCCTAAGAGCAAGCTTTTAGGAGTGGGGTTCTTATTTTTGATTTATGCAAAAGGTCTAATGTTTTTATTTAAAAAGAGTCTGCTTTCTTTAAACAATTAGAAATAGTGTGCTGTACAAATTATTTCTCTATTCTTTTGATAATCATCAATACTTAGTCTGACAAACTGATTTTTCCTGGTCGCTTTGGTTTCTGTTTTTGTTGACTGTGGTGGCTGATTACTTCAACCATGTACTCAAATGTCTCAGGTTTTACACCCCAGAAGCTTTGAAATTCTACTGATTTGAGATGTTTGACTTTCGAGTGCCTTATAAGCTTACCTTATGATTATCCGGTAGCATCGCCTGTATCTAAGTGTGCGATCACTTCTTACCAGTTCTCATCGGATCCCGAAAGGGACTTTTACAAGAGCTAATGAACGCTGTGCCTGTCGAGGATGTTCAATTGGAATTTCTGTTACATCAATAGCAATGGACTGACGAGGTTGCCCCCACAATAATTGCTTTTTTCCTGGCAAGTATCTCAGTTTAACTATTGGACATTTTACACACCAGGTGGCAACGACCACTGTGAAACATCATGCATATGCAATCATCAATTATGTAGTATGTTAATATACTTAATTAACAAAAATATTGAGGTTATGGCGATCGCAAAAGTTTTTGGTATAATAAGTTTTTCTGATAAATAAAAAAGTACCCCTCAGGGTACTATCACGACTTTGTGATTTCGATATAGATTAAAAACGTCTCAAGACACCTTTAGTTACATCTGCATCCGATAAAATCTGCTTCTTGCCTAGCAGCCTGGTCTTTGAATCAGTGAAGACATCAGGCGCAAGGATAAAATATGATTGCTTGCACAATTTTTGATGCGAACATCATTGATATATGCATGACAAAATCGATCTATCTGCGATTGACGCTAATAACTTCATTTTCAATGGCAACCAAGCTTTCACTTTCATTGGCAGCGCTGCATTCACCGGAATCGCTCAGGTGCGTTATTCAGGAGGTATTCTTTAAGCTAATACCGATTTTGATGTTTTCGCCGAGTTAGAGATTCAACTCGTAGGAGCACCAGCACTAATGGCAAGCTAAACTTACCTCTCCCTTTTATAGTTGTTCGATCGCGCCACGTATACATGAGAAAATCAGGTAATACAATCGCAATACAAGCGATGAGGCACGGAAGGAAAAAAAATGTCAGAGAATTTGAGAAGCCAAGTTGTAACACAAGGGGTGCAGCGATCGCCTAATCGAGCTATGCTGCGTGCAGTTGGTTTTAAAGATGAAGATTTCAATAAAGCTATTGTGGGCATTGCCAATGGCTACAGTACGATCACTCCCTGTAATATGGGGATCAACCAACTGGCGCTCATAGCAGAGGTTGGGATAAAAACCGCCGGAGCGATGCCGCAAGTGTTCGGCACGATTACCATTAGCGATGGGATTTCGATGGGAACTGAAGGGATGAAATATTCCCTAGTGTCGCGGGAAGTCATTGCCGATTCCATTGAAACCGCCTGTACTGGACAAAGTATGGATGGTGTACTAGCTATTGGCGGTTGTGATAAAAATATGCCCGGGGCAATGCTGGCGATCGCCCGGATGAATATCCCTGCTATCTTTGTTTACGGTGGCACAATTAAACCTGGTCATTACAACGGACGTGATTTAACTGTTGTTAGTTCTTTTGAAGCTGTTGGTCAATATAGTGCTGGAAAGATTGACGATAAAGAACTATTAGAAGTTGAAAGCCGTGCTTGTCCTGGTGCTGGTTCATGTGGGGGAATGTTCACAGCTAATACCATGTCTTCAGCTTTCGAGGCGATGGGGATGAGTTTGCCCTATTCCTCGACAATGGCGGCAGAAGATGCCGAAAAAGCCGACAGCACGGAAAAATCAGCGTTTGTGTTAGTTGAAGCGATTCGCAAACAAATCTTACCCCGCCAAATTATCACCCGCAAATCTATAGAGAATGCCATTTCTGTGATTATGGCAGTGGGTGGTTCGACAAATGCGGTGTTGCATTTATTAGCGATCGCCCGCGCTGCTGATGTAGAGTTAACTCTAGACGACTTTGAAACTATCCGCGCCCGTGTTCCCGTTTTATGTGATTTGAAACCAAGTGGTAAATATGTAGCTACAGATTTGCACAAAGCTGGTGGCATTCCGCAGGTAATGAAGATGCTACTTGTGCATGACTTGTTACATAGTGATAGCCTCACCATCAGTGGTCAAACGATTGCAGAGATATTAGCAGATATACCAGAAGAACCATCCACTAATCAAGATGTGATTCGTCCTTGGAATAACCCGATGTATTCCCAAGGGCATTTAGCTATTCTTAGAGGTAATTTAGCAACGGAAGGGGCTGTTGCTAAAATTACCGGAGTGAAAAAGCCAGTAATTACCGGTCTTGCACGGGTGTTTGAATCGGAAGAAGCCTCTTTAAATGCAATTTTGGCGGGGAAAATTCAACCTGGTGATATTTTAGTCATTCGCTACGAAGGGCCTAAGGGCGGCCCTGGGATGCGAGAAATGTTGGCTCCTACCTCAGCAATTATCGGTGCTGGTTTGGGTGATGCAGTGGCATTAATTACCGACGGACGCTTTTCTGGCGGTACTTACGGCATGGTGGTTGGTCATGTTGCTCCAGAAGCGGCAGTTGGTGGTGCGATCGCTCTTGTAGAAGAAGGCGATAATATTACTATTGATGCACCCGCTCGTTTATTGCAATTGAATATATCCGAAGAAGAATTGGCCCGTCGTCGTGCCAACTGGCAACCTCCCGCTCCGCGTTACACTAAAGGCGTGTTAGCGAAATATGCCAAATTGGTATCTTCTAGCAGTATTGGTGCTGTAACAGATTTGGATTTGTTTTAATTAACCTGACATGATATTAACTACCTACACTGGACTGACGGTACAGTGTAGGCTTGCCAATTCATTCAAAGTGCGGAATATAGGATATAAAGCCCCAGAACTGCTGCGTGCGTGGTTTATTGAAAGCTAAAGGGGCGATACTCCTATTTTTAGTAATTTTTACCTAAATTTTATGAATTTTTGTAAAAATCTTGAAGAAGTTTCAGGAAATTTACATAGCAGCTATGATGTCAATAGAGAAATCACGGAAATATAGTTGACAGTCAACTGCTTAAAACCGTAAAGGGTAAAAAATGAGTTCTGAATCTAACGTCAAATTGACGATCGCTCTTTCTAATCCAGACTTAGATGCAGAAGAGCAAGAACGGGAAACGTGAAATCTCCTCCAAGAAATCAAGGATTTAGATGTAGAGAGTGCTGAACTCGTAGCAGTTACAGAAATACCCGAAGGAGCCAAGTCTGTTGGTGGTTTTTTAGTGGGGGTGTTGCAGACAGGGGTGAGTCTTGCCAATTTTAAGAAATTGCTGGGATATTTGGGCGATCGCTTGTGTAATAAAACCATTGAATTGGAAGTCGAAGCTAACGACAAAAAACTCAAGGTGAAAGCTAGCAGTCGGGAAGAGTTAACCGCCGCCATTGAACAAGCACAAAAGTTTGTTGCAGGTAACTAAGAAATTCCAGCAGTAAGGAAGAATAGCGAGATGGCGAAAGTAGCACTTCTAATAGGAGTCAGTGAGTATAAGCCTGGTCTGAATCATCCCGACGTAAAATGTAGCAACTGCCGTAGGGTTACGAACCTGGGTGCTATTATAGTAAATAAACATGTTGCCCTCAGCGAAGAAATCATTACGGTCAGCCCAAGCTTGTTGCAATGACAGAATCAGGACATTCATGGCAATGCGGTGGCGATTTGATTCAAAGGGTTCACCATCATCAAAAATTAAATCTGTAGGTGGCATGGGGGTTCCCAGTCCACAACGGTTGCTGGATTGTTCTCAGTAGTCATAAGCGATCATCTTTCTCAGAAAGCCTTAGATTTATATCATAATCTGCTGAGAAGTTGCGGAATTAAAAAGTACAGATTACAAATGGTTATAAATTATTCTTTACCCAATCTCGAAAATTACGCATAGCTTGACTTCTCCCAATTGTTAAACACTGCTGAACATATTCATTGACTAATTCAACAATTGGTATATTAGGAAAATTAGGACTAGATTCAGATTTTATATATTTCCCCTGTTCTAACAAAGAAATTTCTAAACCTTGTTGTGTATGTCGCCAAAGTTCAGGAACTCCTAAAATTTCATAATTTTCAAATCTAGTCCGGGAGGTAATATCAATTTCGATTGCTAAATCTGGTGGTGGGTCTATATTCAAATCAATGCGATTTTTTCCAATGATAGCAGCTTGATTTGTAATATAAAAACTGGTATCTGGTTCTACGGCTTGCTGCATTCGCTCATTTTTAAGTGTTGTGGAACCAAAAGGCTCAAAATCAATTTGGAGTTTATCTAATAAAATTCTCACTAACTCACCAATATATTCTTTATCTTTTTCGTGTTCTGGTAGGGGAACCATAATTTCTAACCAACCATAACTATAAGAAATACGTGCGGCACGCTTTTCTCCTATTTCTTCCAAAATATTCTCTAGCTGCTGCCAATTAAGATCTTTAATTAACATTTGCTGACCAGCTTTAACGATAATTTGTTGCAGGTTTAAAAGCATATCAATTCAGAGAGTTGATGTATTAGCTGTTATATTTAGCAGATGAGGTTTCCCAAGAAACTTTCTTAAAGTATATCGTTTCTGAGAATGAATGTATAAATTAGCCAAAAAATTATTGACATAATATTTAGTTTTTTAAATATTCTCATGAATTTTTACTTGTTAAAGCAATCCAAATGATAAACTCAATTTCATCTTTAATTTTTAAGCCAGGATTAGGAAACTTTTATTGATAAAGGTTAATTAGTCAAAACAAATCATTGACATAAACTTTAGCTGGTTCAATGTTGTCGGCAATGAAGTCGATAGGATTGTTGATTTCATGGGCAACACCTGCTAGTAAATTACCAAACGCCAATCTACCTTCTTTGAGCAGTAGTATCGCACACTTATCTGCTCCAGCATTTTCAATCACTACTTGCAACAGCTTTGTGAGTAATTTATCCAGTTTGATTTCACTGGAGAGAGTCTGAGGCTTAAGCTTCAAGTTTCGCCAAGCTTGATTTTGTCCAGTTTCACAAAGAATTGATATAAGGTGTGTGATGTGTCTCTAATTCTCAAGCGAAACTGCGGCTATTTCCGGTAAAATCAAGTTCTGAGGACTGTGGATTTGGGAGAAATTTGGGGTGGCTACACTTGGCGTTAACATTGACCACATCGCCACCATTCGGCAAGCACGGCGGACGGTGGAACCAGACCCCGTGGCGGCGGCGGTGCTGGCAGAATTAGCGGGTGCAGATGGAATTACGGTGCATCTGCGCGAAGATCGGCGGCATATCCAAGATCGAGATGTGCTGCTGTTGCGGCAAACAGTGCGATCGCATCTTAATTTAGAAATGGCCGCTACAGATGAAATGCTAGCGATCGCTCTCGATATCAAACCAGACTACGTGACTTTAGTCCCGGAAAAGCGAGAAGAAGTTACAACAGAAGGCGGACTAAATATCGTCGGGCAACTTGCTAGAATAGGTGAGATAGTTGATAAATTGCAAAGCGCTAACATTCCAGTTAGTCTATTTATCGATGCAGAATCAGCACAAATTGAAGCATCTGTCAAGCTACAGGCGCGGTTTATTGAATTGCACACCGGACAATATGCTGATGTTAAGGATGAAACAAATCGCCAGCGAGAATTAGCCATATTAGCTAAAGGGTGTGAACAAGCGATTCGAGCTGGATTGCGAGTCAACGCTGGTCATGGACTCACCTACTGGAACGTCTATCCGGTGGCTGCGCTTCCAGGTATGGAAGAACTCAACATTGGTCATACCATTATCAGTCGGGCAGCATTAGTAGGTATGGAAAGGGCAGTCCGCGAGATGAAACAAGCTATCCGAGGGGATGGGGCATAGGGCAATTCAATTTTGGATTTTGGATTGAGGATTTTTGATTAAATTTCAATCTAAAATCCAAAATCTAAAATCTAAAATTTTTCTCCCCCTGCTCCCTGATCTCACCCACTGCCTTAAACTTTAGAGGGGTTGTCACTGCGAAATCTAGAAATTGGGATCAAATCTTCAGTAAAAACTTCTATGAGCGCAACACAGTCTAACAACCTGCCGCTTTGGGTACAGAATAGAGATAAGGTGATAGCAGAAAGCACTGATGTGGAGTGGCGCTATCAAACACCGCCTGATTATTCCCGTTCAAACGAGGATCTCGCCCAAGAAAGTAATTACAATCACCTTGAAGGTACACTGGAAGCGATCGTGCAAAACTTAGTACGAACCTTCGAGATGGAGGTGTCCTTCAAAGCTAACCCGCAACACTGGTTGTCTATTGTGAATGACAAGTTTCGTGTGAGTACCAATGGTGGAGTAGAGTACACAGCAGCAGATGTATCAGCCCAAGGTACTTACAATTTGTTTATGGCTGATTCAGAACATTACAAGGCTTCAGAAGAAACCTTTGAATCATCCGGAAAACTCTTCCACACAACATTTCCCCAAGGATTTCCTTGGGAAGTGGTGGAAGTCTTCTCAGGGCCACCAAATGTGACATTCAAGTGGCGGCATTGGGGACATTTTAACGGAGAATACAAAGACCATGCACCGACTGGAGAGACAATAGAAATTATCGGCATGAGCATTGCAAAAGTTAGCGATGATTTGAAGATTGTTTCCTTAGAACACTACTTTGACAATAGTCTGTTCTTGGAAAAGCTAACATCTGGTGACAAACAAATAAATGCTGAAAACCAGCGAAGTGCTTGTCCGTTCAGTTCTTGGTTCAAGAAATTCCAAAAAAGTTAGTTTATAAGGGTACAGTGCTACACTCTGTACCCTTAAATTATTTACATAGTAACTAAAGGATGAAAATGCAAACATATTATTACGTTTTGGCCAGTCAACGCTTTCTTCTCCAAGAAGAACCGATACACGAAGTTATCAAAGAGCGCACCCGTCATTACCACGAACAAGAAAAACAAATAGATTTTTGGTTGGTTCAGCAACCAGCTTTCTTGGAAACACCGCAGTTTACAGAACTAAAGGCGAAATGTCCCCAACCAGCAGTAGCAATCATTTCCACCAATCCCCAGTTTATAACTTGGTTAAAACTGCGTTTAGAGTACGTCATCACTGGAGAATTTCAGGCTCCTTCTGAGATAATACCCGATGCCTTGGCATCGCTTGCTACTGTTTCCTAATCTGGGCATTGGGGAGTCAGTGCGTTGCGGTGAGTCCAGCGCTCTCCGGCGGGTTTTCACCTGAAGGCGACTGGCTTTTATTGTTGGAAGGTTCCCGACGCTCGTTGCGCGGCATCGTCTGCTTTTGGGAGAGGACTCGCTACCGCAACTCTTAGAGACGCTGTTCGCGTTCGCTATCCGTTGTTAGCGTTGGCCGAGCCTCTGGTAGAGAAGCGTCTTTGAACAAAAGAAGCAACTGGCGTCATTGGGCATCGGGTATGGAAAAAATACAAGGGAGAAGGGGGAGTAAATTCTCCTTTATCCCTCTCGTCCCACTCATTTCCCACTCCCTATTTTATTTGCAGATAACAAAATATATTTTTTTACACTCCTTTCATCCCCATACTGAAGTAACTGGGTTTTCAGCTTTTTTCTTATAAAATTTTCTAGGACACCTTGATTTACATAATCTAACTTTTGTGCATAGATTTCAGACTTTACCAAGTGTTTTAGGATTAGCGATGTCTACGACGAGCTTCGCTTACGCAGGGTTGATTGGTTGCATGAGTTCTGTCTTTGCCCAACAAGCCATTCCCCTTTGTCAACCACCAAATGCAGGTGAATATCTTTTATTAGTAGTCAGTCCCACAGCAAATAATCAAAAGCAGTTACGTAGTGCCTTACCACCTCAATTGAAGACCATTACTTGCAAATATCTCAACGAAACTGTGACGCGAGTAGGGGGCTTTAACAAAATTGACGATGCCAATCGTTGGGCGAGATATGTCAGCAATATTGTTGGCTTGTCTGCCATAATTACCACTCGACCAACAACGACAAATGTTCAGGCACAGCAACAGCCACCTCAGCAGAGAGTTAACTATAATCCTCAAGCCTTAGGAGAGGGTTATGCAGTGCTGGTAGATTATTACAATCGTCCAGAACTAGTAAATAGTGTGCAGCAAGTAGTGGGAGGTAACGTAGGTTTTGTTTCTTATGGACAACGCCCTTACTTGTTGGCAGTTTATACCACTAACCAAACTGAAGCATACAACACATTGCAAAAGCTGAACAATGGCGGTTTCGTTGCAAGTATAGTAGATAGTCGTAAGGTGATTCTGCTGCGCTCAACTGTGCGGTTGTAGTGATATTAAGTTTGGGGTGCGACTCTTTTAAGAAGATGTAGTCAAGCAACCAACGCTATTGGTAGTGGAGTAGAACAACGAGCTTGAGTGACATCTTTGAGCAAAGGAATGCCACCTTGATGTAAAGCCAGATGATGACGTTGACGTTCTTGCAGTAAATGAAAGCGCCAATATTCATTCCAATCACTACTAACATGGAGAGAACGAAGACGTAAAACAGCTTCAGCACCTTCAAGACTCCATCGAGCGCCAGTAATGTCCATTCTGTCTTTAATTAAGTAACGAATTGCACCCTCAATCACGCCAGTAGCGGGAACATCCCTATTTGGCAAAAATAAAAAATCCATGTTATTCGCGAGTATTTATCGCGAATAATATAGGAATTCAATCTTTTAGTTCTTCCTCTTCTTGCTCAGACCCAGAACTAATGTCTAACAGGCAATCATCAAAGGTATGAATTATTTTCTGTATCTCATTCCAAATAGAACGTCTGAAAACAGACATGACTACATTAATATGTTCTGTCATCACAGCTTTGCCTAAATGCTTGTATTTACTTAGTACAGCATTTCATTAATTCTGAGCGAACTAAATTTGGCAATACCTTGCAATGCCAATGCATCCCGATACAATGTTAATGTGTCCCTCTGCAATGCCAATGCATCTCGATACAATGTTAATGTGTCCCTCTACAATGCCAATGCATCGCGATACAATGTTAATGCATCCCCCTAGAATGCCAATGCATTGCAATACAATGTTAATTAATGCATCCCCCTGCATTAAAAACGCTACGCTTTTATGCAAAACTGTACTTAGTTTTGATCATATCCCGCATTGAAAGTACGGCTGATGCATTTATAACTTGTAGTACCAATATTTGTTTTAACCATTCTCTCTGACTGCCATAATTTTCTCAGTTATCAGCAGCATCCGTATAGTTCGCTTAATTGCGATGATTACTCACAAATATTTTTTCCATTGTTTTATCTTCTTGCCAAATAGGGATGAACAGCCAAAGTGATACAATCAAGCCAACAACATCCTACGGAGTAAGATGGATGCCGATAAATACAATTCTCCGCAACCACTATAAAATCGTAGGGCTTTTAGGAAGCGGTGGGTTCGGTGATACCTATTTAGCTGAAGATTTAGATTTGCCTAAC
Organism: Nostoc sp.; assembly: GCF_036919595.1. Lineage (GTDB taxonomy): Bacteria > Cyanobacteriota > Cyanobacteriia > Cyanobacteriales > Nostocaceae > Nostoc. Next base: position 30,464 of record NZ_JBALCO010000073.1, on the reverse strand, counting down.
AAGCCCAGGTGTGTTGTTAAACACTTAAAACCGAAAACCTCCGATACAGCAGTTTTACCAATCGCTAGACGATTATTTGAAAAAGAGGCGGAAGTTTTATACCGCTTAGGTAACCTAAGCAAGCAAATACCCAAATTATTCGCTCATTTTGAAGAAAATGGGGAATTTTATCTAGTACAAGAATTTGTGGATGGACGGGACTTGTCTACAGAGATAATTCCTGACCACCCTTGGGGTGAAGCTCAAATAGTTCAACTGTTGCAGGAAATTCTTGAAGTTTTAGTAGTGGTACATCAGCAGAATATTATCCACCGAGATATCAAGCCGCAAAACTTGATGCGTCGGCACGAGGATGGCAAGATTATGCTGATTGATTTTGGAGCAGTTAAAGAAATTAAAGGTTTGGCACCAAATACTCAAGGTCAAGTGACTTCGACTATTATCATTGGCTCCAATGGTTATATGCCTAATGAACAAGCTAGTTCTAAGCCAAGGTTGTCTAGCGATATCTTTGCAGTGGGGATTATTGCTATTCAAGCTTTGACAGGTAGAATCCCTCAGGAATTCTCAGAAGATGCAAATGGCGAAATTATCTGGCGTCATTGGACAAATGTCAGCGATCGCTTGGCTGATATCTTAACAAAAATGGTGCGTTACAACTTTAGCCAACGCTACCAGTCAGCAGCAGAGGCGTTACAAGCACTAAGGTTCTCAACATCTTCAACTCGCATCGTAGCTCCAACTTATCCAATTTCTTCTATAAAACCAAAATCAACATACAGGCGGATATTTGGATTTCATCGGACAGTTTTAGCTGGAACTGTAATAGCAGCAGGAGTAGTGGCGATGCTTGCATTATCTTATTTTTCCAAACAGCAATCTCCCCAAATAACAGAAAAAACTGATTTTCCCAAACAGCAATCTCCCCAAATACCAGAAAAAACTGAACAATTTATTTCACTACCTTGCAGTTCGGAACTAACTTCACTTCCTTCAACTAGAAAACCTGATATAAAGTATGCAGATGGTACTAAATATTACGGGGCTAAAGATAAAAATAACAAACTATTTGGTAAGGGAGTAATGATATTTAAGAATGGTAGTCGATACGATGGAGAATTCAAAAATAATCAGCGCAATGGTTGTGGCATATTTTTCTATCCCCCAAGCAGCAGTTCTTCTAAATATAATTATGTAGGTCAATTTGTCAACGATAAATTTGAGGGGCTAGGAAAAATTAGGTGGAAAAATGGTAATGAGTATCGAGGCAATTTTAAAGCTGGGAACTGTGAAGGCCAAGGAATATTTAGACTTGCAGATGGCTCTTTTAATAATGGAATTTGGCAGAATGGAAAATTGCCAGGCAGCAGTTTATCATGTAATATATAAACAACTTTTATGTAGTATATGTAATATGCCCTAAGAATGATAAATATTAATATTGAATGTAAATCCACTTTATTAACGAAAAATGAAACAAAAGCCATCTAAAAAATTGAAATCCATTGTTTCTACTGCTTGGTTACTTTTATTCGCCAGCTTTGGTATAGTTATTCTGCCACAGGTAACTTTAGCACAGCAGGAACAACCAAGCCAAACTCCGGCAACTCCAGACCAACCTCCGGCAACTCCACAGCAATCTCCCGCCGCAACTCCAGACCAACCTTCGGCAACTCCAGAGCCAACTCCGGCAACTCCAGACCAACCTCCGGCAACTCCACAGCAACCTCCCGCCGCAAAACCGGACGAAATCCCCGCAACTCCAGACCAACCTCCGGCAACTCCACAACCAACTCCGGTAACTCCAGACCAACCTCCCGCTGCAACTCCAAACCAACCCCCTGTTAAACCAGACGAAATCCCCGTAAAACCAGACCAACCTTCAAATCCTAATTCAAATCCAGGTACAAGACCAAGACAAGAAACCCCAACTCGAACACAAGACTCGGGTGGAAGACGAAAACCAAGACAAAAAGCCCCAACTCCAACACAAGACCCAGGCTCAACTCCCAACTCCCAACCAGCACCTTCATCTCCTGTAAGAGCACGAGGATAGAACTTTTTTGATTTGCGACATTTAGTAATTTGGAAATTCAGAATTCAGACTTAAAGCTAATTGATATCTGAGTTCTGAATTTTTATTGGTGACTAAAAGTAATTATAATATTAGTAATTAATGCAACAGAAAATGATTTGTAGTATGTATTTTTGCAGAACTTTCAAGATTAGTTTGACAACAATAGTAGCACTGATATCGCTTCAATCATACGCCACTGCTCAGGTTAATAATAGTAGTCAACCAAAATTTTCTCAAGTTTCTCCTCAAGTTAAATTAAACCCTCTACCACTACAGTCAAATATTTCTAATTACTCTGAGCGAAAGCGCCGATTATTACTCAAACTCCAGCATCCTATACAGTCAATAATTCCCAACACTTTTGAGCAAGAAATCCATTTGCTACTTAAACTTAATGAACGAAAACTTTACGTTTATCGGGGTGACAGTTTACAAGCTAGTTACCCAGTAGCTATTGGTAAACCTGGATGGGAAACACCTACAGGCAAATTTAAAATTATTCACATGGTGCAAAACCCAGCTTGGGAAAACCCTTTCGTTCCTAATAGAGAAATTATTCCTCCAAGAAACTCAAATAATCCTCTAGGAGAACGTTGGATTGGATTTTGGACAGATGGAAAGGATGAAATTGGATTTCATGGTACTCCGAGTGTAAAATCTGTTGGGCAAGCAGTTTCTCATGGTTGCGTTCGGATGTATAATCGTGATGTACGTAAACTCTACGAATTGGTGAAAATTGGAACACCTGTATTAGTAACTAAATGACGCAAAAGAAAGAGTTAATAAATTGATTTTCAAATTTTTAAACTTAATTTGGTTTATTATGTGAAACATTACAAAAATGATGGGTTTTATCAGACATCAGCTGACATGAAGTGCTAACTAAGCCATATAGTTTTAAAACTTTGCATTTTGTGTCAGCTACGTTAAATCTGCCGTAATTATGTAGTTTGCGAGTACAACATCAGGGTTCGCGTTTGTAGGTCGTAATTTTTAAGCATTGCTGCCGACATTTAAATAAAATTAAGTTTTCTGGAATACTGATATTTACTATCAGGATGGTAATTTGTCAACTGACCGAATTTTTGATTTTAAATTCAAAATTTAAAAAGGTTTGAAGTGAACGTATTTATTTGTGGAACAAATTGAAAATCCTCAAATTATTAAATTTCTTCATCAGGTAAATCTAAAATATAAAATTCAAAATCCAAAATCGGTTGAAAAATTACCAGTTACCAATCACAAATAGCTGCTGAAACAAGGATTCATTGACCGAGCTTAATAAGCAGACCTAGCTAACCAATAGATGGTTATACCCAAAGCCGACCCAGCTATTACCTGAACAGGTGTATGTCCGAGTAATTCCTTCAGACGGTCTTGGCTAAAGTCTGGTTTTTCATCAAATAGTTCATCAATCATTTGATTAAGAATGCGAGCTTGTTTACCAGCCGCTTGGCGAACTCCGGCTGCATCATACATGACTATGATGGCAAAAATCGTAGCAACGGCAAAATCAGGAGATGCCCAACCAAGTGTTTGCCCTACACCAGCAGCTAGAGCTGTAACTAAAGCTGAATGGGCGCTGGGCATACCTCCGGTTGTCACCAAAACACGCACATTCAGTTTGCGATGTTTAATGATCTCGATTACGAGCTTTAGTGCTTGAGCAATTAAACAAGCTACTAGAGCAACCAGCAGCACCCGGTTGTCTAAAATGTTGCCTATGTCCTGCATGGTATTTTGGTTAGGTTAGTAAATATTAGCAGCAGTTGTTGGTTGAGGAAACATTTAGATTCAACCTAAAATCCAAAATTAACCTAGTACATCACGGCGGAAACAGACCAATTATTCAAAATAGCTTGAAAGCTTATTTGATAAGCTTTTTGAATTTTGAATTCCGCTGGGCACTAGTAATACACTATAGTGTAAATAAACCACCCATTAAAAATCAATGAAACGCTTGCTGTAAAGGAATTCCGTTAGCGTAAGCGTAGTATTAGCAAGTCTTGCCTACGGCACGCCAAGAGCAATATCGCAGTGTAAAGCCTGCGGCATGGCAACTCTTAGAGACGCTCTTGCGTTTGCTTAGAACGAGTCAAACGTTACGCACAGTCGCTATCGAGCGTCATCAGCATCATTCAAAATTCCGCAAAGCGGTACTAGTTATTGCGGCTGGTAATAAAATGAGCGATCGCTTGGAGTGACTTGGCTCTCTCTCCAAATGGTTCTAATTCCGCACAAGCTGCTTTAACTAGCTCTTGGGCTTTTGAGCGCGATTCCTCAAGTCCCCAAATACTGGGATAGGTCACTTTCTTCGCTTTTTGGTCTTTACCAGCTGTTTTGCCTAATTGCTCTTGAGTAGCAGTGATATCCAGAATATCATCTATGATTTGGAATGCTAGCCCAATGTTTTGAGCATAACGGGTCAATCGCTGCACATCTTCAGGTGATGCCTCAGTTATGATCCCGCCACAAACTACGCAAGCTTCCAAAAGGGCGGCTGTTTTGTGTTTATGAATGAAATTTAGCGTTTCTAGGGAAATATCTGATTTACCTTCCGACTCTAAATCGACAACTTGACCGCCGACCAAACCACCTGCCCCCAGCGCCCGACCAAGACGGGCAATTACCTGCAAGACTAGCTCTCTCTTAACGCTTTGAGGGGTTTGCATGGCAACAAACTCAAAAGCGAGAGCCAACAAGCCATCCCCAGCCAAAATCGCCACATCTTCGCCATAGATTTTATGATTCGTCAGCTTCCCGCGACGGTAATCGTCATTATCCATCGCCGGTAGGTCGTCATGAATCAACGACATTGTGTGGATCATCTCCACAGCACAAGCCGTTGGCATGGCCATTTCGATGGTTCCACCCATCATTTCACAGGTAGCAAGGCAAAGAATGGGACGTACACGCTTGCCTCCAGCTAATAACGAGTAGCGCATCGCCTCATAAATCTTTTCTGGATAAATGATGGGGATAGCCTGATCCAAAGCAGCATCACAAAGCTTTTGTCGCTCTTTTAGATAAGCTGCTAAGTTAAACGTGGCTTCCTCTGGTGGTGTCTTTTGAACGTTATCAGTTGCTACCATTCTGAAATTCCTGACATTTTGGGATTTTTGTCTTATACGTCACAATTTTAAGGTGCTGTGGCGCTGAAAAAATGAAGAGTTAGGAATTAAGAGTTACCAATAAGAATTCTTAACTTTTAACTCATCACTCATCACTCATCACTTTTTACTTTCTTTTCTTACCGCCCTAGAATAGCTGGCAAATGTATTTTGCAACAATATGGCTACAGTCATAGGCCCAACACCACCAGGAACAGGGGTAATAAATTCTGCTACAGCAGAGGTTGATTCAAAGTGGACATCGCCAATTAAGCGACTGTTGCCACTAGCATCCGTGACGCGATTCATCCCCACATCTACCACAACAGCGCCCGGTTTCACCATATCACCAGTGATCAGTCCGGGACGACCTACTGCTGCAATTAGAATATCAGCATTTTGGATGATGGTTTTGAGGTCATGCGATCGCGAGTGAGCGATCGTGACTGTAGCATCAGCTTCTAGTAGCATCAGCGCCATCGGCTTACCCACCAAAATACTGCGTCCTACCACTACTGCCTGTTTTCCCTGTAAAGGAATCTCATACTCTTGTAAAAGGCGCATAACACCTGCTGGAGTGCAGCTGCGTAAACCGCTTTCTCCCCGGACTAGTCGCCCCAAGTTAACTGGGTGTAGTCCATCAGCATCTTTATCGGGATCAATTTGATGTAACAGAGTTACAGCATCCAAGTGGTTAGGTAAGGGCAGCTGCACAAGAATGCCATCCACCCGTTCATCGTGGTTTAGTGCAGCTATTACCTCTTCTAACTCCCCAAGGGTAGTTTGGGCGGGAAAATGCTTACCAAAAGAGGCCATACCAACTTTAGCGCAGGCTTTTTCTTTATTACGTACATAAGCCGCTGACGCTGGATTATCGCCAACCATCAGCACTGCTAAACCAGGCGGTCGGACAATTTTTGGTTGTAATTGTCTAATGCCAACAGAAAGTTCTTGCTGAATTTTTGCAGCTATTGCTTTACCATCAAGGAGTTTGGCAGTTTTTGTTTCCATGAGAATTCTCAGCTATATTGCCTTTTGGTCAAAACTCAGCCGCTTCTGGTCTAGGCGGAGTCAACAGTCCAAAATCCAGAGTTAAAATATTGATTCTTGACTCTTGACTTTTGACTATTATTATGTTCCTGTTTGATGTCGTGGCGTTTTTCTCACAGTAAATCCATAATGTTTATTTTCTCAGATGAACGACGTTATCTGGAGGATAAAGAATTAAGGATGAAATTCAGAACATTTTTTTGCTCAGTTGAGAGGATGTTTTTGAAACCGCAGAGAATAGTATAAATGGGAACTGACCTGATGAAACTGGCGACAAAGCAAACAGCGAAGCAGAAATTTGCTCAATCGGTGGCTTTCATGCAACAAAGGAGAAATTTGTCTTTTTCATTCTTGTATGGGCAGAGTATTGTTTATTACCGCCTGGGGTTGATTTTTTTATTGGTGGTGGGACTTTATAGTTGTGGTAGTTTAACCTCGTCTGGGTTGAATGGGACTAATTTTAAAATTGGTAGCAATGTCACCCCAATTCGAGAAATTAAACCAGAACAAGACAATCAGGCTACAGTTTACATTCAAGGTCAGGTGGAAAAACAAGCTCCTCTGAGCAAGCAGTGGGCTTATCAAATTAATGATTCGACTGGCAAAATTTGGGTTATTACCAATCAAAAGAATCTGGTCAAGGGGGCACAAGTGGTGATTAAGGGTAAAGTTCGCTACCGAAGTATCCCCTTAGCTGGTAAAGAATTGGGGGAAGTTTATCTGGAAGAAGAGTAATCAGCAATTAAAAATTAAAAATTAACATATGAATAATCAGCCGATACATGTGGCAATCGCAATTCTTTACCAAAAAAATAAATTTCTCATGCAACTGCGGGACAATATCCCCGGTATTCTCTACCCTGGTTATTGGGGACTCTTTGGCGGTCATATAGAACCTGATGAAACGCCGGATCTAGCAGTGAAGCGAGAAATATTAGAAGAAATCGGCTATTTACCATCTTTTGTTGAATTTGGCTGTTATTTTCACGAAAGAGTAGTGCGTCATGTCTTTCATGCACCACTCTTGGTGGAATTAAATCAACTAGTTTTGAATGAAGGCTGGGATATGGGGTTATTGACCCTAGAAGATATTAACCAAGGTAACTGTTATTCAGAAAACGCTGGCGAAGTGCGACCTTTGGGGAATGTGCATCAGCGAATTATATTGGATTTTATCCAGACAAATCAACAGACTTAAATGGGCATAGGGTATGGGCATATAAAAAAACTTTTTTCTAGTCCCCAGTCCCAATCCTCAAAAGCCAAAATAAAGTTATAACTCTTGTGGAGTCATCACTAATGCAATCAGTAAACAAACTACCGCGATGGTTAACTATAGGATTGGCATTTCCGATTATTATTCTCAACGGCTGGCTATTACTCCAGGTTGTACAGTATTTTCAACCCTTGATTAGTATTATTGCTGCCGCTATCCTACTGGCTTTTGTATTGAACTATCCAATCCAGTTTCTTCAGGAACAAGGGGTAAAACGCAACCTGGCGATCGCAGGAGTGTTGCTTTTGACTGTGGTGGTTTTAGTGGGTTTAGGTATCACTTTGGTTCCCCTGATTATCCAACAGCTCAACGAGCTAGCTAATATTTTGCCCAGTTGGATTGATTCTGGTACTGAACAACTGCAAGCTTTCCAGGATTGGGCGTTAAGTCAACAACAGCTTCCGATTAATTTAAGTGGTTTATTTACCCAAGTTCTTGATCGATTATCTAACCAACTTCAGTCCTTCACTGGGAGAATTCTCGGTTTTGCCGTCGATACCATTGGTATTGTCCTCAATGTGTTGCTGGCGGTAGTGCTGACTATCTACTTAATATTGAATGGCGAACGCCTTTGGGACGGAGTTTTTCAGTGGTTTCCCCCTAGCATTGGGTTAAAAGTACGGGAATTACTGCGAGAGGATTTCCACAATTACTTCATTGGTCAAGCAACATTGGGAGCTGTGTTAGGGGTGACAATTACACTGGTGTTTTTGGCGCTGCAAGTTCCCTTGGCTTTACTTTTTGGTATCGGTATTGGTTTGTTTTCTCTTTTCCCCTTCGGTACAGGAGTAGGTATTGCCATAGTAAGTTTGTTGGTGGCGTTGCAAAACTTTTGGCTAGGAGTTGAAGTCTTAGGTGTAGCTGTTGCGATCGACCAAGTTAATTCTAATTTTGTTGCACCTCGAATTCTTGGTAATTTGACTGGCTTAAATCCAGTCTGGGTGGTAATTTCTTTGTTGTTGGGGGCAAAGTTGGGAGGAGTGTTAGGTTTGTTAATTGCGATCCCTATTGCCAGTTTTATCAAGGATATAACAGACAGCTGGCGGGCTGGAGAGTTTAATAAGTTAAATGATATCGTGTCAGAACCTGTGAAAATCATTACTGAGAGAGCAGGAACTTATACTTAAAATTCAATCTGTAAGTGAAGGAAAACTGACAATGTTGACTATTTATAAGCATGTCTATCCTTAGCTTATTGCTTGTTTTTCCGCTAAAATTTTACAGCTTTTTTCTGAACTTGTTAATAATTAAGTTGAACTGGAATTTTAATAATAAACTCAGTGCCTTCGCTAAAAACCGATATCCATTGCAGTTAATCGCCGTATTTTTCCACAACAATTTGATGTCTGCTAATTGATATTAGCGGATATAAATTGACCAAAAATGCAGTTTCGTGTAATCCTAATCGCGATCGCAAAAATGAAAGTAGACGGCAAGGGGCGAGGTTTGATTTTAACCCAAGACGAATTAAAGCGATTGTTCACTGAGGGATTTTTCACAGAGCGCGATCGCAAGAAGGCGGACGTTTACGCTATCGCGCTCTGTTGGGATTTGCCTTTTGACTGGCTGTCGCGTATCGGAAGCATTGGCACTTCAGACGACTGATATCAAATCTGGTGCTATCACTTTCCGAAAGTCTACCACCAAAGGCAAGCAAAAAACTCCGATTGTGAATATCCCACCAGGACTTGCAGCAATACTAACAGACTATAGCTCGAAGCTAAAGGCAATGTTCTCAGGGACATAATAAGGCGTTAGAAATTTGACGTTGTTGAATGAGAGGAATACAAATGGTAAACTCAGCACCAACTCCTGGTTGGGAAATGCATTCTAAAGAACCGCCATGTCTTTCTGTGATAATTTGGTAACTAATAGCCAGCCCCATCCCCGTACCTCGTCCAACGGGCTTGGTCGTAAAAAAGGGATTAAATATTTGCTTTAAAGTATCTTCTGGTATTCCCAGTCCGTTGTCGGCAATGCGAATTGTGACTTGATTTGGCGCTAGTAATTGGGTGCGAATATAAATTCTGGGATTATCCGTTTTTAGTTTTTTTGTTTCCCACCGACCTTTAACCATTGAATCTTCTAAAGCATCGATCGCATTCACTAAAATATTCATAAATACTTGGTTTAACTGTCCAGCATAACATTCAACTAAGGGGACATTGCCGTATTCTTTGATCAACTCAATTTTCGGGTGCTTGTCAGTAGGCTGGAGGCGGTTTTGGATGATCATCATCGTACTATCAATTCCCTCATGGATATCAACCACTTTCATTGAGGATTCATCTAAGCGCGAGAAAGTCCGTAGAGAAAGCACGATCTCTTGAATCCGCTCTGCTCCCATCATCATCGATTTGAATAATTTGGGTAAGTCTGACCTCAAGAAGTCCAGATCAATTTTATCTGCAAACTCTTCAATTGGCTTCACTGATTGGGGATAATATCTTTGGTAGAGATCTAACAGTGAAATTAAATTTTTAGTGTATTCATCAGCTGGGTTAAGGTTACCGTAAATAAAGCTAACTGGATTGTTGATTTCGTGTGCCACACCTGCAACTAGTTGACCCAAACTGGACATTTTTTCGCTTTGAATTAACTGAGTTTGAGTGTTTTGTAGTTTGTATAATGCTGTTTCTAATTCTTGTGCTTGCTGTCGGAGGACTGTGTCTGCTTGTTTACGTTCTGTGATATCTCGGAAATACCAAATTCTACCGTAATAATCTCCATCGGGCGATCGCACTGACGCACAATAACGATCAAACGTCCGTCCATCCTTGAGCACAATTTCATCACGGCTGTTTTCCTCTGGATGCTGGTACAGATATTCAATTTGAGCGAGAAATTCTGCTGGATTTTCTAGTAGGTCTAGCACACATTCTAGGAGTTGCCAGTCTGAACCAGTCTGGACTACTGCCGGAGGAATTTGCCATAAATAGGAGAAATATTGATTGGATGATGCAATTTGACGATTTTCATCAATAATCAGAATACCGTCGATTGAAGCTTCCTGTTGAGCTTGCAGTACAGCATTACTACGGCGCAGGGCAGCTTCTGCTCGTTTCAGTTGAGTAATGTTAGTAGCTATGCCGGTTGTACCTAAAACATTCCCAACTTCATCCCACAACACCATTGCATTACATAGTAAATTTCGCTTGATACCATCCTTTGCAAGCACAACAGCTTCGTACTCAAACACTGACTCTCCTGCCAATATAGGGGGCAAAATTCCTGGCTCTTGCTGAAATTGTTTAGGCGGCTCAAACTCACTACACTGACGACCAATCATTTCTGCTGGCTCATAGCCATAGATGCTTTTGACTGCCTCATTCACAAAAGTCCAACATCCTTGGGCATTTACTGACCAAATCATGTTCTGAGAGGTCTCAACCAAGTGACGGTACTTTTTCTCACTTTCCTTCAAGGCAAGTTCTATTTGTATACGCTTGATCCCTAAGGAAATCTCGTTTGCAGCCAATTGCAATGCCTCTAGGACGGATTCTGTCAAGGTTTGACGGGCAAATATCGCAATGACGCCAATAAGATTGCCGTCCAAAATCAGGGGATATCCTGCAAAAGCAACCATGCCTTCCTGCTTTGCCCATTCTTGATTGCTTACACGCGGATCATCTAGAACTTTATTAGTCAGGTGAGGTTGACGTTCTTGGGCAATTAATCCAATTTTGAACATCCCTACAGGAACACGAGCGTGGGGCCCATTAATATGAGTGTACATTCCGGAGCTAACTTGCAATTCCAGTACGTTTTCTTGGGTATTCAGCATCCAGATGCGGGCAAAGGCAGCATTAACGTGGTTGACTAAAGCATCAGTACAACGCTTAAGAATTGGCTGTAGTGTCTGACCTTGGGTGATAGCAGTGTTTATTTCTAGATGGAAAGCTGCTAAAGAGACTTTTTCCGCTAGTTCAGCTTCTACCCGCTTTTGCTGTGTGAAATCGCGAATAGTCCCAACTAAGAAATGATTACCTAGCTCATCCTCAAACAAACATTTTTTGGTCAGGATAAAGTGTATTATGCCAGAGGAATCTGTAAAAAATTCCTCATTTTCATCACTTATGCCTGTAGTGAAAACTAGTTCATCTTTTTCCCAAAACATATCAGCTTCCGCAACAGGAAAGAGATCATAGTCAGACTTGCCAATTAATTCTTCTCGGCTACGCCCGATGAAATTACAGAAGGCATCGTTAAGTAGTATCCACTCATGTTGGTAGTTTTTGACAAAAATTGGGTCAGAGATACCGTTGATCATCCGCAGCAGAAAAGCCAGCGAGAAGTTTTGCTGCTGCGTATATTGGGCAAAAGAGGAGTCATTGAGAGATTTGCAATCATTCATACGCTCAGTCGGATCTAAAATCAAGCTAAAACTTAAATGTCTAGCTATGCGTGTATCAGCCTTAATGATATTTATTATTCCCAAAGTTTTTGCTGAATTATAAGCACTTTTATTTCACAGTCAGTTGTAGGGGGTCAGCGTAGCCAATTTGGTCAAATTGGAGGCGCTAGCCTCAAAAGCTTGTACAGCAATGCTTCTATTCAGATATATCAAGGGTGATATTTCATCTCTGAGAGATGGTCATGAGTTTAAGTAGAGTTTAATCAGAGGTAAAAATCAGATGCTAACTATTTTAGATTAAGTAAATTTATAAAATAATTCCAGAAATTTTATTAACCCTTAAATAACTCAATTTCTACTTGTTGCGATAACAGAATCTGCTAAAGACCTATCGTGTAATCCTTCTTAAGCTTGCCATTATTTATCATGAAATCTGATCGCCATTGCAACTAAACCGCCGTCAGTTTTGACTCCGTTCAACTATTACAGCAGGTGGAATTATTGCCACAAATTACGCAATTTTTTCCTCTGTCTGCTGGCTTTGCTGTTTTTTGCTGAGATATTGAAGGATGAAAAACTTTGAGCGATCGCCACTTGTAGGAGCTAGATTTAAATAGGTACTGGGTTGTTATTAAAAAATAGTCTTTGATGATCAAGACTGGAACTCTTGCAGTGAAATGATTTTTATACTTTAGATGAGTTTGCCCTGATGTATGGGGCAATAATAGAGACTTTAGCTAGAAGAGACTTTGCAAAACTGGGAATTTTCGCAACGACAAACTTTAATTTTTCTTAATAAAGACAATAAAAAGTTACTTGAAAGGCATTTATGGGAACTCTATAACTGTAGTTCCAAGATCGTGTCTTCAAAATTTATGACCAATACACTTAACCACTCAATAGCTACACTTAATCTTTCTTTAGAACGCGATATATTTTTACGTACATTAATCAGAGAGTTATCTGGCACATTGCAGGACATAGTTGGCTTAGAAGAAGCCTCTGGATTTATCAGCGTAGTTGGTGAAAGGATGGGTAGACAGATTAATCAAGATTACAAATCTGCCCTGGAAGTCTCCAACCTTTCTCGTAAGCAGGTAGCTGATGTCTTAATTGATTTAAAAAGACGAATTCAGGGCGATTTTTATATAATTGAGCAGAATGATGAAAAAATTGTCTTTGGCAATCGCGTCTGCCCATTTGCCGAAAAAGTGCTGAATCGCCCTGCCATGTGCATGATGACTTCAAACGTCTTTGGGACGATCGCAGCTAATAATCTGGGATATGCGAAAGTAGAATTGCAAGAGACCATAGCACAGGGTGCTTCTGGATGTAGAGTTATTGTTTACTTAAAACTTACAGAGGAGGCAGAAGATGCAGAAGGTCGAGAATACTTTAAAGGACTAGAATCTGTGTAAACCCTTCAGCACTAAACTAACTCCAGGATAAAAACTTAAGTGCAGATATGTAAAGTAAAGTTGAACCCCGAAAACCCCCATGACTCCTGAACAATTTCTTGAATTTGCCAGAGTTTTACCAGAGCCTTTACTTCTGGTAAGTGGAGAGGGTCAATTGTTAGCTACCAATCAACCAGTAGCAGAGATACTGGGTTTACACCGTCAAAAACTGCGGGGGAGAATGCTCTTTGAATTTGTAACCGAGTCTACTAACGATGTTGTAAAGTACCTGCAAGCCTGTTCAAGTAGCAGAGCAATGGTTATTGGCTCTTTGACTTTACGAAAGAATGATGGACAAACGTTAATATATCGTAGTCAAGGAGCCGTTATTCAACCTTGGTCTCCTGAATCTTCAGCTTTAATTCTTCTGCGTTTGGAAAAGAGAACTTTAGCCAGCAGTAATTTCGTTCTCCTGAATCAGAAAATCGATGAGTTAGCAAAAGAAGTTCAGAGACGTAAAGAAGCGGAAGAAGCACTCAAAAAAGCAAATCAAGAGCTAGAAATTCGTGTTAAGGAACGTACAACTGCTTTACAAGAAACACTAAGCGAACTAAAACTTACTCAAACTCAACTTATCCAAGCTGAGAAAATGTCTAGTTTAGGACAGATGATCGCTGGTATTGCCCATGAAATTAATAACCCCGTGAGTTTTATTTATGGAAACCTTCACCACGCCTATCAATACACCCAGGATTTACTGAAGTTGGTGCAAATTTATCAACAACTTTGTCCCATTCCTCCCCCAGAAATCCAAGATGAAATAGAAGAAATAGATTTAGACTTTTTGATTCAAGATATAATTAAACTGTTCGATTCAATGAAAGTAGGAACAGAACGAATTAAGGAAATTATTAAATCTCTACGTAATTTTTCCAGACTTGACGAAGCAGAACTTAAGCAAGTTGATATCCATGAAGGAATCGATAATACTTTAATGATTTTAGAGCATCACCTGCAAGCTAGGCATGATAATTACCCAGAAATCAAAGTCATCAAAAAATACGGTCAACTGCCGAATGTAACTTGCTATGCTAGTCAACTAAACCAAGTATTTATGAATATTTTTGTTAATGCGATCGATGCGCTGGAGACATCAGCGAACAATAGTCAGTGGTCAGCAGTAAATCCCCAAATTCAAATTAGAACTGAGTTAATCGATGAAAAATGGATAGCAGTTAGTATTTCTGATAATGGTTTGGGGATAAATGAACAAGTTCTTTCAAAGCTATTTGATCCGTTTTTCACTACTAAAGCTGTGGGCAAAGGTACTGGACTAGGGCTATCTATAAGCTATCAGATTATAGTTGAAAAACATAAGGGAGAACTTAGGTGTTTTTCTACGCCAGGAAAGGGTGCAGAATTTGTCATAAAGATACCTATTAGCTTAGTCTAATATAAATCCCCTGCATATGCTAATACGGTTCAGTTAAGGCTGAAAATCATGTAAATTAAGCATTGTTCCCAAACCTTAAAATTGAGTGTGGTGCATCTCAAGGATTTATCGTTAGTATGTCCTGATATAGAAAGTGCTGACCTACTTATGATGAAAGCACACCTTGGGCTAAGTTCCGTGAGCAAATTGTTCTTTGGGAAGAGGAAAAATTGAAAGAGTTAGCCGTTAAATTTCCCAATGAAGCTGTAGAAAAGACTTCTATGGGTGATGCCAGTATTGTAATCTTAGGTTGGCACTATCACCAAAAGGGGTTTTATGTATAATTTTTGACTGGTAATCACCAGTTAAAATCCCAAGAACCACCTGCACCACAACCACCTACACGCCGAAGCAGCCGGACAAAAGGGTAAAATATCCTTGAGCGATCGCACTATAAAGCAAAAGTGAACCTGTTCTTCAATTGGTGCTGAACCACTTTTGATAAAGCTTTTGATAAGTGCCGTTTTCTTGTAGTGTTAGTAGGGCTTTATTAACAGGCTTTCGATAGGGACTATTTGCCCCAAAGACAATGCCATAGTTCTCCTTGCGAAAAACACTGCCAATAACTTTTACTTTTCCTTTGCCTTCACCCGACGCGTAGTAAAGGAGAACAGGTGCGTCAAAAACAACTGCATCTACCTTTTCTTGTAAGAGTGCATCATAAGCTTGGGCAACCTTATTGAACTCTAGAACCTGAATGTTTTGTTCATGCAGGTAAGTTGCCGATGTACTATTGATGACAGTAGCGACACGCTTGGACACTAGGTCATCTGGACCTTTAATATTTCCCTGTAGTTGATCCACTGTTAGCGAAGTAGTCACTGTAGCGGTGAAGTAGGCAACAAAAACAACACTGGTAAACATCCAGACTACGGCTACTACCCGTCCGATTACACTCTTAGGCATTTCGTCAGCTTGGGTAGCCAGGGTTGCAGCTGCCCACCAGCAAGCTTTGAAAATACCAGGAAAGTAGGACAAAGTTGGGATCATTCCTTCAGAACGGTGGCGCTCAAAAAACCAGACAATGTGGGCTGGCACAAGAATAATTACCAAAATGATGCCAACAAGCTGTATTAGGGCAGGTGAGAAAATCACTGCTAATAAACTTGGTACTGATCTGACACCATTCTCATGATTTAGTACTACAATCTGAAGTCCTGATTCAAACATCGGTTGAGAGAAATCAAAATCTTTATCTCGCTCGGCAGTGATAGATATATTGCCAATCCCCACGTCTGCCTTACCAGATTTAACAGCAGACAGCAAATCTTGAGTAGTTGGATTGACAAATATCTCGGACTTAACATTCATCTCCTCAGTAATACTATGCCAAAGATCAATACTGAATCCAGTAATTTGACCGTTTTTCTCAAAGACAAAGGGTGTGGCTAATCCCGTCGCCACACGTAGAGGTTTCGTTGGTTTCTGGGCTGACACCTGACTCGGCATTAGCACTAACACCAAAAATCCAACTCCCAACCACTTCCAGCAATTTAGGATGAGGGACTTACTAGTTTGGTTTTTTGTGTCCTTTCTTCCACACTTACTAGCTGACAGATTTAAGGAAAAGATTACTGCACTCATTCAACTATCCGAATTAAACTTTTCTTAAAGGCACTTTCCCACCAATTGTCTACTAAAACAACCACAAAAAAAACCGATCTGCCTTCTAGTAAATCGATCGCTTTTCTTGAATCCTACACCATGCTATCTCCAATTGATCCCACTGCTACACCTTGAGAACATCTGAGAAATAGAACAGAAGATCATCCTTGGATTTTAGATGCTGTGAATTTTGAAGATGAGCGGTGTCACTTGATGGTGCAAATAATGGAAGCGTAGTTTATGCTGATATTGATATTGATATTTTAAGATAATTTTATAGGGAAGATGGAATTGAGCGTTTTATGGCACAATATCAGATATATAGAGCAAATTTATAAATAAACTTTGTATATCTAGTTAAAGACAGCTATCCGTCATTCAAAAAATGGCAAGTATGAAAAAAGAACTACAAGGACACACGCTCCAAAACTTTTAGGGTTATTGAATGTAACTAAGGTTCGCCAAGCTTCGCCATACTGCGTTCACCTCTTTACTAAACTAGCTGCAACAATGGTACCTCAGCAAGCTAATATAACGAAGGGTCAAAAATCCTTGAGCGATCGCCCCCCAACTTTCACATCACGCTATCATCGAATATTGTGAAATTTCCGTGCGTAACTCAATAGCATCTATGACCGCTTCTCACTCTGAAACTCCATCTAACAAGCCCGATGCGAGTACTTTTATTTCCGACCATCGACAGGTAGACCGCAGTAAGCTAAGTCAAATGTATTTGCACTATGTCGAGACGAAGGATAAATATCCTCACGCAGTATTGCTGTATCGGGTAGGAGATTTTTTTGAATGCTATTTCCAAGATGCTGTAAAACTAGCGCAAGAATTGGAATTAGTCCTCACTAGCAAGCAAGCTGGGGAACAGGGACGAGTGGCGATGTCTGGTGTTCCACACCACGCTTGGGAACGCTACACGACGATGCTGGTAGAAAAAGGTTATGCAGTGGTAATTTGCGACCAAGTAGAAGATGCTTCTGAAGCTGCTGGTAGATTGGTGCGGCGAGAAGTAACGCGCATCCTGACTCCTGGGACTTTGCTAGAAGAGGGAATGCTTAAATCAAGTCGCAATAACTACTTAGCAGCAGTAGTAATTGCCGCAAATCATTGGGGTTTAGCCTATGCAGACATCTCTACAGGGGAATTTCTCACGACTCAAGGTAGTGATTTAGAACATTTGACACAAGAATTAATGCGCTTGCAACCTTCAGAGGTGTTAGTTCCCACAAATGCACCTGATTTAGGTAGTTTGCTGCGTCCAGGAGAAACTTCGCCACATCTGCCACAGTGTTTGCCACCATCATTTTGCTATAGTTTGCGATCGCAAGTTCCTTTTTCGCAAGCCGAAGCTAGACCTAGATTATTGCAGAAATTTAAAGTGCGATCGCTCGAAGGACTCGGTTGTGATCATCTTCCCCTCGCCGTCCGGGCAGCTGGTGGTCTTCTGGAATATCTGGAAGATACCCAAAAGGAAAACCCAGTTTCCCTCCAGAAACTTCGTACTTACACAGACAAAGACTATCTAATTGTTGACAATCAAACCCGCCGTAACCTAGAAATTACCCAAACTGTCCGGGATGGCACTTTTCACGGTTCTCTACTCTGGGCACTAGATAGAACTAGTACAGCGATGGGTGGGCGTGCTTTACGGCGGTGGTTATTGCAGCCACTACTCGATATTAAAGGGATTCGAGCGCGGCAAGATACCATCCAAGAATTGATGGAAAATACGCCCCTGCGTCAAGATTTGCGGCAGTTGTTACGCCAAATTTATGACCTGGAACGACTCACAGGAAGGGCGGGTTCTGGTACAGCTAGTGCTAGAGATTTAGTAGCTTTGGCAGATTCTCTCTCCCGCTTACCAGAATTATCCCACTTAGTAACTGAGGCGCGTTCTCCATTCCTCAAAGCTTTGCAGAAAGTCCCAAGTGTGTTGGAAGAATTAGCACAAAAGTTACACGTGCATCTTGTGGAGTTGCCACCCATACTAATCAAAGAAGGCGGATTGATTCGCCCTAGCGTGAATTCCCTATTAGATGAAAGGAAAGCGACTGTAGAAGCAGACCAGCAATGGATTGCCAATTTAGAAGTTGATGAGAGGACTAATACGGGAATTTCGACACTAAAGGTAGGATTTAACAAAACTTTTGGTTACTATATCAGTATTTCCCGCACCAAAGCCGACCAAGTACCCGCTAATTACATCCGCAAGCAAACCCTGACGAATGAAGAACGCTACATCACCCCAGATTTGAAAGAACGAGAAGCCCGGATTCTCACGGCGCGGGATGATTTAAATCAGTTGGAATATGAGATTTTTACGGCGTTGCGGGAAGAGGTAGCACAAGAAGCGGAGGTAATTCGCAATCTCTCTCGGGCAGTGGCGGCGGCGGATGTGTTATGTGGTTTGGCTGAGTTGGCGGTGCATCAAGGTTACTGTCGTCCAGAAATGTTGCCAGGAAGGGAGATAAACATTGTTGATGGCCGTCATCCAGTAGTGGAACAGTCTTTACCTCCTGGTTTCTTTGTGCCGAATTCGACTCAACTAGGGAGTGGGGAATTGGGAGTAGGAACTAGTGAAGAAGAAATTTCCCCATTCCCTGATTTGATTATCCTCACCGGGCCAAACGCTAGTGGCAAAAGTTGTTATTTGCGTCAGGTAGGATTAATTCAGTTAATGGCGCAGATTGGTAGTTTTGTGCCAGCTAGGTTTGCCATATTGGGAATATGCGATCGCATTTTCACCCGTGTAGGTGCAGTAGATGATCTTGCAACTGGTCAATCTACGTTCATGGTAGAGATGAATGAAACGGCGAATATTCTCAACCATGCCACATCTAGGTCGCTGGTGTTGTTAGATGAAATTGGTCGGGGAACAGCAACTTTTGATGGTCTTTCCATAGCTTGGGCGGTGGCAGAATATATAGCAGTAGATATTCGGGCGCGAACTATTTTTGCGACTCATTATCACGAGTTAAATGAACTGGCTAGCATTTTGCCAAATGTGGCTAATTATCAGGTGACTGTGAAAGAATTACCCGACCAAATTATCTTTTTGCATCAAGTCCAACCGGGAGGCGCTGATAAGTCTTATGGGATTGAAGCGGGAAGATTGGCGGGTTTACCAGCGGTAGTGATTCAACGAGCAAAACAAGTCATGGGACAAATTGAGAAACATAGTAAGATTGCGATGGGGCTGCAAAATCTGGATTGATGTCTTACCGTATTTCCTTAACATTGTAAGTTGATGCATTAACAATGCGGTTGGCGCATTAACATTGTAAGTTGATGCATTAACAATGCAAGCCGACGCATTAACTAATACAGACCAATGTATTGCGTAATAAATTACTATCATGTAATACCATTTTTTTGTGAGGCTGCACCAAATTTTCTTGGCTTCTTATTTCTTCCTTTGTATCCTTCTCTACGAGACACTAAGCGAATGCGTCCTTTGCAGTTCGTTCCTCATTTCGTTTAGCGCATCTTCATACAGAATTGGTATAAGTACCTCATGTAGATAGGCTTGAAGATGAGCAACTCCTACAGCATTTGTCTTACCAAAATTGGTAACAGTGCAGCGTTTAGGCTACCAACTGAGTTTTATCAGGAGCATCTTCAGTTTGCCGATATAAATGGTTGGACAGAGGTAAGTAAGTTGGGCCAGTAAAACCAAACTGTGTGAAGATAAGTAAATAAGGTTCAAACCCTTTTTTCCCTCTGCTAGAAAGCCCCCTGTTTTATCCCAACAAGAATTATTTACGCCGCACCTACTTATATGTTGATATCCTAGTTTAAAGGAGCGGGACAATTGCCAAGTAGTTGAAATCTTGTCAACCTTTATGCTTAAAATTGCATAAGAGGTTGACTTTAGCATCTACTGACAGCTAAAGTCAACCCTTTGCAGTACTCCCATAAGCCATGCTGACTGAAATTTTGCCTTTCCGTTTTGAATTAGATACGATCGCGATCGCTGGAGCGAGTTTGTGGTCATTGGCGCTATATCTAGCTTTCAACCCAGTCAGTGAATGGGTAATCGAGCAACTCAACCGCTGGTTTAACTTTGCAGAGCGATCGCTTTACACCAGCCAGTCAGAATTTGAAAGGACTCGTAAAGCTAGAGAATCCCAAAACGCTTTTTACGCTTCATTGTTTAGCATTGTGCCTTTTCTGGTCATTGGCGCTTTATTCAACTGGGGTGTGGAAATCAGTTTAGGTCGCAGTTGGGCAATTAGCACAGGCATACTAGCCTGTATTGGTTGCGGCATTTATGAACTAGGGCGAAGAGATGGACAGTCTTCGGATTAGCAACAGTAATACAAAGCGACAGCTCCGGTGAAGTAAGCTGTCGCCTCTATAAACCAGGGTTTAGGTGTGGTCAAAGCCATCAGCAAACCTTGACCTCAGCTAAATTTATCCCTTTTTTCCGATTACCTATTGACAAATGTGCAATTATCTTAACCTGTCACTAAATCATCCTGATGAATTGCTAGAATATTTCCTCTCTGACCTTCAGGAGATTCAAAGCTGAACAGTTCGCCTGTATTTTTAACTTTGAAAAACTGGTAACCAAGTTTTTTAAGAAAATTGAAGGCACCATCCGCTGACAAATTAAGTCTTGCGCTTGTCTGAGAGCTAATCTCAAATATCACTTTTGGTTTCATCCGACTAAATAATGAAGTTGCACCCCGAAAGACAAGTTCCTCTGCTCCCTCTACATCCATCTTGATAAAATCCACTCGCTCAATCCCTTCATGAGCCAACACATGATCGAGAGTCGTGATCGGAACCTCTTCAAAACTTATCTCTTCACTCTTGTCTGATCCCAAAGAATAACTCGTAGGAGCATTTTCAATATGATACAACTTAGCTGTACCTTCTTCTTCTGAAAGTGCCGATTTGAATAACTTGACGTTATTCACGCTGTTGATTTCTAGATTATGCTCAATACTTTTTAAAGATTCTACTCCTGGTTCAAAGGAAAGAACTAGTCCAGAATCTCCTACTAATTTGCTAGCCAACAAGGTATAAATACCACAGTTGGCTCCTGCATCTATGAACACTTCACCTGATGCGAGGGTGCGCTCAATGTAACCTAATTCAGGCTCATAAGTATCACGGAAAACAAAGAGACTAGTATTCCCTGTTCTATAAAAAGCGGGCGGTAAAAAAAAGCGAACATTCCACTTTTTAACTAAAATCGTTTGGGGAATAGAAAGCTGACAAACTATCCACCAATATATTAAACGGAAAGTAACTTTCAGAGGGGACTCTTTAAAAGCCCTATGATTTATGAAATAATTGAATTTCCTTCGTAAACTTGATATCATAGTAAGTCTTATACTTCCCTATCTATACTTCAAAAACTTTTCATGAAAGCGGCTTGTGGCATAGGGGATAGGGCATTGGTAACACACCTCATGCCCTATCGCCCCTTATCCCCAGAGGGGGTATCAAGTTTCCCATGCCCTGTTACTGCATTCTCAATTCCAGAAGATGGTATGATTGTACCTATTTTCAAGTAAGTGACCTGGATCACATTATTCATGTGTTCAAATTCACTTACTGACAAATATTTTAATAGTATAGTACCTATTGCCCAAATATTTAATGAATTAAATTTGTGACTGGATGAACCAGATTTTTCAAGTTAAATCACATATTTAGCCTGCCTACGTAGGCTAAATATGTGAGCCAGTGACTTTTAATTTCAGGGGATAATCGGATTTATGCAACAGGTTTATTAAAAAGCACACATATGAAAGCCTTAGTACGTTACGGCGTAAATAGAGCAACCATTTAAAATCCCTAAAAAGCCCATTCCATTTGACTTTTGACTTTTGATTTTTGACTTCCGCCTTGCGGTATTAGTGCCTCTGCACCCTTTGGTTGTGTTCAAACCCCTACTTGCGAATTTCCTCACAAACAATCTGTGCTATCCTCTGTGCTGCGCCGTTTTCGCCACGAACGCTATATAGCTTGCTTCGCATCTCATCCAATTTTTCTGGATGGGCTAATAAGTCTAGTACCATTTCCCCAACTTCTTGCGGTTCAAGTTTACCCATAAGTTCAGGCACTATCTCTTCCTGTGCCCAGATATTTGGCCACGCTAATAAACCTTTATTTCTCACGAGTCCCAGGAATAGCCAATTAATCACCTTCGCAAAGGTGGTACCTACCCCCGGCAGATTTGCCAACAACCCAGGTAAACCATCCCAAGAACGCATGGCGTCAAGTTGCTGCGTTGGTAGCAAAACAATCATCGGCACTCCTAAAGCACCGAGTTCAGCAGTGTTTGCCCCCACTGTAGTCAAGCAGATGCAGCACTGGGATAATAAGTCATAGGCAGGGTTTTCTTGCCACAGTTCTACAGTTAAGCCCGTTGTTGTTTTGAGCAATGCCTTGCCTTTAGCGTCCTCTGGGACAATTAAGTCAGCACCACCAAAGCTAAAGGTTTCAGCAATAGAGTTCTTTTGGGGATCAGCAAAACTAGCTAACGTTTGTAAATCCAAAGTCGGGGCTACAGGAATCACAAACTTGGTTTGGGGCCTTTTTGAGTGAACGTATTCGGCAATGCCTAAACTTAATGGCACTCCTTGGGCTAATTTTGCCGCTTTTGATCCAGGCAGTAAACCAATCAATTCAGTTTTGAGTGATGGAGTCAGATGCAGAGGCGAATTGGAATCTAGGCTCTCCCCGGCTTCACCTGCTGCTTCTAGCATCAAATCACCGACAACGGTGAATTTGTGAGCATATTTCTGGGAGACACCCTTAGCAACTTCAGGTTTCATCACGCCAAAACGATCAATCCAGTTATGCCAACGGGCTTCCCATTCAGCGTAAATCACTGTGCGATATCCGAGCTTTTTGCCTATGACTACAGGGAAAATTTGATCGCCACCGAGGAAAACAACTACACCGCGACTTCTCCAATCCCAATTTTCAAATGTTTTGCCCTGAAGCAAAAATTGCCAAAAATGCTCTGCTCCCTGAACTCTGTCTACTTCTGGGTAAGAAAGAGCGATCGCAGCTTCTTTTCCACTAGCATTTGAGCAAGGCGATAATACCACAGAAATCCTCACCACAGAACGGTCATCACCTAGTTCTTGCCGCAACGCCTTCACTACTGGACGCACCCAGGTTGTTACCTCACCTGGGCCATTTGATAGGATGAGAATATCTACTTGAGTCATTAGTTAATGGTCAGGAGTTAGGGACCATTAGTCAAGAGGTAAATATTACCTAATTCGTTCCTAATTTCTAGAGGCACAACATTACTGATATAATTGCAGGCTATGCTTGATAACGTCTGCAAGTTTCTCGCAGAGTCATTTTCAGCCGACTTTGCAACATGGCTACTCGGTGAACCAATTACACTTACCGAACTTAGTCCATCTGAATTATCCCTGGAACCCATTCGCGCCGATGCACTAATTTTATTGCAGTCGGATAAGGTTGTTCTCCATCTTGAATTCCAAACTGTACCCAAGGCCGATATTGCCTTTCGGATGAGTGATTATCGTTTGCGCGTGTATCGAAGATTTCCCCATAAACGAATGCGTCAGGTAGTTATTTACCTGAAACCAAGCGATTCTGAGCTAGTCTATAAAACGGAATTTGTTCTAGAAAATAGCCTGCACAGATTTGAAGTAATTCGACTTTGGGAACAGCCAACCGAAGTATTTTTCAATTCTCCAGGTTTGCTACCGTTTGCAGCTTTAAGTCAAACTGAGGATCAAGCACGAACTTTAGAAGAAGTTGCCCAAGTTATTGAAGCACTAAACGACACTCGAATCCGCAATAATGTTGCTGCATCAACAGCAGTATTAGCTGGGCTAGTATTAAATAAAGAGTTGATTAAAAAAGTTTTGCGGAGTGATACTATGCGCGAATCTGTGATTTATCAAGATATTTTGCAAGAAGGGCTTGCACAAGGATTAGAACAAGGGCTTGAACAAGGTATTGAACAAGGTATTGAACAAAAAGCTCAAGAAATTGCCATCAAAATGATTAATAAAGGTATTGATATTGAAACAATAGTAGATGTCACAGGTTTAACTATTGAACAAGTTCAAGAATTACAGGTTAAAACTCTTGGTAATCAAGCCGAGTGATATTAAGCGCGAATCTGTGATTTATCAAGATATTCTGTCAAGAAGGGCTTGAACAGGTTATTGAACAAAAAGCTCAAGAAATTGCAGTAAATATGCTCAATCAAGGAGTGGCGATCGCCTACGGCGGGCGGTTACGCTATCGCATTAATTGTCAGCGTTACTGGTTTAAATATTCAGCTTCAGCAATTGCAAGTTAAAACAGACGATAATCAAGTTCAGTGACATCATCAACAAATCGGTAATTTATCATAAATTCTACATTCTGCAAGTTGGCGATCGCTCTTGTTGATCCCATTCCTAAAAAATAGCTATAAACGCGATAGTATCAATACTCATAGATTAATATTTAATCATATTGATAATTTTTTATAACGCTAGTATTTAGCTCAAAAAAGTATTAAGTGAAGGACTACCGCTAGCAACAGCAACTGGTTCAGAAAAAGCTTGCTCAAAGTTAATTATTAGTCTTATCCTCGTACAGTTCCATTGCGATAACGAACGCTCCATCATATCAGGTCGCTCACAAGCAATTTTAACCAGATACAATGCGACTTGAGTGGGAAAAAACTTTCTTGTCGTCCCGGTCATTTGCCATCAGAATAATCCTTCAATTCCATGTTTAAGAAACCGTCTTGCCCACTTTCTGATGTGACGTTCTCACATTCCTACATAAAGACTTGTTTTGCAGAATGTTTCCCCTGATGCCAACATTAATATTGCACGGGCGCGTTTTGCCAATTTTACAACCCGCACAAACGGGTTTTTTTCTAAGTTTAATAATATCGCTAAATAGTTATTTAGCAATTAAATTACAAAAATTTACAAAAAATGAGCTAATACTTTTAAATACAGTCAACAAATACAAAGAAATATTTCGTTTTTTATATCGATTTGTGTCAGATAGACGATAAAATGCCCAGTGGGCAAGCGTTTTCTGATAAAAAACACATATTGCCAATAAGTAAGTTACCTGTGGCTGCTGATGCCGCTAGGAACTTGCAGTAGAGAACACGCATCAAAGGAGCCGAGGAAGCATGTTCACCCACGTCAAGTCCACCATTAGACACATTGCGCCTGATAATTTACGCGGACGTAATTTAATCAAGGTGGTCTATGTCGTGCTTGAGTCCCAGTACCAGAGTGCATTGTCGCAAGCGGTTCGCACGATTAACGCGAGCAATCCTAACTTGGCGATTGAAATCAGCGGGTACTTGATTGAGGAACTCCGCGACCCAGAGAACTACCAGGAGTTCAAACGAGAAATTGAGAGTGCGAATATCTTCATCGCTTCCCTCATTTTCATCGAAGACTTAGCACAGAAAGTAGTAGCAGCAGTAGAACCACACCGCGATCGCCTAGATGTTTCCGTTGTCTTTCCCTCCATGCCAGAAGTAATGCGCCTAAATAAAATGGGCACTTTTTCCTTGGCACAGTTGGGTCAGTCAAAAAGTGCGATTGCCCAATTCATGCGGAAACGCAAAGAAAAATCAGGTGCGGGATTCCAAGATGGGATGCTGAAGCTTTTGCGAACGCTGCCGCAAGTGCTGAAGTTCCTACCAATGGATAAGGCACAGGATGCCCGAAATTTCATGCTCAGTTTTCAGTATTGGCTAGGTGGTTCTCCAGAAAATCTGGAAAACTTTTTGCTGATGCTAGCTGATAAATACGTATTTAAAGGTTTAGAGAACCAAATTACACCTTCGACGTATCAACAACCGGTGGTTTATCCCGATTTAGGGATTTGGCATCCTTTGGCTAGCAGTATGTTTGAAGATGTCAGAGAGTATCTCAATTGGTATACAGCTCGTAAGGATATTTCTAGCGATCTAAAAGATCCCTTAGCTCCTTGTGTCGGGTTAGTATTACAACGCACTCACCTAGTTACAGGGGATGATGCCCATTATGTAGCAATGGTGCAGGAATTGGAAGCACTAGGCGCACGTGTATTACCTGTGTTTGCTGGTGGTTTGGATTTCTCTAAGCCTGTGGATGCCTACTTCTATGAACCAAATACCAACATCCAGTTAGTAGATGCAGTTATATCACTGACCGGTTTTGCTTTAGTGGGTGGCCCAGCTAGACAAGACCATCCCAAAGCAATTGAGTCACTCAAACGCTTAAACCGTCCTTACATGGTGGCGTTACCTTTAGTCTTCCAAACCACAGAAGAGTGGATGGATAGCGATTTAGGGTTGCATCCAATTCAAGTAGCTTTGCAAATTGCGATTCCGGAATTAGATGGGGCAATTGAGCCGATAATTTTATCGGGTAGGGATGGGACTACAGGGAAAGCGATCGCCCTGCGCGATCGGGTTGAAGCGGTAGCTGAACGCGCCTTAAAGTGGGCTAGTCTTCGCCGTAAGCCGAAGCTTGATAAAAAAGTTGCGATCACCGTTTTCAGCTTCCCACCAGATAAAGGCAACGTCGGAACCGCTGCTTACTTGGATGTATTCGGTTCCATCTATGAGGTGATGAAAGCCCTGAAGAATAATGGCTACGACTTACCCGAATTGCCAGAATCAGCCGAAGCGTTGATGCAAGAAGTCATCCATGACGCCCAAGCGCAGTACAACAGCCCAGAACTCAACATTGCTTACAAAATGTCGGTTCCTGAGTATGAGGCACTCACCCCCTACTCTCAACGCTTAGAAGAAAACTGGGGCCCACCTCCGGGACATCTTAATAGTGATGGGCAAAACCTGTTGATTTATGGAAAGCAATTCGGTAACGTCTTCATCGGTGTCCAACCTACATTTGGTTATGAAGGCGATCCGATGCGGCTGTTGTTCTCCCGTTCAGCTAGTCCTCACCACGGTTTTGCTGCCTACTACACTTATTTAGAGCAAGTTTGGAAAGCTGATGCTGTACTCCACTTTGGCACACACGGTTCCTTGGAATTCATGCCAGGTAAACAGATGGGGATGTCTGGTGATTGTTATCCAGATAACTTGATTGGCTCAATTCCGAATTTGTATTACTACGCCGCTAATAATCCGAGTGAGGCGACAATTGCCAAACGTCGGAGTTATGCCGAAACAATTTCCTACTTGACACCTCCGGCAGAAAATGCTGGTTTGTATAAAGGTTTGAAGGAACTCAGCGAATTAATTGCTTCCTATCAAACCTTGAAAGATAGTGGACGCGGCATTTCCATTGTTAACAGCATCATGGATAAATGCCGGATTGTGAATCTGGATAAGGATATCAATCTGCCAGAAACCGATGCCAAGGAAATGAGTGCCGATGATCGCGATAATATCGTTGGCAATGTCTACCGCCGATTGATGGAAATCGAGTCTCGGTTGTTGCCTTGTGGGTTGCACGTGATTGGGAAACCGCCAAGTGCAGAAGAAGCGATCGCAACTCTGGTCAACATTGCTAGTCTAGATCGTCAAGAAGAAGGACTTCAAGGCTTACCGGGAATTATCGCTAACAGCATTGGGCGTAATATTGACGATATTTACCAAAGTAACGACAGAGGCATTTTAGAAGATGTCCAATTACTGCAAAATATCACCTTAGCAACCCGTGCAGCAGTTAGCGCCCTTGTGCAAGAGCAAGCCGATGCGGAAGGGCGAGTTTCTCTAGTTTCCCGGTTGAATTTCTTCAACATGGGCAAAAAGGAACCTTGGGTAGAAGCATTGCATAAAGCAGGTTATCCCAAAGTTGACACAGCCACACTAAAACCCCTATTTGAGTATTTGGAATTCTGTATGCAACAAGTTTGTGCTGACAACGAACTAGGAGCATTACTCAAAGGCTTAGAAGGCGAGTACATCCTACCTGGCCCTGGTGGTGATCCCATCCGCAACCCGGATGTATTACCCACAGGTAAGAATATCCATGCACTAGATCCGCAATCCATCCCCACAACAGCCGCAGTCCAATCAGCCAAAATCGTTGTAGACAGGCTTTTGGCACGTAACAAGGCGGAAAACGAAGGTAAATGGCCAGAAACCATCGCCTGCGTCCTTTGGGGAACCGATAACATCAAAACTTACGGCGAATCCCTAGCGCAAATTATGTGGATGGTGGGTGTGCGTCCGGTTCCCGATGCCTTGGGACGGGTGAATAAATTGGAATTGATATCTCTAGAAGAGTTGGGACGCCCCAGAATTGATGTGGTAATCAACTGTTCTGGTGTATTCCGCGATTTGTTCATCAACCAAATGAACCTGCTAGATCAAGGCGTGAAGATGGCAGCTGAAGCAGATGAACCCTTAGAAATGAACTTTGTTCGCAAACATGCTTTGCAGCAAGCTGAGGATATGGGGATTAATCTGCGTCAAGCAGCAACGCGTGTTTTCTCCAACGCTTCTGGTTCCTACTCGTCAAATATCAACTTGGCAGTAGAAAACAGTACTTGGGATAGCGAAGCCGAGTTGCAGGACATGTATCTCAACCGGAAATCCTTCTCCTTCAATTCCGATAACCCCGGAATAATGGACGAATCTCGACAGATTTTTGAAAGTACATTGAAAACTGCTGATGCAACTTTCCAAAATCTGGATTCTTCTGAGATTAGTTTGACGGACGTTTCTCACTACTTTGATTCCGATCCCACTAAGCTAGTTGCAAGTCTGCGGGGTGATGGTAAAAAACCAGCATCTTATATTGCAGATACAACCACAGCTAACGCTCAAGTGCGGACATTATCAGAAACCGTGCGCTTAGATGCGCGTACCAAATTATTAAATCCCAAATGGTACGAGGGGATGCTGAATCACGGTTATGAAGGTGTGCGCGAACTCTCCAAGCGATTGGTGAATACAATGGGTTGGAGTGCGACAGCTGGCGCTGTGGATAACTGGATTTACGAGGATACTAACGAAACCTTCATCAAAGATGAAGAAATGCAGAAACGGTTGCTGAACCTTAATCCCCATTCTTTCCGCAAGGTTGTATCAACTTTGTTGGAAGTGAATGGACGCGGTTATTGGGAGACTAGCGAGGATAATTTAAATCGTCTACGCGAGTTGTACCAAGAAGTTGAAGACCGGATTGAAGGAATAGAGTAGGATTAATGGGCAGGCATCAAGCCTGCCTTAACTTTTCAATCTGAGATATGACTATGAATGCTTTCACCGTCAACCTTCAATCAGTATTGGAACTGACAGATGAGCAGTTTTTTAATCTATGTCAGGCAAACCGTGACTTGAGGTTTGAACGCACTGCAACCGGAGAATTAATTATCATGCCACCAACCGGGGGAGAAACCGGAAATCGTAATGGTAGACTAAATCAACAATTATTTAATTGGTCAGATACCGATTTTACTGGCATCGCTTTTGATTCTTCTACTTGTTTTAAATTACCTAATGGTGCAGATCGTTCACCTGATGCTTCTTGGATAAAGTTAGAACGATGGGATGCTTTAACTGAAGAAGAAAAACAAAAGTTTCCCCCCATTTCTCCTGATTTTGTTGTTGAGTTACTTTCGCCAAGTGATAGTTTGAAGGTTGCACAAGAAAAAATGAGGGAATACATAGATAATGGTGTGCGTTTAGGTTGGTTAATTAATCGTAAATCGCGGCAAGTGGAGATTTATCGGCAAGATCAAGAGGTTGAGGTGTTGGAATCGCCTGTTACTTTGTCAGGAGAAGATATTTTACAGGGATTTGTTTTAAATATTGAAGCGATTTGGTAACTAAAAAACAAAACAAGAGTCATGAGAAATTTAGAGGTAGTAGCAGCTTAAAGATTATCATTAATTCCTATTCTAATAGGATATTAATTGCTTAGACAATGCTAAATAAAGTTAACCAAATTATTAAGTAAGAGTATTAATTATAGATAATTGGCAAGATATTCCTGATAAGAGATTAATAAAACTAATACATCCTGGCGAAGTAATTGCAGCTATTAATGACCTGACTTTTCCTGTTAAGTCTTGAAAGGCTTACTAGTAAAGGATTTAAGAAACAGCACAGCAAATACGGTAAAGTAATTGCAATCGAGTGCTAAAGGTAACAAGCAA
>NZ_JBALCO010000072.1:0-14068 GCF_036919595.1 Nostoc sp. | reverse complement strand
CTCAGTTGCACTCGGCTTAATAAATCCTCAACATTTAAGAAACTGGTTTGCTAGTTGCTGCTACTGTACCTCATAACACCCGTAAATGCTGTATGTGGTAACAATGAGCGCTGATGCCAAATTTTTCGCGTTACTATTTTTGTATTTTCTTTACGTTGAAGCAACACTGCTTTTAGTTTGGAATCTTGGGAAAACAGCATTTTGCAGCAGGCTAATTGACTTGAGTAATATTCGCCGAGTGGAGATGCCATCTACGCTGCTCTGGAGTTGAGCCAGGAACATCATTGACTCGCCGCAGTACATAGCTGCCGCGAAATCGCTGTGGAGTTCCATTTGTGCCGATTGCAGTCACGGTAACCGGAATCTCAATGTAGATTGAGCCTGCACCTGGATCTGGTGTACCGGGTTTTCCAACCTCTACAGCAACGGATGTGGTGTTAGCAAAACCCTGCTTGAACTGCTCAAACGACTGCTTGCTAGCAGCGCCATTTCCCTCCCAAGCCGAGTAAGCCTGTTTATAGTCTTGACGGGCGATTGCGCTGTAATAGTCACGAATGACTTGGACTGCTTCCTGCGGAAGCGGCTCAGTACCAGCAGCACTTTGTGTGGGAGAGACTAATGGTGCCATCGGACTGGAAGCGCTTTGAATAGGAGATGTTGGCGGCAGTGTCGGGCTGGATGCAATCAACAGACTTGCAATCGGTGGGGTATTTGCAGAAAGTGGCTGTGATTTAAAAGAGGCATTATAGACTGTTATGGCGATTGGAAGCAGCACTCCTCCAATGGCTATCCGGTGCTGTTTTAACCAGATATATAAAGAAAATTTCATCATGACAAAGATATCTCCTTGCAAATCTGCTGAGTGCTTTTCAAAGATTCTACATCCTGTAAAGGACTGGATAGAGCCATGTGACAATCTCAAGCATCATCACGCTATAGATGTTACCATTCAGATGGTAGATAATGCTAGGTTGTTGTGCCTCCAGTATCTCCATTAGAGCGAAAGTTTAAAAATAAAGACAATGCAATTATTGCAATGTCAGACTACTTCCGCTCTTTTATTGTTAGCATCCCGGCAAATTCTGCTGCGACAATCTAACCTACTCGTTGTGAAAGTTCACAATTGATCAGAATATATTTGTCCATTGCTATTCCTTTTGTACTTGGCTACTCCAGCAATACCGATCTGTAAAATGTTACCTAATAGCACCCTTAGAGAAATTATTGGGTGTATCAGGCTTTTAAGCGAAGCCATCAAGTTCGTCACCTTCAAAAATGCGTAGGCGTAGCCGTCGTAGATATCGCCACCACTCAATCTCGTCGAGCAGCAACCGTCATGTCTTGACCGTAGATCGGGTTAAAGCTGCAAATGGCATCACCAAAAACCAAGTAAGTAAGTCGGCGAGAAAAATTCAATGCATATGAAGAAATATGAAGTTGAAGTAGAGTGTGTCACGCCGTAGGCTAACGCACTTTGAATCGTTGGTGCGTTGCACTGCACGACAACGCACCAACGATTTAAATTTATTAACATAGCTTGAAATATTAGCACCGACTTATTTAATTTTCAGGAGAACGCGCCATTATTTCATAACGACGGTACTGGCTAGCCGGAACCTTGTAAAGTACTATTTATGAGAGGGGTTCAGCATCCTTGATGACTTCGTAAATTTCCTGAGCAGGCATGGATTTGGCGAATTCGAGGAAACCTTTTTCGTCAGTGGGTGCGCGATCGCCCAGATAGCCACCAATACTGACGATCTCACGAATTAGTAATTATTTGGTCAGTTTCTCCTTCGCTCGATAAAACTTTTGTAGCTTCAAAAATAATTTTCCTACTTCTCGTTGTAAAAAGAAGTTGAGAAAGGTACGGATACCAGTAATCGCTGCAAGTTTTGCCACTGCATCCCATGAGAGGGAAATAGCTGTGCCGATGATATCGGCAGCTAATAGAAATTTATTGCAGAGATGGCGGTTCGATAAATATAAGCTTTTTGGCAATTTTTGCATAAGTCCTATGGGAAAACAACCCACAACATAAGATGCAACTGCCTATGGCTACATTGGTAATTTCATTAAGCCACCCTATAGCGATTGTAAACCCCGAACTACGGGTACATGGGGCTGCGTGTCTTCCATGCATCCATCATGCCAACACTGACCATAGGAAATACTAATGCGCCCACAATTATGAGCGGCAAAATAGCAGCCGATTTAATTAAAGTCGCAGGTCGCCTTTCACAGCGAGTATTTTCAGCATTTACAAACTAACTCTGAGCGATCGCCGCTTCAAAGGTAGATTCAACCTCATAGACAATCATCGCTCTAAAAGGACTTCTAATTATCTCAAAAAAATCAAATATACAATAATGTGTGAAAAATCTTTAACTTGAAGTGTGAAAATGTTATGAAAGCAAACTATCCTCAAGGAGTCCAGCACTGATGGAAACAGCAGACGTCATTCTGATTGGGAGCGGTCAAGGAGGCATTCCATTAGCAGCTGATTTTGCTTCATCGGGTTGCAAGGTGGTCTTGTTTGAACGAGATGCTTTAGGCGGCAGTTGCATCAATTATGGCTGCACTCCTTCCAAAGCATTTTTGGCAGCAGCTCATGCAGCAGGGCGTGCGCGTCAGGCAAAGAAATTAGGCATTCACACGGAAGTTAAGGTTGATTTTCCCGCCGTCATGGAGCGAGTCAGGGGAATCCGTAACAGCTTTAACCAGGGTATTCACAAGCGATTGGATGATGCAGGTGTCAAAATCGTTTGCGCTGAAGCTTCCTTTGTTGGTGAACGTACTGTTAAAGGGGGTGATGTCACCGTTCAGGCTCCAATGGTTATCATCAACACTGGCACGTCATCGCTGATTCCTGATATTCCGGGTCTTGCAGGGACTCCCTACCTGACCAATCGGAATTTCTTTGACTTAAAAGCATTACCACCCCGGTTACTGGTAATTGGGGCTGGCTATATTGGATTAGAACTGGGGCAGGGACTGGCACGTTTGGGCAGTCAGACCCATTTAATTGTGCGGGGCGATCGCGTTCTTGATCGGGAAGAGACTGATGTCAGCAAGGTCTTAGCAGAAGCATTAAAGCAGGATGGGATTCAGCTTCACTTTGGAATGAATGTAAATCAGGTTGCACACGAGAATGATGTGTTTAGGCTGACATTCAGCAGTGGTGAGCAACTTCAGGCAGAGGCGTTGCTGGTTGTGATTGGACGCAAACCAAATACAGGTGCATTAAATGCAGCCAAGAGTGGCATTGAGCTAGATGATCAGGGGTTTATCAAAATTAACGACCAGTTCCACACAACCTGTTCTGGAGTCTATGCGATTGGAGATGCTGCCAAACAGCCTGCCTTTACACATGTGTCCTGGGAAGACTATCGCCGCTTGAAGGCAATTTTATGTGGAGAAAACCGGACGCGGAGCGATCGCGCCCTTGGCTATGCTATCTACACAGAACCTCAGGTTGGGCGAGTGGGGATAACGTTATAACAGGCTCAGAAGCACGGCATTAACGCGCGTGCTGTTACGTTACCCATGAGCCAAATTGCTCGTGCGATCGAGTGGGGGCATGATTTGGGGTTTTACCGCATGGTGATCGATAGCGATACTGACAAAATTTTGGGAGCCACCCTGGTAGGATATGAAACGGCTGAAGTGGTGCATGTTTTTCTGGATTTGATGGAAGCGGGAGCAACCTGGCAGTTGTTAGAGCGATCGGTTCATATCCATCCCACCTATGGTGAAGCATTACCTAGCCTAGCACGGTTGCTGCTTGGAGATAATATGCCCGGCTGTCCGAACAGGTGAAGAGGTGAAGAGGTTTTATTGATGCACAACCTCAATTGTGCATCAATAAAACGTGAGATAATCAGCAAAATCATTTGAAAGCCCGTTTTGCCGCTCACTTGCCGCTGCTAGCAACGAGTAAAAAATTTTGTTAGACAAACTTTTCGTTGATTAACACCATGCTGAAGTTGGAGCTTAACCCTATTGTGTCACTCTAAGCAGAGGAAAAATAGAAATAAGGGATATTGAAGTTTTGAAAAATTGAACGAGCCAGATTATTGACAATCATTTAAAGTCTCAAAAATCCCTCAGATAGCTTCGGGACAGTAAAGACTTTTAGTTAAGGTTTAATCAAGTTAAATAATAAAAATGATCTAGAAATCAAATTAAGTAGGTCAAAATTCGGTTTGATAAAAGCTAAAGAAATTCATATATAAGTAGTGGAATACAAAGCAGAATTTTAACCAAATAACTAAAACCTCGTCTAATATTAAAAGTTAGTCCTTTACAGAGACATTTTAGATGGTATCCCAGGCAGAAGACTTCACTATCGGTGTTGAAGAAGAATACCAGATTATTAACCCTGTAACTCGTGAGCTTTGCTCGCGTCAACAGCAAATTTTACAGATAGCCGAGAAAGCTCTTGGAGAAGAGGTACAAGCCGAGGTTTATCTGTCGCAGATAGAGATTGGCACACCCGTCTGTAAAACGCTGGCAGAAGTCCGCGCAGAAATTGTACGTTTGCGGCAAGAAATAATTGCAGCAGCAGCCAAAGACGGGAATCAAATCGCTGCCGCTGGGACGCACTCGTTCTCTTCATGGTCAGAACAGCAGATTACGCCCAAAGAACGGTACCAAGGGCTGATGCGAGATTATCAACAACTTACTCGCGAACAAATGATTTTTGGCTGTCATGTACACGTTGGGATTAGCGATCCTCAGATGGCACTTTGTATCATGAACCGCGCACGAGTCTGGCTAGCACCCCTTCTGGCGCTAGCTGCTTCCTCGCCTTTTTGGATGGGTATGGATACAGGATATGCAAGTTACCGCACGGAAATTTGGGGGAGGTGGCCGATATCAGGGCCGCCATTAATTTTTGAGTCACTTGCTGAATATCAAGCGCTTGCAGAAGCTTTAATCGCAACAGGGAGTATAGAGGAGGCAACAAAGATATACTGGGATGCACGTCTGTCTGAGCGTTACCCAACAGTAGAGTTTCGCGTCACAGATGTATGCATGACAGTAGACGAAGCTGTAATGGTTGCAGGACTAGTGCGCGCCTTAGCACGCACCTGCTACGAAAAAGCAAAAATAGACGAACCATTCCCGGCTGCACGCCATGAAGTTATACGTGCTGCTCACTGGCGTGCTGCACGCTATGGATTGGATACAGAACTGATAGACGTTGAAGCAATGCGTGCTGTCCCAGCGCCGGAGTTGCTTGAGAAGTTTCTAGCCTTCGTGCGTCCATCGCTAGAAGAGTATGGAGACTGGGACGAGATTTCATCGCTTGTGCAACAGACAATGCAGCATGGTAATGGTGCAACACGGCAGCGTGAAGTGTACAAACGTACAGAACGCTTAGAGGATGTAGTTGATTTCATCGTTGCCCAGACGGCAAAAGGTATTGCTTAACTTTTTAGATACATTTCCAAGTCTCCTACTAGCTTTAGGTTTGCCATTCTACTACTATTCTATTGTATTCGCTGGATTTCAAGTCCTTTGCTTATTATGCAATAGAGCCTTTTGTTTACGATCGCATGGTTCTGATGGATTAACTTTTCACGATACTCAGTTATCAAGTAGGAAGAGCTTTTAATCACACAGTCGCTCTTTTTCACTTGGCTTCATATGCGGCTGTAGTTACTAGCGATCACTAAATACTATTGCAGCATAGTCCGCGTACCTATTCCTTCTAATAAAGTAAGTGACAAAACCCCAGCAGGTGAGAGTTGAAAGCGCGATCGCCTGCTTCGGGGAGAGGGTTTTGCAAAAGTTCTCCTCTATTTGCGTATCCGGCCAATCATACCTTTAGTGTCCTGTTGATTTTTGCCAAAATTAGCCCGATGCGATCGCGGAGTAAAGATTTACAAAGCGGACTCCAAGCAGAGGTTGTCATGACTGCGGTATGCACGCATTTACTTCAGCATTCGAGGAGCAGGGCCACGAGTGGTATCCAGTCCTGACACAAGAGGTAGAGTAATTGTTTTACCTGTTTGTGCCGCTTCGTAAATCAACGCTATCAGTTTTTGGTCTTGCAAACCTTCTTCACCAGGCGTATGGGGTTGCTTATTTTGAATCACACAATCCGCCATATGATCAATTTCTAAGGCGAACTGGTTCTTCTCGCCTATCCGCACTTCGCTGACATTTTCTGCCATGCTGTTTGTTGGTGATTTGCGCGAAGTCATCATCCGCAAACCGTTGTAGGAGAACGCCGGATCGAGTTGTGCCCAGGCATCAGAGCCGAAGACGCGAAACCGCCGCGCTTCGTGAAAGCCGTAGCTAGTGGAGCAAATCGCTAGCACTCCACTGGGAAACCGCAATTGGAAAGTAACACTTTCTTCCACCTCTTTGAAGCGTGGATCGCCAGGAGTGGTAAAAGTTTGGGCGCTAATTGCGATCGGTTCCTCTCCCGTCAAATAGCGAGTTGCATTCAGGCAATAAACTCCCACATCTGGTAAAGAGCCACCTCCAGCTAGAGCGCGTTTCAACCGCCACTGGTTTAAGTCACCGCCCTGATTTTGTCCGTTGTCTGCCTGAATCACCTTCACAGTTCCTAATTCTTTGCTGCGAATCATCTGAATCATGGCACGATGGTGTGGCTCGTATTGGCAGCGATAAGCAATCATCAGCTTGCGATCGCCTTGTTTGCAAGCATCGATCATCTGTTGAGCATCTTCAACCGTGGTTGCCATTGGCTTCTCACACAGAATGTGCTTCCCTGCTTTAGCACCACGCACCGTATATTCCCGGTGCATACTGTTGGGCAATACAATATAAATTACATCAACATCTGGATTGTTGCGGAGATTGTCGTAATTCTGATAGTTGTAAACGTTCTGTGATTTAATGCCATACTGCTGGGCAACTTGATTCGCTTTGGCAGCATCGCCACTAACTAATGCAGTTGGCTTCGCTAGCTTACATTCTGCAAACGCAGGCATGATTTCTTCTAATGCCAGTCTGCCCAGTCCAACGATCGCAAATCCCAACCGTCGTTGTGGGGGCAATGCAGTCGGAGGCCCACCTGTATCGACCTCAGTCTTTTCTGAGATCGGCGCAAATTCAATCTGAGGCGGCATTCCTCCGTGTGGCGTGGCTTGCCCAGTCGGCTGTTGGGCAGTAACCTCTTCGCCCATACTACCAAGTGCGACGGCTGAAATGGCTCCTAATCCAGCAGTAGTCAGAATTTGACGACGAGAAAATTCTCCTTTAAACAATTCAGACATTGTGGTTCCTTTATGATGAAATTTTGGACTGATACAAGTCCGCTTAAATAACTGTCAACATAATTCGTAATTTGTAGTTGCAATTTAATTACGTTAGTGCAATATCCGCGTACTCCTGGAAAGAAGCAAGCTATGTGCAGCGTCTCGTAAAGAACGTTACTACGAATTACGAATTAGTAATTATTTGGTCATTGCGATCGTTCGCTCTTAGTACAGCATTCCATTAATTCGTAGCAAATTAATGAAATGTTAATGTCTCCATCTACAGTGCCAATGTATCCGTCTACAATGCCAATGTATCCATGTACAATGCCAATGTATCCATCTACAATGCCAATGTCTCCATCTGCAATGCCAATGTATCTCTATGCATTTAAAAACGCTACGATTTTATGCGAGACTGTACTTAGCATTCCCGCAGGGTAGGAAAGTAATCCTAAAAACCCTGCGATCGCGGCGTTTCACTTGTAATTGATTTATTACGTGTAATTTGCCGGACATCATATTACGGGGTAGTGGTTGGAGTTGGGCTACTGGTTGAAGTTGGGGTGCTGGTTGAAGTTGGGGTGCTGGTTGAAGTTGGGGTGCTGCTTGGAGTTCCAGAATTAGCAAGGGAACGAACCTGTTCCAAGTGTTGTTGGAGGGTTGGTAGCGCTTGAGCCGCAAATGCTTTCACGTCGGAATCTTGTCCCTTTTGAGCTTCACTTTGAAATGCAGCAACATCCTTTTTATGATCTTGAAGCATCTGATTCAGATATTGGCGATCAAAGGTAGTACCAGAAACCTTAGATAAGCGTTGCTTGACTTGCTGATTTTTTTTACCAATAGTAGTTGGCAGCGTGACACCTTTTTGAAGCGCCAACTGTTTGAGTTGATCATTCACGGGGGTGTGATCATCAACCATACGCTGTCCATACTGTTTTACTGCATCACTACTTCCACGTTGTGATGCCAATTGTCCTAGTTGGACTTCTGCTAAACCACCTTGAGCAGCTTCAGTCATGAACTTTTTGTCTGAAGAACTGAGGGTATTTTGCCCTGATGCAGTTGATGACGCATTTGGTGATGGACTCTCTGTCCTTTGCACAGACTGAGCAGCTGGAACTTCAGATGTATTCTGGTCATGCGGAGTAGTTGGTGTGCAACCAGTCGCCAGAGATAAAGCGATCGCTACTAAACCAGTTGAGAATATTTTTAAGTTAGGCATATCAATGTTTTCCTGAAATAAAGGTGTATTTTCTAATGCAGAAATTTGCAGTTATGATTCAACCGTTACTCCTGCTTCCAATTCCAAAGCTTTGATAAATGCTGATGCATTTTCTTCCCCCCATCCTTGATTAACTGCTGTTTTAATGGTTTCTCTGACAATTGCGGCAGCAGGCATTGGAGAATTTAAATCTTGGGCAAATCGAGCGATCAAATTGGCATCTTTAAGCAAATTATTTAACGCAAAACTCGGCGTAAAATCGCGATTTACGAGCGTCTTGCCCATGCCGTCAAAAATCGGAGAGCGAAAATCTACCACATGCAGCACATCAAGAACGTCTTGTGTATTAAGTCCGGCTTTGGTTGCCAGAATCAGCGCTTCCCCTAACGCTTCGATTTGGGTTGCCACAATCGAATT
Source organism: Nostoc sp. (assembly GCF_036919595.1). GTDB lineage: Bacteria > Cyanobacteriota > Cyanobacteriia > Cyanobacteriales > Nostocaceae > Nostoc. Next base: position 5,191 of record NZ_JBALCO010000072.1, on the reverse strand, counting down.
ACCAATGAGTTTCATTGATGCACCTTTGCCAGTGTCACCTAGATAATGGATCGTTTCGCTCAACGGCTCCAAAATTGGTTTGACTTGCTCAAATACGTCCCGCTTGCCACCAACGACAATCCACAATCCCCCAGCTGCGGATTCGTTTTTACTGCCAAAAACGGGAGCATCAAGAAATTCGACCTGCTTTTCGGCATAGGCTGCGGCTTCTCGACGCGAGGTATCAGGATGAACTGTACTCATGTCGATCGCAATTTGTCCTGATCGCACGTTCGATAAAATGCCATCTTTCCCAAAGACAACCTCTTCAACTGCATTGTCATTCGAGAGCGAGTAGAGAATCGCCTCGGCATTCTCTACGGCTTGTGCTGGTGTTTGTGCTTGTGTTGCACCTTGTTCAACCAAAGGCTTACAGGACTCTAGACTACGATTCCAAACGTTGAGATCATAGCCCGCTTTGAGCAAGTTGGTTGCCATACCCCTGCCCATGATGCCGAGTCCTAAATACGCAATGCGTTTCATAATTATGTTCTAGATGGTATCTTACTTCAAGGAAATAGCGATACTTTTAGCACACAGGAAGTGTGTCTAAGTCAGGCAGTTTTTACCCCCCTTCACATCATCGAAGTTTTGAGGATAAATACATCTTCCAATTGATAGACTCAGCAGGAATCAAGATAGGGACAGCAATGAATCACCTAGCTTTTTGTGAAAATGCGTCAAGTCAAGTAACACAAAAATTGATTTTGAGAAGATGTGCGTAACGCATCAACTCGATTTAACGTTACACCTGCAAAATTGCGTAGGCGTAGCCCGTTGTAGACATCGCTGTTTGTATAAATCAACAGTCAAACATAGTATTAATCTTTACCCAAGATAAGCTGGATTCATAGCTGTACTGTCATTTTGGTTTGTGGTCTTATATCGTTCGTACTGCCCTTTAGCCGCTGCCTCACGGGTACGTGCTAACAGTGCTGTAACTCGTGCCTGATCCATTGGCTTAAATGTGCGGACTGCTTCAAACGCTTGGTCTAAAATTCTCATGCTATCGATGCCCGTAATTACAACTGATGTTGGCAAATTCATTGCGTAGTGCAGGCACTCGATCGCACTAACAGTGTTGCTTCTAAGAATGTAAGACTCTCCGATGGATTTCATTCCCAGCACACCAATGTTATTTTTCACTAACACAGGTAAAACTTGATGTTCAAAACTTCTAAAATGAGCATCCATAACATTTAATGGCATCTGCACAGTATCGAAGCGGAAACTATTTTGTGTGGCAGTTTCCAACATCTGAAGGTGAATCAGGGGATTCTTGTGTCCTGTGAAACCGATATAGCGAATTTTGCCCGCTTTTTGCGCCTCGATAACTGCCTCCATCGCACCGCCAGGAGCAAAGATGCGATCGGGGTCTTCAAAGCGCAGTATTTCATGATGCTGCACTAAATCAATGTGATCGACCTGCAAATCTTTGAGCGATTCATCAATCTGCATTTTCGCAGCACCTTTAGTGCGACCATCAATTTTCGTCATTAGGAAGACCTTTTGGCGATAACCATCCTTAAGAGCATTTCCCATCCATCGATGGCTACGTCCATTATGATAGTCCCAAGAGTTATCCATAAAGTTGATGCCGCGATCAATGGCACTGCGGATCAGCTTGATACTATCTTGCTCCTCTTCAATTTTTCCAATGTGAAACCCACCCAAGCCAATCGCAGATACTTGTTCTCCAGTACGTCCGAGGGTGCGATACAACATTTCGCCGCGTCGAGTTGGAGTGGGTGTTTGAGCTAGTAGTTGAGTTTTTTCATCAACAGGTTCTGTTTGAGCAAGGAGCGGCTGCAAAAATCCTTCCGAAACTGCAAGTCCTGCCGCTACTAATCCCGAAGCAGAAGCAGTTTTCAACAAGCTGCGTCTACTGATTTCCATAATTGTCTCCTACAAGTAACAACAGGAATGAGCCGTATAGTAGCACGGCAATCTGGCACAGAGACTCTAACTAAGGAGTGCTTTGAAACATACACCGTAAGATGCATTCACAATGTAAGCCAATGCATTCATAATGTAAGCCGATACATTCGCGATGCAAGTTAATACATTCACAATGCTTACCCTTTGTTTAAAGCCCGATTTAAAACTTTATCAATAAAGGTCAGGACTTACGCATGGGTTATGAAATAACGTAGACGCAAAGCGGCTTGCCGCAGGCTACCACTCCAGACACAGAGAAGCCAGTACGCCCTTCTCCCAAGGGGAGACGCCAAGGGCGATGCGGTTCCCCGACTTGTCCCTTGCGTGTCTCCTGTCTTGAGAAGCAACTGGCGCGACACGGAGGAATGATTTGAGAGGTTTTTTGCGTAAGTCTTAAGGGTAAAAGTTAAAGGGTTGGAGGAAAACAGCCTTTAAGAGACTTCCAAGTAAAAAAATAAGTAGATCAAAAAAATTTACAGTCATTGCAAGCGAAACGTACTCCTACGGAGAAGCAAGCGACGCGGAGCATCTCGTTGGCAAAGCCTCTCGTAGAGAAGAGAAGCAACGTCAGTCCTTGCGATCGCTGTTTCGGCTGCGAAGAGTCTTTTGTCAATCGAATCGATTGATGCCTTTTGCACTATTTGGCGTTGCAGTTTATGAAAGATGCGATCGCCTTTACTTGCTCTTCACATTTTTCTACCAAGTTGTCTTACAGCAATAATTAGAGCGAATCAATGCCGCTTCAAACTTGCGCTTTTGGAGTGTTAGAAATTTTAATGCTCCTCGTGATTTAAAACTGATTTAACTGTGAGTGTAAGCCGATGCATTCACAATGCAAGCCGATGCATTCACAATGTAAGTCGATGCATTCCTAATGCAAGCTAATACATTCACAATGTAAGTCGATGCATTCTTAATGCAAGCTGATACATTCACAATGCAAGCTGATACATTTACAATGTAAGCCGATGCATTGTAAAAACTTGCCTTTTTCAAGCTTACCTGATTTAAAAACTTTATCTTACTGATAGTTTTTTGGTTATAATGGGTACATTAGATAGATACTGTAGCACTGTATACATCTATGACTATCCAAGATATAATGCGCCGTTTGCGCCCTCAAACCATTAGTCAAGATATTACCTCATTCCACGGTTTACAAACGGTAAGCACATACAACACAAATCGTGCTGATGCTTCAGCGGCAAAGTTACAGGAAGTTTATCAGGCGATGTTGATTTCTCAAAAAATCGAAACTGAGAAACTAGCTTTATACCGTGCTATTTCTGATACTGCCAGATTAGCAGAATGGGAATTTCACAATGCTGTATTAGCGATGAAAGAAGTCGTGCGTGGGCAATATGGCTCAGATAGCGATCAAGCTCAAGCAGTGGGACTGAAGAAAAAATCAGACCGCAAACGTCCTTCCCGCAAAAAGCCGATTGCGATCGCCAGTTAATCAACTTAATTGAGTTTGGAAATTAGCGATCGCATTTGCAGTATTCGGCGTTGCAGTTTATCGAGATGCGATCAGATGATTCCTTAAAACTCAACGGCAGCAATTAAAGGACTTAATATAAGACTTACGCAAAAAACCTCTCAAATCATTCCTCCGTGTCGCGCCAGTTGCTTCTCAAGACAGGAGACGCGCAAGGGACAAGTCAGGGAACCGTATCGCCCTTGGCGTCTCCCCTTGGGAGAAGGGCGTACTGGCTTCTCTGTGTCTGGAGTGGTAGCCTGCGGCAAGCCGCTTTGCGTCTACGTTCTTTCATGACCCGTGCGTAAGTCCTGGGACTGACAAAAAATAAATTATCCAAAATTATCTGTACATTTGTAGGGGATGTTGGCCCAGATCCCCTATTGTTATCTCATATCTTGCATTTGCTGATTGCTCGGACGCTCCAACTCCAAATCTTCCCAAGAAACTGGATCTTCTACAGGTTCCAGATGAGTTGTAACGTGGGTTGAAGGCAGCACCCGAAGAATAGCAAGCTCAATTGCCTCGCACAAATCATGCCCTTGTTGCACTGTCCAAGATCCAGGCACAAGAACATGAAAGTAAACAAAGCGGCGGGTTCCAGCAGTGCGGGTTCGCAAAGCATGGAACTGGATGTCTTGATGTTTGTACTCGTTAAGGATGCTGTTGATTGCGTCAATTTCTTTTTTAGGCAAAGCTGCATCCAGTAACGCGCTACCGGTTTCTTGCAGCAAACGAAATCCTGTCCAAGTAATATTTGCTGCTACTATTAGGGCGACAATTGGATCAAGCACGAGAGCGCCTGTTACTTTGACGAGGAAGATTCCAATCACCACACCACCCGAAGTTACCACATCAGTAAATAGATGGCGAGCATCAGCCTTGAGTGTAATAGAACGCAATCGTCGCCCTGCCCGTAGCAAGATAAAGGCAACAACGCCGTTGATTGCGGTAGCAAATAGGGAGAGTGCTAACCCCAATCCCAGCTGTGTTAACGGTTCTGGATGTAACAAGTGTCCCCAAGCTTCAACAGCAATGCTAATAGCTGCCACTACAATCAAGGCACCTTCTGCACCACTGGAGAAGTATTCGGCTTTAGAATGCCCAAAGGCGTGTTCAGTATCGGCTGGTTTATCAGCATAAGTCAATGCCCATAGAGCGACCAATGCTGCCACAAGATTTACAATTGACTCAATAGCATCTGAAAGCAGTCCCACTGACCCGGTTAGCAGGTAAGCGCCAAACTTTAGGGCAATAGTGACGATTGCCGCTGCAATCGACAAGAAAGCGTAGGAGCGGGCTGATCGACTACTCATCTCGGTCACGGAGGTAACTACAGTGATTCCGAGCTAACAGTACCAAATTTGACTTAAATCGTCATCAGCCCTGAGACTTCTACTGATTGGTAAAAGAAACTACAGGATATCATTGCGATCGCCGAGGTGTGATTGATCTTTCATTGTTTCGGCGATGTCTACGGCGGGCTACGCCTACGCAATATCTACAGCAGCTTGTATAGTGTAATTGGTAAATCACGGATGCGCTTACCTGTGGCATGATAAACGGCATTGGCGATCGCCGCCGCCGTGCCGGTAATCCCAATTTCGCCAATTCCCTTGACACCAAGCGGATTGATATGTGGATGGGAGCAATGCGATTTTGTGAGGTCGGCTAAAAAAGGTGCGATCGCTAATCACCCATTACGTATGAGTTAAATATTTTATACAATATTACTAG
>NZ_JBALCO010000071.1:0-12936 GCF_036919595.1 Nostoc sp. | reverse complement strand
CGTAGGTCATAACTGTAAGGGTTTGCCATAGGAATGCACAAATCAATCACTTCTCTATATATCCTACGTCCTAACTGAGATGGCGACTGCTATACCCCTCTTCTGTCACTCTCCGGCGTTAGCAAGTAGTAACTAAGTGAAATTATCCAGAAGCATAACAGGGTTTAAATTGATTCATTTCACTAATTAATTGATTGAATCCCAGCAATAAATTAGAATTTGGGAAAATATGTATCCAGGGATAAATCAACCAAAATAATAAGAGTGGTTGGGCAATGAGACGCAGATTATTTAAAGTATTCTTCCATCCGCATTCATGGTTCCATTGTTGATGATTAGAAAAATCTACAGAACTATTTTCTTGTACCTCAGTTTCAATTTGACGAGATTTATTTAAGCCTAACAAGGCTGGAGAATTTAAACTAATCATTGTGTAAACACAAAAAATAATTTCCCACCATCTCTCAATATGTTGAAAATTGGTGAAGCGATAATCTGTCCAACCTAGTTCCTGTTTACACTGTCGGAAACCATATTCTACCCAGGTTCTTAATCCATATAAATCTCCTAAAATTTTATTGAGATTACCTTGAAGATTTGTCATCACAAAAGAAGTAGAATTCTCTGGCATAGTTTCTGGGTCAGTAGTTATTTCCCAGTAAGTTATGGCTCTTTTTTTACCATAAACTATTTCTCTAATGTATCTAGTTTCTGATTTTTCATTGCTAAAGGTTCTGTTAAATTTACACCATTTATTCGCCCTAACGCTCTGCCCTGCTGGAAGCCAGACTCCATGATTACTTCTTATTGCTACGACATAATCTAATTTATATTCAGCTAGTTTTCTAATAAACTGGCTACTTTCACCATATAAGCTATCTGCTAGTACTAATTTAATATTGAAGCCTGATTCAATTAATTCAGTAATAATTTTTGATGCCAAATCTATTTTAGTTTTATATTTATCCTCTGCTTTTAGTGTCCCTTTCGGTTTGAATACTTTTACAATTAAAGGAAATGTTATATTCGAGTAAACTCCATAGGCATTGACTGAAACTATACCATTATCCACTTTCCCTACACTTCCTAGATATTGTCTTGCTACATAATCAGTCTTTTTACCTTTTTTTCTATCTCCTGTTTCATCTATTACTACTGTAATCGCATTTCCATCTAGTACTTTTTTGAGTTTATTTAATCTTCGTTGTTTTAATTTATCTAATGACCAATCTGAATTGGCTATAAAATGATGTAATGATTGTGCAGAGTTTATACTTACAACTTTCGCTATCTCCGGCAATGATTTTCTTTTAATTTGTGACATTATTCCCAGATGTAAATATTTGAAGCATTCATAATTTCTTACTTCTTTAAACAGGTCTTTATACTCTGCACAATATTCATCTATGGTAGCAACTGTTGGGTGAGCATCTCTTGCCAAATGTTTCAAGATTTGTAATTCTACATCCATTGCCCTACTTACCTTTCAGGGTTTTATTTTTTTATTCTTTTATTCAGAATACCCGGAAAGTGACAGAAGAGGGATAGTTGTTAACAACAGATTGCCAAGTATCCTTTAACTTAAGCTCAATAGGCTCACGAAACATTTGGGGATAAAACGACCCTAAAATTCCATCAATGTATCTAATATCAAAGATTTCTTCATTTTTGGAAGTAATGATAACACAAGGAAAATAGCTTAGTAAACTTTTTATCTTTTTAAAGATATTTTTTTCACATACGTCCCAGCTTTCCTCCACATAAATTGTGTATAAATTAGGATCTATTTCTTTAAAAGAATAAATATCTGTTATTTCCATATTCAACTAAACTCTATTAATTTTCAGAAAACACACCAGTGAATAACTTATTTTTGAGCAGATTTTTCACTCTCATTTGTTGACCCCTCAAGAGTTGACCAATGCATTGTGTCAATTATTTTATCAAGCCTACGCCATAATAAGAATACACTAAGACAAATTATAAGAGATATAACAGGGTAGAAAAATATTGTACTATGGATATTACATTGATTATTACATTTTATACATAATATACAATATACGTAAGAACAGCTAATTAGCACTGAGAAAATAGCTATTATAGAAAAAGTTAATGGTAGTACTAATAGCCTTCTTACATATTTATCTTCAATCAACATAAATTTTTGAAGCTGTACTATTTTATTGAGGATTTCTGGAGGAAGATGAGGATTATAATCCCATTGGCGAATACCACTTTCCCAGAATAAGAGATGTTCTCCAAACAGCGTATTAATGTTATCTTCAATAGCAACAATATATCTTGAAATTCTAGCTATCTAAATAAATTCAAGGTAATACTGAATAATGGCAAACGCACATATAAGGGGTATAATTATTGCTGTTGCCATCATGATAAATTCATCTCCATTATTATTTGTTTTATTTACCAATATATTAGTTATCGCAGCCAGATTTACACCAATGATTGCAAAGCTAAAGTTTGTAATATTGTTAAGTATGGATTGTTTATTAATAATTTCAGTACGAAGAGTTCTGTACTCTTCTAACATAAATTTTGTATATTCAATCTTTTTTTGAAATTCACGCTCTTCCATGAGAACTACTCCTGATAACAGCTCTTACTAATTTATCCTTTAATTCCTATCAAAATTATCAAGATCACAACCTAAAAGCTGATTCGTAAAGAAAATCTTAAGGATACCCAATTCATTACTGGGCATGACTTTCAGAGAACAAACGCTCTTATGGCTTAAATTCCTGAAACCCTTACCAGACAAAGACTTTACTCTAGTTTACAAATTAGCTCTAAGATACTTCAGTATACTTCTACATGGATAAGATTTAAGAACTATTAGCTCGGAATCGATGCAGCAGAGTGGCTCATGTTTACGACGGGCTGCACCTACGCGCTTGGGTTTTCCTTTAAGAATTAAGTGGGGAGCGATGTCTGCGACAGCCTATTCGGCGTCGCTTAGTTTCCTCTCTTGATTGAGGATAAACATAATCAAATTACTGCCACTTTACCTAATGCTGTCTCCAAACGGTTGGTAAATTCTGAGGAGCGATCGCCGTTTTCCTCTGGTGCGATCGCCATCGCTACTGATACCGTTGGCGAATTCCCCAAACAGCTAAACTGAACCGATTAGTTCAGCGATAAAACGATTGAGAGCCTTCTGAGCAGTTTTATACCCAGAAGCTTGCGTACCCAACTTCAGTTTAGACAAAACACGGTCACGTAAAATTTCAAGTTCTCTTACCGTTGGCAACCCAATAGAATGTTTTAGGCTTGCACTATCAGATGTCTGATGCAAATCTCTCTGCCGTGTGATACTCGGTTGAGGTTCGTTTAACCCTGGAGTGGGGGCTAATATAATTGATTCTTTCCGTGTAATACAAGGGCTGGCGTTATGCCTAACAATGTGTTCTAAATAGTCAGCACGGGTTAAGCCTAAACATTCAGAGGCAATACCAATAGCCTTCCAAGTATCATCTGTTAGTCGCAAAGAGCGTACTTCACGATAATCATCATTCTTAAGCGCAAACTTCCCTTGAATATCCCGTTTGAACATAAACTCAACCGTGTATTACACCGTAAGTTTAACTTGAAATGACCAGGTTTACCGCGTAATATACGGAGAAAGCCTCAAATTCTATTAATGTTTGAGCAACAAGCAATCACGGATATTTTTTAGCACGCAGTAGAGTCTGCCAGTCTCGCAAAGTGTGAGGAGCGAGTTTTAGCCCGTGGTAGATTCTCCAACCAAGCGAAAACTCGACTTAAATTGATAGCGGCAGCCGTTAGGATATGCTGTAGGTGAGTTTTAGCTAGCCCAATATAACGGCAATCGCGCATTTCAAAGGCGCGGATTCCTTGAGAAATAGTTCCTTCAATGCCTGAGCGCAGTGCATACTGTTGTTGAAACTGTTCAGTTTTTTGTCGCTCTCTAGCTTTCTGGAGGGCAACGATAAAGCATATTTCCAATCAATTCTTGCTCGTACTAAAGAAGCTGCTTGTCTATCAGATAGGTTTTCTAAGAATTGCATTATCAGTACCATCGCTAATCGCCAAGGTGCTTGTGCTGACTGCCCCCTCGGAGGATATACAGACTATTGTCTTCATCCTGAAACAAGATTCCAAGTTCGTCGCGCAGACGCATATAGAGATTACCTTTTGGAAATGCGGCCTTGGCTACACGAACCGTTTCATTAGGAATAAGAGGAATTTTTTCGGGATGTAAACACATATACTGCCTCCCAAGGTATTTCTTCTAGTTTATTGATAATTGAGGCAGCTAACTTATTTTTTTTCTTTCGTGTAATACATGGAAAGGTAGGTTCATCCTATCCATGTATTACACGGTAAAATCAGCGTTTTATGTTAAGTAATGTTTCGCCAACGGTATCCCACCGTAGGTGATCGCCTCAACAAATGGGAACTCTGGTAATAGTTGCGTTTCTCACCGTCATGAAATTCTTAAGCTTCTTCAAACCCAAGCCAGCCCAGCCAACAATTCATAGCTACGGGCAACAAGCCTGCGGTGTCCCTCAAGAGCAAATTCAATCGCTGATGGAATGGCTGTTTGCTAGCTTAATGGCGGCTGGGTATAACGGAAAATCGCACATTATTTGGTACGACAGCGATAACTCAGACTCCAACCTAGAGCAGAAAATTAAAAAAGTTGTGCGCTTTGGTGAGCCAATCTTTTTATATCGTTGCGGTGGTAGGGTGTCGTCTCTGCCTACTGGGTATTACTGGCGGATGATGGACGAATACCCATCAATGCGGATTTATCAGTTAGAGGTTAAGGATGGAGCGTAGTTTACCGCACAACTCTTGGAGACGCTCTTGCTAGCTTGCTTCCACGTTCGCGGAGCGTCCCGTAGGGAAGTGGTACGACAGGCTCAGTGACCACCGCAGGCATCGCCCTCATCAAATTCTTAGAGGAAAAACCAAACAGCGATCGCCCCTCTAGAATTCTTAGAGTCAAAATTGCCTTTGGTGCGATCGCCTAAAACAGATAAAAACTAGGGAGCTATTTTGGTATAAAAATCTTCATCGGCACGCCCAAAGGCAGGACGCTGCATCAAGCCATTGATATATTCAGTCAGGGGGTCATCATCTAAGAGCATTCCTAGCTTTTTAGCCCACAGCAAAACTCCTCCAGTGACAATATCAGCAGTTGTTAGTCTATTTGCTACTAAATAATTCTTGCCAACCAATACTTCCCTCAGAGGTTGAGCAACTCGGTCAAACCATTGTCGAGATTCTTGCCTTGAAGTTTCCGACCTGACAAAATCCGGCAGTAGTTTTTCTGGTAGATTTGGCAGCGCATTAAACATATAATGCTCAACAGGTGGCTTTAGGGTAACTGCGGCATAAAAAAGCCATTGCTGGTAATAGGCACGTTCAGGACTATCTAGCGGTGGAGCAAACCCCATTTCTATATATTTGTCTGCAAGATAAGTACAAATAGCAGCAGACTCAAAAATTGTTACTTCCCCGTCTACCAAAACTGGTACTTTACCATGTGGGTGCAGTTCTTTATATTCTGATTGTTTTGTCATGGTCATATTGACTCGAACTAAATCATAAGCAATTCCCATTTCTTCCAACAGCCACCGGGGGCGTACTGCTCTTGTTGTGGGAATGTAATATAGCTTCATCGCTCCTCCATCAGCCAATATCTACTATTAAGAGTGCATAATGTTCTTCCAACTCAAAAACATTAGCGAAATTTGAAATTTATGTTTGATATCGTCAATTTTTACAATTATCTATGTCATTTTGAAATCTTTATTAGTTTTTATTAGTAAATAAGATGCGTTCGCCCTGGGGAGTAGGGAGTGGTGTAGTTCAATTACTTGAAAAGCGCTGTAAGAAACACTCTTTTATGGCTGAAGTAGTTCGTCTCGATGGGTATGCGCCCACTCGCACATTGCCTCAACAATCGGCATTAAACTTTCACCTAAAGGCGTTAATGAGTAGTCTACGCGGGGTGGCACTTGAGCAAAAACCTCTCGGTTAACAAGTCCGTCTTGCTCCATTTGTCTTAGTTGCTGGGTTAATACACGACGGGAAATACCTGTAATTGCTTGAGAAAGCTGGGAAGATCGCTTCACTCCCGGTGCCAGATGCCACAGGATTATAATTTTCCAGCGTCCCTCGATGAACTCTAGTGTCAGTTCCGCAGGACAAGTGGGTTCAGGGCGGTTCATAGTATATACGTCTGTTTTAGTTCCTATGTTACTTTTTTGTCCCTACTTTAATAAAACGAATATACATGCTACTTGTGGATAGAGCAAAATAATTTAAATTAATAGCAGTTTTTACTAATACATCCAAAGTGAATCATGGTTGCTCTCATTCGTTGGAGACAATTGCATTGGGCAGAGTATGCAGCAGAACTTTTAGGAACCGCCTTGCTGGTTTTTGTAGGTTTGAGTGCTGTCGTTTTCAACTTTAGTGCAGGCTTGCCAATAGAACAATGGATTCCCGATCACAGTTCTCGTCTACTATTGACCGGGTTGATGTTTGCAGGTACGGGATCGTTGATTGCTATCTCACCGTTAGGCAAACTCAGCGGGGCGCACATTAATCCTGCTTTGTCACTTGCTTTTTGGGTACGTGGAAAAATGCACTGTATAGACTTTGTAGGATATGTCTTTGGGCAGTTTCTTGGTGCGATTTTAGGAGCCACAGTTTTAATTGGTGTTTGGAAAGAATACGCTACCAACGTTAAAAACGGCATGACGTTACCAAGCGATACTTATTCCCTTGGGGTTGTCTTCTTTGCGGAAGTTAGCATGACCTTCTTGCTTGTTTTCGCCATTTTTCTTTTCCTCAGTCAGCATCGGCTGCTACGGTGGACACCTTTAATGACATGGCTGTTGGTGGCAACAATGGTTTGGCTAGAATCACCCATTTCTGGTACGAGTCTCAATCCTGCCCGCAGCTTTGGCCCTGCATTCGTTAGCGGTAATTGGCAGGATCAATGGATTTATGGCATTGCCCCTTCATTAGGCTCCTTACTTGCAGTAGGAGCCTTTAATTTTTTAAAGGTGATTGGGGCACACAAGCAAGATATTTTGACCTGCAAGCTGTTTCATGTACCTTACTACCGAAGCATTTTCAAGAACGTCAGCGCACCTTGCCGCAGAGAATCTCATTCATAAATTCAAGCAATTTTCAACTGTAAAAGGAGAACTCGATGAAACTTGATAGAAAAGTGGCGTTGGTAACGGGCAGTAGTCAAGGGATCGGACAAGCGATCGCTATCCGCCTAGCTCAAGATGGAGCTAGTGTAGTGATTAACTACCGCTCTCATCCAGAAGGGGCGCAGGAGACATTAAAGCAAGTGCAGGCCGCTGGCGGCAAATGTCACATGGCGCAATCTGATCTAGGAGCAACAATTCAAGCTGATTTAGGACAAGTTAGTGAAGTTCAACGATTAATTAGTGAAAGTGTTGAACACTTCGGCCAAGTAGATATTCTCGTGAACAATGCTGGACTGGAAAAACGAGCAGACTTTTGGGACGTGAGTGAAGAAGACTACGACAAGGTAACAGATGTCAATTTGAAAGGTGTGTTCTTTGCTGCTCAAGCTTTTGTGAAGCATCTCAAGCAAACAAACCGTCCTGGCAAAATTATTAACATTAGCTCAGTTCACGAAGAACTGCCATTTCCCCATTTCACTGCATATTGCGTTAGCAAAGGCGGTGTCAAAATGATGATGCGAAATCTGGCAGTGGAGTTAGGCCCTTTGGGAATCACAATTAATAACGTTGCTCCAGGGGCGATCGCAACTCCAATTAATAAAGATTTACTCGAAGACAAAGAAAAACTCAACGCTGTGGTAAAAAATATTCCGCTAGGACGCTTAGGTAAACCAGAGGATGTCTCAAACTTAGTGGCATTCTTAGCTTCATCTGATGCCGATTACATTACAGGTTCCACCTTTTATGTTGATGGGGGTTTGCTGTGGAACTATCAGGAACAATAAGCCTGTGAAAACTGACAAGCTGAGAATTAATCAACTTTCACCCCAGAATTACGAATGGTATCTTGCGTATTTACAAGCTATAGATACCAATTTAGTAACTTCCGTCAGATTTTATACAGATACAACAGAACTGTTTTCGTAATCCCCGCGTTTTAAGAAAGCAGGGGAGGCAGGGGAAAATAACTACTAACTACTGACAACTGACATTAATTAGGAGAAACAGCATGGCAGGTAAACTGAATGGCAAGGTAGCAGTGATTACAGGTGCATCTTCGGGAATTGGTGAAGCAACCGCGATCGCTCTTGCAGCCGAGGGAGCTAAAATTGTGCTTGCGGCTCGACGAGTGGAAAAACTGGAGGCGTTAGCCAAGCAAATTACGGATGGGAGTGGACAAGCACTGCCAATTGCCGCTGATGTTACAGATGATGCTCAAATTCGAGAACTGGTGGAAAAAACCCAGTCTCACTTTGGCGGTATAGACATTTTGATCAATAATGCTGGAGTAATGTTGGTTGGGCCAGTTGAAGGTGCAGATATCAGTGATTGGCAACGCATGATTGATATTGATTTGCTGGGTTTGATGAAAACAACCCATGCTGTTCTGCCAATACTGAAGGCACAAGGCGGCGGACATATTGTCAATATTGCCTCAGTCGCTGGTCGCATTCCAATTCCTAACTATGCAGTTTACAATGCGGTTAAGTTTGGAGTAGTTGCCTTTAGCGAAGCCCTCCGCAAAGAAGTGATTAAAGATAAAATTCGCATCACTGTGATTGAACCAGGAGCTGTGGCAACGGAGTTAGCCAGTCAAATTTCTAACCCAGAAGCACGGCAGCAGGTGGATGCGTTCTATAATTCTGTCGAGCCGTTGCAAAAAGAAGACATTGCAGCTGCGATCGCTTACGCTGTCACCCAACCTGCTCATGTTAGCGTCAACGAAATTTTGATTCGTCCCAGCAATCAGGAAATGTAATGAGGCAGGGGGGCAGGGGAGCAGGGAAAATTAGAGACTCATTCATGAGTATCAAAGACTCGTTCACGAGTATCAAAGACTCATTCATGAGTATCAAAGACTCATTCACGAGTATCAAAAACTCGTTGGCGAGTATTAAAGACTCATTCACAAGTATCAAAGACTCGTTGGCGAGATTTGGTTATTTACTGATGAATTAGGAAACTCAATCTTATGAAAATTGGCATTATTGGCTCAGGCAATATGGGCAGGTCAGTGGGAATTCTTTGGGCAGAACGGGGACATGAGGTATTCTTTGGTTCCCGTGAGGCAGCGAAAGCACAAGCTAACGCACAACTTGCAGGACACGGTGCAAAGGGTGGGACAAACGATGAAGCGGCAGCGTTTGCAGACGTAATTTTTTATGGCGTGCGGGAGCTACCTTCTAAGGTTTTTTCTTCAACCGATGTGCTGGCAAACAAAATACTGATTGATTGTAATAATTCACCCACTCCTGAAGATTTTGCGTTTGAACCGATTGTAGAATCAATTGCTGAAAAGTTTGCCGTTGATGTACCTAATGCCCATATAGTCAAAGCCTTTAACACCTTTCCTCGAGAAGTGTTTGAACTAAGTCCAGACCCACTTAAGCAATATCAGGTTTCGTGCTTTGTATGCAGCGATAACGAGCAAGCAAAGCAGACGGTGATGAGCTTAATAACAGATATCGGCTTCAACCCTGTCGATTGTGGCGAATTGCGTCGTGCGCGCATGGTTGAAGGTTTGGGCGACTTTATCCGATTTATGATTGGTGGTAAAGAACTTGGCTTTTATGCAACAATTTCAATTCATCAACTTCCAGAAGGCAAGGAACAACGCTTGGGCGGACGTAAACCAGGATACGCTTGAAGCGACTAAAAAAGCCTGTTGATAGTAATTCATTCAAAGAGCGTAAATTAAAAGAAATATGACAGCGGAAGAACAACGGTTACAACAAGACCGAGAACGCAAAGCTTACTGGCGACGCTGGGGATCGTACCTGAGTGAGCGGCAATGGGGCACTGTGCGCGAAGACTACAGCCCCGATGGTTCAGCTTGGGACTACTTTCCCCATGACCATGCAAGATCCCGTGCTTATCGTTGGGGCGAAGATGGCATTGCCGGAATTTCTGACAATCATCAGCGATTGTGTTTTGCGATCGCTCTCTGGAACGAGCAAGACCCGATCCTCAAAGAGCGGATGTTATCCACAACCGCACTGATGCGGTGAATCCGAACCGCATGGGTACGAAATTTGCTGCTGACTACAAATTGATGATTCCACTCGGTGCAACGCAAACCGTCCGCTTGGGGCTGGCAGATTCGTCTAATATTGCCGATCCATTTGGCGATGAGTTCGAGCAAATTTTAAGCGATCGCATCAAAGAAGCTGACGAATTCTATCAGCGGATTACGCCGTTTCAACTATCCGATGACGAGCGGATCGTACAGCGGCAGGCGTTTGCCGGAATGCTGTGGAGTAAACAGTTTTACCTGTACGTAATTGAGGATTGGCTCAAAGGCGACCCTGTGACTCCGACTCCCCCCGATTCGCGTCGGAGTGTTCGCAACACAGATTGGGTACATCTGTATGTTGATAAAGTGCGATGCAAAAGGCGGAACCAAAAGCGACCATCGCAATCATGATGTGCAATTTTCTCTGCCACTTTAACTCAAATTAATGCTGCCACCGACTTGGGCTGCTCCCTCTGGTGCTGGTGGGTGGTAAGTCATAGACTGTAACCCCAAACGACCAGGGCCAATAAAACGGTTGAGAGTGAATGAGATACCGCCAAGCATTACTCCAATTACTCCGAAGATGCCGCCACTAGATTGCAGCGCCGTTACTGTCTCCATCTTCACTGATGAATCTTTCCATAACCATGCTCCTGGCTCTACATCCAGTATTTCCCCAGGAGCAAGGTACTTTTCAAAGACATTACCGTAACCGTGGATTAAAAGCAGCCCTCCCTGTTGCTGACCAATGAAGCGATCAATAAATAAACCACCACTGCGACTAAAAAAAAGGTTTGCCAGCCCTCGCTGAAAAAAGAAACTGTACTCAATATTACTGGTAGCGAGTAAAAACTGATGTTCGCGCACGTCCACTGTCTGTCCACGCTCTAATTGCAGCACCACAATCTGTCCTGGAGCCTCACGAGAGAAAGCAATATTCCCTGGCCCATGTGCTTCACTGATAAAAATTTGCAGTCCGGCAAAGAAACGCTTGGCTGTCCCTTTTAAACCTTTGATGCCGAGGCGAACATGAGGATGTTTCCACAGTAAAATATGATGCTCAAAGTAAATCGATTGCTGTTGCCCTAGATGGACATCAACTACAGGCACTATTTCTCCTTCGATTCTCAAGGTCAAGTCACCAGAATGAAAGAAATGTTTCGGATTTTTTAATTCAGGTATCGGTTCACTACTGAAGTCTGGCATAGTCTTTACTTTTCGATGGTTGTTTCATAAATCATTTTCTCCCAAACTCCAATTGTTTTACGCGGATATGAGTTTGACCTCGACTACACAGCACGGGTGCATTGGGATTGTCAAAATTCCGAGTGTGGCTTTCTGGATGATACTGTGTAGAGCGATGCCTACGGCGGTAAACTACGCTGTTTTTCCTCTAAAAAAAAAAATTCTTGTGAGCGATGGAACAGCGGCGGTAAACTACGCCCTCTTGCTCAAGTTTCCTCTAAGAAAATGAGCAACGGCGAATAGCCCGTCGTAGACATCGCTTTTCACTTTACAATCAGTTTATTGCTATCAAAATTGATATCAAATGGCTGATCACAAGACCCCACCAAGCGAAATGATTCGCGTCCCTACTGCCTTAATTCCAACAGTCAGAGAACTATCCAAACTGCACAGAGAGGGACATACAATTGCCTTGCTGCAAGGCTTAGAAGAATTGATATCCAAGTTTGATAGCAATATTGATATCGATGTTGCCCCAAGCAGTAAATTAGTTTTGCAGCTAGAGGAGAAGCTAGAAACCAAACTAGAGGCTATCTCTGGGCAGTTGGAAAAATTGTCACGGGCAATGGCTTCTGGTAGATACAGCAACACCAGACCTCGAAGACAAGCGCACCCGTACCAACAAACACAAGTTGAACTTCAGCCCAGGACAAACGAAAGTTTAGCCCAAAGACTTGCTGTAAGTCCCCAAAGTCTGATTGTAGAAAGGGAAAAATTAAGCGTCAAAGAATTTATCAGTTGGTCGCGTAACCGTGACCCTATGAGCGTGGGGTGGGGATGGGATGCTAGAACTGAACTTTACCATCCAGTAAAATAATTCGCCTACCTTACCCGCTCTAAAATTGGCAACTGTGCAGCTGCGCGGCGCTTCCTTTCCTCTCCCCGGTGGTCATACCGTGCGGTTGTGGCCGGGTTGGAGTGACCAAGCATCATCTGCACAGTGGCAATGTCTACACCAGCAGCTAATAAATCCGATGCGAATGTGCGCCGCATATCATGAGGCGAGAATGACTCTATACCAGCTTCTTCACCCCGTTTCTGCAAAATGAATAATACCGCCTGGGGTGTGAGTCGCTGTATTACTACTCGACCAGATTTATTAACCTGACACAGCAAAGGGCCAGCTGCATTGGTTCTAATTTCAATCCAATCATTAACAACAGCGATCGCCCCTGGGGATAAATAAACAGTCCGGTCAATTCTCCCCTTACCAGATCGTATTTTAATTTCTCCATCATTAAAGTCTTTTAAATCCAGCTTCACCACCTCAGCCCGTCGCAAGCCAGCACCGCGAAGGATGGCGATTAATGCACTGTCCCTAAATCCGGCGGGGGTGCGATCGCTAAAACAAACCGTCATCAACGGGGCGTGAGTATCAATGGAACAGAAAACCGGGATAAGAAAATAAACTCAAATCGATTGGTAAAATCTTTGCCATGTATATACATAGCCGGAAAC
>NZ_JBALCO010000070.1:0-31391 GCF_036919595.1 Nostoc sp. | reverse complement strand
ATGTTGAAAGTGTCAATCACATCCTCTCGGTTCGTTGTGCTTATCTCAATGGTTTATTAGCTATTTGAGTATTTCTGCCAAAAGTGGATGCTCCCGAAGGAACAAGCGATCGCAAATCTTTTTACAGATATATGATTTGGGATTGACAATTAGTTTTAATTAAAATGTTCCAGTGATAAAAATCACACCTCAACGTATCAAGTAACGGTAAACAGGTAGAGACAAGTTTATTTAGCTATTAAGTTGGCGATCGCTTCTACTAACTCGGCTGGCTCTATTGGTTTGGCAAGATGCTTGTCAAATCCGGCTCCTAGCACCTGCTTGGCGTTAATTTCTCCAGCATAGGCAGTAAGTGCGTAGTTTACCGCCGTAGGCATCGCCCGAATTTGCCCTCCCTGCTCAAATAGGATTGCTATATGCGTTGTCTTTTGAGTTTCTTGCAATCACTAAACACTCATTTGGAACCCTAGTAAGCATATTGTTAAAAGCTGGAGTATAACGACCATCTTCACCAACAACCTTGCAAAGAGTATACTCCCCAGCCCTAGAAAGTCCGCCGAACCAAACGTTCTTTCTGTGCCAGATATCTCCATTGGGAGAATTTTTGTCTTGAGACATTGTAAGACTTACAATCGATGTTGAAATTTCTATACCTAGCAAAAAAGGGATGATTTGAGCTTGCTGCAAAGTTTCATCTGTAAACTGAATTTTGTAAATTACTTTAAACCATTGAATAAAATGTAGTAATATCCAGCCACCAATCGAGTTATGAAAAGTCCACTGCAACGGTGCAAAGACTGGTAAATCTAAGCTTCTTTTCTGTGTATCCCATTCTAAATTGTACATAGTGATGCAAGTATCTGGCAGTGGATTACCATCCAGAAAAAATACACCTTTAAGGACAGATGGTAAGTTTGTTTGTTTAATTGGAATCATCCAGGTTGCAATATTATTGAGTTGCTTTTTCTCGATTAATTCAGCCATAATAATTTGTAATTCCTACTTCGTAAGTAATACACACAAAAAATAAAAATGATTACAGGCTTATAAGAGGATGTCTAAAAATTTGGCGATACACCAAACTGATGAATATTACCGTGACATCCTCTTACACTGTACTCAAAGAGTCAGTGTAGGCTTCCAAGACAATTCTCTAACTCTAAACCTGACATTTTCACTCACAGCCGTGGAGCAAAACCTTGTAGCACTAAACTATTAGGAGTAACGGCAGTCACTTTTTCAAAATCCCACTTGACTTCTGTAATTGAGTCCCATTGATAGTTCTTGAACAGATGTAAACAGAAAATCTTGATAAAGCCAATTGATAAGGTTCTACCAGGACAGGCTCGCTCATGCCCTTCGCCGTTCCAAGATAAGATATCTGAAAAATTCCGTGTTGTGTCAAAATCATCTGGATTTTGGTATCTGTTAGCATCCCGATTAGCTGTTAAAATAGAGCCAAGTAAGCGAGTACCTTTTTGGAATGGGCATTTTTTTTCTCCAATCTCAACTTCACCTGCTTCAGTAGTGAGTTGGCTAACAAATCGCACAGGTGGATAGAGACGAGCCGTTTCCAAAATTACTTGATTGAGAAGTGTTGACTGTTCTAGAGCGTCTGGGTCTAAACTTTCCTTGGCATTCCAAACAGCATTGACTTCTGACAATACATCATTTCTGAGAGCATTATCCAGGCATAGAACACCAATAACAGATCCCAAAAGCCCACTTGTGCCGGCAGTACCAGCAATATGAATCATATCAAAAAGGCTATTAGCAATTTGGTGTTCGTTCAACTGATACTGAGCGCCTGTTTCAAAGTAAGATGCCCATTTGGCAGATTGTTTATATCGCTTAGTTAAATGCTTACGATGCCGAATATTTGGCGCTGTTAATATTGCCAGCAGATACTTGCTAATAAAATTTGGCAAGGATGCGAGAACTAAACCTTTAATGTAACTACTCGATGCTGTGATTTCTTCCTCAGATAAAGATATCTGAAAAACCAGTTGGTGCAAAATCGACAGCATAATCTTTGGCAAATCGTTGCCGATGTGTAATTTGCTCTCTCTAGCAGCCTCTAACAGGCTTTGCTCAACTAGATACCCTAAAAAGTCTATCTGTTCAGACGGTTCTGGTAAGGCTTGTAAGAACACAGCACGCAGTCCTGTGTGTTCGTTACCGTTGGTTCCTAAGCTCAGAGGATTATCCAGCAGGTAGCTAGGAGCTAATATTCTGATGATACCTAAATCATTTCCCCGCAACTGTGGTTGGGTTTGCATTAGTTCCTTCACCTGGGAGTGAGAGGAATGCATAATTGCTTGATCCACGGCAAAATACTTGTCTCCAATATTGTCCTTTCGGATGTAGAGAAAGTCTCGCCATGCGTTGAGCATGATTGAGGCATCCATGTAATAAAAAACTAAGCGCAGAAACTTGCCGATCGCAGTGTCATAACCTACTTTGGCTAGTATAGGTGCAAGCCAAAGCTGGCGATCGTGACCTTGTAGGACTTTATCTTTAAGTGTCATAATATTTACTTTGGAGTTTTAGTGGTCATTGTTCATAGAACATTGGGCATTAGTTATTTCCTTTTTTCCTTATCTCCCTTCCCTGGTTCCCAGTTCCTAGTCCCTAATTCAGATATTGATGCTTTGAGGAATTTTAGAAGGAAGCAGATACTCATAGGTTGGACGGTGCAAATTACGTTGCTTGATGGTATCTTCTACCCGCTGAAGATTACTCTGGAATGCCTGTAACAATGGATTTACTTTCTGGTCTGTAAAGTGTCCTTGCTGATACTCGCCCAGCTTGTTATAGTATACAGATCCCAATAAGCTGAGTAAATTGTATTGCCGTTGCGCCTGATCTAAGGGGGGGAGCAAATTCAGGTAGTCTTGCTCAGTAACTTCTCTTTTGAGAGTTGAGGCTGGTAAATAACCTGCCATTGGGATGGCCGCGGCATAGCTCATGAAATCTTTTTGCGGAAAGTTAACCGCAGCATGTTGAGCGCTGGCGGTGAAAATAATCAGCGTAATGGCATCATTCAGGTAATTGAGCGTTTTGATGCCCCCATTCTCGCCAAAATCGGGGATACGACCACCATCATAAGCTGATATCTCAGCTGCCCATGCTTGCAGGGCTGTGTCTTTCTGAATATCTTCATCGGTGAGGTAATATAAATTCAGATAATCCCAAACCCATTGATGAATGGCATCCCAAACTAATAGTGCATCATCCCGATAAGGATAAACAGGGAATAGGTTGGGATCATCCACACCGCGCTGTTGGAATTGCTTGGGCAAGATGGCACTATTGAACCCATAGCTTTGCAACCCCAGCACTGTTAAAACGCGGGAGTTATCGATTGATGCTGAGAGTAGTCTATCGACACCACCGCCAGGAGCAATCAGAATCCGTTGAGCAGCATCGTTAATTGCTAAGGTACTGTCAAAATGCGGGCGCAGCAGAATTCTTAGGGGATGGGTAAGTGGCAGTTGTCGATAGGTTGCGATCGCAAAAACACCAACTAACAGGTGAGTTCTTGCTAGGTGAGTAATAGGTTCGTGGAAGTTGGCATCTGCTATTTGGACAACTGTTTTGGCAAAAAGCCAAGCGTATTTACCGGAATTAGGGGTAATGATTGGATAATCTGATCCTGGGGTTTGACCGCATTGAATGGCTATCGGACGCAATAGACGGGTGGGGTCTGAGCCTTTGGGTAAGGCAAACAGTGCTAGGGGAGCATAGACATATTTTTGCTCATGTGGGAATGTACCGTTGATCGCACCGGATAAAATTTTATAGTCAGCTAAGTAGAGCCTTCCTTCTTCTCCTGCGGCTGCTAATGAATCGTCAGTTCCCATCACTGCTTGGTAATGTTCGTCTGTGACTGGGAAGCGATCGCCTGGACTGGTTACTCGCTCGATCATCACAGGATTGTAGCCAGCTACTCGCATGTAGGCAAATACTTCATCTTCCTGGTAAGTTTTGGCGATCGCTGGTACACCAATCATTACAAACAAATTTTCGTAGTCCTTGAGACTGGTTGCATGTCCTGTGGGTTGTCCTTCATATAAAAGGGTAATTACCTGATTTAGAGTATCTCTGAGGATCACAAGTCCGTTTTCTTTAAGAATAGAGAAGAAAAGATCATCGAGTTCTCTAATATCCTGAGATATCTGTTTAAGCAAAAACTGGGGGATAATTTGTAGAATTCTCACCAGAATGCTGATTTGGGCTGGTATTGCTCCCTTGACCAAGGCTTCTAAAATAAACCTTTCGACATCATCACGAATCGATTCAGAACCCTGATTTCCTCTGTTGACAATCAAGGTATTCACAAAAAGAACTCGTAACTGCTGGGCTAATAAAAAATACCAATTAGTAGTGAACTCTTCCGCAGAAGAAAGCCGATCCACCATAGCAATAGATGGAATATAGGTATAGTTATATTCATACTCTTGCCTAGTGATATATAGACTATGAGTACTTGGGGAAGTTATCGAATTATCTGATGATGAAGCAGTCATTGCCCCTATTCACGTATAGTGGTTTAGATAACTTTAACAGTTTAGGATGCACAAGTTTGAGTTAGCTAAATCTATTATTGCAATCAAATTTAAATTTTTGATTTTTCTCAAAGAAATTTTATATAATTTCTCACTCACTCCTAACTCATTCATAATTAACCAAATCCTTAGATTCATTAGTAACCAGGGATTTCTAGCTTTCATTAAAGGAATTTCGGCTCAAAAAATATTCAAAATAATACTGGTACGTTACAGCGTTGAGCCTTAGCCAAACTAAAATAGTGCGAGGCTTTCATAATTTCTTTTAATCTGACCTTTACGGCATTAAATCATGTCAATGCCAGTCAATTGTTTAATCTGACTACTAAACAAGTTACTGGCGATAGTTAAGTTTAAGAAATATCATAAACTACATAATTTATTTTATGCATTCTCAACTAGTTTTCTGATGATTTGAAGAATACTTAACACAGTCGGTTACTGTTACTAATTTTAGCAATGCCTTTTGAATGTGCCACTTGTCATAGTACATAAATACTATAAAAATGCGTAGGCGTAGCCCGCCGCAGGCATTGCGCTGTGCCAGTTGTGTAAGTCCTGGTTCAGATAGAAGCGGCATTTCTTCAGCAACAAATGCCAACCACATTGGTTATCTTCAAGTAGCCTTAGTAAAGTATCGGAATGAACTGAAGTTGGGGAATCTTGCATCTGGGGATAAAATTGCCCAAAAAGCTCTCAATCGGTTCAGTTTAGCTGTTTGGGGAATTCGCCAACGGTATCCGTATCCCGGCTAAAACTAGAGTACCAGCTCTTACCGCTCCTTTTTGTCAACGAAATCAAAAGTTTGTGGTTGATTGACTTTTTTGGTTGATTACTTTGTCCTGGTGTCACATACTCGATTGAGAGATTGATGGTATTTTATTTTTGCACAAACTCTTTTATCCAATCGCGATACAAGCTATGACACTCAATTTATATTTACTGCGACATGGAGAAACTACTTTTAGTCAAAGTGGTAATTTCTGCGGTAAAACTGATGCCCAGTTGACAAAAGAAGGGATGCAGATGGCAGAGAGTTTTGCCGATGCTTATCAAAAATTGAAGTGGTCAGCGGTTTATGTTAGCCCGATGAAGCGCACAATTGCAACTGCCAAGCCATTTTGTGATGCTATCGGTATGGATATGCAGTTGCGTGACGGACTTAGAGAAGGTAGTTACGGCGAATGGGAAACTAAGAGTAAATCGTTTGTCCAAGAGAATTACGCAGAAAATTATGTAAACTGGTTGACAGAACCCGCTTGGAATGCACCACTAGGTGGAGAAACTGCGGTAGATATTGCTAACCGTTCTATGACTGTAATTGCTGAAATTCAAGAAAAACATTCCCAAGGTAATGTTTTAGTAGTTTCCCATAAAGCCACGATTCGGATTATGCTTTGCAGTTTACTGGGAATTGATTTGGGACGCTATCGCTATCGGGTGAATATTTTGGTCGCGTCGGTAAGTATGGTTAAATTTGACGTTAATGGTCCTTTATTAGAAATATTGGGCGATCGCCATCATATACCCGATCATATTCGCTTTCGTCCGGGAACATAATAGTCCCTACTAGTAGTTTGTCAAGAAACTATTGACATGATATCTGCAAAGGCGGCAACAAAATCTAACTTTCCAGCTTCAATTTTCCCTATCTCAAAAAAACTGACATTCATTGGACTTAGGCAAGAAATCTAAGGGCAAGAAAAAGTAATTAATCTGAAGTTATCCCATCTTAGCTGGTGGTTTGTAAGGTGGTGTATCAATGTCTACTGCACCAGAGGCCCCGGTATAGGGTATCAATTTTGATATCAAAGTCCGAATTTACAGATTTAACATGACTAATGTCCCTAATGTGTTGGTACAAGCAATTATACCAATCGACACTTTATATCACGTAAAAGCATCCTGCAACAATGGCTATGAGCGTGCCAACCAACCTACTAGGTATTAATGAGTTTAAAACTTCAGCCGTTGGCCAATGGCACGCTGCTTATCTTCATTTACATTTAGATATGCACAAAGTAAAGTTATTATCTAGATTGATATTTTTTAATGAAAAAAACAAAACTTAACACCAGTAAAACAAGATTAAATTAAAAATTAATTTCGCTATTTTCTAAGTTTGTAACTTTAAACTTAATAATTCATATTCGTGTTTTTCCTTGTCAATAACAGGAGATAATATCACATAGTCTTGAATAGTTGCCACATACACTATTGTTTTAGTAATAGTTTCTACGTCTTTAATAGCAGAGTCCGCTATAAAACATTTGTATTTTTTTCTAGAACCTACTTCTTGTAAAGTTGTTGTTCTACTACTGTAATTAATCTGAGTCAATATTACATTTACATAAATTTCTGTTTCTGCTCTGAGCTTAGTATTTTTGATGACATCAAGAACCTTAAACATAGTTTCTAGTTCTATTTCTCCGGTTTGCACCTTTTTACCAGGAGAAGCCCAGTCTATGTGTAATTTACTGATTCCAATTCTAGTTAAAGCTTTTAATAACTCAGTATATTTAAAAACAGTTTTGCTTTTTAATACATTTAATTTAGCTGGTAATTCCTCTGTGTTTGCCCCAAGATTTATTAACTGTATAAATTCTTTTAAGCATTGCCCTAAGAAAGACTCTCCTAAGCCTAAACTATCTTCTTCATATACATTACCTTGTAGACGCATCCCAAATGAACCACTAAATACACCAGACATAACCACTTGAGTTTTTTGCTTTACTTCTTGTTGTATTATGTGGCTTTCTGATTTTCCTTGCTTTATTTGTCCTATAGCATCAATTGTTTCTTGTAATGAATATAAAATTAATCCCAAATCACCTACAGGTGCTTCTGCAATCTCTTTCTCTGGAAACTGTAAAACAAAGTATAAAATTTCTCTTCTTCTTTGTGTAGAAACTGTTTCAATATTAGGATCATCATAATTATCTTTAGATTCAATTGTTTGCCCTAATCCTGGCAAATATTCATCTTGGATTTCATTGCAATCAATAGTTTTAACAACAGCATTCAGATCATCTTCATAAGGAATTTCTACCTGATAGACAAAAGCATCTTCTGTATTAATAAATATATCTCTCAGATCAACTCCGCCCTGGACTACGCTCTGAAATCGAGATAAAGACATGGAAGCATATAACCATATCTCTGCAAACTCAGAACTATCTACACAAAGTACAATAAAAATTAATCCTGATTTATTTTTACAGGAAAACAATACTGGCTTATCATAAAAGTCATAAACTTCTATGATTTCAAGCTGTCCTAGTATTGTCCTTTCCGGCAAAAAACTCATCTTTATAACTGTTTATGTTTTAGTGGAATCTTCTTGGTTCCCATCAATTAGTTCAAAAACCTTACAAGGTTCGCTATCTTCTGGTATCCACCAAGTATGATGAGATTTTTCATTCCTTGATGGAGTATGCCTTATCCTTCCCAGTCCATCACTCAAAAAACCCTTCGCAATTTTCATATTCTTAAAACGTGGGATTCTAAGAGATAGATTTTTGACATCATCCAATGACGAATGAATTGATACTCCACAGGCTTGACACTCGGATAGACTTGCAGGACATTCCCTGTCTGGAAATTCTTGCCGCCAAGATAGAAAATCTTTTTGGTGCGGTCTTTCATGAGCCTTTTTAATAAACCTGTAAAACTCCCCCGATGCAATATCGGATTGTGATGGAGGACAGTTGTCTGGGAAGTGTTTTGAATACGTCATCCTTTGCTTTTTGGATACAAAAAGAAATTTATTTATACATTTATAAATTATTTACTAGACTACTAGCATTAATTTACTACAACTGGTAGATAAAATCTGTAAAGTTTCTGAGCCTTTACTTTTTGCAGATGAAGGTAGAGGTAGGTTTATTCAGCTATTAAGTTGGCGATCGCTTCTACTAACTCGGCTGGCTCTATTGGTTTGGCAAGATGCTTGTCAAATCCGGCTTCTAGTACCTGCTTGGCGTTAATTTCTCCAGCATAGGCGGTAAGTGCGATCGCCCGAATTTGCCCTCCCTGCTCTGGTAACAGTGTTCTTAACTGTCGCATAAACATACATCCATCGACTTCTGGCATCCCAATGTCGCTTAAAAGTATATCTGGTAAGGATTGGGTTAAAGCGGCTAGGGCTTCATTTGCTGATGCCACTGCTGTCACATTTGCTCCATACTGCTCTAGCAAGAAGGCAATAAATTCTCGCGTATCTACATCGTCATCCACTACTAAAATTTTCACCCCATTCAAATTTGCGGATGGCTCTGAGTCGCTACTGTCCTGTTTAATCTCTGATTGATTTTGGATCAGCGGTAGTCTTACAGTAAAAGTTGCCCCCTGATCTTCCCCCCCGCTTTCTACCTGGACTGTCCCGCCATGCAGTTCGACTAAGTGACGGACGATCGCTAACCCTAACCCCAATCCACCAAATTTTCTGGTGGTGCTGCTGTTCTCTTGGCGAAAATATTCAAACACGTAAGGTAGGAAATCAGGATCGATGCCTTTCCCTGTGTCGCTGACTGTGATTTGAACATAAAATATAGGGTTTAGCATAGGACTATTTTCTGTTTCCTGTGCCCTGTGCCCTATACCCTTTACGCTTTCCAATCGGATATCCACCCGTCCTTCCACAGGTGTAAACTTAATTGCGTTTGAGAGTAGGTTCCAAACGATTTGCTGCAATCGGTTGGAGTCACCTAAAACTTGTCCCAAATTTGGTTCCAAGCTGATATGCATTTGAATTGACTTAGCTTCTGCCGATAGCCGCACTGTCTCCATTGCTGCTGAAATCACAGATGTCAGATCAACTGGGTAGATATTCAGGCTGAGTTTACCTTGTAAAATCCGAGAGATATCCAGCAAGTCTTCAATCAGTTGA
This sequence comes from Nostoc sp., assembly GCF_036919595.1. GTDB lineage: Bacteria > Cyanobacteriota > Cyanobacteriia > Cyanobacteriales > Nostocaceae > Nostoc. The sequence goes on along the minus strand of NZ_JBALCO010000070.1, from coordinate 21,935 downwards.
GCCTGTAACTTAGCATTTCGCTCAATAGTCTTCAGTGCTTGAGGGATTGTCTTTTCATCGAGTTTTTTGGTTTGGAGTAGCTTTGACCATCCTAAAATTGGGTTAAGTGGCGATCGCAACTCATGAGAAAGGACTGCCAGAAACTCGTCTTTAATCCGGTTGGCGTTTTCTGCTGCTTCTCGTGCGGTTCGCTCTGCCTCGTATAGACGGGCACGTTCCATTGCTTGAGCGCACTGCTGTGCTAGTGCCAGGATAAAGGTATGGTCATCCTGATTAAACTCCTGAATTTCGGCAAAAGCTAGAGATATTCCACCTATGGCTCGTCCCTCGATGATCAATGGAATCGAAATCCAAGCTCGGTAGTTGTACCGAGCATACTCCTGAGCAAGATGTGAGTAACGAGCCACCCTTGTTGCTGTTGACTCTTGCCAGATTGGCTTTTTGGTTCGCACTGCTTCTGCCAATGGCGCGGATGCATTAATAGAGAATCGACGCCATGAATCTAGCGTTTCCTCTTGATAACCTACTGCCCGGACAATTTCTAGTTCAGTGCCACTTTTAGTCACTAGTGCTATTAAAGCAGAACTAGCTGCCAAAGCTGCCATACCTTGATCTACAATTACTTCAGCGACCTGTGTCGGAGTTAGAGATTCAGAAAGTGCAGCGGTAAGAGCTTGCAGACGGGCAGTGCGAGATGCTGCCTGTAAAGCCGCCTGTTGAGATTGCTGTGCTTCTTTGTAGAGTCGGGCATTATCAACAGCGATCGCCGCCCGACAAGCTAACTCCTCAGCTAACATCAGGCTTTTAGTGTCATAGCGACGACCTGAAGAAGATACCAAAGTCATAGCTCCCAGCACTCGTCCCCGAACTATCAGTGGTACACTCATACCAGATGTCGGATTTAGTTCTTGCAAGATTTTTTGATGAGCGGCGTTGTAGGTTGGCACTTGCATCTGTTCGTCACGAAAATGAGTAATTTGTGACTTGCCTGTGCGTATTACCTCAGCAACACCTTCTGTTTGTACCAAATCAGGCGGATAATTTTGTAACTGTTCTACCAATTCTTGTTTCCCTTGATTGGCATGAACTGCTGCTACCCGGCGGACTGATTGATTCTCAGAAATAATATCAACTAAGCACCAATCAGCTATTTCAGGTACTGCTAAACGCGCCAAACTGGCTAAGGTTGTCTCGTAATCCAATGATGCAGCCAAAATCCCACTAGCCTCAGCTAGAAAACGCTGCTGCTCCTCCACCTGCTTGCGCTCAGTAATATCTCGTGAAGAGGTCTGCATCTCTAAAATTTCTTTAGTTTGGCAATCGCGAATAGCTCGAAGAGTTGTTTCCAACCAGATATAATGTCCGTCTTTGTGACGAGCCTGGTGAGTAATAGTGCAAATATCTGGTAAATTGGCATTGACTGGGTAATTCCTCGCAATCTGTGCCAGATCATCAGGGTGAACTAACTTATAGCTAAGACGACCGACTAATTCCTCTGGTTGATACCCCAGTACTGTGTAGCAAGCTGGTGAAATGTACAGAAGAGTTCCATTTACTGTATGGCGTGAAATAATATCAGTTGAATTCTCAGCCAGCAGCCGAAAACATGCCTCACTCTCGCCCAGTTTTGCCTCTGACTGTTTGCGGACATTAATATTACGGAAATAAAGTGATAACCCTGTGGGTGAAGGATAGGCGCGAACCGCAAACCATGCATCCAAGGGTGGATAATAATCTTCAAGCTCAAGCGGCATTCCTAGAGCAACTGCCCTTTGATAAAGCTGACCAAAGCTAGTAGCAGCCAGTTCTGGGAACTCTGACCACAAATTTTTTCCCAGCAGATCCTCGCAGGAACGCCCCAGATTCCTGCTTGCTTCATGATTGAGGTAGGTGAAGCGCCACTCACTGTCAAAGGCCAAAAAGCCGTCAGTGATCCTCTCCAAAATTTGGGTAACTTGCTCTTTGGCGTCCTCAGCCTCAACACGAGCCGCTTGCTCCCGCTCGAATAGCTGTTCGCACTCTGCTTCGGCAAGCTTGCGCTCGGTGATTTCTTGGCAGATTGCGCCCACCCAAGTAATTTCATCGGCTAGTTTAATTGGATAATAATTTCCCGACCAATACCGCTGCTTTCCAGGCGCGGCGGGTGTCTCTCCACTAGTCTCTTGGACAATAGATTCTCCCGTCTCAATTACATGGCGGAAAGCTTCGATCACCGCAGAATCTAACTCAGGTAGCAGTTGGGCGATGGTCTTACCGATATGCGCCTCTTGAGGAAAGCCATTAATCTCAGCTAAAGCGTCATTCAATCGAACGTATCTTAATTTCTCATCCCATAAGCCAATACCTATAGGTGCGTTATTGAAGAGGGTATCAAGCAGAACGTTAGCTTCAAGCAAGCGAGTCTGCTCTGTTTTCAGTAACACCAATAATCGCTCACGGTCTGCCTCAGCCTGCTTGCGTTCGGTAATATCCAAGCACATTCCCACCCATTCGCGAATTTCGCCTGTTTCGTCGAGTATAGGCACACCGCGTATATTCATGTAACGGTATTCGCCATCATGTCGCAGAACACGATACTCGGCAACTGCAACACTACGTGTAGGAAATGCCTGTTTCCAAATTGCCACCATCGAGGAACGATCTTCTGGGTGCAGCGCCTCAACCCAACCCCATCCTTTGTATTCTTCGGGACTTTGACCTGTGAACGCCTCCCAGGTTGGAATATCATCAACAACGTTGCCCCAAGGTGCCGCCCTCCAGACTATCGATGCGCTTGCTTCTGCCAGTGAACGGTAGCGTGCTTCACTATCGCGCAGCGCAGCTTGCTGTTGGCTCAAATCTTGCCGCAAATCTGTAACCTCTTCAGCTTTCAGGTGATCAATTAAATCTTTAACAATGGTAAAGTCTTCCTCGCCAATTAACACACCTGGGGTTTCAAAAATCTGGCGATATTTTTCCTCGCTTTCTTGCAGTAACGACTCGGTTTGCTTCTGCTCGATGAATTGACCAATTTGAGTGGCGATCGCACTCATCATCTGGAGTAAATTGGTGTCAGGCTCTGAAATTTGGTCGCTGAAAAATTCAATCACACCTAAGATTTTATTACTCAGCCGAATCGGAAATCCGATAGCGGCAGGAAAAAAATTCTCATTTTGGGCTTCTGAAATCCAGACAGGTTGACCACTTGCCCAAACTTGACCGGGTAAACCTTCATTAAAAGCAATTGTCTGCTGGTTGAATGGTTCTTTCTCCAAGTCAGATGAATACCAACTACTCATGCGGTACAGAACATTAGCTTCATCGTCTCCACTCCAAATTATCCCAGCTTGCCATCCTAAACTTTCACAAAGCGATTGGAGAATAGCTGGAACCGCATTCACAAGCGTGGTAGCCTCAGTGAGGATGTGAGCGAGCGCATACTCTACAGTTAGAAGCTGTTGGCTGCGTTTGCGCTCAGTAATATCTGTAATTAAGATTGATACGCCAGTTTCTAAGGGATAGACGCGGTTTTCCAACCAGCGATCCCATTTTGGATAGAAACACTCAAAATTTACTGGAACTTGTTCGGCAACAGCGCGGTGCAGTTCAGTGTAGAGTAGGCTATTAACTTTATCAGGAAACTCCCAAATACTCTTGCCTAAGAAGTCTTCTTGATTCATCCCAGCTAGTTCAGCTAGCTTGTCATTAACGTAGGTGTAGCGCCATTCACGATCCAATCTGATAAAAGCATCGCTGATCCTAGCTAAAAGCTGTTCAACGTCTTGGGTGATAGTTGCTGGAACTTCAGCAGTCACAGTCTCTGCTCCTCATTTTTGAAAGTATTTGGCTAAAAGCGTCTCACCGGGTTCTTCTATCTGGTATAATAGCTTTTCAATTTCTTTCATAGCCAGTGGGGAAGGTCGTGTCCGTCCGTTTCCCATCAGTTTGTAGTGTGGAACGAAACCCCTAAAATCGTTGCCAGTTTTACCTGTGAAACTTTGAGGCACTGCCAAGTCTTTCAAACAACTGTGCAATCCTTAGATGTTTGATTGCAGGCATAAGCTAAATATATTTTTATTTTTCTACTAGATAATGGAATATAGCATCTGCAATCACTCTAACTGCATCTATCTACAGTTATAGAGGTTGTAAATTAGTGATTATGTACTACATCAACTATTATGCAAACTATTTAAGCTAGTAGTAATAGAGTTGTATCAATCTAGAGAATGAAAATATGAAGGTTTGGCTTGCCTGCTTTTTGGTGCTGTTTGCCTTGGCAGAACTGTTTGACTGGTTGCAAGAATTTAATCTGCCATTACCTATCTATATTTTGGGTGGCGCTTTTTTAGCTGTTGCTTCTAACTATGATAAAATATTTAGCTCTTATTTCGATGATTCAAGCATCGAAGCATCACTCGAACAACCCCAGTTAGATTCATTAACCCCATCTACTAATCCTATTTCTTTCCCAATTGCCAGTCCTGTTGAAGATACTCAAACTTCTCTTACAGATGATTAGCCGCATAGCGCGATGCCAAATAGCCCGCCCTTAGACATCGCTTGTCTTATTCTGTGGGTGAACGCTGCACGTAGCTAAAAGTACGAATACACCAAGGTATCTAAGCAGCAAGTAAATTGCTACATTAATAGAGAAGCTCAGATTAATTAGCTTTTAACCTAAAGTCAGAAAATTAACTTCTGCGCCTGCAACATCTACCCAATTCAGGCTACCGTCGCAACGCCGTGATTAGTGGACTATTAGAAAAACTCCGTGTCCCCTTTGTCAAACTTCAGGATTCCCATAAAACTTCCAAGAGCAAAAGCTGGTTGCAAATTATTTTGGTTACCAGTGTAGGAGTTACTGCCTTTATATGGGGAGTTCGGGAACTGAAATGGTTGCAGTCTTGGGAGTTAATAGTTTATGACCAAATGTTGCGATCGCGTCCGATAGAAGCACCTGATCGGCGGATTTTGCTGATAAAAATCACTGACGAGGATCTCAAACTAGATAAATGGACTCTATCAAATCGTACCATAAATCAGCTGTTAGATAAAATTGAGTCTTATCAACCGCGAATTGTTGGTTTATATCTTTTCCAACCAGAAGACAACAATTTGGCAGCTAAGGAGCAAAATCAAGATAATATCATCAGCACCTGTTTGTTCAGCAGCTTGGGTAGAGATGAAATACCACCGCCACCCAATTTTCCTATAGATAATGTTGGGTTTAGTGATGTAGTCCCTGACAATGAAAACGACCAAATTATCCGCCGCAGTTTGTTATTTGCTAACTCTACAGACAATAAATGTACAACATCATTTGCATTTGGGGCGCAAATAGCAATTAATTATCTGGAAAAACAAGGCATTGAATACCAATTTACAAATAAAGGAGAATTTCAGTTAGGTAAAACCCTCTTCCCGCGTTTACAAGCTAATTCTGGTGGCTACCAACATCTGGATGCAAATGGCTATCAAATATTATTAAATTACCATCACCCCAACAGCCTCGCCAACCAAGTAACCCTCACACAAGTCCTCAGTGGCCAAGTCAACCCCAATTTAGTCAAAGACCGTCTTGTGATTATTGGCATCACAGCAGCTAATCTTTCTTCAAGTAGCTTTTATACACCTTACAGCGCTTTGCCAGATCAACCAGCCAAAATGCCTGCTCTGTTTATTCATGCACAAATAGCAAGTCAACTCATCAGTACAGTACTGGATGGGCGACCTCTAATTTGGTATTGGCCAGACTGGGCAGAACTTATTTGGGTGTGGGGCTGGTCACTCTTAGGTGGAATTATCGCATGGCGGTGGCAAAATCCGTTGCTGTTGCTAGTGGTGGACGGGACAACTCTACTTAGCTTAATAGTAATCTGCATCGCTTTGTTTTTTCAAGCTGGATGGGTGCCATTAGTTCCTTCTGCTCTTGCCTTAGTAATTAGTAGTATCTGTGTGATTGCTTATACTAGCTACCAAAATCAGCGGCAAACTCAGGTGATTATTCTGCAAGTCGAAAAACAACAAGAAGCGATCGCCCAATTAAATGTCCTCTTAGAAGATAAAACAGCATTTCCTGACTCCTATTTTGACTTTCCTCCCCCAATTGATTCACCAAAAATAAAATCTGGTGATTTACTTTTGAGTGGACGCTACAAAATCTCTCAAGTTCTTGGTGCAGGTGGATTTGGTCGCACTTATTTAGCAGAGGATACTCATCGACCGGGCAATCCTACTTGTGTAGTGAAAAAGTTAATGCCAGCTCGTCAAGATACACGATTTTTGCAAATTGCTCGCAGGTTGTTTAATAGTGAAGCTGAAATATTAGAATCTTTGGGTAAACATGATCAGATTCCCGAACTACTTGCTTATTTTGAAGATGACCACGAATTCTATTTAATTCAAGAATATATCGAGGGACATACCCTAAGTGAAGAATTACCACCTGTGCAGAATGTGCAGAACGAATCATTTGTGATGGAGATGCTCAAACAAGTTTTAGAAGTTCTAGAATTTATTCACCAGCATCGAGTGATTCATCGTGATCTCAAACCGACTAATATTATTAGATGCGCTCAAGATAATCGGCTGGTGTTGATTGACTTTGGTGCTGTCAAATTGATGCAACCGCCAAATAATGAGCAAACCGAATTAGTTACAGTTGCTATCGGGACGCGAGGTTATGCACCTCCAGAACAATTTGCCGGTCATCCCCGATTATGCAGTGACATTTACGCTTTAGGAATGATTGGCATTCAAGCGATAACTGGGATACCACCGCAAGAACTCCACCCAGATTTAGAAACGGGGAATGTGATGTGGCGGCAAACAGCGCCAGTCAGCGAAGAATTAGCGGCAATTTTAGATAAGATGGTTTGTTATCATTTTAGCGATCGCTATCAATCAGCCGCCGCAGTTTTACAAGATTTAAAACGTTTTTCAATTAATTGAACTGAGGATTTGGGGAGATTTTTTTACGCGATTTTGCAGGCTGGGTGAAAAACTGGAATCAACAATATACAAATTTTCCCAAAAGCAAAGATAAACAAGGTGAAAAATCAAAGTTTTATAATGGGATTTTCACACTGATGAATTAGAGGAGACTGTGACCACTACACTACACTGGCAAGAGCGGGTTGGTAATCAAAGGGATTGGGTTTGGCGGGGCTGGCAAACTCGCTATACTTACATTCGCCCTGCCCAAAATACCCACAAGACAACACCTCTGATTCTGTTACATGGCTTTGGCGCTTCCATTGGTCATTGGCGACATAATTTAGAGGTGTTGGGTGAGCATCACACAGTTTACGCCATTGATATGCTGGGTTTTGGCGCTTCTGAAAAAGCCGCAGTTAATTACAGCATCGAATTCTGGGTAGAGCAGGTTTACGACTTTTGGAAAACATTTATCCGTCAACCAGCGATTTTAGTGGGCAATTCCAACGGTTCACTAATTTCCATGGTTGCCGCCGCCACCCACCCCGACATGGTGCTAGGTATGGTGATGATGAGTTTACCCGACCCTTCACTAGAGCAAGAAGCGATTCCTTCTGTGCTGCAACCAGTCGTCAGAGCAATTAAAAATATTGTCGCTTCGCCGTTGATTCTAAAACCTGTGTTTAACTTCGTGCGCCGTCCAGGGGTGCTGCGTCGCTGGGCAGGTCTTGCCTACGCTAAACCAGAGGCGATTACCGATGAACTCATAGAAATTTTAGCAGGGCCTCCCCAAGACATAGGTTCAGCAAGGGCTTTTAGTGCTTTATTCAAAGCTGCGATTGGAATTAACTTTAGTCCCAGTGTCAAGACAGTGTTACCAACCTTAACAATTCCGATGCTGTTAATTTGGGGACAAAAGGATCGGTTTGTTCCCCCAGCCTTGGCCAACCAATTCGCCCAGTACAACGAAAAATTGGAAGTGCTGAATTTACCAGACGTAGGTCATTGTCCCCATGATGAATGTCCAGAACAAGTCAACCAAGCTATTTTAGATTGGATTGAGAGACGGGTTAGCGATCGCCAACCGTTGCTTACTCCCTAAATATTATGCAATGGGAGCGATCGCGCCAGCCAGCACCTTTGCCACTATTGAATTTTGAATTGCTTAACACCTAGCCAATCGTGGCTTGGTTAGTGTCAACATCTGTAGCGCCATTCACAGAATTAGCTACAGAAATCATCTTGTTGAGAATTTCTTGACTGGGAACTTTACCTTTCAATACTACAGTGCTACCCGTTTGAGCAACCCAAAGGGTATCAACATCATCGAGTTGGGGGTCTTGATCAAATGCCAACGCTACCCGCTTTGCCAACCCACTTTGGTCGTATTCGCCGCTTAATCCCAGACGTTCTGGGGGGATTGATTGCGTATCAGTAGCAACACTATCACTAGAATCTGGCACTATTGACTGCGGAGTAGGATTTACTTCGGCATTTTGAGGTTTTTCCATTCCAAATAATCTTTTTAACCAACCCATAAAAACTTTTCTCCTATTAGAGGCTTATTAAACCTGAGTATAAAAGCTTTACAAAAATACCGCATCTACCAATCAAAAGAGATACATTCAATGAAATTCCTCCTTGCAGAATGATTTCTGCCCAATTTATCTCTAGAGAATGCAATGAGTGCAGCTATTGAGTTTACAATAAGAGGTCACACTGATAATTAGTGCAGTAGTACGTCACCGCAGAGAACATACATTTAACAAAATGTCAAGAGTTTATAACTCAAGAAATTTTGAATGAGTGAATTCTGCCAAACGGTACTAGTGTTACGTTACTCAAATCCTGTTCTAGCCTCTGTTGGCGAAGATGAAACATACTCTTTCAGTTCTCGTAGAAGATGAGGCGGGTGTTCTTTCCCGCATTTCTAGTTTATTCGCCCGTCGCGGCTTTAATATTGAAAGCCTTGCTGTTGGCCCTGCTGAACAAGGAGGAGTCACCCGAATTACAATGGTTATACCTGGTGACGATCGCATTATCGAGCAACTCACCAAGCAACTATACAAGTTAGTCAATGTGCTTAAGGTACAGGATATTACCGAAACTCCTTGCGTAGAGCGGGAATTGATGCTCTTAAAGGTGAATGCTACTAGCAGCAATCGCTCAGAAGTGATCGAACTGTCTCAGATTTTTCGGGCGCGAGTCGTGGATGTGGCGGAAGATTCTCTCACCTTAGAAGTTGTGGGAGATCCAGGTAAAATGGTAGCGATCGTGCAGGTGTTGCAAAAATTTGGTTTGAGAGAAATCGTCCGCACTGGCAAAATTGCTCTGACTCGTGAGTCAGGTGTGAATACCGAGTTACTCAAGTCTTTAGAAGCAAAAGTTTAGTTGGGAACTTAAATAAAGGCTTTGTAAATAATTAGCTTGTGGGGGCGCACATTTGCGCCCCCACGTGTGTTTCATTCAGAAAGGCATATCGGTGAGCCAAAGATTGTATCTGATCAACGACAGTAAAAATTGAACGCGCTCCACAGACAATCTTTTCAGCATCTGCCGAAATCGATAAATGATTTAATCGGCGGTCCATTTTCCTGACTCACTCTTTGCTGAAACTCAGGAAACGGTTGAGTGGAAATAAAATGGTTTTGAGATAACCGTGACGCGATTGGAAGGCAAATACAAACTTAGCCAAAATCGCAGTCATTCTGACCAGAATAATGTTGTACATGAGTTGTTACAAAGTACAGAGTCAACTGTTCATACCATAGGTGCTGCAATAAAACAGAATCTTGAAACTGGTGAAATGACAGGATAATCGTCGTAAAATTCCCATTCTGCTAATCGAGCTAATGAAGGCAGCAGCACAGTATAAAGCTAGTTTTTCGGTTTCAGCTTGTTGCTGCGCCAACATAGCCTGATAAGCTTGGTGGATAAAATTATAAAAAGAGTAGGTTAATTTATGCAAGCCGATGCATTAACAATGCAAGCCATTACATTAACAAGGCGGCCGCTGCATTAACAATGCAAGCCATTACATTAACAAGGCGGCCGAGGCATTAACAATGCAAGCCATTACATTAACAATGCAAGCCGAGGCATTAATAATCTAAGCCATTACATTAACAAGGCGGCCGAGGCATTAATAATGCAAGCCAATGCATTAACAAGGCGGTCGATGTATTAACTTAACTTTGTAGTGCGATCGCAACTCCTCAGAGAGAAAAAGAGAAGAATTAAGAAAACGCAAAGGAGCGCAGAGAAACCCCTCTGTGTATTTCTGCGTTTAACCTCTGCGTGCCTATGCATTTAAAAAATAATTTATCCAAGTTGCTCGATCATTCGTCGCTAATCAGTAGAACAATTTTACCCGTCACAGAACCGCTTTCAAGTAATTGGTGGACTTTAGCCGCTTCTTTCAAAGGAAACTTGTGACTAACGTGGATTTTTAACTTTCCTTCATCGATCCAGGTGGCAGATTGTTCGAGAATTTCTGCATGATGCTGGAGACTCTCTTCCAATCCCAGCAACGCTGGTGCCAACATAAATTCTAAACCAATGCGGAGGTTGCGAGTTCTAGCAGTTTTCCAAACAGTATTGGCATCTGGTTCGAGAATTGTCACAATATCGCCATACACTCGCACTGCGGGGAAAGTTTTGTGAAAGGTTTCACCGCCTACGGTATCAAAAGCCAAGTCTACGCCTTTGCCGCCAGTCCAATCTAATACCGCTTGCACAAAGTCTGTTTGTTTGTAAAAAATTACATGGTCTGCACCGAGTTCTTTGACGAAATTAGCCTTTTCCTCAGAACTGACTGTGGTGGAAACAGTAGCACCTTTGAGTTTCGCCAATTGAATTGCTACATGACCGACACCACCAGCACCCGCATGAATTAAAACCCGTTCTCCAGGTTCCAATCGTCCCCGTTCGTATAAAGCTTCCCAAGCGGTGATTAACACCAAAGGAGCTGCTGCTGCTTCGGCAAAGGAGATAGACGCGGGTTTACGTGCCACAAACCGCTCATCCACAACGGTATATTCGGCATAATTGCCTTGGTGTGCGCCCAAGCCGCCATAGCAAAAATATACCTCATCGCCTGGGCGAAAACGCTGAACACTAGCACCTACTGCTTCGACTACACCTGCACCATCACATCCTAAAATTGTCGGCAAGCGATCGGGGTAGAAACTGCCTCGGCTACGAAGTTTGGTGTCAATCGGGTTAATGCCAGCCGCCACCAAACGCACTAAAAGTTCAGTATTGCCTACAGGAACAGCAGGGTTTGCCACTTCCTGTACTTGCAGAACTTCGGGACTGCCAGCTGCTGTCATCAAGACTGCTTTCACAACTCTTTCCTCCTGGCCTTAAATGCACGTTCATTTGCAACTTTAGCGCAAGAGGGTGGACTATACTCCAGGTTTGATCATTAGCAAATTCTTGCAAGGGGATTAAAAACAGCCATTATCATAAATAAGGCATTGCTATAGAAAGCTGACTTTGTTGGCGAATTGTTCAGAATCTCTGAAAATCTTTGAAATAAGCAATACGCCAACAAAATCAACAGCTACAAAAACGTTTATCTCGGCTCTAACCTTCGATGGGGTTAAATTTGACCCCTCTCATATGTCTTACGGCGCACTTGTGTACTTTAGAAAACCATTAATGTTTTCGATACCATTTAAAACTAGAGAAGTATTATTTGCTATACCACTTCTTCTCTTGCAAGTAGCTTTTAGTAAGTTTCCATTGAAACCATTGAAACCAATGTTATCACAACTCAGCTGATAATTACTAACTTTACGAGGGTTGGTCACTTTAAGAGTGCCATCAATGTTTTCAATCCCTAATAAAACTAATGAGCTTTGATTGAATGACCCATTGATTCTGCTGCAATTAGCCATTAATATATTACCAGAAATTGTAATATTGTTACAACTTTGCTGAAAAGTGCTAGGCGCAGCATTGGCTGGGTTATTAATGTCAACAAAACTAGTGGAAACTAAAACACCAATTACACCAATTAACTTTTGTAGATTTTGTTTCATGATTTTTGTTCCATTTTTCACGACTTGGTTCCACATTTACTAGGAAATTCAATTTCCTAATACTGACTTTATTGTCTAATATTTTACTTTAGTCACAAAAAATTGCTTCTTAATCAATCTTCATATATTTGTATCTGATGTAAAGACTAAATAGTGCAAAATAGATATTTAGTTGTGCTTGTTTTTACAGCTAATTTTAAGTTGGGGCTTGAAATAAGGATGAAGTGCGCCTTGTACTCACGCATTAATGAAGCAATTACAGCGCGTGTTGTAGATTTGTGGTTAGCAAACCAGTGTTTAAATTCAATTATGTCAAGTTGTTATCTCCATATCTAAATCTTTACGTCATCCTTGAAAAGGAAAAAACCGTGAAAAGTTGGGATTTAATTACTACTCCTTAAAAATTGCACAAATATATTAATTTTTTCTAACCTTGCAATAATCTGTAGGTTATTGCACTAATAATTGCAGCAGTAGGCAAAGTTATAATCCACGATAGTAGTATCTGATAAAAAACACGCATATTGGTTTTTTTGCCAATCAACCCCACACCAAAAATAGAAGCAACTGAAACATAAGTAGTGGAAACGGGAAGCCCAAACCGATTAGCTGCAATAACCAGAACTCCAGTTACTATATTTGCTGATAAACCTTGAGTATGATTCAATGAGGTAATCTTTTCACTCATGGTTACTGCAACTTTTTGCGAGTTGAGTAAACCGCCAAGTGCCATTGCGATCGCTATCGTGATCATTCCTCCCTGAATCGAAAAATACTCAATAATTAGAATGAGTGAGAAAATATTGGGAGTATCATTTAATCCTCTTGTAAAACTGACAATTCCAGCACTGATAAAATGACAATTATCAATCATTTTCTGGCTAACTGGTAGGTTCCATTTAGAATTGATATAGCCAGATAAGCTGTAAATTCCTGCTCCCAAGGGAATAGCAATAATTGGACTGAGTAATAGAGGCAAAATAAAGGAAGTTCCCAAAGCTGCAAAATTAACTTTGAGTCCGATCGCAACTAATCCAGCGCCAACAAGGGCACCTGTTAAACTGTGAGTTGTGGAAATGGGAAACCCCATGAGGGTAGCTATAAGCACAGTTAAACCAGCAGCGATCGCTACTGCTATATGAAACTCTGGGGCGTTAGCGATCGCATCAGGCACTAGTCCTTTTCCAGAGAAGTTTTTAATTAGTTTACTTGCTAACAAAGTCGCAGTTCCTGCACCAGCCAAAGTTGTAAAAGTTGCCCACAAAATTGCTGTTTGATAGCTGCTAGTTCGGCTACCAAACAACGTTGCTACCCCTTTAAAGTTGTCATTTGCACCATTGGAATATGCTAAAAAGAGCGTGGCGATAAATAGACTAATTAACAACATTTTTTGGTTTATAAATTAACAGCAACCACCACTATATGCCAGCAACATACAGCACAGTAGGTTAGTTTCTTAGTTCCGTAGGGTGAACGGTGGTGCCACAACTATAGTTCATTTCCTGCATTGGCAAAGGAATTTTCAATTCTGGTAGTTGCAGGGGTATATGCACACAACAAAGTCCAACCTGGGGGGGTTGAGCAACTTCACGATAGAATGGCGCTGCTGCTTCTAAATAGGTCATGCCATTTTAGATTTTAGATGATGACAGCTTTGTGCATCCTAGTATAATTAACTCTGAGTTGGATGAGTTTTCGCTGAGATTGCCAAAAACCTCAAATCCTCATATATTCAAAGACTTTGGGGCATCTGCGTTAATCTAAATTTAACATTAGGGACTAGAAAAGAAGCAAGTGAAGCAGGCGAAGAAGAACTATTGATTATTGACTAATCCCAATGCCAATTCAATCACGCAATCTGTAGCCGACACCACTCACAGTTTGAATAAGGCACTTTTCATTATTGACCTCAAGTTTCAGACGCAGGTATCGCATGTGAAGTTCGATGATGTTAGCATCGCCCATGAAGTCGTAACTCCAAACTTCCTCTAAAATGCGATCGCAGGTAATTACCTGTCGCGGATGGGCCAGTAAATATTCCAGTAAATCAAATTCCTTAGCAGTTAACTCAATTAACCGCTGATCTCGGTACACTTGGCGCGTGCGACGATTTAAACTTAGGTCTTCAAATTATAAAACATCTGCTTTGTCTGCTTGGTGGCTTCTTCGCAGGTGAGCGCTGACTCTGGCTAATAATTCATCAACACAAAAGGGTTTAACCAGGTAATCATCAGCACCAGCGTCTAAGCCTGCAATGCGATCGCTCACTTCATCTTTGACGGTTAATAAGATTATCGGCACTTGATCACCAATATTTCGTAGGCGGCGGCAAATTTCCAACCCCGACAAACCCGGCAACATCCAGTCTAAAATTACTAAATCTAGATCTAACTCACGCGCTGCGGTGAGTGCAGTTAATCCATCGTAGGCGACGCTAACTTGATAACCTTCATAACTTAGCTCCAATTCGACAAATCGTGCCAGTTTGACTTCATCTTCAACCAGTAAGATGTGCCTCATGATCATGTTAATGATTTCAGCAGGGTACGGTAAGCAATAATACAATCTGGAAACACTTTAGTGAGGTGCCAGCTACTTAATAGCCAAACATCTAAATTAGGTGTACTTACCTTAGTATAAATCTGAGTAAGTAACAACCGTATGTCTGCAATTCCCGATCGCTGCTTGATCAAAGAACGATCCAACTGGCTATTAGCAATAGGCTGTGACATCTTCACCGCATTCATCGGCGAGATAACAGAGCGCTTTAAAACGCAAACCAACCATTTCGTTGTATAAGGGATTTAATTTACACATCGGAGGAATGTGAAATAGCTTCCGACCAAACATTGTGATGTCTCGTTCAAAGGGACACTGAGCAGGAATAGCTTTGCACAGGAAATGAGCCAATTTGGAGTTATGAATTTTTATCGTTTCCAACCACTCGCGGACTGGGTGCAGTAAATCATTGTGTAACCAGACTTGAATAAAGCTTGTCATAATTGTTCACCTTAATAATTTCAAATTAGATTGAGTTTGTTGTATCTGAACCTCTATAAATACATCCGGTTAGGTTTTATAGTTTTATGCAGTGATTACTCGTTCTTTAGTTCTCTACAGAGATAGAATGAGTCTCTAGGCACACTGTTAACTACACATTCAATTGCCAAAATTCCGGATGATTTATACCATCCCCAAAAATTTTTGCAACAAATGAATTGCCTGTAGGGAATTACATCTGTACATTGGTGTCAACTTAAGTGCAAACCCGTTTAAAACCTCGTTAAGAGCCTCTGGCTGGAAATGCTCTTCAATTGCGGTGCCGTAAGTCTTGAGGCGCAACCTCACATTAGGCATTTCCAGTCGGAGACTTCTTTTCGAGACAACGAGACAATCTCTAAAAGCTTGTTATAGACAGGCTTTGACGTTAAGTTGACACCCATGACATCTGTACGCCCCTCGCAACGTATTTTTAACAGAATTTTGTGAAATGGTAGTGTGCCAAAGGCTAGGCTAGATATTGCCGGACTGCAAAGCTATAACCAATTTCTTGGAGGCGCAGCTAAACTTACCCTAAAAAAGCATCAAGCTTCAGAGAAGCTGCGAAAACTAATGACTGATGACTTTTTCAGTAACAAAAAGCTACTTTTTGACCTATGGGCATCAAGTTACGACTGGCTCTTTCCTTCAGTGTTTTATCGAGCCGTTCACAAACGGTTACTGGAGTATGTCGATTTACCAGAGTCAGCAAATGTACTTGATATCGGCTGTGGTACTGGACGCTTACTTGAGCGCCTTGCTACTCAGTTTCCCGATCTGCAAGCCACCGGATTGGATTTATCTGCTAATATGTTGCGGGTAGCAAGACAGAGCAACTGCCACCGTCCACGTTTAATTTATATCGAGGGGAAAGCAGAGTCTCTTCCCTTTGCTGATGGTCAATTTGATACTGTTTTCAGCACTATCAGCTTTTTGCACTATTTGGAACCTAAACAAGTAGTTAGTGAAATAGCACGGGTACTTTCTCCCGGTGGACGCTTTTACTTGGTTGACATTACCTCCAAAAAAGAGTCAGAACCTCAATTATTGCCAGTCTTTCCCCGGGGAATTAGACTCTACAGCCCTAATCAACGTCAACTTATTGGCTTCTGTGCTGGGTTATTGTGTTTGAATCATCACTATTTACTAGGACCAGTCTTACTAACGATTTTTGCTAAACCTCCGTTGGATTAATCGATAACTTTCTCCCGTTAAAAAGGCTTGCTCTAATTCCCTCCTTTTTCAGGAGGGTTAGGGAGGATCAAGCCTTAACTGATCTCGATATTCCATAAACACCACAGGAACTTTGAGCAGCTTTTTAGCTAATTGCGAAAATCTATATTTACCCTTGAGCGTAGACAAACCTCTTTTCCTGGGAAATTGTGGCAAGTCTTCAAAAGATATTGGTACAAAGTCAAAGCGACAGTAAAACTGCGCCAATCGTTCACCTAAACATTCAAGATAAAGTGGTTGTGTTGCTATATTAATCAAATGCTGCGTTAGCAAAGTACCTAAACCGCGACCTCTCCAAGCTGATGCAACGACCAAACTACCAAGTTCTTGTGCCTCTGAGAAATTACGAAGCTGTCCACAAGCTACCAGATTGCGTAGGCTTTGCCCACCGTAGGCATCGCATTCAATTACCCAAAATTGCTGCCAATTGGGTTGGGTCGAGTTTCGCTGAGAATACCAGCAATCGAATCGACCACTGATCCCTAAAGGTTGCCTTGCGAAGGACACATCCAGATGGTAGCGATAGATTGCTCTGGTTCATTAATTACACTTTGATAGTTTGTATCACAATCATCACACCATATTATTCACTCAGATCATTTGCCATTTCCTGTCAACTATCAATAAAGCATCTTGGACATTAAACCTGTTCCAAGTTCTCCTTTAACGACAGCAAGCGTTCTAAGGTTAACAAATTCTATATTTATGGATTTTTGTCAGCAGATATGAGTAGTACTAAACAATACTTCCGATAGAGGCGAGAATCAGCCATAACTAGATTCTAGATAGATGCACTCAAACCCAAAATTTTTTTAAGATAATCCCAAGAGTAAATGATTAGGAATGTAATCATGGCTGAAGAACAAAAATCTAATAATCAAGAAACTACACCTACTGCTTCTGGTGGCTACCAAACCCCCGTTGACGAAAGTATCCGCAAAACTGGTGATGCTGAAAAGAGTGATGCTAAACCCTCTGCTACACCAGAAGCACCAGGAGAAGATGGTATAGCAGGTAGCCCCAATCAGGGAACTGAGTCACGTTAATTGGTTTTAACTTTGCCTAGTTTCAATAATCTAATTGAGTTTTTTCTAGTAACCTGGATTTAGTAAACTTTAAGTGGATAGTTGTGATTTATATCATGATTATCCACTTATTTTGTTGTGTGAGAATTGTTTTTAGGGAGGGTGGAGGCTGGCATGGTAAGTGCGTAGGTGCAGCCCGCAATATGCATTGCTTTCGGATTATACTATTGTTTCTTTGATTTTACTCCATACTGAAGAAATGATTTTCCTTGCACCTAGTTATATATTTGATATTAATATTTATAAACATAATATCTGATGTTTGTCAGCACAGCATTAAGCAGAAATCACCTATCTCTGAAAATCTGCTAAGCTTCACGATTCTTAATCATACTAGCTTGCTTGTGTGGCTGACAGAAGTCCCACAATCCAATAGGCTGATCTTAAAGCAGTGATTTTTCACAAAGCTCATCTACATAAAAAGGTAGGCTTCATTGTCCAGCACTTTCGGATAACCATGTGCATGTGTAACATGTTGCCTATCCTCTATCACCACTTAGTCGTTAATAACTACCTATACAGAAAATGCCCCTTAAAATCGTCCAGAACTTTGATGGCAGTTTCACTCTTGAAGCACAAGCTCAAGAAACTTTATTCAATTTATTGACAAGCGTTGCTTTCTTAAACCAAATTCGTCAACAGTTGCAGTGTGAACAAGTTAAATTTACAGAATTACTTTTCCAACCAGTTCCTTACAGCTTAACTACCACTAAAGGAATGCCAGCAGAATTTGAAAAGTATCATGAATCTGATGAGTATGCCATCATCAACGTTCCACCAAATTTCATGTTTAGTGCTAAGATTTTTAAACCCAGTCGCCTTTGTGCAATTTACCAAAAATTGGGTAATGAGTAATTATCAAGATAATTTTTCCATAATTAGCAATTCTCAATTCTGAAGGCAAATAGTAAGTTTGATATTTGATGTATGGCTTTTGAAACAAATCTTCCTCCTTTGGCAACCCTGGAATACATTCCTTACATTGGCGATCGCGGTCAATTACCTGAACAATTTCAGAGTAAAATTGGGGTATATGCTATTTTTGACCAAGAAAAAGTACTCCAATTTGTAGGATACTCACGTGATGTTTATCTAAGCCTCAAGCAGCATTTAGTCCGTCAGCCACAGCAATGCTATTGGGTAAAAGTTCAAACTATTGAACGCCCTAGTCGCACAATTTTAGAAAATACTGAAAATGCTTGGATTGCTGAAAATGGCAGTGTGCCTTGGGGAAATGGGGATCACAAGGAAAAATGGACTCATCCCATTGACGTAAAAGTGATAATGACACCTGAAGAACAGGCAAAATATCAAAATCCAGCTAATGATGAATTAGCACAAATAAAAATTATTAAAAATGTGGCACGGAGAGTAGAAGCAGAAATTTTAACGCAATTGCTAGAAGTGCGCGGTTTGCAAATGCAAATTCGCTTCAATCCTAAATTGAAAGAAGAAGGTTTACTAGATTTGAAATAATGTAGTTTTGGGGAAAACTATCTTATAAATCTCGCTTGTAATCTTTCATGACAATACAGCTGCTGAATGATCGCTATCAAGTTATCCGTACACTGGGCGCTGGTGGGTTTGGTGAAACCTATTTAGCAGAAGATACCTATATGCCTTCAAAGCACCGTTGTGTGGTTAAACAGCTAAGACCGATTCACAATAATCCCCAAATTTACCAGATAGTGCAAGAGAGGTTTCAACGGGAAGCAACTATTTTAGAAGAACTCGGTGGCGCAAATGACCAAATTCCGGCATTGTATGCCTACTTCTCCTCAGGCGGACAATTTTATTTAGTTCAGGAGTGGATTGAAGGCGATACCCTAACTGGAAAAGTCCAGAAGCAGGGGCTATTTTGTGAAGGCGCTGTCCAGGAATTATTGATGAATTTATTACCCGTCCTGGATTAGGTTCACTCTAGACATTTTGTCACGTTTCTAAAGCTGCCTTTGGTGCGATCGCCACAAGACTCAAGACAAACCAGCAGATAGATGAACAGTGGGGGAACTGATGATAGGTTGAGATGAGCAAAAGCTTCTATCAACGCCATTATCAAAAAGTAGCAATTATGATCGTTGTCCATCATCTCAACAACTCGCGATCGCAGCGCGTGCTATGGTTACTCGAAGAATTAGGTATCGAATACGAGATTAAGTTCTACGAACGCGACCAGAAGACGATGCTGGCACCGACATCGCTGCGTGAAGTCCATCCGCTTGGCAAGTCACCAGTGATCACAGATGCAGACCTCACTGTTGCAGAGTCGGGCGCTATCATCGAATATATAGTGGATCGCTACGGTAATGGTCGGCTAGTCCCGCCATCTGGTACGCCGGAGCGTCTGCGCTACACCTATTGGCTGCATTACGCCGAAGGCTCTGCAATGCCACCTCTAGTGATGAACCTCGTCTTCAATAATTTTGGTATAAAAGACAGCAGCGTAAACGACGAATTTATCGCACCCCAGATCAAGCTTCACTTTGACTACATAGAAGGTGAACTTAATAAGAGTACATGCTTTGTAGGCGAAGAATTTACTGCCGCCGATATCCAAATGAGCTTTCCTCTGGAAATAGTCGCTATGCAAGCTGAACTCATCTCAAGCCGACCAAAGATTAAGCAATTTGTCGAGCGCATCCATGCACGACCTGCTTACAAACGCGCCCTTGAACGTGGAGGCGCATACGACTTCGCCAAAAGCATTCAATAATTCACTCAACGAAGAACCGCTATATCCTAAAACTGCCAGTTATTCAACAAAAATCTGTATCTCTAGCTAGATGTGGTAATCGTAAATGTTATATGTATTCAAAGACCATATCAAATTCAAGTTCATCTATGATCACCAAGCCTTGGGATGCTCAACTTGCTTACTGGCTAGTTAAACCTCTAAAAGACAGTTGGGTAAACCCCAATCATCTCACGACAGTGCGACTTGTGACAGGGTTGGCGGCTGCGGTAGCGATTGCAGTTGGCGATGCCATCTGGGCTAATATTGGGGCAGTGCTATTTGCTTTATCCAACTTTCTAGATCACACAGATGGTGAATTAGCTCGTTTGAGTGGGAAAAGCAGCAAATGGGGACATCAGTATGATCTCGCTAGTGACGCCATTATCCACATTCTTTTGTTTGTGTGTATTGGATATGGTCTTAGGGAGGGAAAATTTGGTTGGTGGGCGTTACTAATGGGGATAGTATCTGGTGTGTCTGTTGCTTGCATCTTTCATTTGCGAAACCAAATGGAACAGCGTTTAGGTAAAGACGCCAGCCGTCAACCAAATTTCGCTGGGTTTGACATAGAAGACGTGCTGTATTTGTTTCCCATAGTTACCTTACTGCATGGACTAGAGCCGTTACTAATGGCAGCTACAATTGGGGCACCAACTTTTGCTATATGGGTAATTTGGCAATTTTGGGCACTCCCGCAGCCTGAATCAAAATAGTATAAGGGGGCATGGGGCAGAAAGCTAATAAAACAGGCTTTTTAGCTTTCTTGAATGCATAATTAAATTTTGCGCTCGCACTTCCTAAACTTAGTAAAAGTACTTACTTGTTTCATTTAAACATGATACTATTATTTTATTAAAAGTTTTATCATTATGCCAAAATCAATATTTCAACATCTGGTCGATAGTGTGAACAAAGATTATGAGGATACCTATGCATATGTAGGTAGAAATTTTGATTTTATCCGCGAACTGATTGATAAAATCGCTTTACATATTGAATGTAGTCCAGGAAAAGATATATATATTGTTGATGAAAAAGGCTCTAAAATTGCTCCTTATAATTTTATTCAAGATGCTATTATTGTAGATAATGAATGTTTTTTTAGTTTCAAATTAGTGATTTCTGCACCCAATATAGGATTTAATATTAGTAGTTGTGGGAAAAGCTTTTTTAATAAAAATTTAGTACCGCCTTCAGGAATTGCTATGTATATCTCTATTAAACAAGAGGATGATATTTTTATTGTTATAGCACCATCGATAAAAGAAGAAAAAGTAGTTACTGAAACTTTTAAAATATATTCTGATAATCCTTTATGGACTGACTTACTTGAATCGGTTACTCAAGTAATAATAAACTTTTCCAAGAAAGACCTTAAATATAGAATTAATCAGTTATTTGAAAAATCATCTCAACAATTAAAACCAAAAGGTTTTAATGTTACCCCTGATATAAAGATTATTAACACGTCGGTAGCCCAGGACAATAACGATGTGTAGTTGCGGTGTTCTCTAAAAAAGTTTTTGTAAAAAGAATAAATTATGTTGAGTGTAAAAGGGCGATCGCATTTATTAAACATCTCACCAAGTTGAGAGTCAAATTATAATCAGCGTAAAGAATGAAGGATAGAGTTACACTCCTCAGATAAGTAAAATAAATCCATGCAGCCTGAAAACCCCTTGATAGACTTAGCAAGCGGCTTTTTAATATATAAGCAGATATTATGATGCTTGTGATAGTAAATATCAAGTAAGGACGCAATTGTGAAGGTTGTGGGTATTGTGGGACCTGACTTTTCCCGTTAAGTCTTGAAAGGCTTACTAGTAAAGGATTTAAGAAACAGCACAGCAAATACGGTAAAGTAATTGCAATCGAGTGCTA
>NZ_JBALCO010000069.1:0-71955 GCF_036919595.1 Nostoc sp. | reverse complement strand
ACCCAAGTATCACGTTTCTCAATTATTCCACCTCATTAGTATGGAAGCAAAGCCTTCTATTATAACATAAAAATAATTCTGCAAGAGGTCTAATAAAGGAGCCGTTACGCAGTCTAGAAGGATACGAGTTAAGCGTTGCCACAAATCATCTGGGTCATTTCCATATTGTGCAACTTGATGCTAAAGGATCTGAAGGCAAAACATCTTCTGTTTCCGTACATCGGTGCTAATCCCTTGGGGAGTAATTCCTTGCTAGAATGTGTCGTTTATGGCAAAAGAACTGGAGCTGCGATCGCCCAATTTGTGCAAAAACGGAAGTTGCCTTCTGTAGATGAGCAACGCTATGTAACGGAAGCCCAGCAACAAATTCAAGCTTTGCTAGAACAACCAGGACAGTACCGCATTAACCATGTCCGTCAAGCCTTCCAGGATTGTATGACTCAGTACTGTGGTGTTTTCCGCACTGAGGCATTAATGAGTCAAGGGTTACACAAATTAGAAGAATAGCGATTACGGAATTTGCCGTTTGACGATTAGAAGTTCCGGGCAGATGTAGTAACTCGGTGATGTAAAATCCTGAGGATAGTAAAAGGTGATTAACAGAGTCTGAATAGAATGGTACAGGATAGGAAGTCAACGGTTGTAATCACAGGCGCCTCTTCAGGGGTCGGTTTGTACGCTGCCAAGGCTCTTGCTCAAAAGGGATGGTACGTAGTGATGGCCTGTAGAGATATAGCGAAAGCTCAACTTGCAGCCCAATCTGTGGGAATCCCCTACCAGGGCAACTACACTATCATGCATATCGACCTTGGCTCAATGGATAGCGTTCGACAATTTGTGAAGAACTTCCGAGCAAGCGGTAACTCCCTAGACGCTTTGGTGTGCAACGCCGCAATTTATATGCCTTTGTTAAAGGAGCCATTGCGAAGCCCAGAAGGATTTGAGTTAAGTGTTGCGACAAATCACCTTGGACATTTCCTTTTGTGTAACTTAATGCTAGAGGATCTGAAGAAGTCATCATCTTCTGAGCCAAGGCTGGTAATTTTAGGAACTGTCACCCACAATCCTGACGAACTAGGTGGGAAAATTCCGCCGCGTCCAGACTTGGGGGATTTGCAAGGCTTTGCAGAAGGATTTAAAGAGCCAATCTCGATGATTGACGGCAAGAAATTTGAACCAGTCAAAGCTTACAAGGACAGCAAGGTTTGCAATGTGCTGACTATGCGGGAACTGCATCAGCGCTATCACGAGTCAACTGGTATCGTCTTCAATTCTCTCTATCCGGGATGTGTTGCAGAAACACCGCTATTCCGAAACCACTATCCCCTGTTTCAGAAAATCTTCCCATTATTCCAGAAGTACATCACTGGGGGATATGTGTCTCAGGAGTTGGCGGGAGAACGGGTTGCGGCGGTAGTTGCCGATCCTGAGTACAATCAATCTGGTGCTTATTGGAGTTGGGGAAATCGCCAGAAGGAACATGGCAAGTCCTTTGTTCAAAAGGTTTCTCCTCAAGCGCGTGATGATGACAAAGGCGATCGCATGTGGCAACTAAGCGCCAAGTTGGTTGAACTTGCATGATGGAAACTGCCATGTCTTCCCTAAAGGCACATTCCCAAACGCTATATGAGACTGATTACTTGCAATGCATAGAAACGACTGTGGAAAAATTGCAAGGTCAGGATTATGCGAAGGTGGATTGGGAGAACGTCATCGAAGAAATTGCCGACATGGGAAGGAGTGAGGGTCGAAGTTTCAAGAGTAATTTGATTGTAATTCTGGTGCATTTGCTCAATTGGCAATTTCAACCGCAAAAAAGAAGTGGTAGTTGTAAAGGAAGCATTATTGAACATCGTAGACGTGTTAAAGAAGCTCTAGATGATTCGCCTAGTCTCAAATCCTATCTTGAAATCGTTTTTGTAGAGTGTTATGCACAAGCAGTAAACCAAGCAAAAGCTGAAACTGGTTTGTCAGTGAAATCCTTTCCTGTGGTATGTCCATACCAGCCACCAGTAGTCACAGATGATGAGTTTTTACCTCAGTAACCACTGAATCGGGCTGTATGTGCCGCTTTAGTCTCTATTCCCTAATCTTGACTTCTACCTGTAACAGATGTACAATTATAATCGCATAGAAGGGGAGTAGCTGCTGGCAAAAAAACTTCAAAGCCAGTACATCTGAATCAACATACTGGCGATGAGCCTGGTTCAGGTGGCAAGTAGTAAATATTTGAAAGCGAGACCTTCACTAAGTTCACACCGAAAAGTGTAAACTTGGTGAGGTCTTTTGGTTCTCATCAAGCTTCACATCGGTAAACGATTCTTCAGGAGCTTGAGAGAGTGTTAACAGCTTTTACCGCAGCTTTATTATTAATTACAGTTTCAGAATTAGGCGATAAAACATTTTTTATTGCTGTGATTTTGGCAATGCACCACCCGCGGCGACTAGTATTTACAGGTGTGACAGCCGCTTTAGCCGCGATGACAATCCTTTCGGTGCTATTTGGACAAGTGGTATCTTTGTTACCGAAAGTTTATATTCATTACGCCGAAATAGCTTTGTTTATTGCCTTTGGTATCAAGCTGTTATATGACGCTAGTAAGATGTCCGCAGCGGCTTGTGATACAGAAGTTGTACAAGAGGCCGAAGCTGCGGTGAAAAAAGCAGATTTGCAGCTGCCAAAGCAAAAGACTTCCTTGGGAATTGTAATAGAAGCCTTTGTGTTGACATTTATGGCAGAGTGGGGCGATCGCACCCAAATTGCCACCATTGCCCTAGCAGCCGGAAATAATCCAATTGGAGTGACAATAGGTGCAATTTTCGGACATGCCATTTGTGCTGTGATCGCAGTTATCGGCGGAAAAATGATTGCCGGACGCATTTCTGAGCGTCAACTTACCCTAATTGGCGGATGCCTGTTTTTGGTCTTTGGTGTTGTTGCTGCCATTGAAGGAGCGTGAGGGGATGAGGGGGACGAGGAGACTGGGGAGTAAGAATTTTAGATTTTAGACTTCGGCTACGCTAAGTCGAACGATTTTAGATTAAAGAATTGAAATTTAATCTAAAAGACGCTCTCTACGAGACGCTCTTGCTAGCTTGCTTCCCCGTTCGCGTAGCGTCCCGTAGGGAAAGGGTACGCGGACTAGCTCTAAGCGTTGGCGCAACGCCTCTAAGAGTTGCCATGCCGCAGGCTTTACGCTGCGCTATCATCAATTCCATTATCCAAAATTGAATTGCCCAATGCCCATTACTTGGGAGTGCTCTCCAATGATGGTGCGGGAGATGCAGCAGGATTTGGGATAGGGGAAGCCGTTGCTGCGTTTTTAATTTCATCTTTGTACTGAGCAGGTGCTAAAGCTGCGGCACTATTAAACAAAAGTTTTGCATCTGCGTCTTTGCCCTGTTGTTTTAGGAGCATCGCTTTTGCCACAACAGGGCGAAAATCCTCGGGATCTTTCTTAATTGCTTGGTCATATACAGAGCTAGCTTGAGCGTAGCGTTTCTGGGAAGCGTGAACAGAACCTAACAGTACTTGTACAGCTACTGTATCTACACTTCCAGATTGAATTGTATTTGCTTGGGCTGCGTTAGAGAGGGTTTCTTGCAGCAAACCAATGGCCGCTTCTGGGCGTTGCTGACTGATCAACAGAGCCACCATTCCTTGTAAAGCCTTCAAATCGCCTGGTTTCGTGGACAAAACCGAGCGGTAAGCTTGAGCGGCTCCTTCGCGATCGCCAATTTGCTGTTTGGCTTGAGCCAGTAGCACTGAATATTCTGACTGTTCGGGATTCAGCTTGGCTAGTTTTTCTAAAGGTTCAATGACGACTTGAATATCAGCTGGTTTAACCTCACTTTTTTCTTTTTGACTCAGTAGTTGTAGTCGCGCCTGCAATAAGCCTTTAAGCGCAGTCTGATTTTCTGGTTCCCTTTGCAAAACCTGTTCATAACCCCGTACTTCGTCTTCCAGTTTTGATTTTTGGTCAGCGGAGGGCAAAGTGCCTCTGGTGCTAGCGATATTCTGGTTTGAGAGTGGTGTATTATTAAATGCTCCAATTATGGGAATCACTGAAACACCTACAAAAGCAAGAATTGCCAGCGCTAAGACGACTTGAACTATCCAACGATTGCGCGGTTGAGACACAATTTTGTCTTTCTCCTAAATTTTAATGACATTATCATTTACACAAATCGTAAAGTTAAAAATTTCCAAAACTTTGCGGAATACCGCCAATTGCCTGTGAATTTTATAACAATTAACTATCTACACTGCTAAAGTAAGTGATGACTTTAGGAGGAGCCGTCAGAATTGTAGCTATGATATGCTTCCGAAACTAGTGTAAAGGCGCTAAATTACACATTTAGTGTATAAACACTAAATTTAGCGCCTTTAGTATTGTATAGAGTACCCTAGTGTGACTTTGTGAAAAGCAAATATATTTTCATTAGTCGCACAAATGCTCTTTCCAGCTGCCTTTGTAAAATCCCACAATGGGATGTGTCTGTGCCGCAAGGAGTTTTTATGAATTCCGACCTGATGCCGTTGCCTGAATCCTCCAATTCTTCTGCCTCTAACCAGGGCCCAACTAACGTAGAGGCAGCCGCTAATGTTCACATAGCAGCCCACTCCTCTAAATCTGAAAATTCGCCTGTCAAACCCAGTGAGACTGACTCAAATGATGGGTTTGCCAATCGACAGCAACCGATTCCGCCTCCCAGCGAACCGATGCAGTACCGAGCGATCGGGTTAGTCCGGGGTCGCTATCATGCTAGCAGCGAACAATTTACTCAAGGTACGCTGCTGACCAAAGATGGTGTAGAACTCAATGCCGTCCTCCTAGGCCGGATTATGAGCTTAGTTAAAAATCACCTAGACTTAGAAAAAGAACATTTGTGGGTGGTATATCCACGCACAAGACAAGAAAATGATACCTTGCACATCCAAATCGTCGGAGTTTGGGAGCCAGAAAATCTGGCTAAAAACTCAATAGATGAGGACGAGTCCGACTTAGAGTTGCAAGAGGTACAGACCCCTGATCATGGCTTATCCGAAAACTCTGAATTAAGTACAACTGCCTTAATACCCTCATCAGAAGTTACAGATGGTGGTTTTTCTGTTCGTGGTGAGGTAGTATACCAGTCTTTTGACGCTAAGAGCTTAGTAGTCAAAATTAGGCAGGCTGCACGCAAACCAAATGACAAACCCAAATATTTTAAGTTGAAATTGAGGGGTGTGCTGACCACCAAAGCAGTAGGAAAGTTCTGGGACTTCCAAGCCAAGCGGGAAGCTGACGTTTTGATAGTAGAAAAAGCTGAGGCGATCGCTGACTTGCCCAAAAAACGCAAACCACCATTCAAAGGTGGTCCTCGTGCTGGTGGTAGTGCTGCTGGTGGTAGAAAACCATTCCCCCCCAAACGCAGTGGCGAAACCCCTCGTCCCATCAAGAAAACAGGCGCAAGCGGCGACTCTTCTGTAGTGTCAAAACCTATACCAAAAACGCCCGCTCCTAAGCCCATCAAGCGACCAAAACCAAATCAAGAGTAGGGCTTTGGGCATGGGGCAATTCAATTTTAGATTTTGGATTGATGATTTTAGATTAAATTTCAATTCTTTAATCCAAAATCTAAAATCTAAAATTCTTACTCCCCAGTCTCCGATATCAAAAATCCGTTCGACGGTCTTGGGGTAGAAAAGATCGCTCCATCGGAATCGGGGAAACTGGTTCTGTAAGGGTAAACGTACCTGCTTCGATCCACTTTTTCAGTTCTAGGGCGACTTGCCTAGAAAAAAACAAACTCGCTAAAGGGGCAACGCGTACTGCTTTGCCCTCAATGGTGATGCTCCCAGACTTGAGTTGAGCGTAACTTACTAAACCAAAAGTGGGACGGACGCGCCGGGGAATAGAAAAATCTACTATTGGGGCTACTAAATCTTTATTTTGCACGGCACAGTGTTCAACTACTTGTTCATTTAATACAGGCAGTGGTACACCAACGCCTAACATCAAAGAAGGACCATAACTTTTGAAATAACAACCTCGCACCCAATGAGCATCCATTTGCTTGGCATCACCAATTAAAGCTAAAGTGGCGGAAGGTCCAATCGGTGTCCGATTAGCTAAACGCTTTTGTAAAGGGAAGTGCTGAGTGCCTTCCCAAGCGACATAGCCAACACCGCCGCCTAAAAAAATTCTTGTACCTATACCAACGAGTTGCAAATCGGGGTCGTTGAATAAGGGGGAAATAGCACCGGGATTAGAGTAAACGGCATTCCCCAGACGCGGTTGTAAAGGACCGAGGTAAGTGAAGAGAGGGCGATCGCCACCATTTACCCCAACAATAAAATTTTGATAAAGATTGCGTGGATTGAATAAATAAAACTGATTAATCGTGTCACTAGTAACTGTAGTTTCAAAAGTTGCTCTAGGATAACAATCTGTTACTTGTCCCTGTGCTTTGACGTGTATAGGTTTACCAGCGATCAAATCTTCGATTACATGACCCCCGCCGCGTTCTCGGACTTCTTCCCCATCCATCGTTTCCACAGCACAACTCGCACCCAAATATAAATCTACTGCCCCAAAACCAGAGTATGCTGGCACGCCATCTAACCAGCAACGGCGAATTTTTATCGGGGGGTCAGTGTGTCCGAGATTGATAATTGCACCACTTGATTCCATCGGCTCAAACGTGCCAGTGGTAATTACATCAACTTCTTTAGCAGCTTTAGTAACACCGATTTCTACAACTCGTGCTTTTAATTCTTCAGTTGTCAACACTACCGCACGTTGGCGGCTGATTTTCTCATTAATTTCGGCAATTGTTCGCATTTTATCAGTGCTAGTGCTTCCTGTCTTCCTCTTTGAAGGATATCTTGATAAATCACAGACTCTTGCATAATTTCTTCTGGAAATAGTCGTTGCCAATCCTACACGACAGCTTAAACCCCGTCCATTTTGAAAAGGAGGAGTTTTTAGTGAGAGCATATTATTCTATCGTGGCTTGAGTTCTGAGCTTTACCTTGATTTCAAAAAACTACGGTTTTCAAGGTTTCACCTAGCCTATTCATCTAAGCCCCAATTTGAACTATAGGCGAGAGGCAATCATTCACTTCGATTGAGTTTCTCTCTTAAAAGAGCTTCTATCTCACTCTCAGGATTGTCAAGATCAAAAGGATAAGGTTGTTGTGTAGCAGAGTCACTACGACTCATCAAAACTTGTAATGCAGTCCGAAACGCTTCTTCCTCATTCCTATGTTCTGAAAGATATCGTTTCAGTTCAGTATTGGTCATCTGGTTTAGGTTCTGCATCATACAACAAATTTCCAATTCCCAATTATGCAATGTTTTGAAGACAAGCACAGTTGTTGAACTAATTAAACTTATCTTTGTATATACATAGAATATCCTCAACTTCATAAGGTGGAAGATGCTTGAGTTCGTCCGGTAAAGTATCCATTTCGATTGCATGACCTGCTATATCTAGACTTAGTGCAGATGCGCCTTTACGAACTCCGCGATGAAGATAAACCTTTTCAGGAAATAAGGTGAGCTTTGCACCAATTCTGAACGATGTATCGTAAACGTATAGCTCACCAATACCACAAACTTTATGTAGTCTTGTTTTGACTAGTTCGTGAATTTGGTCAAATGTTCTGCATTGCTGAAAGCTATTAGTCATAGTAGGCAAGACCATTTTGGCTCTAATGCTGATGGTTTGATACGCCATTGGTGTGAATAACGCCTTCCTCGGTGATCTTTTGCTATCGCAGCTAACTCAATGGCTTGAATCAAAGAAGACTGGCTTCCAAACCAATTAATTTCATTAATTGTATTTTGCTGATGTTCTTTTTCGTAATGTCTAATGATAGCTATAAAGTTTGGCATATATATCTATTGATTATGAATATACAGAAAATTAAAATATATTCAGGAGATAGGAATATTATTGCTTAACCCTACATCCTATCTCCGAAACACTAGCTAATACTTACGCTCTTTTGGCTCAAACATGGTAATCGCCACGGGTCGATATTGAATATCAATTCCTGCTGGTGAATAGTAAGCCATTGTGTGTTTCAGAAAGTTGGTATCATCTCGCTGGGAATAATCTTCGCGGAAATGAGCGCCACGACTTTCTTGGCGATTTAGGGCTGATGCCAAAATCGTCTGTCCCACTACCATCAAACTACGCAATTCCAAAGCTTCCACAAGTTCTGTATTCCAGCAACTGCCTTTATCATCTAAATAAATTTGCGGAAATTGCTGTTGTATTTCTTCTAATTTGTGTAACCCTTCACTCATTAATGCCTCAGTGCGGAAAACACCACAGTACTGAGTCATACAATCCTGGAAGGCTTGACGGACTTGGTTAATGCGATACTGTCCTGGTTGTTCTAGCAAAGCTTGAATTTGTTGCTGGGCTTCCGTTACATAGCGTTGCTCATCTACAGAAGGCAACTTCCGTTTTTGCACAAATTGGGCGATCGCAGCCCCAGTTCTTTTGCCATAAACGACACATTCCAGCAGGGAATTACTCCCCAAGCGATTAGCACCATGTACGGAAACACAAGAAGTTTCGCCAGCTGCAAAGAAAGCATCAACTAGACCATCACCACTGCTGCGGACTTGCCCATCAGTATTAACTGGGATACCACCCATACAATAGTGAATTGTCGGGCGGACTGGCATAGGTTGAGTTACCGCGTCAACACCTACCAAACGGTGTGCTTCTTCCCAACAGAAGGGGACGCGACTCATAATTTTTTCTTTGCCCATGTGCCGTAGATCCAGATAGACAAAGGGGCCACCAGCGCTACCATTGAGATGAATACCACGATCAGCACGAATTTCATAAGCGATCGCTCGTGAGGTAATATCACGAGGAGCTAGTTCCATGCGGCTGGGTGCGTAGTTCGCCATAAAGCGATCGCCTTCACTATTAATCAGATACGCCCCTTCTCCCCTTACCGCTTCTGAAATCAGCACCCCTACCGGATATAAACCAGTGGGATGAAATTGGACAAATTCCATATCTTCGAGAGGCAAACCTGCGATCGCAGTCATTGCCAAACCATCACCCGAAGAAGCGTAATCATTAGAGGTGGTGTTATAAACGCGGCCATAGCCTCCGGTGGCAAACATCACCGCCTTAGCCCGTACCACCTCGATATGTCCATCCAAAAGATTGAACATTACCACACCCTTGGCCTCATTTTCTGACAAAATCAGACGCATCACGTACCATTCTTCATAAACTTGTACACCATAACGCCGCAGGTTGTTAACCAATTCGTGCAAAATCGCATGACCGGTCTTGTCCGCAGCGTAGCAAGTGCGGTTGTGGGAATGTCCGCCAAAAGCCCGTTGGGCAATGCGCCCATCAGGTAAGCGAGAGAACAAAACGCCCATGTGTTCCAAGTCAATCACCACATCTGGCGCTTCCTGGGCGAGAATTGCCACAGCGTCTTGGTCTGCCAAGTAATCAGAACCCTTGACAGTATCAAAGGCATGTGCTTCCCAACTATCTTCTGAATCAACATTTTTCAACGATGCAGCCATACCACCTTGAGCCGCGACCGAGTGGGAACGAATTGGGTGGGTTTTAGCAACCACAGCAATATTTAAACTAGGGTCAGTGCGGGCAATTTCCACAGCAGCACGACATCCCGCTAATCCACCCCCGACAATAATCACATCATGTTCCAGCATAATTAGCCCCCGACTGCAAACCACTGCTGTTCTATTGTAGAGACGTGATTAATCAGGCAGTGCGTTGGGGAGCATCCCAATTTTGCCAAAATACACAGGATTGGTACAAAAACCCTTTATAAACTCTTTCCTTTGCAGTTCATAATTTTATTCTCCTGTCTAAGTCAAAATACCATATGAAAGAAAGTAAACTTGCATATTTAGGAGGCTCCCGTGCGTTGCAACAGTGGCGTCTCTCCAAAAAAATTCCCTGCCTGTAGACAGGGATGTTATTACAAATTTTGAAATTAAGAGTCAAAAGTTAAAAATGAAGGGTTATGGGACAGATGGAGTGACTTCTAACTCCTGTACAGACGCGATTAATCGCGTCTACTCCTAACTCCTAACTCCTAATTCCTAACTCTTTAGCTAGTTGCTTGTACAGGTTGTTGCTGAGACACATTACCTGGTATGGGTTCCATTTTGGTTCCCGGTCCTACAGGAGTGACTTCAATATGATTTAACAAGGTAGTGACAAACGCAAACAACAAGAAAGGTAGCGAAAGCAGAACGACAAGACCCGCTGTTGCTAAAGCGTACACGGGTCGCTTGGCACCCATCAGCGCCAAGGCTGATGCCAAACTTAGGGTAATTGTAATCAACCAAACAATTATTTGACCGTAGATATCACCGAAAGTCAGGGTACAGACAAACCGATACTTTTGAGTATTATTTCCGCTCATCACATTTGCCTCAAGTCTCTCCTAATAGGTTCTACGTTAGAACCATGTTTACCTTCTAGACAATTTCTAAATATTTTTGCAAGCTTCGTAATATCACTTCACAATCAACTTTTTTGTTGTTACAAAACACAATTACTAGTACAGCATGGCGTAAATAGACCAACCATACTTTATGGGAAACCCTTCTCCTGTAGTCATCGCAGCTTGGAATTCTTCCCCTTCCCTTGTACTATGGTGTACACACAAGTCTTAAAAACATAGTAATACAAGAGTGTGTTATGCCGTAGGCTAACGCACCATCCTGGATTCAAGCCAATGTCCTGAACAGTTGGCACAAAGACTAAGTACAGCATTTCATTAATTATATAGCGAACTAAATTTAGCAATATGTTGCAATGCCAATGTATCCCGATACAATGTTAATGCATCGGCCGCATTGTGAATGCGTCTTTCTGCAATGCCAATGCATCCCAATGCAATCTTAATGCGTCGGTCACGTTGTGAATGCGTCTTTCTGCAATGCCAATGCATCCCAATGCAATCTTAATGTGTTGGCCACATTGTGAATGTGTCCCCTTGCAATGTGAATGCATCCCGATACAATGTTAATGTTAATATGTTCCCTTGCATTAAAGACGCTACGCTTTTACGCAAAACTGGACTAAGAAAGCTCAGTGTTGATATAGACTAAGTTTTTTGGTAAAAGTTTTCGCAATCCTGATCACCTCCTCAACAAATAGACTATTTGCTTAAAGCCAAGATAATTTTTGTCATTTGTCAAATTCCGGATATTTAGGATATAGTATTTAATTTTTTGTTGGGAAATATTAACTAGATAAATCCAGCAAAGTCAGGATGTAAAAACCGATTTTTTGATGTTAAATTTTGAGTATTGCCCGAATTTGTTGACTTAAATCAACAAAACCCTTTATTTTTCGTGGCAATATTGTTTTAGGAGTGAATGTGAATACTATTTTTCTTCGTAAAGGTGTTTTTTGGTTGCCAAGTATAGCTGCTCTTACAGTCCTGAGTAGCGGCTTATCTGCAATTGCCCAGACAGTTGATAAGGTGAGCAGTCAGCCATTAACCGACCCTTCCGCAACCGTGGCGTCTCCCAACGACTTTAGTACAGAACTAGACACTGCAAGCCAAAATCTCTTTACAGAAACAACTGAAACATTTACAGTCACAAATTTAGCTAAGGTACAGCAGCCCCCCAACGCCACAATACAGGAAAACGCCAGTGTAACGCCTACACCTATTCCAGGCACAGTGGCAACCTCATCTGCAACGCTCACTTCTGAATTTATACAACCAACTTCTCAAACTACTGCTCAACCATCTGCTCCCAAAGTGGCGCAATCAGATATTGATTTAGGTAGAACTACCACCCGTGGTGGCAGCAGCTATATTGGCGTCGCTGCTAACATTGGTTTGAGTGGTGGTGGTGACTCATCTTTGGGCGACGGTAACTTCGCCGTAGTCAGCAAAATCGGACTGACAAATTCTATATCGGTGCGACCCTCAGCCGTATTTGGGGACAACACTACTATTCTACTTCCGATCACCTACGATTTTACCTTCAAATCAGCAGATGCTTTTAGCGAACCGTTAGCTATTGCACCTTACGTCGGAGTGGGTGGAGCTTACAAAACCGGTGATGATTCCCAATTTGCCTTTTTAGTAACTGGTGGGATTGATGTGCCTCTAACTCCTCAATTCACCGCAACGGCCGCTGTGAATGCCGGATTTTTTGATAAAACTGATGTAGGCTTGTTGTTAGGAGTTGGTTACAACTTCACTGGCTTTTAAGCTCGACTTTATCCATTTTTTTCGCAACGTGATTGCTATCGCTGAAACCTCTGTGGTTCGGAAATTTTACTTTTTTAACTTCATCGATAATCTGTAACGTGGAAAAAGTATTTGCCGAAAAACCAGGGTTTTTGCCGGATAAAGAAAACCGAGTTCTTAATTTTGGATAAAGTCGAGTTAAGAGGATGTTTGGAAAGTCGTAAAGTATACTATAAACTCTGCTTCCATTCCTCTTTCCTAAAAGGTCGAGAGGCTTTGAAACCCCGATTCACTTGTAGAGAATCGGGGCTGGGAGTTAGGTTTTCGAGATTTTAGTGTTAGCAATAATACTTTTAAAACATCCTTTAAGAGTTAGGAGTTATGAGTTAGAAGTTAAGAGTTAGTAATGTTTCACTCATAACTCATAACTCATAACTGCTAACTTTCTATTTGGGGGTAACTTTGCCAATTACTTTGATTTTGCCATCGTCTCCCACTGTCCAAACATCGTATACACCGACTACATCGCCGTTAGCATCAACATCTACGTTACCACTGGCTCCTTGATAGTTAATCTTCTTACCATCTTTAAGTAACTTCAGTCCCTCGCAGACATCAGTAACTTCTGTACCAGGTCCATCAGCGACTTCACGGATTTTACTGGCTATACCAACACCTGTATTTTCTTTAGCAGCTTGTGCTGCCAACGTCAATAAGGCAGTTGCATCCCAAGTTTGAGGAGCGTATTCCCCTGGTGCACTACCCTTTTTATCCTTCCACAGCTTGTTGAAAGCTAAGAGTGCTTTACCATCAGAACCAGGTACTGTACCGATCGCTCCACTTAAGATATACTTGCCGTCACTACCTTTGCCAACTTGTTCTGGAAAAGTAGGTGATTTCACACCATCTGTAAGCAGAATCTGCACACCCTTAGCCACACCTTGCTGATAGGCGGCTTTCAAGAACAGACTGCCAGTTTCAGCGTATAATACGGCCAGCACTGCATCTGGCTTACCAGCAAATGCGGCAGCTGCTTCTGTATCAAATGTCTGCGCTTTTGGGTCGTAGCGAACAGGCTTATCTTTATTAACGATGGTTCCACCCAATTTTTCAAAAGTTTGCACAAATGCCTTTTCAAAGCCAACGCCATAGTCATTATTAATCACGACTGTAGAAATTCGCTTGAAACCTTTTTGATTGGCAAGTTGGGCTAATGCCAGTGCTTGGTAAGTATCCGGGGGAGCAGTACGCGCCCAAAAGCCTTTAAAATCACCCTTTTGGGCCTTTTCAGTAAAGACGGGACTGGTACTACCAGGAGAAACCAGCATAACTTTATTCGGGGTGGCAATGGAGACTGCTGCACTAGAAACACTACTGGCAAAGGAACCAACTACACCTGCTACTTTATCTAAAGTTGCTAATTTGGTCATACCCGCAGCACCAGCTTTGGGGTCAGTTTGGTCGTCTACTTGCACCAAAGTAACTGGTTCGCCATTGACACCACCGCAAGCGTTGACTGTATCGACAAGTAAAGGGACAGAACCTAGCATCTGTTGTCCCACAGAAGCCAAGTCGCCTGTTGTCGGTAGCAGGGAACCAATTTTTAGTCCTTTAGCACTGCTAGTGGTAGTTGAATCTGCCGCTGGGGTAGCGGTACTTCCATTGTTAGCTGTGCCATTGGGGGTACTAGTATCACCACAAGCCCCAACTAAGAACCCGATTGTTAGGATAGCTATACTGAAGGTTAAGGCGTCGCTAATTTTTTTCATAAATCACTTTTACTCCTCAGATATTTAGAAGCCTAAAAGTAAGATTCAAACTAGATTTGTAATTTAGCTGGATCTTATCAAGACTCCAAAAGACAAATCATATCATCCATCTTTGGGAGTAGAAGTATTTACCCCTACATTAATATTTACTTTTCTACACAAAAGATACTGCGTGTATCAAAAGCTGGAAAACGGAGAGGGAGGGATTCGAACCCTCGGTACGGAGTTGCCTGCCGTACAACAGATTAGCAATCTGCCGCTTTCGACCACTCAGCCACCTCTCCTGACTTACGAACATAAATGTTAGCAGACTTCTTGGGAAGAGTCAATAGTCATTTGTTATCAGTAACAACAAATGACTAATTGCTCAAAGGACTTGTGATCGCATCCAAGCTACGGGCAAAGTGCGTAATTTTTTCCACTGGGGAACGTAAGCCCGCCGACTGAATACATCGTAATTGTTGCGTTCTATCACCTCCAAAATCTGACCGTACAACATTGATGCTGCCCACACGGGCCAACGGGCATCGGTTGCTAGATAAGTAATTCCCTGGTCGGACGTGGTATAGAATTGGCGGGCCCGATCAATTTGAAAGCGCATCAATGCCCGCCAACGCTCATCTACCACACCTTTGAAGAAGTCTTGCTCGGTGTAGTTGAATTTTGCCAAATCCTCAAGGGGAATGTAGATTCGTCCCCGTCTGGCATCTTCTCCCACATCCCGCAGGATGTTGGTGAGTTGATTGGCAATTCCCAGAGCGATCGCTTCTTCTGTGGGAATATATGGTTGTTTGTTCTGACGCCACGGAGCTGTATATATAGTGCTATCCACACCCATAACTGCTGTTGACATTAAGCCAACAGTGCCAGCAACGCGGTAACAGTAGAGGTATAACTCCTCAAAGGTTTCATAACGACTGCGATATAGGTCCATCCGCTGACCGGCAATCATATCCCGAAAGGGCTGAATGTCCATCGAAAAGCGTTGGAGAGTATCAACTAAAGCGACATCGTAGTTTTCTAATGGGCGTCCCGCAAAAATCGATTCCAGCTGCTGTTCCCATAGGTCTAGGGTTTCTGGCGTGGTAATAGCAGATGCGGGCCCATCCACCAATTCATCTGTACGGCGACACCAAGCGTAAATTGACCAAATAGATTGACGTTTTACCGGACTCATCAGCAAAGTACCCAGGTAAAAAGTCTTGGCATACTTTGCTGTGAGATACCGGCAAAGTTTGTATGACTCGTCTACAGAGACCAGCGTTTTCATGCGCGGGGGGGAATCAGGCAGTTGCAGCATTCGTTGCGGGCGGTCGGGTGAGCGTTTGCAGGTTTGAGGAATTTGCTACCGGGAGAGCCTCAGAAATTGCCTGCGCTGTCAGCTTACCAGAAAGTACGGCACCTTCCATACTGCCTAAGTAGCGTTGCATGGTATAACTTCCGGCGAGATAGAAGTTGGCAATGGGCGTAACTTGTGCGGGACGGTACTGTTGACGACCAGGGGTCGCTTTGTAAACTGAACGCGGCGTTTTCACCACATGAGATTTTAGCAAGGTTGCTGGGTTGTCTCCTCCAAAGTGGTCGGGAAAGAGTTTTTTTAACTCGGCAATCGTTGCAGCCACAATCTCCTCATCGGATTTGGCAATCCAATCTTTTGCCGGAGCTAGAACTAATTCCAGCATCGAGCGATTGGGGTTGGCGTATTCACGGCAGGTATTGCTCATATCAGCATAAACGCTTAGGAGGGGCGATCGCGAAAATAGCAAGTGATCAATTTCTGTAAGTTTCCGGTCAAACCACAGATGCAGGTTAATCACTGGTACTCCTTCCAAACCTTCTAGCTTCTTGAAAAACTCCATTTGCTTCCAAGGCTTAGGCAACATCACTTTCAGTGGGTCAACCGACATGGCAGATACATACACATCAGCCGTGAAAACTTCATCTTCCGTCCCATTTAACCCTCGAATCAAGTATGCTTTCACCGTGCCATCGGCGTTGAGCAAAATCTCTTTCAAGGGGGCATTCAACCGTACTTCCCCACCACGTTCTCTGATGTAATCTACGATCGGGCTGCATAGACGTTCTGTTGGAGAACCATCCAAAAATGCAATCTTGGAGCCATATCGTTCTTGCAGAAAGCGATTCAATGCAGTTAACAGGATCGTTGCAGAAACTTCATCAGGATTGACAAAGGTGAGTGCTTTACATGCGGCGATAAAAACGT
This sequence comes from Nostoc sp., assembly GCF_036919595.1. Classification (GTDB taxonomy): domain Bacteria; phylum Cyanobacteriota; class Cyanobacteriia; order Cyanobacteriales; family Nostocaceae; genus Nostoc. Next base: position 55,742 of record NZ_JBALCO010000069.1, on the reverse strand, counting down.
CACTAGTTACTCGTTCGTCAACACCTTGCCTTTTCAACCACTCTAAGAAGCTGTACTTGTCCATGTCTTCAACATACTTCTGACCCCGCACCACTGCTGGAAGTAGTCCAATTGCAAACCGAATCTTTTGCTCCCAAGTCAACATGTCTTTGTTGCGAAGAATCGATGCTATGACGTTGAAAGGAGATGGAATATCTGGAACATCAAAACGTGAGAGTCTCCCAGGTTTGTCTGGTTGATTGAAAATCAGCGTATGCTCTTTCCACTGGAGTCTATCTTCAATGCCCAACTCCTTAAGCAATTGGAGCATATTAGGATATGCCCCAAAGAAGGCGTGTAACCCGGTTTCGTACCAGTCGCCATCAGAATCTTTCCACGCCGCAACCAAACCACCCAAAACGTCCCGGCTTTCCAAGACAATGGGAGTATGACCTGCGTCCGTGAGATATTTCGCGCAGGAAAGTCCTGCTAGACCAGCACCCGCGATCGCTACTCGCATTTAACCCTAATGCCCTTCAATATTTCTTAATGGTTTTGTCGATTTTCATTATACGTTGCAATCCGTTACATTTGGCAGTTATTGTGCGATCGCTTCCCTAAAAAATTTCTGTAAAAGCGAATTTTACCTGACATACACCTACCAAAATAAATTGCCAATATCATTGTCAGCAATGGGTTTGCCGCGTGTATTTCATCTAGATTTACATTACCAAATCTCAACAAACAAAAGTCATTCCTTTGACTGAGAATGGCTGGTTACAAACTCTTGTCTTAAAGTAGTTGATTTCTTTGGTAATCCGTGTATCTGCTCTAAAGAAATATTTAGGGCATTGGTAAAGCCTGCTAGTTAATATCCAGGTTACTTTCAATCGGCAAACACTTAATTAATGTAGTTATAAGGACTAAATATATTTTTAATTAAGTGTTATTACTGAAGCAATTGAGTTATAATTGTGGAAACTGAAGGGGAAAATTATACCACACAATTTACTAAATATATTTCAGTAGAGAAGCTGCTCGGAAGTCGTGCTGCATCCCATAGTCCGTTCGGGCAAATTCTATTTGTAATATTAAACGGTCTTTATGAGTAGGAGTAATTCCTTTATGAAAACAAAGTGGATCTTCCGCAAATCCAAAACCAGCTTTGCCACAAATCTTTACTAAAGATTCAGAACCATAATAATCGCTGATATCTTGATCTGTCTCTCGTTTACGTAGCCAAACATGTGATGGCTTCTTCTTCTTGTGACTACCACGAACACAGACATGAGGACCGCTTTGATCATCTACATCAGTCAAATAAAAGAAAAACTTCAGAAAACGATAATCGTCTATATCGTAGTGAAATAATTGAGCAGCTTGACTTTTTTGACGATATGTTATGTCACCTGAAAAACTCCACCACATCAGATTTCCTTGATGTACTGCTTGAGCATCTAAATATTTAGTAGCTATTGCCAATAACTTTGGATCATTTTGAAGTTTTTTTATAGCAGGGCAGAGTAAAGACGTATTAAAATAACTACCGATGATAAAATGTCTGCCTGACTTAGTTTGTGCTTGTTCCTTTTGATCATAAAAAAAACCCATATTTGTTTTTCTATTGCCATAACAAACTGTTGAATGAGCAAATTCGACTATTTCCTTAACAATATCTTGGGATAAATTAATTTCTAAATATAAACCTTCGGTTTTCAAGGTGTTAACAACGTCATCTACATTCACATCTGGAAAATAACAATCGCTCTCATTGAGAACGGATGAATATAATTTAACTGAACGTTTTAAGAAAAATATCATCATAGCTCGCCCAGTTTTAAATCGAGCAATTTTACGCATTAAAAGCCATTTAGGATTTTTAGTCAATCCTTTGTAATTTTCATAACAAATATCATAAAATTTTGAATAAATTCTATTTAAATAGTTATTGAATAAACTTATAGACATAAGTCTCCTGAGATTTAGATGGTAGGATGCGTTCATGGGGTGACTTCAAAGGAGAATCACAAAAATGCTTTTGCAGAAAAACTAATTTATACTTATGTAAGTAATACCATGTAATACACATTTTAATTGTTAAAAATCAATAATAATATTTGCTGATAGTATATTTACTGTTTCTTTTTACAAAGTTAGTATTTTTTAAAGAGTTAGTCAGAGGTTGAAGGGTATTGAGCATAAAGCATTGTTCAAGAAGCGGGACAAACACAAAATTCTTCCCCTTTAGCACCTCTGCCCCCCTGCCTCTTAAAAGTCCCCACTCTCTATAAAAGTGTAGAATCAGGGTTTATGTCTTTTAGGTTGAACATCCCAAGTTGTTTACTACACAACTATAGGTAAAGAATTATGCCAATATCACAGCGGTTAAAGCGCTTTGGACATCACCTGATTCTAGGTATTTCCAGCACTACATTAAGCGATGATGATAAACGTGCACTCAATGAATTGAGACCGATTGGGGTGATCTTTTTTGCTAAAAACTTTCTGGATGGCACCCCTTATGAGGTTTGGCTGGAAAGCTTCAAGGATTTGAACAGCCAGATACGAGAATATACTGAACGTGATTCAATGTTTGTGACTCTAGATCATGAAGGAGGTCGTGTAATTCGTACACCACTGCCGATTACCCGATTTCCTCACGCCTTGTTGCTGCGATCGCACGCACGTGAAGTAGCAAAAGCCACATCTTTAGAACTCAAATCACTGGGAATAAATTTATCCTGGGCACCTGTAGCAGATGTTTTTTCCCATCCCAATAACCCTGTGATTGGGCCTCGCGCCTTTGGTAACACTCCTAATACTGCTACTCAAGGTGCCTGTGACTACTATCTTGGACTTCGAGAGTCAGGAATTTTGGGATGCGCCAAGCACTTCCCTGGACATGGAGACACCAGCAAGGACTCTCATATCGAGCTACCAATACTTAATCTGACTCTAAAAGACCTGCGACTTCGAGAACTTATACCCTTCAAAGCGCTAATCAAATTACAGATTCCTTTGATTATGACTGTCCATATCTTATTTCCCAAGATAGATGCTGATGTACCAGCAACCCTTTCTAAGGCTATCCTCAAAACCATACTTAGAGAGGAACTTGGCTTTAAGGGAGTAGTTGTATCTGACGACTTGGATATGAAAGCTATCTCAGATATATTTACTAAAGCTGGTACTGTGGCGCGGTCATTTCATGCAGGCTGCGACTTGTTTATTGTCTCACGCAATATCAATTCATCATCTATTGAAAGAACCTATCAGATTGCTGAAGATTTCCTTGATTCCCTCAACAAGGGTAGCTTAGACCAATCAGTAGTGGAAGCAGCCAGAAAAAGAATCGATAAACTACTGGCAGTAACACCGCAATATCCCATCTATGCTTTGGATAAAGATATACTATTGCAACATGCACAACTAGCGATCGCTAGTTCCTATTCATAATGGGTGGTATAGGGGTCGAACCTATTTATGTGGGTTAAAAGCCCGCTGCACAGCCGTTATGCCAACCACCTTGATTAATTTAAATAAAGAAATGAGCCGCTGCGATCGTATTACATTACAAGCCTTGTAACACACAATGCTAGATATAAATCCACCAGGGAGGTACTGCCCCTCCTATTTCTGTGTTATCAGCACAGTGCCTCGCTTTTCGGCTTCAGGTGGAAAAGAGGAAGATGGAGGAATCGAACCCCTACAATTGCCCATACCCTGGTTTTCAAGACCAGTTGATCCATTCAGCAGCATCTTCCATTGAGGGGCGCCTGACCGGACTTGAACCCGCTATGACCGGTTCCACAAACCAGCGCCTCGACCACTTCGGCTTCAGACACCATCAGTGGAATCAATGGGAATTGAACCCATAATCTCCTGCTTGCAAGGCAGGCGCTCTATCCATTTGAGCTATAACCCCATCAAACAAGTAAAAAGAGCAAAGAAAGAGAAATAATTAAATTTTGACTTTTAACTTTTGACTTGTTTAAGCGGGAGTGGTAGGACTTGAACCCACAACTTTCGAGGTAGAAGCTCGAAGCTCTATTCCATTGAGCTACACTCCCAATATTTGGTAATCCTGGCAGGAATCGAACCTGCAACCCTTTGCTTGTAGGGGAATTACTCTACCGTTGAGCTACAGGATTACGCAAGCGAGTGGAGGGACTTATTCGCGCAGCGTTCTCGAAGAGTACCCACGCACTGAGTATGGCGTACTCAGATGCTACCGACTACATCACACCCGCAAGTTTCAGAGCGGACGGCGAGATTTGAACTCGCACGAAGACGTTGGAAGCGTCTCATGCTGCCGTTACATCACACCCGCATTAGTCAAGCTGGTAACAGGAATTGAACCTGCAACCTACTGATTACAAGTCAGTTGCTCTGCCAATTGAGCTACACCAGCACTGTTTTTGGTGACGAGGGCAGGAATTGCACCTGCTGATGTGAGGCTTATGAAACCTCCAAGCCACTTTTGCTTCATCCCCACAAAATCACCAATACCCCTGACTGGATTTGAACCAGCAACCTCTTCGTTCTAAGCGAAGCGCCTCTTCCGTTGGGCTACAAGGGTAAAGTCTGAGTGGCAGGGATTGAACCTACGACTTGGAGTTCCCGAAACTCCCGCGCTACCAACTGCGCCACACCTAGATATTTTGGTACTCTCGACAGGATTTGAACCTGCAAAAAACTAGATTCTCGGTAAGCGTGCGTCTTCCATTCCGCTACCAGAGCTTAGTACCTCTGACAGGAATTGAATCTGCAAAATCTGGACTCTGATTCCAGCACGTATGCCACGTTCCGTGATAGCGGCATATCGGGATGGCAGGACTCGAACCTGCGACTCCATGCTCCCAAAGCATGGCTTCTCGCCACTGAATTACATCCCGTTGGTACTCCTGGTGGGAGTCGAACCCACAAACAAACAGATTTTAAGTCTGCCACCTCTTCCAATTGGGCTACAGGAGCAAGTTTTGGTACTCTTGGTGGGAATTGAACCCACAACATACCGTTTTTGAGACGGCAGCCTCTTCCAGTTGGGCTACAAGAGTAAAGTTTGGCAGCCCCACCAGGACTCGAACCTGGAATCTTCGCCTTCAAAGGGCGCGATGTTGCCAATTACACCACAGGGCTTTATTGCCAGGGCAGGGTTTGAACCTGCAACCTCATCGTTCAGAGCGATGCGACTTACCAATTCGTCCACCCGGCAATGAATGGCTGCCTCAGTAGGACTCGTAGATGCGAAGCGGCTTCCCGCAGGGTACCTACAACCGCGAGGTTAACAGCCGCTTGCTCTACCATTGAGCTATGAGGCAACGAAGCCCCCCAGGTCGGAATCGAACCGACGACCTCCTGTTCTTGTCTTTCAGACACGCTACGCGAACAGACAGGCGCTAACTACCAACTGAGCTACCGGGGGATAAAAGAAGAGATCATGTAACGAGAGCGGAGGGATTTGAACCCTCAAATCTTCAGTTTCGTAGACTGATATGTTATCCAGTTACACCACACTCTCAAGGCAAAGAGGACAGGATTTGAACCTGCGACGGGTATTAACTACCCGCTTCCTCTTAGCAGGAGGACGCTTTCAGCCACTCAGCCACCTCTCCACAGTGGGTCGAGCAGGATTTGAACCTGCGTGCAAAAAAGAACAGTTTTACAGACTGTCGCCTTCAGCCAGACTCGGCCACCGACCCATAATCATTCCCTCGACGAGAATTGAACTCGCATCTGTGCTTTGAAAGAACACTGACTTAACCATTCGTCCACGAGGGCATAATTGACTGAATTTAAGATTTTAAATTTTAGATTTTGGATTAAAAAATTTAAAACCCAAAATTGTCTGACACAGGGACTAGGATTTGAACCTAGAACATCGGATTTGGAGTCACGAGGTGTTGCCGTTACACCATCCCTGCATTTGGTGGCAGCGGCGGGATTTGCACCCGCATATACCAGGGTATGAACCTAGTGCTCTGCTGGTTAAGCTACGCTGCGATCGCACCAGAGGCTGAGGTGAGATTTGAACTCACGATATCGGTTTTGCAGACCGACGCCTTCGACCACTTGGCTACTCAGCCATTTGGGAGTCCCGACGAGATTCGCACTCGCAATCTTCAGTTTGAGGAGGCAGCGCGTTGCGGAGGTTCCCGACGCTCGATGACTCGCTAACGCTGCGCTATCCGTTGTAGCGACTGCCGTAGACTGACGGCTTAAACTATTCGCCTACAGGACTGCAACCAGGGTGACGGGATTTGAACCCGCAACATTTCCGCAGACAACGGAACGCTCTAGCCAGTTGAGCTACACCCCGATTTTTTGGAATCTATGCCTAAACTTTTAGGTTTTGAGGCACAGATTTTTGGTGAACTTGCCCATTTATTATTTAGTTTTCAAGGTTCAGAAAACTTACTTTTTACTGTTAGAAACTGTTAGTAAAACAACCGAAACTCTAGGTAGCAAGCCTGTTGTATATTCCGGATGTATTCAGTGGTTTTGATGAGTGCAAAATTAAAATTTTTTTCGTTTACTGCCTCTACTTACGATGGTTTGCAAGTAGGAGCAGCTTTGTTAACTGAGGACTCTGGTTTATTCCAACACCTGTCCTTTAGTTGTATGTAGAACATGACTTTGACTCTTGGAAAGCTTGTCCTTCCCCTCACTACATTTATACTACAAAATACTACAAAAAGTGTCAAGGGGTTTTAGAAAGTTTTTTTAAAATTGTCTAGAAAAGCTTTTACACTTAGATTTGAACTTGCTAACCTTTCTTAAAAGTCAAACTACAGATTATGATTGGGTGAGTTTTTAAAAGCCTGACGTGACAGACAACCACCTCAAGCGACAAAGGATAATTAGTTTTGTCGCGATCGCCTCTACGATTACAGCTTGTAGTATTGCCCCAGGCACTTCCCCACAATTGGGGTTGAACCAGCCAGTGAGCAAAAGCCATACTCCACAAGTTCAAAATCATCCAGTAAAGGGCCAAATTAATGCTCAACTATCGCCATCAGCCAAAGTAGAAAACCCTACCTTTGCAGTCCCAGCTAAATTTCAGGGAAAAACAGTTTATCAAGTGCATCCCAGGAACAATGAGAAGGTTATTGCTCTAAGCATTGATGATGGTCCCTGGCCAAAGACAACCTTACAAATGCTGGATATTCTGAAGCAAAATGATGTTAAAGCAACATTCTTTTGGGTAGGACAAGCCTTACAAGCAAATCCCGACCTAGCCAAGCGCGAAGTAGCTGAAGGATACGCCATTGGTAACCATACTTGGCATCATTGGTATCGGCGAATGGATCAAGCCACAGCCAAGAGTGAAATTGATCGCACATCTGACCTGATATACAAAACTACAGGAGTCAAAACTGCTCTGTTTCGTCCTCCTGGAGGCTTTTTAAATAATGGACTAGCCGCTTACGCTAAAAGCCAGAAAGATGCTGTAATTATGTGGTCGCTAACTTCAGCCGATACTGACCCTCACGCGAAACCGCAAGCATTTGTAAATAATGTCTTGAAAGGCGCGAAACCAGGTTCTATTGTTTTGATGCATGACGGTGGTGGCGATCGCCGAAGAACTGTAGAAGCTTTGCCACAAATCATCAGCGGACTCAAACAGCAAGGTTACCGATTTGTGACAATTCCCGAACTTCTAAAAATGGGGCAATAAAGGGTGAGAAATTCTCCTCACCCGATGATTTCATTTATTCGCTCATGACAGAAGCATTGCTCTCTTGAGCTTCCTGCCAAAGTTTGTGCAAAAAGAACTCAGCGCGATCGCTCATAGTGGTGACAAACACACCTATAGCATCCTTAGAACTATCTGATAGCCAAGAACCTTGCAGAGTGACTTCCATATATTGGGTATCGCAGGCACACAGAGCCATGATTTCTCTGTCATCTCTTTTTACCTCAGTTTTAAGCACTTCTACTTCTAGCAAATCAACAGGAAGCAAAAAGGAAGCGCTACTGGGTTCAATGCACAAACTCTGCCCAACTCGCAGGGCCAAAATCACTCGCTGCGCTACCCATTCTTCTAGCGACAGAGTGAAACATTCCAAATCAAAGCTGCTTTCAGTGTAAGTTAATTTCAGCATTCCTTATGCTCTCCTGCTATTCCAGGCTTGCTTGCATATTTATCCAAAACTGTTCGGCAAAAGAAATCGCGGGGTGAATTGGTGCTTTTGGTTTGGTACGCAGTTGCATACCAGCCTCAAATAGGGTGCGATCGCTTTTACGGGAGTTACATCTTTCACAAGCTGTGACTACGTTATCCCAAGTGTGAGAACCACCTCTTGATCGCGGCATCACATGATCTAGCGTTAGATGTTTGCCGCTACCGCAATATTGGCAACTGTGATAGTCTCGCCGCAACACTTCCCGCCGATTGGCTAGCGGAACTCTCCACATCCGCTCATTAGAAGTAACTGTTAAGCGAATGTGTTTTGGCACATCAATTACCAAACTGGATGAGTGAACTCGCCATCCGCCTTCTGTGGTAAAACCCAGCGGTTGAGCTTTGTTGGTTACTAACAGCACAATCGCCCGCTTGATATTGATCCGACATAGTGGCAAGTAATTTTGAGAAAACACCACCACAGATTGCTCTAACACTTGCATTGCGTTCGCGCCGCGCATTGAAGATATCGTCACAGCTTCACTCCTTATAAAAAAACCCCCGCCTCAAGTTTTAAGTGAAGCGGGGGTTAGAATTGACCGAAAAATTTTCTGGTCTCATATTGGTACAGTATTCTTTTGCCTGTACCCCCCGCTTTCTTCATCTAGTTGTGGTTTTGCAATCAGCCCACTAATGCTGAGATGTCTAAAATCATAATTACCCTCTGTGATTTGCCCAAAATTCCGGCTACCATCGCCCATAAATAAATACTCCACTTCCATAGCAGCTGATTCCCAACCGGCTCGGAAATTGGTAGCGTACAAAGAAGTGGAGATGGGGTAAATGGATTTCACAGAAAATTTCACCTATTGAACATTCCTTTAAACATACTACACTTGTATTACTATCCTGTCTATACCTTTAAGGAGAAATCAGTGATGCATACGATCGCTCGCACCCCAACTACCGATATGGAAGTTACCAGCATCCGCCTAGAGCGGGAACTCAAAGATAAGCTCAAAGAAATAGCTGGCAATCAGGGATATCAAGCTTTGATCCGAGATATCCTTTGGAATTATGTTCAGCAAAAATCAGGTGAGTGGAAGCCTCGATTTTCGCGAACTGACATTCGAGCTAGCATAGCTGCTACAGCTCAGCAAGAAGAACGCTGTGTACTCACAGGTCAACTAATTCAACCCCAACAACCAATGTTGTTAGGATTGACCAGGAATGGCGATATGGTTCCTCTGAGTGTTGAGAGCTTGGCTGGATAGTCTTATATTCAGGCGAATGCAGCCCAGTTATTAGTAAAAATAATTGTGCTGCATTTAGAATTTAGCCTGATTAATATTTTACTTAGAGTTACGGAGATAAAAGAGTAGGTTTAACAACCTACTCTTTTCAAAAAAAATGTAATAAAAATTTATTAAGTAAGCGAAATAATTTTACGTAATATTTAAGGGCAATTTCGCTGTAATTCCAGAGTAATTACGGTTTATGTATACTTAAAGACAGGATAAAGTTAGTAAATTATTTCAACATAGAGCAGTCAAAAATAAGCTAAATGAAGCATTTATAGGATATCTTGAGTATTTTATTACTTATCTATGAATGTAGCAATTTACTTGATTAAGCGGAAACTTGGCCATCTGAGATAGAAAAGGGCTATAACAGGTGAGAGAAAGTATTCATACAAGATTTGTCAATTATCAGGTATCAACACAATTAACGCTGAAGAATATGTTAAAAGGTTGGGTGCAAGAAGAATGGGGTTATTATCCGAGGGCGTGCCAAGAATGAGAAAGCCTTTATCGTCGCCGCCACATTACGTAGATGACATAGATCGACTACAACCTTACCAAGTTAAGCTGATGCAGCATCAGGAAGAACCTACCCGCCAGTTGGTGCAAAAGATTAACCAAATCATTGCCAACAGTTCAGCGATGGCATTGATGGTACAAGATATTGCCCAATTGCTAGGAATTACTTTTCAAGTAGATTGCTGCTGCTTGGTTTCAGTAACGGGTGAGAAATCCGACGAAGTGACTACTACTAATTGGTGTGCTGATGAGTATCTAGGGTTACCACACCCAGAAGAGATGTTTTCGATGGAACAGTTGCTTATGCACTCGCCAGTGCTGCAATGTGCTGCTGAACCATTAACTATTCAAGATATTTCGATCATTCAAAATAGTCTGGTAATTGGCTGTCAGTATTTGCCACTACCGATAAAAGCCGTTTTGGCAATTCCCACTCGGTTTGGTGGCAATAATAATGGGGTGATTAGTCTGATTAAATTCCAACCCTATGATTGGAGTGAATCAGAAAAACAACTGCTCAAAGAGGTAGAGTCGTCTTGCGCGATCGCTTTTTCTCAAGTGGCACAAGCTAAACTAATTACTCATCAACAACAGTATTTGCAAAAGAGCAATCAGTATCAAAGCTTGATCAAGCAATTAACTTTACTAAGTCGGAGCAACTTGGAGCTGAATCAAATGCTCCAGTTAGTTATCGCCTCTACTGCCGAATCTCTACAGGCAGATCGGGGTTTGCTTATACTACTAAAATATACAGATCCACTATTTAGGACTCAAGCTAAAAAACAAATCCCCAAAGCGAAAGCTACCGTAGGTGGTGAATGGGCTAGGGAAACACAAAATTACAGCACTACTAAACCAGATATCTTGAATCAGTCTTTCTTGATATCAGAGTGTAGTTTATGCCAGCGTGCCTTCATAGATTCTGTAAAACCAGTAATCTTTGATAACTATACAGAACAAAACGATACCTCCTGTGCGGCTCCATTATTTGCAATAAAGGAATTGCCTGCGGTATTATTAGTGCCATTAGAGAACCAAGGTAAAATCTTAGGATTCTTGGTGCTACAGCAATCTGTTACTCGCAGTTGGCAAGCAGCAGAATTAAATCTTGTAGAAATGGTTTGTGCTCAAGTAAGTAACGCCATAATTCAGTCACAGACATTGCGCCAAGTGCAAACTTTGGTAGATGAGCGGACGGCGAAACTCCAGAGTAGTCTCGAACTCCAGGCAAAATTGCATGAAAGAACCCGGCAGTATGTTGAGCAACTGCGGAAACTCAACGAACTCAAAGATGAATTTTTGAGCAACATGAGCGATCGCTTGCGCTATCCTTTGACAAACATGCTGATGTCAATTCGTAACTTACGTTTGCCAGGAATCGCGCCAGAGCGTCAGGTTCGATACATGGATATCCTTGAGCAGGAATGTACAAAGGAAATCAACTTGATTAATGACTTGTTGACACTACAGAAACTAGAGTCGCCTCACGAAGCTCCACAATTAGAAACTATAGATTTAAATACTAGAATAGAGGATATAGCAGCATCTTTTCAGAAAAAATTCCTAGAGAAGGGATTAAAGATTTCTGTAGATTTACCACAGAAGTCGCTAAAACTGCAAACGGAACTGGAAAGTTTTGATCGCATCCTCCAAGAACTGTTAACTAATGCCTGTAAATACACAGAGCATGATACCGCCGTCCATTTGGAAGCTGTTCACCGAGTTGATCAACAAATCGATCAAGTTATCATAAAAGTGACGAATACAGGACGTGCCATCTCTGAAGAAGAAGCGACCTACATTTTTGACAAGTTCCGTCGCGGAAAAGGACGCTGGACTCCAGGGGCTGGCTTGGGACTTGCTTTAGTCAAGTCTTTAGTGCAGCATTTGAATGGAACGATCGCAGTTGAGAGTCTCCAAATCTTGGATTCTGAACAGAGCGAAATTTGCTTCACCCTGACTCTGCCCCAATTTTGTGACGAAAGTAAACCCTAATTCTGAAAGTGACTAAAAAACAGAACACAACACAGAACCTTGATTTCCAGTCTCTTAGTAATGACATCATCCTCGAAGGGGATTTGACTGCTGATGCAGTCGCTTTGGCAGCTAAGGTAGAAATTCAAATTGAGAAAATAGCAGAGCGACAGCGACAAATCAGCGCTAAAGTCCAAATTCCCCAACCAGTGGAACTGATATGGAAGGTTCTGACAGATTATGAAGCCTTACCTGATTTTCTCCCTAACCTCGCCAAGAGTCGTCTAATTGAGCATCCCAATGGTGGAATTCGACTTGAGCAAGTAGGCTCCCAGCGCTTACTGAATTTCAACTTTTGGGCGCGGGCAGTTCTGGATTTGGAAGAATGCTTCCCCAAAGAAATTAATTTCCGCATGGTAGAGGGAGATTTTAAAGGCTTTTCTGGTAGCTGGTGTTTAGAGCCTTATTCCCTCGGTGAGTATGTAGGAACAAATCTTTACTACACAATTCAAGTTTGGCCTAAACTCACTATGCCAGTGGGAATCATTGAAAACCGCCTGAGCAAAGACCTGCGGCTAAATCTTCTGGCTATTTACCAACGTGTAGAAGAGTTAGCCAACAAAGAACCTTATCTATAATTAAACTATCATTCAGGAAAAATCCTGGATGATAGTTTTTATTTGTAAATTTGCAGAAAAATACACTTCTACTTTTTTAAGTACCCCCAGGGGAATTCGAATCCCCGTTACCTCCGTGAAAGGGAGGTGTCCTAGGCCTCTAGACGATGGGGGCATCGAACTCAGACCTTTTATAAGGTAACGAATTTCCTTGCCGTTGTCAACAGCTTTTGCCAAAAAAAGTTTGTGGCAGCTAAACTAGGTGGAGGCAAAAGCTTGAAGAGAATACAAAAACATGGAGACACAAAAAGAATTTCGTAGACGCTTGTGCGGGAAGCTGCAAGGTGCCTCAGCGTCTGGCACTTGGAATTTAAGGGGATGCCCAAATATAAAAAACGCTAAATTCAGCGAGGGGCAAAGGGTATGATGTTGTACCCTGTAGAGTTAATATCTTCAATTTTTTACAAAAGATTTTGAAATAAATCGCTCAAAATCTACAACATGGAAGCATCTTTTGAAATTACCCTACAGATGGCGATCGCTGTCCTTACAGGTATTAGTGCCCAAGTGCTGGCTGCATACTTTCGGATACCCAGCATTGTCTTGTTATTGCTGTTGGGTATCCTCTTTGGCTCTGATGGACTAGGACTGTTGCATCCCCATTTCCTAGGCACCGGACTGGAAGTTATTGTCGCCCTAGCAACGGCAATAATTTTGTTTGAAGGCGGACTTAACTTGGATCTGCGAGAGCTAGGCAGAGTTTCAGTCAGCCTGCAATTGCTCGTTACTCTAGGAACGCTGATCACATTGCTTGGTGGGAGTATGGCTGCTCACTGGCTGGGTGAATTTCCTTGGAACATAGCTTTTCTTTATGCTTCCATAGTCGTGGTGACAGGCCCGACTGTCGTTGGCCCCTTGCTCAAACAAATTAATGTAGATCGCCAAGTAGCAACACTTTTGGAAGGGGAAGGGGTTTTAATTGACCCTGTAGGAGCTATCCTTGCCTTCGTTGTCCTCGATACCATTTTGAACGGCGATGCTGGCCCCATCAATGCGATCATCGGTTTACTCATGCGCCTGGGTGTTGGTGCGGCAATTGGTGGTGCTGGCGGTTATCTGATGAGCTTGATTTTCAAACGCGCCAGTTTTCTGTCATTTGAGCTAAAAAACTTAGTGGTGTTGGCAATACTTTGGAGCCTGTTTACCTTATCGCAAATCATCCGCAGCGAATCGGGAGTAATGACAACAGTGGTTGCAGGAGCAGTATTTGCTAACTCCTCAGTCCCAGAAGAACGTCTGTTACGGAGCTTCAAGGGTCAGCTGACAATTCTCAGCGTCTCAGTGCTATTTATTTTATTAGCAGCTGATTTATCCATTGCCAGTGTGTTTGCTTTGGGTTGGGGTAGTTTATTCACTGTTTTGGTATTAATGTTTGTCGTTCGCCCGATTAATATCCTATTGTGTACCTGGAACAGCGACCTAAACTGGCGACAGAAACTATTTTTAAGCTGGGTTGCTCCTAGAGGAATTGTTGCCGCTTCTGTAGCTTCTTTTTTTGCGATTTCGCTGACCCAACGTGGCATTAACGGCGGTGATTCGATCAAAGCTCTAGTCTTCCTGACAATTATCATGACTGTTGTCTGTCAAGGTCTAACAGCTGGCTGGGTTGCTAAATGGCTGCAAATTACCTCTAAAGACGTAACTGGAGCAGTAATTGTGGGTTGTAATCCCTTGAGTCTTTTAATTGCCCGATTTTTTCAAGAACGGGGAGAAACCGTGGTCATGATTGATACTGACCCCCAATATCTTGTTCAAGCCGAGGCCCAAAATCTGCGGGTGATTGCCAGCAGCGGGCTGGATGCTGCTGTTTTGGAAGAGGCAGGACTTGCCTCTACGGGTACTTTTTTGGCTATAACAAGTAATGGCGAGGTGAATTTTGTTTTGGCTCAACGGGCGGCTGAGGAATTTAAGCCGCCGCGTGTCTTAGCTGTTTTCCCCCGTGATCCGCAAGCAAATACCTCGGTTAGTAATAAAGTTAATCAAGCTTTTATCCCAGACTTAGCGATTAAGACTTGGAATGAATATTTGAATGATGGGCGAGTCAAGCTGGGGATAACTACGCTAAATGAGTTGGAATTTTCCACTCAATGCGATCGCATCCAAGAAAAGATTCAGACTGGGGTGTTGATACCGCTATTGGTAGAACGAGAAGAACGCTTACAAGTAATACCAGCTAACCAAGAGTGGGAAGTTGGCGATCGGATTATTTACCTATTGCATGATCCCAGACCTAGCCTTTTAAAACGCTTATCTGGTGCTACCCAATCCACTCCCCTCTCTCTAGAAAAGTTACCAGAGGTTGAAGACCTATCCCTCGCCCAATTATCTGAAGTTTCCGCTAGTGAGGTTCCTGGGGGATGAGCAGGCTGAGGAAGAATATAACTCCTAACTCAGCACGGGCTAAACTATAGCTATCCACTAACAGCACTCTTTATTAGCTTTGGGAAGGAACAAACTCGCCTTCTGGTGGTTGTTGCAAATTACCAATTTCTGGTTTTGGCGCTTCTTGATACATTTGCCATTCTTGCCACAGTAAAGCAGATAAATGAACTATGGCAAGAATTAGTGTCGCCATCGAAATTAGATAACTGTGTATTGTATAAAGGTGTTCAACAGTAACTGTGTTAATTGCTCCACCCCCAGTCATAATGTCGCGCAGTTGTCCACCAATGAAAGGAATAGCTTCGATGGTTCCCAACTCAATGTTAAAACGCCAGTATCCTTTCTGAGTCCAATCTAGGATCATCGCTGTCCAGTCCAGCCCGATCGCACTTAAAGTTAACAAAATCCCGCTAATCCAAGCAGCCAGCCAACTCTTGCGAAATTGCCGACCGAAAAACATCACCACAATTTGAATCAGAGCGATCGCAATTACTGCGTTACCAGCAATATCATGCGCTCTCAGAAACAACCAGCCGTATGGCAGTTGTGTATTAATCATCTTCAATGAGTTATAAGCTCCGCCTGCTGTCGGTTCATAGTAAAAAGACAGCAAAACTCCCGTAGATACATAAATTAAGCACAAAGTAACAATAACGACCGATAATATCGTCGCTATTCGTCGCAAAATATTGTCGAACTGGGTGCTTTGCATGGCTCACCCCTCCTGTTCTTAACTAAGTATTTATTCTTATTACAATTTTAGCTAATAAATATTAATAAATGTTGCAATTCTTAGAAAAAGATAAAGTTTTTTAAATCTAATTTATTGCACCATTCTCAATGAGCCAACTAGCTTACCTCAGACTTAAGTCTGAGGCTAATAGCCCTAGTCCACTTAAGTGGACTAAAACTGTTTACTAGTCGTCTTTAGACGACTTTAACTTATTACTAGGCGATTGTTGAATTAGTACAGCGGGCGCGTAAATCCAGCTACCATCTCAATTAACCAGACAATTGATTGAGCAACTGGTTAAAGGTAGGCAAAGTGACGCCACAGTATACTAGTGCAAGATATCAATTAAATTAGATATTGCACCCAAGCTTTTAAGGGTTCTGCTGAACCATACCAGATCCCAGGACTTCTCGGAGAATGCCTCACACCTTGAATAACAAAATTTTCTGCGCCTTCTAAGTGAGCAGCTTCAATCGGTGTGATTCCATCTCCCCAAGTGTTACCCTTGCCACAGGTTAATTGGTAACTACTGTAAGCTAACCAGCTACCGCGCCGCCTTTCCCCAAAGATAGTTTTGCCAGCCACACAAACGTAACGAACGTTTTTGTAAAAAGCTCCTGGGTAGTTATTGGTCACAAAATCTAGATTAGAACGTGTCCAGCGTTCTTGGCTAATATGGGGTGTCCCTAAGGTGATGAGAGTAGCAACCAGGGGATGCGCTTCCCAAAGAAATGGTTTGACATCACCGCGTGCTAAGTAGGGCTTTTCTCCCATGTAGATGCGGGATATCCAACCTCCGGCTGAGTGACCAATCAAGTTAATTTGAGTAGCATTATATTGCTGCAATGTATGCTTGATTGTAAGATCAAGTTGTTGCAGAATCGGTGTTACTGATCTTCCTCCAATAGTGGGTAGCCAGTCACGCCGTCGCAGTGGTACTGTAACTGTGGGAAAATCTAACTCTTGTAGGAATTGTTCTAGTTGGCGGTAAGCGATCGCATTTTCTAGATATCCAGGCACAATAACTGTCGGTAACGGCATTTGAAATTTTGGATGCAATGATTGATGGTTTGAAACTTTTTTACGAAGAAGTAGTCAGATTCAGAAGCTAGAGTTGCGATTGGATGATTGACTCCTTTTATAAAAACTCAAATAGCTTTAGTGGATATTAGAATGTCAATAAAATTGTACAATGTGCAACAGTTTTAGGGAGCGCTGATGTGGTAGTATTTTCACATAGGCCCTAGATTCTGAAAAGCTAGTGTGTCATATATTACAGAAGCGTAGTAAGACTGGATAACAGTAGACAAAACCAGGCAACTTCGGCATGTGTTGTGATGTACTCAGACTTGTACGTTCACTTAAACTTTAAAAATATCCTAGATATTAATTTCAATTGTGTGCGTCATAACAGTAAAAATCAAAAATAGTAATTTTTCAAATATCTCTTTAGTAAGGTCAGATTTGAAAATATTATCCAGTGTCATTGATCAATGAAAAACCTGAATAAATGGCAATTTTGGCGTTTTGATTGCCAGCATCGGAAGTTATTATTTCCTTAGAGGGACGCATCTCTTGCAATATCTTGCAAGTCGAAAAGATAAAATCGCTAGTCAACTGCAACTGAGCCGAGTGAACGATAACAGCTATGTCTTACGTCTCCCTGTTTAAAAATATACCAGAAATCTTAAGCCAGCCAATTGGGATAGCAGCTATAGCTTCTCTTGGTATCCACGGTGCTATTGCGATGATTGTGCCATTGATGCCTATGGACTCTAACAAGCCCAAAGAAACATCATCATCCAAAACAGTTGGACTTTTGGAATTGAGTCAAGCCGACCAAAACCGTTTGCCGCAAAGCACATCCCAAGTTGGTTTACAACAATTACCTCCAGTAGCGCCACTTTCTGCCCCTAACTTTAGCGCCCAAACTGGATTGCCCCCATTGGCACCAGCGCCATCCAGTCAGCTAATACTGCCTCCGCTACCCCCATCATCGAATAACTATCGAGTCTCCGCTTTGCCTACAAGGCAGTCTATGCGGATGATTCCTAGTGAAAATTTGCGATTTGACGCTTCTAAATTTGACAGTTCTAAATTCAATACCAGCCCCAAATTCTCGCCATCAGTTCCTCGTTTGAATAATAGTGACACCAAATACCAGGTAGTTAAGCCACTAGCTGTAAGTTTGAATAATAGTGATACCAAATACCAAATAGTTAAGCCACTGCCTATTAATAGGTTGCCAGAGTTGCAGTCGCAGAAAATACCTGATGATATTCTGCAAAATGCCCAGTCTCCGAACCTATCTGAGGCTACCCCCATTCCAACAGCACAGGTAAATAGGACTTTACAGATGATGCAACCGGGTAATAATGCGTCTAGAATTGCTCAAAACCCGCTGATGAATTCTCTAAAACAAGCTCCAAGGGCTGGGGATAGTTTAACCATAAATAGGGGAACCATGCTCAAGACACCTGATTTATCTGGAAAAGGATCTGAACTTGCGATCGCACAGTTAGACTCCTACGCAAACCTGAGAAAAGAAGTCCAACAACAATATCCTAACGCTGAACAAAAACCAGTCATCCGCCAAACATTATCCACAGATAAGCCGAATCTTGAAGGTGCTGTTTTGGGTGTATTAGTGGTAGATCCTGATGGTAAGGTCTTAGATATCAAGTTTCAAAACAAGTTAGTTTCCCCTGAATTGCTTGTTAAAGCAAGGGAATACTTCAACAAACAATCCCCTAAGGGAGATAAACAGATTAGTTCCTATCCATTTAACCTACGTTTCCAAAACAACATTAGCAACACCACTGGGACTACTCAATTATCTGCACCGATAATCAATAACAATCAGTTTACCCCCTCACCAGCAAATACTTCTAAACCATTTCCAGAACTGCGAATCAAAAATAATCGGCCTGCCTCCTTGCCGATAGGTACTCTTAAACCATTATCTGCACCGGAAGTCAATAGCAATCAACCTACGCCCTCACCAGCAGTTACTTCTAAACCATTATCTCAACAACAAATCATAAACCAGCCCACGCCTTTATCACCAGCTACTACTTCCGAAATGTTATTGCTGCCGAGCGTCAATAATAGTCAGCCTACACCCTCTGTTGAATCAGATGGAAAATTAGTAGAAAGGTTGCGCGAAGTGAAGGAAAAGAGAGAAAAGTCTAATCTAGAAGAATAATTAGCAGCGGGTGATCTTGGATTAAGAAGCTAAAAGCTATGAATGATAAAGATTTTGAATTTATCATTCATCTTTCAAATATCGTTTTTAGCAGTTGACGAATTGGCGATCGCCAGTTCGTCACACTTAATTAGGTAGGTATAATTAAATATATAATAAAATCCTAGTTCATAGTGAGTGATTGATCCTCATAGCATGGTTTATCAAGACTAAAGTCCTTACGCTCCTGGCTTGGTGTTAACCTCTGGCAATGCGATGAAATTAACGCCTGCCGTAGGATGCCCAAAGGGCTGTAGGGAGAAGACCGCGCTAACTGACTACAAACACGCCTAGCTACTTCTAGCAAACTTTGAAGTTACTTAGAAGGTTTTAAGAAGGAAATGCACTTAGGGATTTCCTAGAAATAAATTCTCTAATATTGTGGGGTGGGCGTCTCGCCCCCCAATAATTAAAGGTAGGCAAAGACATCTACCCCACAAGAACTAAACGGTATTCCTACTTTACCAGCCTTGTTCTGCATTCTGAAAAACGTAAGCAGCTACCTCTAAAATCTCCTCAGGACTTAACTTGCTTTTAAAGGCAGGCATGGCATTTTTTCCATTTTGCACTTGATGGATAATCGCCTCGATTGAGTCACGATCATAATTTTCTAAGTACTTTGACAATGCTTCCTTTTTCAAGGTTTTCTGGCTAATAAGGATGTTACCACCACCTATATGGCAAGAAGCGCAGTTAGCCTCGAAAATTTTAGCACCGTTAGATGTTTCGGCAGCTAGTGCTGGACTAATGAATGTCAATTTGAATTGGGCGATCGCTAACAGTAGGATTAATAAAAGTATTCTCAACAGTATTTCCTCGCAACAAGCCTCCAGCAAGAGTATAAACGTGATTAATTCCTGATTAAGTCAAATTTGATCAAAAGTGGCGGTAACGAGTTCACACCTCCATCGCCACAGGTTGTTTAGCGTCTTTGGGGAGGATAGGACTTGTTACCGCCATTTCATGCATTTTGTGCGTCACTCTAGAAGTGTGGCGTCTTGCGATGAGCTAATTTCACTGAGAAATCATTTTGTGTCGTCAAAGGTTGGTATTTCTAGCCTTGGACAGTGATTGTACCAACCATGCCAGCACCACGGTGAGGTTCACAGTAGAAGGTGTAGTCACCAGCAGGTGCGTCTGCTGCAAAGGTGGTTGTTTCCTTTTGACCAGGACTCATGAGCAACTTCTTATGAGACAGAGATTTTGCTACATCGGCGCTCTTATCGGGGTTTTTGGCAGAATCGAACACAACATTATGGGGGGGAACTTTGTTGTTCACCCATTCAACTGTGTCGCCTGGTTTAATGGTCAACTTTTTCGGTTCAAATACTAGCAATCCTTTATCACTACCCAATTTCACCTGGTAGGTTTCAGCCGAAGCACTGGGAGTAAAAACAGCAAAGCTGCTAACAACTAAAAGGAGTGTCAACACAGCTAAACCAAGACGTCGCCAGCTTGCTGAAATCAATTTCATGGCTCTCTCCTAACAAATAATTTTTTTCCTTTCCTCATTTTAAATAAAATCAACACCAAATATGACAATCTGTCATAGATACAATTTTTTTTTAATAATGGGCAGCAATTTATTGCCAAAAACTGTGCAATCACTAATAAATACTAGACTGCGATCGCCCAAAAAGCCCGTGAAGAAAGGTAAACAGTCAAACAAGAGATTTTTATTTTTTCTTTAGGAATATTTTTACTTTTCAGAATTTTTTATGCACTAACCGTGAACATTTTGTGCTGTGGTGAGAACGAGAGCAGCTAAACTTTGGTAAAAACTAGGGATTGGGGACTAGAGACTAGGGACTGAATTCTTTCCAATCCCCAATCCCCAGTACCCAGTGCCCAATGACTCAGTACTAATTCCGGGATTTAGTAATAGATTTTTCCGCCTCCCCACTTAGTGCCAACGATTTTGGGTTGTAAGAGAATATGACCGGCGATCGCCCCCAAGTCATCATCCGTCAGATTTCGCATTGTTGTGAAAATATCTGCGCTTTTGATACTGGGGTGTATTTCGGAAATCTCTTCTTCCCCGTCGTAAGTAGTGGGATTTTTCAGGTAATCCACCAAGCCTTCAACGTTGTTACGGTTGGGTGTTGCCAATGCCAGATCGTCTGGAGTAAGTCCCACGTTCTGGTTTGTCTTGGTAACTCCCCCAGCATGACATTGGGCGCAAGCGTAATTAAATAAGCGTTTGCCTTCTTTGACTTGTTTAAGGCTAAGTACGGTGGTTTCACCTTCAGTATTGAATGGCACTGTTCGGGTAGCTTTGTCTAGTTCCACCGCTGTCGCGCTACCGACAAACAACTGAAACGAGAGTAAAACAGTGGCCACAACAACGCCAATTAGTCTTCTAAACATGTTTCCCCTTAAAAATTTTGACGCTCAACACAGCTAAGAAAGCGATTCTCAATCTCCAAGCTACTAATTGCTAATGACTCATTGTTTTTTATCATTAGCTATCAGTGATTAGCCAAAGTCCGAGATAACCCTTCAGGTGATCTCGTTATCACCCACCAAGTTGCTAGTACCTTTTGGGCGTATTTCAGACGATATTTGGGAAATAATTGCCTTTGCATCTTCTAACGCCAAACGGGTCTTTTGGTGTCTGTAGGCAATTCCCAGTTGGTTGCACAGAGAAAACACTTTTTCTACAGGAATGCTGTAGTCGGCTGCTATCTCTGCGATCGATAGGTCTACAAAACCCATAATGCTTGTTTACTGATAGATAGAGATTGAGTCGCTGTAATACCAATATCACGTTAGGAGTGCAATTTGTTGCCCGAAATACGGTTTGGGGATCGTGAGAGGGGAAGAGGGCAGGGGAGCAGGGGAGCAGGGGAGCAGGGAGGTGGGGAGTAGGGACAAGGAAAGAGTTTTCTAATGCCCCATGCCCCATGCTTAATGCCCTATGCCTATTAACCTTTTCCCCCAGTAAAGGTAACGCTTTGAATAAAGTAACGATTAAAAAAGGCGTAAATGCCTAAAGCTGGTAGGGTGAAGACCATAGAAGCCGCCATAATGTAGTTCCAGTAGCTGATATATTGACCTTTAAAGGTGTTCAGCCCCAAAGGGAGAGTAAACATTTCTGGGTCAAATAGGATAACTATAGGCAGTAAAAAATTATTCCAACTCCCCATGAACACAAAAACTGCCTGTGCTGCTAGTGCTGGTTTTGCTAAAGGTAAGACAATATGTCGAAAAATTCCAAAAGTATTTAAGCCATCGAGCTGGGCTGCTTCTTCTAATTCTTTAGGAAAATTAACGAAAAACTGCCGCATCATGAAGATAAAAGTGGCATTGACCATGCTAGGCACAATCATGCCTTGGTAAGAATTCAGCCAGCCGATCGCTTTCAAAATCAAAAATGTCGGAATTAGGGTGATTTGCGCTGGTACTGCCAGTACTGCCAGGATTAGGAAGAACCAAAAGCGCTTGCCCACAAAACGCAGTCTTGCCAAAGCATAACCAGCCATTGAATTTAATAACAAGTTTAAAAGCGTGACACTGACGGCAATCACCACACTGTTGAACAACCAGCGCCAAAACAGCGGTTCTTGCAGAAAGATTTGTCTGTAGTTGTCAAGAGTAAAAGTCTTGGGGAGAAAGTTGGGTTCACCACCGACAATCTCTGTTAGCGGCTTAAATGATGCTGAAAGTGCCCAGAGGAAGGGAATTAAAGTGACGATCGCATAAAGTGTCAGCAAGACGTACAACAAGACTTTGAGCCAGGATAAGCCAAAAATGTTAGTCAAATCCGTTCGCCTCCAAAAAGTCGCCGCTGAATCAAAGTGATGGCAATAATCACTGCTGCTAACAAAAATGCGATCGCAGCTGCATATGCCATTTGTAAATTCCGAAACACAGCTTGATAAATTAGCAGCACCACAGTTAAGGTAGCGTTGTTTGGCCCGCCAGTACCGCCAGAAAAGATGTAAGACTGGTCAAAAAGTTGAAAAGTACCAATCACCCCCACTGCTATCACAAAGAAGGTTACAGGCTTCAGCAAGGGAAGCGTAATGTGGATAAATTGCTGCCACCCATTTGCGCCATCGAGTTGGGCCGCCTCATAAAGTGTTTGGGGTATATCCTGCAACGCCGCCAGATAAATTACCATGAAAAACGGCGCAGTTGACCAAATGTTCATAATCATAATCCCTTTGAGCGCAACTGCTGGGTCACCCAACCAGTTATAAGTAGGTAGCCCCACAAAAGCCAGAAAATCATTTAGTAGCCCATTAGTGTTATAAATCCACATAAAGATGAGCGTCAGCACTGCTGAAGAAGTGACTGTGGGCAAAAAGTAGAGGATGCGCCACCAGTTTTTACCGCGAATCCCAGAATTCAGAGTTACCGCCAGAATTAAAGCTAGGACTGTTTGAATTGGCACAACAATGGCTACATATTCTGCTGTGTTTCTCAAAGCAATCCAAACCCTTTCATCTTCAGCTAATCGTGTAAAGTTCCGAAAACCGATGAACTCGTACTCAATACCGCCGAGGAGTTGAACTTTTTGCAAGGAAAGAAAAACGGCATAGAGAATGGGTAAGACTACAAAAGTTCCTAAGACCAGAATGGTAGGCATCATAAACATATACCCAGCCAAGTCTTCTGTGATGTTCCATCTGAGATTACTCCGCCGTCTGCTGATTTCAAACACTACTGAACCTCCACCTAATCTCGCACTAACCCGACTGTAGCGATGGGTGATGCATGATTATTTATCGTACTCTGTGTTCAGAACTCAAAACTTCGTGTTCAGAACTCGAAACTCCGTGTTCAGAAATTGAAACTTCGTGCTCAGAACTTGAAACTCCGTGTTCAGAAATTGAAACTTCGTGCTCAGAACTTGAAACTCCGTGTTCAGAAATTGAAACTTCGTGCTCAGAACTCGAAACTCCGTGTTCAGAACTCGAAACTCCGTGTTCAGAAATTGAAACTTCGTGCTCAGAACTTGAAACTCCGTGTTCAGAATTTGGAATTTCCAGAATTCCACAATAAGTAAAGAGTTAGCTTTAAGGAATATGAGACTCAACTATACTCAATTACGCGATCGCTTCCCACTCTCCATTTAAACTGAGTTTAGTAATAGGCGATCGCAACTAAATTAATTTATGAAAATTTGCCAAATATTTTTTTCGATAGGTGTAGCGTAAGAAAAAATACATTCTTGCCTCATCTATGCCTCATCTATCTTTGGTTGAGATAATTTCTTGCGCTGGAACTCCACTTTCTCTCGCTTGAGTACGCCCTAAGGAGTTTAGTAGTTGTTGCTTCACCTCTGGCTTTACTTGTTTGCCTTCGTCGGGGTCAATCAGTAGGGATTGAATAGTTTCAGTAACAGTTTCCTGAATGAGTAGCTTGAGTTCTTTTATATTCAAATCTTTGACTTGCATAGGTCGATAAATAATAACTGTTTACCTGATTGTGGCATTTAGCAGTCTTTTAGTGGAGGAGATAAAAGCGCTGTTAGGCAGGATGTTATTTTTATTCATCAGTCTCAGATACTACTTCTGCTGTCGCTTCATTCTCATAAATGTCAATGGCTTGTATAACCTGTTTAACTATTTTTGGGTGCAATATTTTTCCTTAATGAAAAGGAATCACTACCCTCACTTCTTCTCAAAAATAAATTCTGTGGCTTCCTTTGCTTCTAATTTGAATAAAGCCTGCATCTAATAATAGTTTTTCAGCTTCTGTTGCAATGAGGCGTGGCAGTTTAGGCAACTTTTACCTCCAAGGTTATTGTGAATGTTTCCTTGTTCTGAAGCGCCTGTTTTTCTGAATTTGACAAGGTTTCTATATAAAGCTTAACTGCTTCTTTAATATTTGCCTGTACTTCTTCTAGGGAATCACCTTGAGATTGACAACCAGGAAGTTCAGGACAATAAGCATAATATCCATATTCATCTTTTTCGATAACAATGCTAACTTTATACGACATATCAAAGTTACCTTTACTAGTTCAATAACTATTATCACCTCTCATCCCGCCCTTGGTCAGCCATTGGTAAAATCGAGGGGATAGGGCTGATGGTGGCGGTTTCAGTTGCACGGGAACGTTGATTGGTGAAGACGTTGTTTTGACAAATGCTCACTGTGTAGTTAACTCTGAAACCCGAAAAGTTAGTCAAGCGATCGCATTTGAGCCAAACTTAGTTAATGGTGTCGTCAAAAGTAAAAATGATATAGCTTATGCTACTGATATTCATTACGGCACAGACTTTAAAAATGGCGATTTAGCCGATTACGTAAACGACTGGGCAATTTTGAAACTCAACAAGCCTATCGGTAAAAAATATGGTTATTTTGGCTGGAAATCCCTACCATCTTCTACTTTTGTTGGAGATACAAAAAAATTCGCCTTAGTCGGCTACTCTGGCGATTTTCCCGACCCTCAGATAAAAGGTCTTGAAACTTATACTGCTGGTAAAAGTATGACTGCTGGCGTTCACCTGGAATGCAGTATCCTCCGCCGTCAGGATAATTTGTTGGTACCACAACTGTGATACTAATCACGGTGCTTCTGGAGGTGCAATTATCAGTAATCTAAACGGCAAATATTATATTGTAGCCCTCCACTCTGGCTCAAATGAGGT
Source organism: Nostoc sp. (assembly GCF_036919595.1). Taxonomy (GTDB): domain Bacteria; phylum Cyanobacteriota; class Cyanobacteriia; order Cyanobacteriales; family Nostocaceae; genus Nostoc. The sequence goes on along the minus strand of NZ_JBALCO010000069.1, from coordinate 30,203 downwards.
TAATGGATTGCTATTGAACCGTGCGGTGGAAATGTCTCGCTTAGATGAGTGGTTACAAGGGAATTAAGCAAGTAAGCTGTTCCATATTTAATTAGCATAATTAGGGCGGGGAAGACTTCGGCGTAAGCGCTCAGTTAAACGCCGCCTACCCACAACAGTTATATAAACTCTAAATATGCAAACCAGATGTGGTTTAGTTTACCAAGCCTAATAAATAGTAAATTTTGTTAATTGATTTTTACAAATGATCTTATATCTGCTATACGTCCTATTAAAATATGACTATAGTCATGACTATGGTTATTATGAAATCAATTTCTAAAAGTAAACTCAAATCCCAACTTCTTGAGTTCTTGCGACTTGTAGAGTCAGAGGGAGAAGAAATTGTAGTTACCGATCGCGGGAAGCCAGTCGTGAAAATTTCTAAATACGCACAAGCACCTTCAACAGAGGAGTTATTTGGGGAGATGCGCGGTAAAGTGAAGTACTTTGAGGATTTAACTACACCAACCACTGAGGAATGGGCACAATTGTGAAGATAGTCCTTGACACTTGTGCCCTAATCTGGTGGAGTTTAGATCCAGCCAGACTTTCTGAACAAGCTAAAGAAGCGTGCAACTACATGGAAAGGGATAAAAATGGTTTTGTCCCGTCCATAGCTATATGGGAAATTGCGATAAAAATCAAAAATAAAAAACTAGATTTAGGAGTTAATCTTAACGACTACGTAGTAACGCTGAAAAAGTCTAATGCCGTTCAGATTGTACCCATTGATGAAAATATTTGGATGGAAAGTGTCAATTTAGAATGGGGTCATCGAGATCCAGTAGATCGAGTTGTCGTCGCACTAGCCAGAAGTAATCAAGCTGCAATAATTACAGCGGATAAAGAGATAGCAAATTTCTACTCAGAAGTGATTTGGTGAAAGTAAGAAAAATTGCTTACTCCATCGCCCTAATTTGCTGATTAGCTTCATTCTGTGCCTTCAGCATCGCTTGATTTAATGGTTGTTGCCCAAGCAAAGTGCTGACAAACTGATTATCAAAGTTATTCACGATCGCCCCTGGATATTTACCTACCTGCCAAGGTGTAGCATAATTGACTCCAGCCACTAATGGCGATCGCAACGGGTCTTGGTCATAGCCCAAATTTTTTGCAACTGATTTACGTGTTGGTAAAGCAAACCCTTTTCCTGTCCACTTCTGCATCCCTTCTTTACCCGTGAGATAGGAAATCAACTCCCAAGCTTCGGCTTTGTGCTGTGCTTGCTTGTTCATCACATAGGCAACAGTAAACACCATCGTGCCTTTTTTGTCATTAATAGTAGGCACTGGTGCGGTAGCAAACTCTAATTCGGGAAAGGTTTCAGTTAGATAGGGAATTGCCCAGTTACCTTCAATCACCATTGCCACTTTACTCTGACCAAACATTTCACTACCTGAGTTTGTCCCCACATCAGATTTTTGGGCAGAGGAGTGGTCTTTTTGATACTGGTCTACTACCAACTCTAAACCCTGTAAACTTGCCGCACTGGAAAAGTTAGCATAACCATTTTGATCAACAAGTTGTCCACCAAATGCTTTAATTTTATAAGCCTGACGCGCCAATTCGGGAATTTCTCCAAAGCCGTATTTGTTAATTTTGCCTGTTAATTGTTTCGAGTAGTTACGTAATTCCTCCCAAGTAGCTGGCGGATTACTCAAGCTTGCGGCGGCGAATGCTTTTTTGTTATAAAACAGAGCAAGGGTAGAATAGTCTTTAGGAAAACCGTAAATCTGGTTTTGATATTTGAAACTGTCGAGTAGGGTATCCTCAAAATCCGTTAGTTCAAATTCGGGAGTGATGTAAGCATCTAATGGTTCCAGAACATTCTGACTCATCAAGAAAGGAGCTTCCAGCGCATCCAGATAAAAAACATCAGGCGCAGCTTCCCCAATTAAACGAGTTTTGATTACATCCATGTATTGGTCGGAGATTACCTCATATTTCACCTTAATAGTTGGATACCGTGCCTCAAAGTCTTGCAGCACCTGTCTCAAAAGTTTTTGCTCAACAGGGGAACCTCCCCAACCACTAAGTTTAATGCTGACTGCGGTAGACGCTAAGGGTTTGCTTGGTAATTGTAGACTGTGACAAGCAATGATGGCGATCGCGATCGCCATCACCAGCCCTAAAAAATTAAACAATCTTTTCTTGATCACGGACAAATAACAGTCTCTCTCACCTCACTTATATCTTGTGTTATTAATGAGTGAGATTTTACTTCTGTGAAATTTTTGTTGAAAATTGCAAGCTGAAATAACCAAAACTTATCAGGAATATTAATGAAAGCATACTGAGTTTCTCGACAACCGGATTTATATCAGGATGTTTTACTCATTAAACATACATTATGGATTTTGTTCAGGTTGAAACAACTCCGCCACTAACTCGAGAAATTTCCCAAATTACCTTACCACCAACAGCACTCTCTCCAACCTCTCGAATTCCCAAGGATACTATTCGCACAAGTCTAAAAGCCTCCACTACAGATTCTGTCTTAGCAGCGGTTTACTCCCTTGGAACTGGCGGGATTTTACTCAGCAATTTCTTGGTAGAATTGGGTGCTAGTCCAGTGGTATTTGGGATGGTTTCCTCTATCCCCATGTTGGTCAATCTGGTTCAGCCGTTGGGTGCTTACTTGTCTGAACGCAGTACCAGCCGCTTTCAATATTCTCTTCGGACACACGGAATTGGTCGGCTGCTATGGCTAGTTCTAGTAATCAGTATTGCAGGCGTAAGCTGGGGAGTGGTTAATACTCACCAGTTAATGATCTTGACACTTTTGATTGTCCTATTTAGCAATCTTTTAGGAGGACTAGGAACGGCATCGTGGTTAAGTTGGATAGCAATGATAGTTCCTAGGCAATTGCGAGGCAGGTATTTTGGCATACGCAATAGTGCTGCTAGCCTCACGAATTTGGTTTGCCTACCAATGGCCGGTCTAACTGTATCACATTGGTATGGTGGAACTCTGCAAGGCTATGGGGTGATTTTGCTGGTAGGCATCGTGTTTGGAATTATGGGATTAGGGTGTCAATATTTCCAAGTGGATATGAATCCGCAATCGCAAAACACTTATTATGACAAGTTACCTCAAACAAGTGAGATTCAGCCAGAGGTTGCTAAAGATGAATCTTCTGAAGTCGCTCAATCAATTCATCCACCACAAAACCAATTAGCTGATAGTTTTTGGAAAAACTCTAACTTTTTGATATTTCTGCTGTATTTCAGCTTCTGGGCGCTTGCTGTGAGCCTCAGCGAGCCTTTTTTTAACCTCTACATGCTGGACAGGCTGGATTTGGATGTGAGCTACGTGACTATCTACAACAGCCTTCAGGCGGGGGCAACTTTGCTAATGCTCATCCTGTGGGGCAAATTAGCAGACAAGATAGGCAATCGTCCCATCCTCATCTGTATTGGGATTTTGGTTGCAGCCGCACCACTGCTGTGGCTGGGGATTGGTGTTAATCACCTTGACATCTGGTTGTGGTTACCCCTGTTACACATCTTGAGTGGAGGGACTTGGGCGGCGATTGACTTGTGCAGCAACAATATACAATTGGCGATCGCACCAAATAAAAATCAGTCTATCTATTTTGCGATCGCAGCTGCCGTTGCTGGAGCTAGTGGTGCTTTGGGCACAACTATCGGCAGCTTCATTATCCAATTTGCTCAGTTTGGAGGCTTACTGGGGTTGTTCGCCCTCTCTAGTCTGTTCCGACTAGCAGCGCTTGTTCCACTGTTTTTTGTCAAAGAGCCGGGAAGATGAGGGAGTGAGGAGTTATGAATTTTATACTCATAACTCCTCACTTTTAGCTGCTCACTTTTGACTATTCTGCTGCGGTAGAAGTCAAGGACATTGTTTCCCACAACACCATATGAGGTGTTGTTAGTACAGGCTGATGTAGGGCAATCAGCTGGGTTAAGGTGTTCTTTAATTGGGTACGGGGTACGATATCATCAACAAAACCGTGCAGGAGCAAATCTTCAGCAGTCTGAAAATCATCGGGTAATTTTTCGCGCAGTGTTTGCTCAATCACTCGCCGACCAGCAAAACCAATGGTTGCCTTAGGTTCTGCCAAAATAATATCGCCCAGCATTGCAAAACTTGCGGTAACGCCGCCCGTGGTGGGATTTGTCAAAACGGGAATATATAATAGTCGGGCATCTTTATGGCGCTGTAGGGCTGCGGAGATTTTTGCCATCTGCATCAGGGAGAGCATTCCTTCTTGCATTCTCGCGCCACCGGAGGTGCAGACGATAACTACAGGATACCGCCGTTGAGTGGCTTGCTCAATCATTCGGGTGAGTCTTTCTCCCACGACCGAACCCATACTACCACCCATGAAACGGAAGTCCATAACCCCAAGGGCAATAGGCAAACTATTGATTTGACCCAAACCAGTTTTAACTGCGTCTATTAAGCCAATTTTATCCTGCATTTCCCGCAGGCGATCGCTGTAGAGTTTGCGATCGCGGAATTCTAGCGGATCGGTTGGACGCAAATGCTCGTCCAGCGGTTTCCAGGTATTATTATCTATCAATTGACGGATGCGCTCATCGCTGTCTACCCGATTGTGATGACCACATTCTACACAAACCATCTGATTGGCTTTCAGGTCTTTTGTGTATGTCAATACACCACACTTAGAACATTTATTCCATAGACCATCGGCAATTTCACGCTCTTGGCGTTCAAGGCTGGTAGATCCTGATTTTCGTCGATTTGCAAACCAATCAAATAGAGACTTTAAACCGCGTGATTCTTCGTTGTTAGCCATTTTTTATTTTATTTTAAGTGGGTATGAGGTCGAAAACATGTCAAACCGTATCGGGTTGTCCTTAGCCTTTTGTCATTTATCTTTATTAATGACTCATGACTACATCGTCAAACTTCGCTTTTAAGCAATTCAGACCTTAATTTTCATCTTTGGTTGCCAGCTTAACGAAAATACTTATGCCAATACAAGTCTCTTAGTCTTTATTTCAGCAGACTTAATTATATGGACGTACTGACAAAGCTATGAGAATACCAACCTCCAAATAAGATGCTCTCCCCTCCTACCCAAATCAATTATTCGTATTGCTAGGTTATGAACAAGCAGCATCTATTGCACTAGTTGTGCTTGCCAACGGTTAATCGTCGTTAAGAGGGTAATACAAGTCACAAGCTGAATATTATCAAAATATGAAGGGCAGATGGGGTAATGCTGGTTACAGTCACGAATTATAAATATTTCTTATGTAAGGGCATTGGGAAGAGGCAGAGGGGCAGTTCTTGCTGGGAAGCAGACGATAAAGAGATAATTATTATTCTCCCCCTTGCCCTCTGCCCCCTGCTCCCCTGCCTCTTCCCGAATCCTGACTCCAATATCAAGAGGCTGGAAAAAATAACCGCAGGTAGCTAGACAAAATGGCTTCGCCGCTAAATAAGGTAATCACAGATCCTAAAGCCAGAAAAGGGCCAAAAGGCATCTTTTGTCCTAACCTTTGTCGCGATGTCTCTTGAGTCACGGCTTCTCTACGAGACGCTTTGCGAATGCGTCTACGCATAATAACACCGCTGCCGACTAACGCTCCCAGCGCACAGGCAATAAAACTAGCCAAGAGCAAATATTTCCAGCCTAACCAGGCTCCCATCATGGCTGCTAACTTGGCGTCACCCGCACCCATTGCAGCTTTACCAAAGGCAATTGAACCCAATATGGCAATCGCATCAAACAGCCATAAACCCAATACTGCACCAACTATCGCCATCATCAGGTGATTTACCAATGTTACCGAACTAGCCTCTGGTAAAAAACCAACCACCATTTGAAACAAAATCCCTACCACTAAACCCGACTGAGTAAGTGGATTGGGTAGAGTCATTGTATCTAGGTCGATAAGCGATAGCGCCAATAACCAACTACAAAAAGCCCAATAGCCTACTGTTAAAGTCGAAACTTGAAATACTAAAAAAACCAGTAAAAAAATTATGCCCGTTACCCCTTCTACTACGGGATAACGGGCAGAAATTTTGCTTTTGCAATATCGACACCGCCCTCTTAACGAAATCCAACCAAATACTGGTACATTATCGTAAGCTTTTAACTGGTTTAAGCAATGGGGACAACGAGAAGGCGGCCAAAGAATTGATAATCCAGCAGGTAGCCGATAAACAATAACGTTGATAAAACTGCCAATAGATGCACCCAAAGCGAAGACCATTACACTCGCCAAAACGGCGAACAAAATGTCCATATAGTCCTTTATCAATTGTCCTGTGTCATTTGTCGTTTATCTTTTGTCCTTTGTCGAGAGTTAATCAATATTGACTCCCGATTCTGGCAATTCTGGATTTTAGATTTTAGATTTCTCTTTCAATCCAAAATTCAAAATTCAAAATCTAAAATTGAATGACTTCTGACTTTTGACTCCTGACTAATACATATGCGATTCAATTTGACTCAAGGGCACAAAACATTCTTGAGGTAAGAGAACTGGTTGGTTAGTAAAAATAACCTTACCTCGATGATTCACACGATTAATTGCCACACCGGAAGGTTGCCCAGCTATTTCGGGATGTACTTCGCAGTGAGTATAGTATATCTGCCCAGCAGCTCTGATTACAGCGGGATCAATCAAAGGCGATTGGTTCTTCGGGGCGGTAAAATTTACTTGACCTTGTCGTAATGCGTACACTATCGACTGTTCTTTGATTGCTAGATTTCCCTCTAGTCTACCCGAAACTTATAGCAAAGGTTGCCAAATTGCCCAGGTTGCACTTTAAAAACTTGTAATTCCTAATTCTGTAACAGAAAGCGGATTTAGACCCCATTTGAAAACTTAGCTACCTGTGGAGGTAGAGGTCTGAAACGCTATGCTTAATTACAATGAAATTATTTTGTTTCAAGAGCTAGAATCAGTGCATTGCCCATAGCACGGCAACCCAAAAGATTTTTTCCAGGAGAAATTATATCCCCGGTGCGATCGCCTTGCTCTAAAACTTGCAATACGGCTTGTTCGATGTGATCTGCCGCTTTTGGTTGGTCTAAACCGTAGCGTAACATCATCGCCACACTTAAAACCTGTGCTAGAGGATTTGCCTTATCAAGTCCGGCAATATCTGGGGCGGAACCATGAACTGGTTCAAATACACCAGGGCCAGAAGCGCCCAAACTAGCCGAGGGTAACATCCCAATACTACCCGTAAGCATCGCAGCAGCATCAGAGAGAATATCACCAAACAAATTGCCTGTGACGATGGTATCGAACTGCTTGGGAGCGCGTACCAACTGCATAGCAGCATTATCTACATATAGATGAGAGAGTTCGATATCAGGATATTCCGTACTAAGTTGGGTGATGCGATCGCGCCACAACTGAGATACTTCTAATACATTCGCCTTATCCACCGAACAAAGTTTTCCACCGCGTTTTTTTGCCGCTTCAAAGGCTACCCGCCCAATGCGTTCAATTTCCGATTCCGTGTAAACCATTGTATTTACACCGCGTTTTTCACCAGTTTCTGTGGCAAAAATCCCTTTAGGTTTACCGAAGTAAATCCCACCAGTGAGTTCGCGCACCACCATAATATCCACGCCTTCCACAACTTCGCGTTTTAAAGTCGAGGCGTCGATTAGCTGGGGCAAAATTTTCGCTGGGCGCAAATTGGCAAATAATTCCAAACCTGCACGTAGTCCTAACAAACCTGCTTCTGGGCGTAAATTAGATGGTAGGGAATCCCACTTATAACCACCAATGGCGGCTAATAACACAGCATCACTATTACGGCAAGTCTCTAGAGTAGCAGATGGTAGGGGTTCGCCTGTAGCATCAATTGCTGCACCACCAATGAGGGCATCTTGGAATTCAAACTTCAGATCAAATTGCTTCCCTACGACTTTCAGCACATCTACCGCCACTGCCATAATTTCAGGGCCAATGCCATCGCCGGGGAGTAGAGTAATCCGGTAATTCTGGGTCATAACTGGTTTTTACTCGGTAAATGCTTGCAGATTAAATATCATACCTAGCAAAATGTACCGATGGAGTTTTTAATTTATTTAGGTGCGGCTCTTTTGATCCAAAGAAAAACGTGCTATCCTATGCTTTCCGACGTATTCGCCCTCAATGGGCAAAACGAGGAAAGGAAAACTAGGAAAAACAGAGTCAGACTCATCAACATATCTGTTCCTAAATTCACGTTTTGAAATGCGTCCTAGAGTTGAGCAAAGCTTCTTCAAAGGTGTAGCTGTCGGTTGTTTGATAGGTAGTAGATTACTTCGATACCTATGGCTATTCCTAGCATGAATACTAAAACCCAAACGGTTTGTGGATCTGTTTGCAAAGCAAACCAAATTAACATTCCTAGTGCTACCAAACATATTCCAACACCTAGAAGTGAAATCCACTGCTTACTTTTGGTATAACGATGCATCCGAGCATTAGCTAAATTAACCGCAGCAAATATCAGGAGAAATCCGGCACTACCCATCGTTGATATCCGACTTATATCAAAGAAATTAGCGATTATTAAAGTAATACCACTAGTAATAAATAAGCCAATTGAAGATTGATCTATGCCATTTATTTCGCTGCCATCAAACCCTCTAGATTTAGCAATAACAGAGCTAAAACGAGCTGAACCGTAGAGTGTTGCGTTACTAGCTGAGAGAGTTGATAAAAGAGCAGCAATAGTCATCAAAACAGATCCGAATTGCCCCATAATTGGTTTGGCAACCTCAGCCAAAGTATAGTCTTTTGCTGCCAAAATCTGTTCTATTGGTTCTGTTCCCAATGTGACAAGTGCTATTAAAACGTAAAGCAAAATAACGAACCCGATTACAGAGTAATAAACACGTGGCAAAGTGTACTTGGGATTGACAAGATCCTCTGCTGTATTGGCGATTAGCTCAAAGCCTTCATAAGACAAGAAAATCACCATTGCTCCTGCAAAAATTGACTGTAGCGACGACACTGAAGCTGGCTGTAAATGAGAAAAGTCGATATGACTACTCCCCAGAATAATGAACAGGATCAAAATCCCCAGTTTGAAGCTGACAATCCAGATTTGAGATTTACCAATATAATTGGCAGTCAGTAGATTTAGTCCAGTTGTCCCTAAAATTGCCAAGCTAATGAGTAAGTGCTTCCAAATAGGTTGAGTAGACGCTGTGAACAGGCTAATTCCGTAACTACCAAAAGCCTGCAAGTAAAACGAAAGCATGACTACATAGCTAAACCATAGCAGAAGATTCAGTGTCCCACTAAACAGCCCTAGACCAAAAGCCTGGTTTAAGAAGGTTACTGTCCCGCCTCGACATGGATGAGCTACTGAAAGTTTTGCATAAGCATAAGTAGTTATCAAAGCTATTGTCCCTGCGATCGCAAATGCTAATGGTGCGCCTGCATCAGCTATTTGAATTACAACTCCCAGCGCTGGAAAAAGTCCACCGACAATGCCTCCTACACCCAATGCCCACACAGACCAAAAACCTATTTTCTTGCTTGACACCTGTAACCTCTTTAGGAATAGATAGTCTTATAGTCGTTGACCAGCACGCAGATAATCAAGCTGAACAATCTTATTAAACTATTCTCTGTCCATACACGCTACTACTGTGTATAGCTAGCTACTTTAGCCATTGTCGCGCAAGAAGGTTATGCAACATGCGTCTCGTAGAGAAGGTGGTTCGAGAATTTTCATGACTCAAATAGGATTGCTATAGTGCGCTCAACTCTATCATGATCTGAAACATAACGAAGCGATGCCTATTGTTGGCAAAACTTAGTCCCCATTGCCTACCATCTTCAATAGCATAAGCAATAGTTTGCCCGATAACAGGCATATTTATAATCGATTCAAAATCCATACAGCTTTTACCTGATTAACTGAGAAGACCTAGAGATTTATAGTTTTAGTATTCCCAGTAGTAAATCAATAATTATTGGTATTATTTGAAACTTTATTGAAGATAATGGTAAATAATGCCCATGACTCAAAGCAGCTTTACATAAAGCCAGTTTCAATTTCTGAAACCAGCCTGACAGAAGTTGTAGAAAGAGGTTAGGTTAAGTGTTAATCACAAGCCGCACCCCAGCAGCGATGGTAAAAGAATTAGCAATTTGCACCCGTGGACTAACTAAGCAATTTGATCGGCACATTGCTGTCAATGATATTGATTTAGAAATCCACGCGGGGGAAGTATATGGACTGATCGGGCCGAATGGTGCGGGTAAAACAACTCTCATCCGAATGTTGGCAACTGCTGAGGAACCAACTACGGGTGAGATTTATATTAATGGCGATCGCTTACTCCGTGACAAGAGTAATTCCAAACTTAAGCGTCGTCTAGGCTACTTACCCGATGACTACCCGCTGTATGAGGATCTGACAGTCTGGGATTACCTAGATTATTTTGCGCGTCTATATCGTTTACGAGAACCGCGCCGTACTCAACGCCTGCATGAAGTTTTAGAACTAATCCAACTTGGTAATAAACGCAATAGCCAAATAGCTACTTTGTCGCGGGGGATGAAACAGCGCTTAAGTTTAGCGCGAACCATCATCCACGAACCGATTTTACTACTACTGGATGAGCCTGTTTCAGGACTTGACCCCATTGCTAGGATGCACTTTCGCGAAATCATTAAGGCTTTGCAAGAAGCTGGGATGACTGTAATCATTTCCTCTCACGTTCTCAGTGATTTAGCAGAACTATGTACTTCTGTAGGAATTATGGAACTTGGCTTCTTGGTAGAAAGTACCTCGTTACAACAACTTTATCAACGTCTTGCCCATCAGCAAATTGTGATATCAACTTTGGGAAATCTAGAGGCACTTTTAAGGGGATTGAAACATCATCATTTAGTGGAAGAGTGGGAGGTGATTCCAGGAAAAAACAGTGTGCGGGTGAATTTTTCTGGGAAAGAAGAAGATAGTGCTGAGTTGTTGCGATCGCTGATCAAAGCAGGTATTTCCCTAACTGATTTTCACTGCACACAAGAAGACTTAGAAAGTATTTTCCTGAAATTAGGTCACAAACAAGCATCTTGATCCGTCAATAAATATTACTCCCCATTTTTGGAGAATTTTTTCTTATGATGCCCAATTTAATAGACAAGATTGGCGATTGGAATCCGCAATTATTGCGAGAACTCAAAGGACGGCTGAAATTTTTTAATGTAGCGATCGCAGTTGCAACATCCTTACTGCTGCAACTGGTAGTTTTTTTATATCAGTTCCGCGAGTTTCCTGATGATAAATACTCACTAACTGGCACATACTGTCGTTTGCGTAAACTATACGAACAGGAACCAAATGGGGTTTATCAACAATCAAATCAATCTAAAATTGCTGATTTAAATGATTTCCTTTCAAATAATTATTGCCCTACAAACGAAATTAATTGGCAGTTGTGGTGGCGAGACCACTGTGAATATATATTTCTAACATTTAGTGTAATTTTTGTATTTACACTATTAGTTGCAGGAACTTATTTGCTAATCAACGATTTAGCCAAAGAAGAAACTCGCGGTACGCTGAATTTCATCCGTCTCAGTCCCCAATCAGAAACAAGTATATTGACTGGCAAGTTACTAGGAGTTCCGAGTTTAATTTATCTCATCATCTTAGTAGCAGTTCCTTTACATTTGTGGGCTGGCTGTTCTGCCAAAATTGCCTTTAGTTACATTTTGAGTTCCTATGCTATTCTCGCTGCAAGTTGCATTTTCTTCTACAGTGCTGCACTACTATTTGGCTTAGTTAGTCGTTGGTTTAGCGGTTTTCAGCCTTGGTTAGGTAGTGGTGCCGTTTTCCTTTTTTTGTTCACAACGATGGTGCTAGCATCGTCTTCTAGCAATACTTTAAATGATTCAACTGTTTGGTTTAGACTTTTTAGTGGTTGGGATACAACAAATTATTTATTTCCTAACTTGTTCCATTTATCAAATGGTTCTCCCCTGAAAAAGTGGCAGTTTTTCTATTTACCATTAGGAACAAGTTTTGTTAGTGTTATTGGCTTCCATTTATTAAATTTGGGATTGTGCAGTTACGGTATTTTGCAAGCTCTTAAACGTTGCTTACGTAATCCTAAAACCTCAATAATCAGCAAGAAGCAAAGTTATTTTATAGGAGCTTTTTACCAATTGATGATATGGGGATTTACCCTACAAAATGGTAAAAATAATTACACATGGGATGAACAGGTTGGGGAAAATTTTGTTTTGCTGGCACTGTATAACTTGGTGTTGATTTTAAGTTTAATTGCGGTTCTTTCCCCTCACCGTCAAGATGTACAAGATTGGGCAAGATATCGACATCAGGGAGTTTCTAGCCGTAAGAGTGTTTGGCAGGATCTAATTTGGTCCGAAAAAAGCCCTGCACTCGTGGCGATCGCAATTAATTTAATAATTGTTACTATCCCCTACTTAGTTTGGCTTTCACTTACATCTGTTGTTGATGCAAACGATGGCCGAACTTGGATGGTTAACGAGATTGACAGGTTTAAAGTGCTTTTAACTATAGCTTTGTCTATCAGCTTAATGATGATTTACGCTACCATCGCCCAATTGATACTTTTGTTGAAAACTCCTAAACGTTCTTTCTGGGCAATTGGGACTTTAGGTGCAGCCGTGTTCCTACCACCGATGATTCTAGAATTTATCGGTATCTCCTCGTGGAAACATTCTACTGTATGGATGTTTACAACTTTTCCTTGGGTAGCTGTAGAATCTGCTGGGGTGACAACAGTTTTCATGGCACTGTTAGCTGATTTGAGTGTTCTAGCGTTGTTAAACTTCCAGTTGACAAGGCAGGTGAAATTAGCAGGCGAATCTGCTACGAAAGCATTATTGGCAGGACGTTAGGTAAGTAGTTGAGACATGTTAGATCCCCGACTTCGTAAAAGTTGTCGGGGATCTTGTTTTTCATGAATGATTTAAGACTGCTACATTATCTATTATTTGCCTACATCTGCTGTTAAATTTTTAATCAGCACGACAATCTGAGAATCATGTTAAATATCTCTACTCAAGACCTCCGCAACACAGCTATTCAGTTTTTAGAACAAAGTCCCCCACAGCGTCTAAAAATTCTTAATAATCTGGGTATAGCTCGTTATGAATTTTTAACCAAAATACGCCTCAATGAAGCAAATATTATCTGTATGATACGGTTTTTTAAATCTCCAAGTCAGCTAAAGTTTCCTAATATTATATGAGCCGATTTATCTGGTTTAATTTTAGATGGGGTAAACTTCATCAGAGGAAATTTATCAGAAGTAAATCTGCAAGGTAGCAGTTTAGTAAATGCAGACCTATTATTTGCAAATTTTACGAAAGCCGATTTGAGAAATGCAGATTTACAAGGTGCTACTCTTAACGAAACTATTTGGTTAGATACTCTAGTAAATAAGTGTCAACTTGGCGTAGGTACTGGTTTAACTCAGCTACAACGTCAAGATTTACAACTGCGCGGAGCTAGATTTAATTCTTGAGAAGATGGTAATTAAAACACACAAAATTATAAGATGATTAAATTGAGATTGACCTGGATAAGTTAATGAGTATTAAGTTGCCCCAAAAATTGATGTTGCTGGGTTCAGGAGAACTAGGCAAAGAATTTGCGATCGCTGCTCAACGTCTTGGTAATTATGTGATTGCCGTTGACCGCTACGCTAATGCTCCAGCGATGCAAGTTGCTGATGCTTATGAAGTTATTTCTATGCTCAGTGCTGATGATTTAGAAGCTGTAGTTAGAAAACATCAGCCAAATATTATTATCCCAGAAATTGAAGCAATCAGAACAGAAAAACTACTGCAATTTGAACAGCGAGGGATTACAGTTATACCGACTGCGGCCGCTACTAACTATACAATGAATCGCGATAGAATTCGGGAACTAGCACATCAAGAATTAGGCATCAGAACGGCTAAATATGGTTATGCAACAACTTTAGAAGAATTGATTGCAGTTTCTGATAAAATTGGGTTTAGTAATGTTGTTAAACCTGTGATGTCATCCTCTGGTAAGGGTCAGTCTGTGGTGCAAGAAAAAAGTGAAGTTGAGAAAGCTTGGAATTATGCGATCGCTAATTCTAGAGGTGACAGTCAAAAGGTGATCGTAGAAGAATTTATTAACTTTGAAATCGAGATAACTTTACTAACAATTAAACAGTGGAATGCACCCACTATTTTCTGTTCTCCTATTGGTCATCGCCAAGAACGAGGCGATTATCAAGAATCGTGGCAACCCGCACTAATTTCTGAAGACAAGATATTAAAAGCCCAAAAAATAGCCATAAAAGTCACTGATGCTTTAGGAGGAGCCGGAATTTTTGGCGTTGAGTTTTTCATTACCAAAGATGAAGTGATTTTTTCCGAACTTTCTCCCAGACCGCATGATACGGGTATGGTGACATTAATATCACAAAATCTTAATGAATTTGAACTACATTTAAGAGCTATTTTAGACTTGCCAATTCCTCATATAGAACAGCTAGGACCATCAGCTAGTGCCGTTATTTTAGCTTCCGAAAAATCTGATTCTATTGCTTTTGATGGTATAGCCGATGCTTTGTCAGAAAAAGATGTAGATATTAGATTATTTGGTAAACCTAATGCTCATCCATATCGGCGAATGGGAGTTGCTTTAGCGAAGGGTGTAAATGTCAAAGAGGCTAGGGAAAAAGCTACTGGAGCCGCAAGTAAAATTACAATTATGTGAAAAGTTAGATCCCCGACTTCTTAAAGAAGTCGGGGATCTGGATACCGCAAATTTTCACAAATAAAATAGGATTGCTATGGACAATCGCCTATTTTATCTTGTACTACTGTTAGGCGAATCAACCGCAGCAACCGGGTTCATCTGATTCAGGTAATCATAAACAAGCTGGGAAACTTGACGGATAAAGTCTCTCCCCCTAGCGTCCTTATAGGGACGTGTGACGAAGATTGCAGCCAAGTAACGCTTACCATTTGGCATAGTCACAAATCCTGCATCGCCGATGAGAAACCCGATATCTCCAGTTTTATTAGCGATAACTGCACCTTTCCCTAAACCTGCGGGAAGCAGTGTGTGAATTGTGGTGTGACGCAGAATATCTAAGGCTTGCTCCCGACTCTGTAAAGAAACTAGCTTGTTATTCACAACTAAAGCCAGCACCCGCGCCATATCTTGAGAACTTGTGGTGTTGGTTCCTCTCAAGTCAGCCAAAAGATGCCGAATTACTGTATCTTTCAGTCCCCAGTTATGGAAGCGCTGATTTATTCGCGCCGCTCCACCTAAGCGATCAATAATCATGTTGGTGGCGGTATTGTCACTGATGGTTATCATCTTATTGATGGTTTCCAAAGCTGTGTATTTCTTGCCAATTCGCTCATACTGCATACTTCCAGAACCATTAGTTACTAAGTCACGCCGCATGGTGAGCATTTCATTTAAGCTGACTTTACCAGCATCTAAATCTTGGAAAAAGGCGATGAGAATTGGCAATTTAATCGTACTAGCAGCTGGGAAAACGCGATCGCCTCCAATATCCAAATAATCCCCAGTATCCAAATCCAGGAAAAACATTCCTGTTTTGAGAAAACTATAGCGACTCATCAAGGCTTTAATTTGAGGTTCTAACACTTTCATTGGTAAATGCATGGGAACCACGCCAGCAAACAGAGTACTGTTATCACTCACTGTTGGAAAAATATTAGGAGTTATTTCCAGAGATTTCGGCTGGGTTGTAGTCAGTGGTACTGGTTTGGGTAACTGCACAGACCAATGATTTGCGGATTCCTCTTGCAGCTTCACCTGTGCTAGGTCGAAGGTGTAACCAGCTGCTAAAGTAACTACCATGCGGGTAGTCTCTGCGTTTAACTGCCCAATGCTAATGTCTTTAATTACTAACCCCACTCTTTGACTAGTCTGTGGATATCCTAGTGTAACTCCAGGTAAATCAATTACCAGACGGGTAGGGTTGGTAAGTAATTGTACTTTGGGTTGAACATTCTCATCTGTGGTGAAATCCAGATGATTGCGATTGCTATCAAAATGCCAATTAGCGATCGCAGTAGCTTTGACAGTAGAGCCAAACAGGAACAAGCTTAAGAAGCTGGGTAGAAGCCAGCTAAATTTTAAAATGTTTTCTTTGTGTGTGAGGAGCATCGGTAATCGCTTTGTGTGTGAGGAAGATTATAGGAAAACAAAAACCGCTCACCATTAAAGCACAATTATGAAAAGTTTTGTAAATATGGAAATACTGGTTTACTGGTCTCTACTGCCACCTTTATTTATATTTTCCTGTACCCCTCATGAGGATAGAAAATGCATGGATGCGCTGACACAACATTGACATCATAATGACATATCTAAAAAGTATACAATTAAATATAATTTTAAAAGACACCATAATTTCTGTTTAATAATTGCGCTGCTCAGAAATTTAATATTAATCAAGTATTAACCAAGCAAGTGCTATAGCAGGATTTTTTGTTGCATAAGATATCTCAAATCAGTTCTGATTTAATTAGGTAACTAAAAAAATTAATGTGAGGTGAAAGTGAAAGTTCTTAACATATATAAAATTAATCTAGCTTTGGTATTGTTAGCTACACCCTTATGTATTTATCCTCTGACAATACTTGCACAAACTCCAAATCCCAAACAGCCAGCAGTTATTATTAATAGTGGCTCTACAAATACCTGCAAATATACAATTCACGTATTGCCATCCGGAAAAGCAACTTACACTGTTTGTGAGAGAAAAGGTGCAGGTGAAATAAAAGTGAACACAGCTACGAAATTTTTCACTGATATTTCAGCAGCTAAACCATTGTCAAAATTACCATATAAAGCATGTGCAAAATCTGCTTCGTTCGGTACGTCAACTCAAGTCAGGTATCAATGGGAAAATTCTCCAGATATTAGCTGTCCAAGTAATGATTTGAGAGTGACAAATCTGTATAATGATGCTCAAAGCATTCAACAGCAATTGAACTTTTCAACTTCCAAAAATGCACCTTAAAATCCTAAATCTACGGCAATGCGGTGGGCGCAAGCAAACCCAGAAAAAGCGACTGCATTCAATCCTTGACCCGGAAAGGTACTATCCCCTACACAATAAAGTCCTGGAATAGCTGTGCGATTAAAGGGCATCTTCAATAAGCCCCACAACTTGCGTCGGGGAATTGGCCCATATGTGCCATCCTGACGACCCAAAAAGCGGCGATGGGTACGGGGTGTGCCTACCTCCAAATAATCCAATCCAGCATCTAAGCCTGGAAAAATCTTCTCTAGGCGGTCAATAATTCGCCAAGCCGCCTCTTCTTTCTTCGCTTCGTACTCGCTCACAGAAAGTTCTTGCCAATTATCAATCCAGTGAGGCGTGAAGGCATGAATGATATGATATCCACTTGGTGCTAAATCTGGGTCAAGCAATGTGGGAATCGAAACAAAAATTGTCCCTTCTGCTGCTGTCATCTTTTGCCAATCTTCTAGCAAAATATGGTGACACTCTGTCCCCATAGGCAAAACTGACTCTTTTACCCCGATGTGCAAACTCAAGAAGCTTGGAGATTTTTGATAATTTTGTTGCCACTTTTTCTCATTAAGTGGCATTTCTTCTGCTGGTAGTAATTGTTCAAACGTATCCCAGCGTGTAGCATTAGAAACTATGCGTTTACCCCGATATAGTTTACCATTAGCCAGTTGCACACCTACCGCTTTTCCCTGTTCTGTGAGAATTTTCGTGACTCTAGCTTGGTACTGAATCTTACCTCCAGCCTTCTCTAGACCTTCCACCAGTTTTTGGGCAATTTGTCCCACTCCGCCTTTAGGATAGTTCACTCCGCCATAATGCCTGTCAGAAAAGACCATCCCAGCATTAATCATTGGTGTCATGTCCGATGGAACCACTGACCAGCAATAACATTCCATATCGATAAATTTCAATAATCGGGGATCTTTGATGTAGCGTCTGGCAAAATCCCCAGCATTTTGAGGCAGATACTTAACTAAACCGAGACACGCCAAAGGATGTTGGAAAAATACCCGCACGAGATACCGAGATTCTTCCAGCGACAGCAAATCCATGCTGTTGAGGCACTTGAATACTTTTTGGCATTCGTCATAAAAGCGACGAATCCCCTCTTCTTCATGGCGAAAATGAGCAATAAGATTTTGCAAAAATTTTTCATAAACTCGGTCAACCTTCAGGTTTAAACCTTGGGGTAGATGATAGTGAATCTGCACCGGATCTGCGATCGCTTCTTGGCTGACATTTACAGCTGATAATGCACGGGTGAGTAAGTTAGTAGTACCGTTCTGTCCCAATCCAAAAATCATCGATGCACCAACATCGAATCGATAGCCTTGGCGTTCAAAATAACCGGCGCTCCCACCTGGAATCAAATAACGTTCCAGTACCAGCACTTTCGCTCCCTTCGCCGCTAACTGGGTCGCTGTTACTAATCCGCCAATACCAGACCCAATTACGATCGCATCAATATCTTGCATTTTTGTCTTTTGTCATTAATCCTTTGTTTATTTTCCAATACCCAATGACAAAAAAGAGGGACGAGTCTGCTGCTGCTGACTAATCCCGTCTGCCGATCCTTAAAAGAGAGGAGAACACTGTAGAACAATATAGCCTTGATTGAGAATAGATGTCAACTAGTAATGAAAAATTTTATCAATAAAATTGAGAGTGTTAATTTTAGGTGTCGGCCGGATACAGGAAAGAGTATTATGGTGTTTCAGTTCTCATACAATAAAAAAGCGCCAAATTCTGACTATGACGCTACAATTGCGTGTTTATGTTCCACCCCATCCCCTGATCAAACACTGGTTGGCAGTTGCCCGTGATACAGGCACGCCTTCAGTATTATTTCGCAGTGCGATGACTGAATTAGGTAGATGGCTGACTTATGAAGCTGTGCGAGACTGGTTGCCGACCCAAGAAACAGCTGTGCAGAGTCCCTTGGATACTTGTCCAGCAACTGTGATTGATCCACAAGTGCCTATAGCAGTAGTGCCGATTCTGCGGGCTGGACTAGGATTACTTGAGGGAGCGCAGACTTTACTACCTTTGGCATCGATTTACCATCTTGGCTTGGCACGAGATGAAGAGACACTGCAACCTCATTGTTATCTGAACAAGTTACCAGAAAAATTTCACCCCGAAACACTAGTGTTAATTACAGATCCAATGTTGGCAACAGGAGGGTCGATAATGGCTGCAATGGCAGAATTGACACAACGAGGTGCTGATCCAGCCCTGATACGGATTGTTTGTGTAGTGGCGGCTCCACCAGCTTTGCAAAAACTAAGTGCAGCTTATCCAGGTTTAATAGTTTACACGGCGACTATTGACGAAACAGTTAACAGTAAGGGGTATATTGTACCAGGATTAGGAGATGCAGGCGATCGCATCTTTGGGACTTAAGCTAGTATGCAGCTAGGGCAGGAAAATAGCATAACTACTGTAAAAGTTGCAAGCTTTGTTGAAGGCGGTAAAGATATGAGTCAGCGAGATGGTTTTGGCAGTGGTTTTGTAGCAGGGGCGTTTGTCGGTGGCGTATTTGGCGGTGTCATCGGCGCACTGATTGCTTCTCGACGCGATCCCCAATTGATAGCACAGGAGGACACAGAACTGACAGATAGCCAAGCCGAAGCTAGGAAAATAGCAGCTAGGCGGCGTCAGATGAAAGCTTCCGAAAATGAGAATATCGGCATAGAAACGGCCCGGCGATCGCTAGAAGATAAAATTGCCCAGCTAAATGCCACAATTGATGAAGTGCGAAAGCAACTAGGTAATGTGAATGGTGGTTCCCCGGAAGCAACCAATGACCGTTCCCTCACTAAGGACTCCTGAATTCGTTCAGGCGTGGTGAAAATGTCTTCTGTGGTAAATGTGGAATCGGCAAACACCATGACATGGACTAAATTAAAATTAAAAGATAAGACTGCGTTTGACACTTAGTAGGAAACCAACAAATCCATGTACCTTCTGATTACTACTCTGGCTACTTTCATTCAGATTTATACTGTTTTGCTAATTATTCGGGTTTTATTGACCTGGTTCCCGACAATTAACTGGTATAACCAGCCATTTTCTGCTTTGAGCCAGATAACTGACCCTTATCTGGATTTGTTCCGCCGCATTATTCCCCCATTGGGTGGTATGGATTTTTCTCCAATGTTAGCGATTATACTGCTTCAACTTGTAAGTGGTTTGATAGGTGGTCTGCAAGCCTACGCGTAAAGCAGAATTTGCAGTTTGCTCAACGTTCAATTAAAAGATTTTCAGTCTGGGCTGGTCAGCCTAGACTGAATTAACTTATCTTTTAACGCCGGACTTGACCGCTAAATCCGGCTGCTTTAAACTGCTTCAGCTTCAATGGAGTAGGCTGATTCGCAGGCACAGAAATTCTCAATTCAAAATCGCTAATACCTGGTGGAACTTCGGTAATAGAACCTAAGCGAGTACGGTTTTGCATCACCGAGTCATTGTTGGCATCATAGATGCGTCCAAAAATATCTGCGTCGTAAACTGTTTTATTAGTACCATTTTCTGCTTTGCCAATGACAATAAAGCAATTGGCAGCCGCGCTACCACTACTGCTCACAGCCCCTTGTGCTAGTTCTGGTGGACAATCTTTATAAGAAACATCAAATAATTTAATCTGTGTCAACGCTACAGCAGGGGGAGTGATCACCCACGATAGAAACGTGATGAGACAGGAAATAAAAATGACCGTGAGTGACCGCAACCGCATACAAGACCCCGTGACTTAATCCAACAATATGTAACTTATAGCCTCAGCTTACCTGATTTTAAGTACAACAAGATTGAAGACTTTAATTTAACCTTTGTAATAATTAGGGAAATAAACCCTTAATTGCTATTAACTTATGACTCCAGATGAGATTGAAGCAGCTATGTTCGCAGCCTTTAATGATTGTGATGCAGCAAGCTGTCCTCTCACTGACACGCAGAAACAGATATTACTGCAAGTGGTCGAGCAAATTCAGGGAAATACCTCTGGGGCGTCAAGTATTGCTAATCCCTTAGACGAACTAAATCCAGAGGAGTTAGAAATATTTTTACAGTTTGTTAAGGATGAAGAACAACTTAACCGCACTTGGAAAGTGCAATTACTCAACGACTGGTTACTGCAAAATGACTCTGGAACAGTACAATTTATCCGGCAACGCTATGGTTTGCAGTGGCTGAATCGTGTTGAGTCATACCATTTTGATAAGTATTCTTATTTTGAGGATGCACTAAAGTTAAGAGTAGGCGATCGCATTGAAGTTTCCAATGCACTATGGGAATGGGTGCAGGAGGATGGCCCTTGTAAGCCCGAATGGTTTCCCTGTATGGTGATCAAAGTCGAGGAGATTAGCAACGGCGATGATTCCTCTACTAACTGCGTCATTCGCTTCTTCAACGGCGCTGAGTATGAAATTCAAGGAATGTACGAATGGAATCGCTACAATTGGCGCTGGCCTCAGAAGTAGTGCTGTACATGGATAGCGGGGCGTTTAGTCGGTGCTGAGTTTTAGGGACTTCCAAGAAATAAATTATCCAAATAGACGAACCACAGAGACACAGAGAACACAGAGAGAGGAGAAATGAGAGGGTTTTTGCGTCACTTTTGGGACATTTTTCTATTTGGAAGTCCCTTAATACTCGTGAATGAGTCTTTGATACTCATTAATCAGACTCAAAACTCCATTCATCCATCTTTGATACTCGTTCATCCACCTTTGAACTCCGTTGATGAGTCTTTAATACTCGTTCATCCATCTTTGATACTCGTTCATCCACCTTTGAACTCCGTTGATGAGCCTTTAATACTCATTTATCCACCTTTGAACTCCGTTGATGAGTCTTTAATACTCGTTCATCCACCTTTGAACTCCGTTGATGAGTCTTTGATACTCGTGAATAAGTTTTTATGCTCTGACACTGCTGTATGTTGATGAAATTATTGCTTGAACAACGCCCAAGCCAAAAACCTTTCGGTATAATACAACGCTAATTGATTGCTCACACCGTTGAAAACGGCATCAAAAGCGTGTTCTGCCCAAGGAATTTCTAAAAAAACCGCAGTATTCCCAGAGCTATGTAAACGTTGATACATCTGTCTACCAAAGCGCGCTTCTACCAAATGGTCACGACTGCCGTAAATTAATAAAGTTGGGGGTAAAGGGTGTGTTAGATAATTTATTGGTGAAGCAATTTTATACTGATTAGGCAATTCTTCTAAAGAACCACCGAGAAATGCTTTTAAAACAGCACGGGTGTTGATAGGATCGGGAACTGGCGGTGTTTTGTATCCTTCAGTCAAGTTAACAGGCCCGTAATAGTTCACCACACCACGAATGGGTGGTGCATCTGGTTGATAAGCCGCTAGCATTGCTAGGTGCGCTCCCGCAGAACGTCCTAAAAGTACTATACGTTCTGGATCGGCTTCATATTCCGCTGCATGTTTGCAAATAAAATTTAGGGCTGTACGCACGTCATCTAACTGAGTTGGAAACTGATATTTAGGTGCGTGTCGATAGTCAATCGCAAATACTGTATATCCATGATGAGCAATATATTGATTAAACTCAGAATTTGCATGAGGGTTACCATATTGCCAAGCTCCACCATAAATTACTACTACTGCTGGATATTTCCCTACCTCTGGGGGTTGGTAAACTTCCATTTTTAAAGGCACTCCCGCAGGAGAAGCAAAGAGAATATTTGTTTTATGACGCGTTTTACCTAATGCAATACCCCTGAAGGAATTAACTAAATTAAAGGGATGGGTTTGCATCTTAGCCATTACTTGGACTGAAATTTGCTCTAGATAATTTGCTCCCAATCCTTGTTTCATTGCTTTATCTATCTGCATTTGAGTCAGTGGGATATTCACTAGCACCCATGCAGAAATTAGCAATCCTATTAAGCTGAAAATACAAGCTAAACGCTGTAGTTTATGGTGACGGATGTAGAACAAAGAAAGTAATAAAGAGAGCAAATTTAATAACAATAACCAAGGACTGATTTCTGGCGCTCCCACTGCTAGCGTCAGTAAAAACATATTTGGAGCCGGAAGAAGAATCCAAGAACTAAGAAATAGACTTGCAAAACTAAGTAATAATGCAAGCCATGATAAAAGTATTTTTGGTTTACCAAACATAAATTAAAGTGCCGTAATAACGACTTTAAAGAAGTACAATCTATCTGCCAATGCTCCGGTTGGCAATAGTTAAATCATGTTAAGTCATATTACTTTAATAAGTATTCTTACTTTAAGGATGCACTAAAGCTGAGATTAGGCGATCGCATTCAACTTTTCAATGCCCTGTAGGAATGAGTACAAGAAAATAAACCCTGTGTACGGGAATGCTTTGCCTTGAAAGCCAGAAATACTAGAGAATTGGTGCATGAGTTTTGGAATAACTTATCTCCCTAAGCCCAGATGCTTTTGCAATGCTTGGCGCATCACTTCTACAGGTACAGTTTCCTGCTGCAACCAAATTTTTAAGGCTGCTACCCCTTGTTGAACTAGCATTTCTAATCCATCGATCGCAATTGCGCCTTGTTTTTGAGCTTGCTCTAGAAATTGTGTCGGTTTAGGGATATATATTAAATCGTAAGCGATCGCACCCGTTGGTAAATTCGCTATTTCCTCTACACTCAAAGGCGACTCATCAACTTTGGGATACATACCTATGGGGGTTGTGTTTACCAGCAGATTAGCTTGGGGAATTAACTTTGAAAGTTCCTCCCATTGATCAACTTGTAAATTCTCACTTATGGGTGAATTGCTCCAACTCTTGGCAAATCCATCTAATCTCTGCATATTCCGCCCAACAACATGAATTTTGGCAAAACCTAGCTGGTGACAACCTGCTACAACTGCTCTGGCTGCGCCACCATTGCCTAAAATTACCGCTACCTTCTGATTCCAATCCTGCTTATACGTTGTCTGCAAAGGAGCGATAAATCCTTCTATATCTGTGTTTGTCCCCACCCATTTGTTATTTTGGCGACTAACAGTATTTACTGCGCCGATAGTTTGAGCCAGAGGGGTAATTTCTGAGAGGAGGGGCATGATTGCCTGCTTGTGAGGGATTGTAACATTAAAGCCAACAACCCCAATAGCGGCGAAACCTGCGATCGCTATCTCTAGATTCTCTGGTGCTATGGGAAAGGGAAGATAAACGTAATCTAATCCTAAATCAGTGATGTCTTCTCTGCGAGACGCTACGCGAACGACGATCTGTGCTAACGCTGCATTATGCATCACTGGTGAGAGCGAATGTTCCACCGGATGTCCAATTACACCGAGCAGTTTAGTTTTACCTGTAATTAATACTTTTGACATTTGTCATTAGTCATTTGTGATTTGTGATTTGTCAAGCATCAGCCTCAAAGGCTCATCGTTGAGGTTAAAAGGCTCATCGTTGAGGTTAAAAGGCTCATCGTTGAAGTTCAAAGGCTCAACGTTGAGGTTCAAAGGCTCAACATTGAGGTTCAAAGGCTCATCGTTGAAGTTCAAAGGCTGAAACTTCAGACTTTTTTGCTTCTTTATCTCCTTCATCTTCTTCTGACTCCTCTGCTTTCTCTGCCCCCTACCTTCTTGCACTAGCCTACAATTATTAAAAGCTACTTAACATTTCTTATGATTATGCAGGCAACTACAGCCCCCTCTACAACTCCAATTCCTGGTAAATATTGGCAGTGGCGCGGGCACAACGTTTACTATGTGCGTGCGGGAGAAAAACAATCGCAACGTCCGCCTTTGCTTTTGGTACATGGATTTGGTGCTTCCACAGACCACTGGCGCAAGAATATCACAGGATTGTGTCAAAATTTTGAAGTATTTGCGATCGACCTTTTAGGATTCGGGCGATCAGCAAAACCAAAATTGCAGTATAGCGGCGACTTGTGGCGCGATCAACTCCATGATTTTATCAAAGAAGTAATTGGTCAAAAAGCAGTATTAGCGGGTAATTCCCTTGGTGGCTATGCTAGCTTGTGTGTTGCAGCAGAACGTCCCGACAGTGCGGCTGGTTTAGTGTTACTCAATAGTGCCGGCCCTTTTAGCGAAAGCCAACCTACATCTGAGCCTGAAACTTTACAATCAGAAATTCAGCCACCTAAACAACCTGCTACTTTGCAGAAACTTCTCGGTGACAGTACTAAGTGGATTTTTAAACAACCTTTAGCCCAATCTCTGTTATTTCAATACGTGCGACAACGTTGGGTAATTCGACAAACCTTAGAAAAAGTTTATCTTGACAAGAGTGCGATTACAGACCAATTGGTAGAAGAAATTTCTCGCCCTGCTTACGATTCGGGTGCAATGGAAGTATTTGTGTCAGTCTTTAGCACTCCTCAAGGGAAAAAAGTTGATGTGCTACTAAAGCAATTAACTTGTCCTCTGTTGATGTTGTGGGGAGAAGCTGACCCTTGGATGAATGCTAGAGAACGTTCCCAAAAGTTTCGTCAATATTATCCTGAACTTACAGAACATTTCCTAACAGCCGGTCATTGCCCCCATGATGAAATACCTGATAGAGTAAACCAACTTTTAGGCGATTGGGCTTTGTCTATCTAAATTGCTAAAAAATCTCTTTTAACTCGCATCCACAAATATTAAGTATAGGATGCGAGTTGCACAAAGATAGCAACGCCGCAAATGAAGTGCGATTCGTTCAGTCCAAACCGAGCAATCAGCGGATGACTGGCTTCTACAGGGTAATCCATGAGGATTGAGTTCACACTTTAACCCCTTATAGATGATAAACTTCATAACCTGAGTCGATTTCATGTATCAGATACACAGCTAAAATGATTTAAAGGAAACTCTTCAGCAGAACATCCAATGCTGAGAATTAGCCTGTAAGTACTATCTGGTGCGATCGCAGGAGGCAAAATATGGGCTTGGCTGGATTAAGAATTGTGTTGGTAGAGCCAGCAGGGCCGATAAATGTCGGGGCGATCGCCAGAGTTATGAAAAATTTCGGAATACATCATTTAGTATTAGTAAATCCCCAATGCGATCCGCTATCAGTGGAAGCCTTAAAGATGGCTGTTCATGCTAAGGAAATTTTAGAATCTGCGGTATTAGTGGCGACATTACCAGAAGCATTGCATGGATGTGTACGGGCGATCGCTACTACTGGTCGCGTTCGGAGTTGGGAAACACCCTTAGAAAAACCCCGCACTGCACTACCCTGGTTACTGGAGGAACCAGAAAAACCCGCAGCCCTGATTTTTGGTAGGGAAGACCGGGGATTAAGCAATGAAGAATTAAATTATGCACAAAGGTTTGTTGGCATTCCCACAAGTCCAAATTATGTAGCCCTGAATTTAGCTACCGCCGTAGCAATCTGCTGTTATGAATTGTCACAATGCGTAGAACAACCGGATACTCA
Source organism: Nostoc sp. (assembly GCF_036919595.1). Taxonomy (GTDB): domain Bacteria; phylum Cyanobacteriota; class Cyanobacteriia; order Cyanobacteriales; family Nostocaceae; genus Nostoc. The sequence continues at coordinate 3,745 of NZ_JBALCO010000069.1, read as the reverse complement.
AACCTTACCCCAAACAGAACTTGCACCCTTAGATATAGTGGAAGCATATTACCAGCAATTAGAATCATTATTACTGAAAATTGGTTATGTGTATCCACATACGGCAGCTAGTCGCATGGAAAAATTTCGCCAACTATATAATCGTGCTCACCTGAAAACAGGGGAAGTAGCCATGCTGCGAGGGATTTTGCAGCAGGTAGAATGGGCGCTTAAAAACCAGAAGGATGGTGAAAACTTGTAATTATTCGTTTAATATGTACGCAATCATCCCCCCAAAATAATTAAGATGGCTTATATAAACACAAAAATGCTACTTAGTGGCAAAGTTGAATTTGAGTATTAATATTGCTTAAAGATTAAGTTTTGGGTCAGGAGTCTGCAATAAAAAAGCCTAGTGGGTCACAAGGAGTAACGGTGTCAGAGTCAAGTGACGAATTAACAGCTTTCTCGCGGCGTCAACCTTTAAATGGCCGCCAGCGTCCACAAAAGGTTCAAAAAGTGGTACAGAAAAAAGTGAAAGTTAAGAGCCAGAAGCAGCAAGATGCCACTGGCAAAGAAGCGGTACAAACACGCCCAAAAGATCAGAGCAGTCCTCCCCAAATCCCTACTGCTACACGCAGGGTAAAATCGGGGTTAGTCATGCCAGCAGCAGTAAAACCAATACCTAGTGTTAAGGGGAAAATTCCTCCCTTTCGACCAGGTGCTGTGATGGTCAAAACAGTGCAAATGGAAAAGCCAAAAAGAGGCCGGCGATCATCACGGAAGACGCGATTAAAGCCAATGGCCAAAACCATGTTGTATGTTGTGCGGTTGTTAATTGTAGGTGTGGGGATGGGTGCAATTGTTGGCACAGTGTTGTCAGTATTAGACCCGGCTAATCGCATCGGCACAAATTCGGCGACGCAATCTAATAGTAATGTGGCGCGATCGCAGCCACAACCTACCCAAACTCCCCCAGCCCCAGGTTCGAGCCTATACCTATCCCAAGAAATTATCCCTCTGAAAAATGCCGTGCAAAATTTGGCGGCGACCAACCCAAATCTTACACCCGGAGTTTTCTTGGTAGATTTGGATACTGGTAATTATGTAGATGTGAATGCCTCTGCCAGTTTTCCAGCAGCTAGCACAATTAAAGTGCCGATTTTGATTGCCTTTTTCCAGGATGTGGACGCTGGAAAAATTCGCCTGGATGAAATGCTGACCATGCAACAGGATATGATAGCTGGCGGTTCTGGAAATCTGCAATACAAACCAGCCGGAAGCCAGTACGCCGCTCTGGAAGTCGCTACTAAAATGATTACAATCAGCGACAACACAGCGACAAATATGCTGATTGCCCGACTGGGAGGAATGGAAGCTTTAAACCAGCGTTTCCGGAACTGGGGATTGACAAACACAATAATTCGTAATCAACTCCCAGATTTGGAAGGGACAAACACCACTAGTCCGAGGGAATTGGGGAATTTGATGGCGATTTTGAGTCAGGGAAATTTAGTGAGTATGCCATCACGCGATATTATGCTCGATATCTTGCGTCGCACTCAGAAAGACACTCTGCTCCCATCTGGTTTGGGAACAGGCGCGAGAATATACCACAAAACAGGCGATATTGGCACAATGTTAGCAGATACAGGTTTAGTTGCTTTGCCAACTGGCAAGCGCTACATAGCTGCGGTCATGGTACAACGCCCTAATAACGACCCTCGCGCCGAAAAACTGATTAGCTCAATTTCTAGTGCTGCCTACCAAGAGTTTAGCCAAAATGCTGTTACACCTAACAGTACCACAAGCACTATACCCGCAAATGGTTATCAGCCCTCTGTTGTGAATCCAGCTTTACCCAACGGTACGACAGGCATTGTACCCATGAGCGTTTATCAGCCACCTGTTGTGAGTCCTGTACCCAACAGCATGGGAGGTATGCCGGCAAATGGTTATCAATCTCCAGTTATGAATCCGCAGTATTATCCCCAAAGATAATTTGGAATTTTGGAATTTTGCATTGTTCATTACATCCACCCCCCCTCATAAATGAGCGGCGAACTAGAGCTGATTGCCTGCCAACCTCACCCGATTGAGAGTAACGGTTTTAATCCTAACGCGACTCTGCCATACGACTGTACAATTGAATATATTCTTTTGGCAATGAATAATTTTGTAGAGTTTTTAGGCTTTATCAATCAACAGCTTTACAGTAAGGAAATAGAACGTCTTGAGGTAATGCTGATGCCAGCCAACTTTAGCAGTATGGTTGGAGAATTCATGATTTCAAGTAGTTTGTTTTTATATAAAGATTGTATTTTTATATTCCCATAAATCTCAGGATTAAATCGCTAAAAACAAAGTTAAAAAGCTCAACTATGCTGTTCTCTTTTAACTCTTAACTTTTTTGATACCGCATTCCGGGCAGTTGCGAAACTAAACCCATAAGTTCCAACTCTAACAAAGCACCGGAAACAGAGCCAGCAGCCATGCCGGTTTGTTGGATAATAAAATCGAAGGGTAAAGCATCACTAGCAAGTGTATCCATTACCGTTTGCAATTCTGGCGACAAAGTTGGCATTAACTGTTCTGATGCTGTAGAAGCCTCGACTCCATCAATTTGTGGTATTGCTCCTAGCATTGTTAAAAGTTCATCTAGTTCCTTAAGAATGAAAGTTGCTCCCTGACTCAGTAACTTTAAACACCCTTGGGATGGATGATCGTCCAGTCTCCCAGGCAGTGCATAGACATCTCTGCCAAATTCATTTGCGTAGGTAGCTGTTATTAAAGCACCAGATTTTAACGGGGCTTCCATTACCAGGATGGCGCGGCTTAAACCTGCAATAATTCGGTTGCGGCGGGGAAAGTGCGTGCGATCGGGGGGGGTTTTTGTGGGGTACTCACTCATGACTAACCCAGCCGTCAAAATCTGCTTGTACAAATCCCGATTTTTATGTGGATAGATGACATCTACACCAGTTCCCAAAACTGCGATCGTGCGTCCACCTGCTTTCATAGCGGCGATGTGGCTTTCTGTGTCAATTCCCTCTGCCATACCAGAAACAACTGTAAAGCCATTTTTTGCCAAAGCTGTACTAATTTGGCGAGTCCAACGAATGCCGTATTCTGAGGGTTGGCGTGTTCCGACAATTCCAATCATCGGTTTTTGTCCGAGATTTTCTTGGAGTTCGACTTCACCGCGATAGTATAAAATCGGCGGTGGACTCGGAGTTTCCAGCAGTAAGCGGGGATAATCTGCATCTGCTGGTGTCCAGAAATGAGAATTTTCCTGCTGGTGCTTGGTAAATAGTTGTTCTGGGTGTAAACGCGATCGCTGTTGTACTACTTTTTCTAGTGTTTGAAAACCAAAACCCTCTACTTCCCCTAACTGTACCTTGGTAGCGTTCCAAGCTGTTGCCAACGTGCCAAAATGCTGTTGCAGCCGCCGCAGTAATACCGGGCCAATTCCAGAAATTTGCGTCCAAGCTAGCCAATATGCACCTTCTTCTACCACAGTTCCATCCTCACGCCTACTGGATTGAGTATTCCCAAATTAGGTTTGGCTATTGATATAAAAAGGGAGTGGGGGAGATGGGGAAGTTTCTTAAAACATGGAAGTTGTAGCCTTTGAGAGTGAAAGTTCAGCCTTTGAGGGTGGAAGTTTAGCCTTTGTTTGAGTCGATGGCGGGTGTTATCCCGCGCACCTCTCAGTTAGATCCGTGCGTACCCGTTTCCGTGTACACGGCTCCCGATGTTCTTAGCT
>NZ_JBALCO010000068.1:0-13676 GCF_036919595.1 Nostoc sp. | reverse complement strand
TTTGTCACGTACTGTTGATTGGCAATTTACTACCGTAGATGCACGAATCAAATTGAAGCGTCTTTATCCCTCAATTCTTTCTTGACAGACTACTAGTACAGGTCGGCGAAAATAAACCTACCATTAAAAACAGCCAGAAAGCCCAAAATTAATACCTTTTGATTTTTGACTTCCGCCTTGCGATACTAGACCCATCCTGACACTGTTCAAGAGCGAATGGCATTAAGAAAACGTGAAACCTCGTCAGGACAGGGTTGCAGGCTTAGGGTGTCGGGTGTAGGAGAAAACAAAGAAAATTAAAAATAAGTGCGAAAATTAATAAACTCCTTTGCGGGAGCAACGCTGGCGCGAACGTCACTACACCCCACGCCCCACACCTAAAAGCCTTATGAATAATGAATTTGCCGATAACAAGCGTGCCATTCGTTCAAGAGCTTTAAAAGCTGTAGTATTCATCGCGCATAGCTTAGAGCTTTACAAGAGTGCCATTCATCTTTGTTCGTTATCAAAGCGACAGATTCAGGCATCGTCTTTGAACACAGTTGCGACGATTCCTATGCTCACTATTGCTCTGGCCAGTCTGCGAGCAACTTTCGAGTTCCGGTTCGTGCTGATGACATCACATCCTCGAGCAGCCGCGTTAGGCGCACTGCATGATGGAAGTCGGGGACAGTCGAGGTTCCCCGGAGAATGTCATCGCGAAGGGCTGTATAAACTCCTGCGACATTGGTAGCCGTGTCCGGCATCGAAGCAACTTCGCCCTCATCCACGGACTGCAGTTCGCCATTGAGCCAAAGGCGCAGGCGACCGGACTGGAAGCCTCTGAGTGCGCCGCCATCTAGCGCAACTTCACCGTTCTCACCGCTCACCTCCAGACAGAACGGTGTCTTTTCAGGCGGACGACCCCCCGCCACCTCAATCGACAGCGCCCCGCTACCAGCAAGATGTGCCTGCATGAGAAGGTGATCGGGGATTAATCGCACCTGCGGCGTCGAATCGTCGCCGACCTGGATTTCGGGGTACTGGGTCGTGGTCAGCGCAGTCACGTCTTCGATCTGTCCAAGCACTGCACCAGCCAGATCAAGCGCATGGCCACCGTGGATAGTTACGAGGGTGGCACCGTTCTCGGCGTTCTCCAGATAGGAATCCGCCGCCGCGACTCTCGGACTGAAAGCGCCGGTGCCGGAGTAGATCCGTGCGCTGAGCAAACGCCCGATCGCACCGGAAGTAATCAGATCGCGTGCGCGATGCGCGGCGGGGTTCATCCGCGTCTGAAGCCCAATCGCCGCGTGGACTTTTGCAGCGTCAGCGGCAGCGGCCATTTCCTCGGCTTCGGCAATGTTGCGACCCAGCGGCCACTCGCAGTAAACGTGCTTGCCTGCGGCAATAGCACTCAAGACCAGTTCACGGTGATTAGGAACCCTGATGCAAACCGCCACCAGGTCAACGTCTGGATCTCGGATCAGGTCATCTGCTTTGCCATAGGCAGCCAAGGCACCGAAGGCTTTGGCGGCAGCATCAGCCGTTGACTGTCTGCTTGTTGCTACAGCCGCTAACTCTAATCCCGCCAGCTTCTGGACTGCAAAAACATGCGACTCTTTCGCCCAGCCGCGATCAGCGCTGGCACCAATGATTCCAATCCGCAATGATTTTGTCATGATATTATCTCCGTTGTTTCGTTTTAAACCGCAGCAATTCTTCGATGACACGGTCTGATCGTTCCTCGGCGAGGTAGTGACCACAATTTTCGACCATGACAGCCCGCATCCGCTGGACGAGCGGGCGGATCTGCCCTTTGAGGTTAGCCCCGAAGCTCGCCGTTCCAGCGACCGTCAACACGGGCATGAGCAGCTTGGTCTTGGCATTCTCGCGATTGTGTTCGGCATCGATTTTATGGCTCCGGAAATAGCTGATGCCACCCTTGAGCGCCCCCGGTGCCGCCAGACAGCGGGCATACTCCTCTAGCGTCTTCATCTAGCCCGGTCGGGTCATATGACTGCTGGAGCATGAAATGCTCGACAAACATCCTCTCTCGACCGACGAGCAGCGCTTCCGCTAATCCGTTCGGCGCTTCAAACAGCGGTAGATGATACATCCGGGTTGAATCACCCAGGCATCTGCTCGTATTCCGCATCCGTCACGGGATCGAGCCAGACCGCCTGCAAGCCGTCCAGTGTCGCTCGTTATGGATGAAGACCTGCTCAGGGGCAGCACCGTGTTAATGACGCTCGTCTGGCGCGATCTACTTTCATGAAAATACCCTCTTGAAAACCAATTTGCCGAAAATTAGCTACCTGTATTCAGTATAATCGTTGCGACAAAATCAATAATCGGTAACTTATGCAATACATTAATGCATAAGTTACCTTAGTTTTGGCATTCAACATAGGGAGTGATCGCGTAGATGGACGATCGATTTGAATTGATTCGGAGTTTTGTAGTTGTGGCTCAAAAGTTGAGCTTTGTGGAAGCGGCGGATAGTTTACAAATCGATCCATCAGCGTTGAGTCGCCGCATCCGACGCTTAGAAAAGCGATTAGGCGTGCGTTTGTTCAACCGCAACACGCGACGGGTGACACTTACAGAAGCTGGAATTTTGTATTTATCTCACTCTCAAGAAGTGTTGGCAAAACTAGACCAAGCGGATGCGCTCGTCTCACACTTGAGTGCAGAGCCGCGTGGGTTGCTGCGGGTAACGCTACCTGTAGTTTTTGGACAGCGGCAGATTGCGCCTGTCCTACCTGAATTTCTTGATCGTTACCCCCAGATCAATCTCGATCTATCTTTCACGGATCGATTCGTGGATGTACTGGAGGAATCGATTGATGTTGCCATTCGCATCGGTCAGTTACAAGATTCCCAACTGGTTGTGCGTCGGTTAGCTCCCAATCGCCGCGTTTTATGCGCTTCACCTACCTATCTGCAAAAGTATGGTTCGGCTCAAACACCAAAGGAGTTAGAAGAGCACAGTTGTTTAAACTTCTCGCGACTTGCTACCGGAGATATATGGCACTTGTCGCGCCAAAACCAACGGATTGCTGTACCCGTTAAAGGTAAGCTTAGGGCTGATAATGCAGAAGCTTTGTATCAAGCGGTGTTAGGAGGTTGCGGAATTGCGCTGTTGGCAACATATATTGCCGGAGATCCGCTCAGAACTGGACGACTGAAAACAGTGCTTGATGATTGGAAAGTCCCTACAACTGATATTTTTGCAGTGTTAGGCGTAGGGCAATACACTCCTTCCAAAACCCAAGTTTTTGTAGATTTTTTAGTCGAGCGATTTCGCCCTACGCCTGATTGGGACAATATTACAGAAACTGACACACAATGCCATGTCCCGTAACAATTCAGACCGCTTGCTGCTTATGACCGAGGCTATGGTAACGGCAAATTTGTCTAAGCAACGGAGGACATTGACGTAAACCTGTTGCTGCGTTTAGCTTCAAACCGATGTGTGTGGGGTATACCCGATGGTTAAGAGCGATCGCCTGATTGAATTTTGAATTTACCAACAGGAATAGGGGATAAATAAAAAGTTTTGTTAATATACTTGCAAAAATGCAGACTTCATGAGTTTTGTTTCATTATCCCTCACTCCTTTGATGCGGAGTATAATCAATACTCTGTTATAAATTAAAATTTACAATACTTTAGCAAGCGATCGCTACAGATAATGAAAAACAAGTTATATATTATTGACTAAGTTATCTAAAGCTGATTTGGCCACTGATTCCGCTCGTGAAGATGTAATTTTCTGGTAGCGTAATGTAGTCTGAATATTTTCATGCCCCATCAGCGCTCGTAGCTCCTCAATCGCCATAAGTCCCACCCGCTCAGTCGCAAATGTATGGCGGAGGTCATGCAGCCGAATGCCTTTGAGTTCATGGCTTTGGTTAATTACTTTTCTCCAGTCTGCGCTCACGGCTTCATAACTTACTGGTGTTATGACTTTAGTTGTTGGGTGCTGGGCAGTGAATAATGCTTTGGAGGCAGGATGACGATAATATTTGATATAGTCTTGTAAAGCAATTTCTGCATCTTCAATATAAAAACACCAGCGTTGTTTGTTGCCTTTTCCCACTACTTGGAACTTGCGTTGCTCCATATTTATGTGTGCTAACTCTAAGGAAAGTAATTCTCCGATTCTGGCTCCACTTCGATGCAGCAAGCAAACTATCGTCTCCAGTCTGGCGTTAGATTTTTTGACGTTTGCATACAAAATATCTAATTTTGATGGTGTGAGATAGCGTATTACCTCGTCTGTCTTATGTTCTCCCCGTTCTCGTTTTGGTTTCCTGGGACTTAAACGGCTGGCTGGGTTTGATTGAATGTAGCCGGAATCTACAGCAAAATTAAACAGGGCGCTGATTATCGCTTGATGGCGATTATGGGTTGTATAGTTTAAATCATCTAAACTTTGGAGATAATCTTTCAGCAATTGACGGTCTACTAACTCTATAGGTGTTCTGCCATGCACTTTGAGCAAAGATAGTAGCGTTTGTTCGTAAGATTTAAGTGTACTAGCAGCTAATCCATCTCGTGAGAGGAATGCTGTAGCAAGTTGTGCTAATGTAATTGTCATGTTTTAAATATTTTTGAACTAAAAGTAGAGTATAGTATTCCAAAAACATATTTAGCTAAGATAACTAAACATATATTTTCATACATACTAAAAGCATGGATAACACCCCTCAACCCCAAGAATCGTTGGCAGAGTACGTTAAAAGAATACGCACCAGCCTTTCGTTAAGTCAAACTGAACTGGCCCTAAAAGCCGGAATTCATCTTCAAAGTTTAGGTAAGATTGAACGAGGGATGACAACTAAGCTTAATAGCAAAAGTCAGCGTGGGCTGGCTGTCGCATTGCATGTTCCATCTGAGTACCTGGATGCGGTTGCTCGTGGTGTTCCAGTTTCTGCAACAGATGTTCTCAAATTTTGTCCCCACTGTTGGCAGCCTGGAACAACACTTGAAGATATTTGGTTGTCGCCACGCTCCAAGTTCTGTTTTTTGTGCGGGACTGGGTTACGTAATAGTTGTGCCAGGTGTAACGAACCGATTACGTCAGTGAAATTCCGCTTCTGTCCTTACTGTGGTTTTCCCTACAAGGAGTCTGTTAATTCTGGTGTGACTTGATAGCCTACCTGAGAAAGTGTGCGTTGCAACCAGCGCTCATCTGCTCGGTCAACAGTTCCATAAGTCATGACTTCCACTGGTGCAACACCAATACCTTCTACTATTGCAGCAAGTTGAGCTTCTCGACGACGTGCTACTTGTATTGCGATTTGGTTTTCATAACCTTGGGTTAATGGTTGATAAAACAATTGACCTTGCAAGCTCTTGGGTAAATATTGCTGTTCTACCCAATGATCTCGATAAGCGTGAGGATAGACATAACCCACTCCATGTCCAAAACCTTTTTTATCCCGATTGGCATCTTTAAGATGGGTGGGAACGGAAGCAACATTTTCAATTTCTACTGCGGCTAAAGCATCAAAAAAGCCCATAATGCTATTGGATTTTGGTGCAGTTGCTAAATAAAGCACTGCCTGCGCCAAATGATAACGTCCCTCCGGCATTCCCACGCGATCAAACGCTTCGGCACAAGCATTTGTAACGACAACTGCTTGTGGGTCAGCTAATCCGACATCTTCGCTTGCAAGAATCAACATCCGACAGAAAATAAAACGCGGGTCTTCACCTGCATAAACCATTTTGGCCAGCCAGTAGAGTGCTGCATCTGGGTCAGAACCTCGTAAGCTTTTGATAAAAGCACTGATGGTATCAAAATGGGCATCCCCTTCTTTGTCGTATAAAACAGCACGCTGCTGAATTGATTCTTCTGCCACTGCTAAGGGAATATGAATAACGCCTGTAGCCTTGGGGGATGTAGTCTCTACAGCCATTCAATAGTGAACGAGCATCACCGTTAGCAACATTAACTAGATGATCTAAAGCATCTGCGTCAATTTCTACTGTTACAGCAATTTCGGGGTTTATGAGGTACAGTAACAGCAATTTATAAACCAATTTTTGAGATGTTCAGGATTAATTAATTCCAGCGCTATTTTTATTAAAACATCAACTCCAGATGCATTTTTTGGAGAAAATTGTTTCAGGAATGCTTTTAGTTGTGACCACCAATGTTCGATGGGGTTAAATTCAGGAGAATAGGGAGACAGCTACAGAACACTTGCACCAACTCCTTCAATTAAGGGTTTAATTTCTGCAACTTGATGTGCAGGAAGATTATCCATTACAACTACTGCACCAGTCCATAATTGTGGCAGCAAAAAATGTTCAATAAAGACTTTATATGCATTCCCACCCATTGAGCGGTTTAAAGTCATGACATAAAACTTTCTTTAAGCTGATTCCCCCAATTACACTGACTTTTGCACCGACGCTCGAAGACTCGCTAACGCTGCGCTATCGATAATATGGTTGAAAATCATATACTCTACTGCCGCGATCGCTTCGGGCATGAGTTCGGGTCAAACCAAGTAAAACACCCATTTCATCAATAAAAACAAGGTTTTCTGGGTCTACTTGTTTTACTTTCTCCCAATACTCTATTCTCAACCTTTGGACTCTTTCTGTTTTCGCTTGACTACTCCTAACGGTCTTTTTTTTGTATCCGCTCAAAAAATCGGGGTAAAGGTAGACCGTGCGTCATAGAATATGAGACATGACGCAAAAACCATCATCAGACAAACTAATCACCGCATTGTTGCAATCAATCGACCCAAAGCAGATTGCAGAATCAGGAGTGCGTCAAACAGTAGAACTGCTATTGAACCTGATAGAGCAACTAAACTTAAAAATCAAAGAATTAGAAGAAGAAAACCAAAAACTACGGGACGAAAACAACCGCCTCAAGGGAGAACAAGGCAAACCTGACATCAAAGCCAATAAAAACAAGAAAGGATTTGAAAAAGACCACTCGTCAGAGAAAGAGCGAAAAATTCCCAAAGAACATCGCAAAACCAGTAAAAACCAAACCATTAAGATAGACCGGGAAGAGGTGGTAGTTTACCCCCAAGAAAAACTCCCAGCAGATGCACAGTTCAAGGGTTACGAAGAAGTAGTAGTTCAAGACATATTACTTCAAGCAGATAACGTACTATTCCGCAAAGAAAAATACTACTCACCTTCTGAAGGAAAAACTTATTTAGCGCTGCTACCAACGGGTTATGACGGAGAATTTGATCCAGGGATAAAAGCTTTAGTCGTAAGTCTGTATTACGGCGGAAACATGACCCAAGGAAAACTATTAGAATTTTTCGAAGATATTGGTATCTCGATGAGTGCAGGACACTTATCGAATTTATTAATCAAAAACCAAGAAGATTTTGAAGCAGAGTATCAAGAAGTATATACTGAGGGTCTAGCAAGTAGTCCCTGGCAGCACTTTGACCAAACAGGTGCGCGTGTTGGCGGAGTCAACCATACAACCAACGTAATTTGTAACCCTTTATATACAATCTACCAGACGACAAGAAACAAAGACCGTTTGAGCGAATTAAAAGTATTTCAAAATACAACTGAGCTTGAGTTTATCCTTTCGGAATTGACATACGAGTTATTAGATACTTTCCACTTACCAACCAAGTGGATTCATCAACTCAAATTATTGCCTCAGCAAACAGCCTTTACAGAAACTGAGTTCAATACATTAATTGATGAGTATTTAAGTAAATTAGGCTCTCAATATCGTACCCGGATCTACGAATCAGCAGCAATTGCCTTTTATCATCAGCAATCGACTATTCCTGTAATCAAAACCCTACTATGTGATGATGCTCCCCAGTTCAAGTTATTAACCGATGATTTAGCTCTTTGTTGGGTACATGAAGGACGGCATTATAAGAAGTTAGGTCCATTTGTTGCCTGCCACCAAAAAGTTTTGGATGATTTTCTGGAACGATTCTGGAAATATTACCGAAAATTATTAGCTTATCGAGATTCTCCGAGTCGGGATAAAGCTCGCGAACTAAAGTCGGAATTTTGGACGCTTTTTACCGAAAAAACTGGTTACGAACAGTTGGATGAGCGAAAACGATTAACTGCTGCAAAAGCTTTTGAGTTGCTTTTAGTTTTAGAGCATCCAGAATTACCATTGCATAACAATCCTGCTGAGTTGGCTGCTAGGACTATGGTGCAGCGACGTAATATTAGCTATGCTACCCAGACAGAACAAGGTGCAAAGGCGTGGGATATTTTTATATCGCTTGTTGCCACTACTCGCAAGTTAGGTATCAGCTTTTTTGAGTATATCCGCGTAGGCGCAGCCCGCCGTAGGCATCGCATTTCTCAAATTGGACATATTCCCTCTTTGGGCAATATTCTTCGTGATCGATCTTCTTCTAATCCATTTGGCTGGTCGTGGTTACCTGAATAACCGCCTACCCCCAATTATTGAGGGGATACTTTTTTTTCGTGTTAGTTTTTGTTTTTGCAATGCACAGCACATTACACTTGCACATACCCAAACGTTATATTTTTCTCCAAAATACTCGCAGTATTCTAATAAAGTTGCGTCTCGATGGCTTTTAACCATTTCAGCTAATTCGCTATCGTACTCATCCAATTTACCCTTCATTGTCCCACCTTGCTTTTTAGGTTCTAGATGACCTTGGGTTCTTTTTAGCTGGAGGAGCTTTTGTAGATAACTTTTCGCTACACCAAATTGAACGGCTACTTTTCTGACCGAAGTATCACCTCTTTCATACGTATTTACTATTTTTTCTCGCAAATCGATTGAGTACGGTTTCATTGTAGTTCTTAATGTAATAATACTTAATGTACCTCGTATACCTCGAAAGTGCTGTAAGTTGCCATAACCGCGTTCCGAATCAGCTAGCGTTTGCTCAACAATTTTGGATAAATCTTTATTAGTTAATTGCTGAAGTTGAAAAATCCGCGAACGGCTGACAAGTGCAATATTTACTTCAAAAAAAGGATTTTCGGTGGTAGCACCAATGAGAATAATTGTACCATTCTCTACCCAAGGCAATAGAGCATCTTGCTGAGACTTATTAAAACGATGGACTTCATCGACAAAAAGAATAGTTCGTTGATTATGGAACTTGCGCTGTTGGGCTATTTCAATTGCCGCTCGAATTTCTTTAACTCCCGAAAGTACGGCATTGATAGCTATGAAGTGAGCGCGAGTGCTGTTGGCAATAACACGTGCTAAAGTAGTCTTGCCAGTACCTGGTGGCCCAGAAAAGATTAAGGAAGACAGTTGATCCAAACTAATAGCACGCCGCAGTAGTCTTCCTTGTCCAATAATATGCTCTTGACCAATAAATTGATTGAGTGTCCGGGGACGCATCCGAGCAGCCAATGATGCTAACAAAATTGGTAGCGCAATTCGACAGCACTGGGGCATCGAAAACTCTGTTCATTGGACATTAGATGTCACGTTTGATGAAGATGAATGTCGCATTCGTTCTCTGCACAGCCCACAGAATTTTGCCTTGCTACATCGAATTGCCCTCAATGCCTTAGAGAGAGAATCATCTTTCCGTCGCAGTATTCGCCAAAAGTCACTGCGAGCGGCTATGAATGATAACTACATGGCTTCTGTGTTGGCTGCTGCTCTCCCCAACTCTTCACTTTGCGATAATCCCATCTGTCAATAGGGTTTGAGACGCGCTAACCCTGCACAGAATGTATCTCTAACTTGAGAGGTATCTGTAATTTTTACCGAAACACTTTGTTTGCGTAAAGCTTATGTATCAGACTCCTACACAGTCTCAGCCAGGAATTTTAAAACTATACATACAAGTCTTGCCAAAAAGCAACCAAAATATGCCCAAGATTTGGCACACCAGCAATGCCCACGGTGGGATTTTCAGTGTTAAATTAATTAAATATAGTATATCTAATTACTTATTATTTAGACTGCCATGCTGCCTCTACCATAACCATTCCCTTTAATATACTCCCCTATTTGGATTTTGGGCAGTACCGAATGGCATAAAGACTTATCATCTTAATATCTCTACAAGAATCCCTATCGCTTACCAAAACTACTTGCATTGAGCAATCGAATGTGAGATGCTAAAAATAGCACCCCGCAAACCGTACCCCTTGATGACAAGAGAGCGCTAATAAAAATCAAACAACCACAAAATTTTTGTAATGATATTTGCCATAACTTTTACCTACCTAAATCTAGCTTTTCAGTAACTTCAGTTCTCAACCTTGACTTTAGTGCTGTTTTGGGGCAAAAATAAACCGTCGAAATTTAACATTTTCACCATCCTTATATATCATCCTTAAGTAATAAAGTTGTCGGGAAATAAGAGACAATAGACAACAGTGCTAAAAAGGCACAATGCTGAATATTGAAGGTGCGCTAAAGCAAGATAGAATGAAGATGCTTGTCGCGTCCGTACTAGTCATGCTTCGCAAAACAAGGAATTCTCAAATTAGGCGACAGCCTCTATTCGTAACCGTTCAATATCCCTGATGGGCGGCGCGCCAAACATGCGGGCATATTCGCGACTGAACTGCGAAGTACTCTCATATCCAACCTTATAGGCAGTCTGAGTCGCATCGACATCCTTGGCAAGCATCATCTGACGCGCTTTCAAGAGTCTCAACTGTTTTTGATATTGTAGCGGACTCATCGAGGTGACTGCCTTGAAATGGCGGTGAAACGATGAAGCAGACATATTCGCCTGCTCTGCTAAATCCTCAACCCGCAGTGGCTTTGCAAAATCAGCCTTGAGCCGTTTGATTGCCTCAGCGATGCGCTGCATGTTGCTACCAGAGGTGGCAATCTGACGAACTGCTTCGCTTTGTTCCCCCATAAGCAGACGGTAATAGATTTCGCGGATGATCATCGGTGCCAGGAACGAGATGTCCTGCGGTGTCTCTAAAAGCTTTGTCAACCGGATGGCACAATCAATCAATGGTGGATCGGCATCGCTGATGAACCAGCCTCTCACTGATTCTTTCTTACTTATATTTAAGTTAGTTTGAGCAATGATTTCACAGAGTTGGGCAGAGTCTAACTTGAGCTTAAATCCTAGATAAGGCTGACTGGGGGTTGCCTCTACCACACATCCACTCAGCGGCATATCCACCGACACAACCAAATACTGAGCGACACCGTAGCGATAGCCTTCCTCCTTCAGCAACACTTCTTTTTCGCCCTGCACCACAATGACGAGCAGTGGTTCGCTGACCCCCTGTATTGCAGCTGGAGGATCGCATTCTCGCGTGAAGACTAAGGGATTGATCGCGGTTGCATGGGCACCGTTTCCCTTGCCGTCAGTATGCAGATTGACTAATGCTGCTAGTTCTTTACATTTATTGATCGCTGCCTCATTGCTCAGTATCTTACTCCTCATGCTAAATTCCTGACTGATTTAACCCTTCTCCTGCGCTCATTATAAGAAATTTTTTCCATGACTAACGTGTGGCTTGAGAGGATTAGGCAATCATCTGCGAGGTTTATGTATTCATGTAAAAGCTGATTGAGCCTACTATGAACCCATGCTGCAAGATAAGACTCGAAATCGAAAGTTAAATCAGGAGAACTTTAATGAAAACACGTCAACTTGGCAAAGAACTGGTAGTTTCAGAACTAGGGCTAGGCTGTATGGGCATGTCTGAGTTCTATGCAGGGCGCGATGAGCAAGAATCGATCGCCACAATTCACCGCGCTTTAGAACTTGGTGTAACGCTGCTGGATACGGCTGATATGTACGGCCCCTTCACAAATGAACAATTAGTGGGCAGAACAATCCGTGATCGTCGAGATCAGGTTGTGCTAGCCACAAAATTTGGTAATGTCCGTAGCATAGATGGTCAGTTTGTAGGCGTGAGCGGCAAACCAGAATATGTGCATCAAGCGTGTGATGCTTCATTGCAACGCTTAGGAGTTGATGTAATTGACCTTTACTATCAGCATCGGGTTGATCCATCGGTGCCGATTGAAGAGACCATCGGGGCAATGGCAGAACTGGTGCAGCAGGGCAAAGTCCGCTATCTTGGGATGTCCGAAGCGGCTCCTGCCACGATTCGACGGGCACATGCAGTTCACCCGATTACTGCCCTGCAAACGGAATACTCCCTGTGGAGCCGTGACCCAGAAGATGAGATTTTGCCGACTGTGCGCGAGTTAGGCATTGGCTATGTAGCTTACAGCCCACTCGGTCGTGGATTTCTCTCAGGGCAGTTCACCAGCCCAGAAGATTTCGCCCAAGATGACTATCGCAGAAATTCACCGCGATTTCAGGGCGAGAATTTCTACAAGAATCTGCAACTGGTAGAACAGGTGAAAGCGATCGCTTCAGAAAAAGGCGTGACACCTGGTCAACTTGCTTTGACGTGGCTACTAGCTCAGGGCAATGACATTGTGCCGATTCCGGGTACGAAACGGCAAAGCTACCTGGAAGAAAACATTGCTGCAACTGACATGACTCTAACTTCTGAAGAGTTGAACCAAATTGAAGCGGTTGCTCCCAAAGGAATTGCCGCTGGGTCTCGCTATGCTGAACAGCAAATGAAAGCGCTCAATCATTAATTGAATCGAGTCAAAGTTGAGTCAATCGTTTGTTCTTTAATCATTTTTGCAACACAACCGGAGACTACAACAGATGAACGCTAATGCCAAAGTAACTTTGATCACGGGAGCGAGCAAAGGTCTTGGCTTGGAGATTGCGCGTCAACTAACTCAAAACGGTTGCACAGTACTGCTCGGTGCTTGCGAACTGACCCGTGGAACAGAGGTGGCTGAGACGCTCAAAGTCCTTGGGGATGTTCGGGTCAGCAAGTCAACCAGCGGTTGCATCGTCAACATATCGAGGAATCTTGGATCAGCGGCGCAGTGGACGGCGGAATTTCGCAAGTCAGTCATCCCATCTGAGGCGATCACTCGTGCAATTGCATTTGTGATCGAGCAACCAGAAGATGTAGATGTCAATGAAATCGTCGTTCGAGCAATTGGACAGAGCGGTTAAGCACCAGCCGACGTTGAGATACTGAAATGGGTGTGAGCAGTGGATCAGTGATGAATAAAAGTTGCAATCTCAGGAAAATTTATGAAAACTAGAACACTTGGAACCCAAGGGTTGAAAGTCTCAGCATTGGGTCTCGGCTGCATGGGGATGAGTTATGCCTACGGCAACAGTGATGAGAAGGAGTCGATCGCCGTGATTCATCGTGCGATTGAGCTTGGCATTACGTTGTTCGATACCGCCGAAATCTACGGACCGTTTACCAACG
Source organism: Nostoc sp. (assembly GCF_036919595.1). Classification (GTDB taxonomy): domain Bacteria; phylum Cyanobacteriota; class Cyanobacteriia; order Cyanobacteriales; family Nostocaceae; genus Nostoc. Next base: position 431 of record NZ_JBALCO010000068.1, on the reverse strand, counting down.
AGCAGCTTGTTGGTCGCGCCGTCCAAGGGTGACGCAATCAAGTTGTGATTGCTAGCAAGTTTGGCTTTGACATTTCTGGTGGTGCAAGGCAGGGACTCAACAGCAAACCTGACAATGTTCACAAAGTTTGTGATGAATCGCTCAAGCGTCTAAGCACTGATTACATTGATTTGTTCTACCAGCACCGGGTCGATCCAACTGTGCCGATCGAAGATACGGTTGGCGCAATGGCTGAACTGGTTCAGCAAGGCAAAGTCCGATACCTGGGACTATCGGAGGCAGCGGCTGAAATTGAGTTGAGCCGCAAGGTGTTAGATCGGCTCGATCAGGCAGCACCCAATACTTTTCGGTTAAGCCTAAAAACGGGTAAATTAAGAGTTGTACCTGAAAATCAGCAGCTAAATGCAACTCAAAAAATTTTCGTTGGTCGC
>NZ_JBALCO010000067.1:0-40073 GCF_036919595.1 Nostoc sp. | reverse complement strand
TTGATCTTTTTCTTCTGGATTCATGCTTGAACACTACCATCTTTCTTCCCTCATGGGAATATTCCTGACATTCCTACCTGGGCAGTTACAATCAGACAACATAAAATTATTTATACTAAATCAAAGAATGTTGTAACTTCTATCACATTTTATGTTTAGTAATTACACTGCTTTTGTCCATCAATCCGGATAATTCTCAACTTGATTTATACTCTGACTTTTCACGCCATCTGAAAAAGCCCACGAAAAACATAACCCCCTGCCCTCTTCCCGACGCGGGAAGGGGGAAAGTTCAAAGTCTCTCTCCTAAAAGGAAAGAGAAATAGAAGTGAGGTTTTCCAGATACTGTGAGAAGTCAGTATAAATTCTGACTTCGTTTTTGGGTCAAATAAAAAACCCCAAGAACCCCACTCCACCAAAGCTACGCTTTGGTGGAGTGCAATGACTGTGGGAATTATAACTAATTATCCGAACTTGATATTAGAAGTCTGATTGCTAATTTCAATACCAATTTCTGCCATCACTTCAACAGTGACGGAATCTACCTCATTTGCTGCCAAACCTGAACTAGCAACAACAACTTTACCTTCTCCTAATATTCGCGTAAATCCCTTTGCCATTTGTGACCGACGCAAATATATCGATAAGGGGACGCTATCTCTATTATGAAGCAGATACTACGGCTTCAGGTTGATAGCGGATGCCAGCTTGCTTAAAGCGATGTAAAGCTTCACCCAAGCGATCGCAGTCGGCAATTAAACTTATTCGTACATACCCTTCACCTGCAACCCCAAAGGCATTACCTGGGGTAAGAACAACACCAGTTTGCTGCAATACGTTCAGGGCAAAATCTGTGGAACCAACGCCAACGGGACACTTCATCCAAAGATACATTGTCGCTTTAGTTTTGGGGATATCCCAACCCAACTCTCCTAATCCTTGAATGAGGAAATCGCGGCGGGTGCGGTAGCGTTGTTGTACCTCGTGCAAATACACATCTGGCAGTTGCAAGGCGGTTTCGGCTGCTGTTTGTAATGCTGCAAAAATGCCGTAATCCAAGTTAGTTTTCAGCGTCCGTAAACCTTGAATTACATGGCGGTTACCCACCACAAACCCGACGCGCCAACCTGCCATACTGTAGGTTTTGGATAAGGTGTGAAATTCCACACCAATATCTTTCGCACCAGGAATTTCTAGCAAGCTAGTAGGTTGATAACCATCAAAAGCTAACTCGGCATAACACAAATCATGTACCAGCAAAATTTCATATTTGCGGGCGAAGGCGACGATTTCTTCAAAAAATTCGCGGGGGGCAGTGGCGGCGGTGGGATTGCTGGGATAATTGAAATAGAGAATTTTAGCTTGTTTTGCAACCTCGTCAGGAATTGCAGCTAAATCGATTAACCAGTCATTCTCTGGTTTAAGAATCAAACTGTGGATTTTCCCGCCTGCGATCGCTGGGCCCCGAAAATGGGCGGGATAAGCTGGGGAAGGAACTAAAACTAAATCGCCAGGGTTAACATAGGCGATCGCTAGATGGGTTAATCCTTCTTTAGAACCGAGTAGTGGTAAAGCTTCACTATCGGGATCGAGAACCACACCATAACGGCGATGATACCAGTTGGTGATCGCCCGGCGGAAACTAGCAGTCCCCTCAAAAGGAGGATAACCGTGATTGGCGGGATCTTTTAAAGCGGCGATCGCTGCTTCTACAACTGGTGCTGGCGTTGCACCATCGGGGTTTCCCATACCCAAATCAATTAAATCCAACCCTTGTTCGCGTGCTTTAGCTTTCAGTTCATCTAAACGGGCAAATACATAAGGTGGCAGTTTTTGTATGCGTTCTGCTGGGACAATCCAATTTAAACTCATTCTTCAACCTCGTCACTGATTGCCTTGGGCGAAACTCGATTCATGTCTTTACTATCTATGGGTGCAGTGGTGGAAACCATTGCTGCCATCAACTGTTCTAACGCGACTTTAAACGGTAGTCGATGGATGTCAGAATTAGGAACCAGAGCAATTTCAGCGGCTGTTTGCAACTCGCCTAATGTAATATTGCCCAATCCCAAATCACTTAATTTTTGGGGTAGTCCAATTTCTGCATAGAACTTTAACAACTGTTGTCGTGCTGATGCAGCTAGTTGATTGCCTTGTAGCATTTCTTCTAAACGCAGTTGCACCAAAATCCCAAAAGCAACTTTTTCGCCATGAATACTGCCATGTCCTGAAATATGAGTTAAACCATTATGCACGGCATGGGCAGCAACTGTGCGACACTGCGCCCCTCCAAGTCCTCCAACTACCCCGGCGAGTAAAACAGTGGCGTCTACAACTTCTCGCCAAACCTCACTACCTGGTTCTTTGGTGGCGGCGGCTGACTTTTGCAAGAGGATATCTCGCAAAACTCGTGCTTGTTGCACCGCAGCAATAATTAAAGTATCTTGCAAATGCCCACTGCTAACTGAGGCTTCATACCACTTAGCGATCGCATCACCAATTCCAGCTACTAAAGTCCGTTGTGGTGCAGTGTTAATCAAGTCATAATCAAGTATCAGTAAATCGGGACAACGAGACAGCCCCACATCGTAGAGAAATGCCCCGTCTTTTGAATAAACATTCGACAAGGCACTCCAAGCTGCACAGGTAGCCGCTGATGTCGGAATTGTCACCACTGGCAACTGTAACTGCTGCGCGACTAATTTAGCTGTATCTAGGGCTTTGCCGCCACCAACACCGATAATTACATCAGCTTTATGTTCTTTTGCCGTTTTCTGTAAAGATTTCAGGCTAGCTTCGCAGCAATCTGCACCATAAGAAGCTTGAACAGTATGTAACTGTTGCGTTTCTAAAACTGGTTGCAAATTCTTTCGGCTAATGGCGAGAGTAGATTCACCTGCCACAATTAAGGGACGATTTCCCAAACAGGTGATCTCTGCTGCTGCTGCTTGCAACACCCCAGAACCACGGATTACTTTTGCTGGGGCAACTGTGAGCGTAAATAATGAACTAGAGGTTTGAGTAGACAAAGAACCTTGAGTAGAAAGTTGATTAGACATATAATCTAGTTTGCCAAAACCTTGATATTTCTTAATCTAATAGACTTGCAGTCAGAAATACTTGTTGCCATACTAGTTTCAGGATGGCTATAAACAAAGCATCTGACTAAACTCCGTTTTAACCGATGTAATGAAAAATACAAAGTCTATCGTCAATTGGTTAAGCAATTTAACGACGTTGCTTGAATCTGTGATCTCCATTAGCCTAAAATTCCGAACTATCAAAGTTTTGAACAACCGTATAATTAATTAACATTACCACTCTCAGATTCTCAGGAAAAGTTATTCAAAACTGAATAATGTGTTGATGGTCATTCCAGCTATGGATAGGTGCAAAGAGGCATACATCTATCCGTACGCCCCCACAGCCGATTCATTTGCCGCAAAGACTGTGAAAATCCCAACAATGGTAATGAGGATAATAACTGACAAATCACAACTCTCAGTACCCATTACTTACACGTTGATTGACCTTTTCTTACAGTGGAAGCACTAAAGTGTGAATATCTTAATCTAAAAATAACTATTAATGTATCAGTAAATACAAAATAAATTTTGTTATTCTGATAAAGGGTAAATTATCTTGTCCTCTAGAAGGATCAGGGCTGAAGAAAAAATTGTACAATTTCCCCCTGCCCCCTGCTCCTCTTAGGCAGTAGGTTTTGGCAATTGGGCGAATTTGTCTGTGTAAATTTCGACTGTGACTGGGGAATTTTGATGCGAAACGAGCGATCGCTTCACCTCACCCAAGTAAACTGGTACAGAAGCCCCTTGTTCTGGGTGGATAATGGTACGGGCGCGAACTGTTAACTTGTCGTCTTCGCGTGTACCTGAGCGACCATAAGAGAAGAGATTACTAGCTGCTTGACGTAAAGTTGCTTCTAATTGTGTGGGTGTAATTTGGGGTGACGTGGCAATCACCGCTTGTGTTGACCCATTGTCATAAACTAAAGTGTACCGGACTGCTCCGGGAATCACAGTCCGACTCAAGGGGACTATTGAGAGTGCAAATAAACCAACTGTCAGCACCAGCATAAAGCCAGTCGTACCCACCAGCCGAAAGCGGATGCCCCATTTGAGAATAAAAGCCAAAACTGTTAAGGCAGCAAATATTAAGGTAGCTATGCCTGACCATTGGGTGTACTGAAGAAAGTTAGCTGTTGTGAGCATAAGGTTGGTTATTGGAGGCGTCTTTTTTTTGTTACCGACACACCCATTTTACCGAGAGCTTACACCAAAAAGGTTATTGCAATCCGGTTCAGTTAGAGAAAGTTAAGTAAGTAGGCGTGAATAATTAAAGGTTTATAGTAAGCGGCTTTAGCCCTTATAATAGGTCTGGAGCCGCTTACCATGACCCAATTTCATTAATTTTAGATTGCGTAATATTGTTTGATTTATTCTTGCCCACTTACTTATTTGTTTGAGTGGTTGTTGGTCATTTGTTGTTCTCCCTCTGCCTCACTTCTCCAACCTTGGCAATCTTCAGAACAGTATTGTTTCACCAGAGACAATATGGGAATTTTTAGATGTCTGCAACTTAGTTTGAACACTATCAATGATTGCCAGCCAATCAGCATCTTTGTTCCATTCAGAGCGAATCCCGGTTTTAATTTCAGTTCAAATATATACCCAGTTAGCCCTGTTTTGTGGACAGGAATAGTTTGATCATTATTGATATTGATATCGTAGTTATACCACAAATAAGATTCCCCATTTAATTCCCCGGTACATGTAAATAAATAGGTTATGACGGGTTACAAAGACCTAGTTTAATTTCAGTAATCATGTTTTATTTTCCTTGATTAAAGATAAAAGTTTTTCAGATATTGCGTTAAATTAAATATTTTTTAAATAATCAATATAGTAAATATACAAAAGGGCATCTACAAGAGATGCCCGTCATGCAGGAAAACCGCAAAGGATTGTCCCTACACCTTCCCAACAATCAGCAACAGCGACTAATACCTAATTAGTCACTCTCACAGTCACAGACGTGAATATAGTAATCTTATTAATTTAAAACTCTAAACGTCCCCAGTGCATACACGGAAATTAATGGCAATTTTAAGTTACTGAGCACTATTTCCTAACTGACTAATTTGAATGAGATGCAAACCTATCTTCTTTGTTATAACGATGTATTACTCCACAAATGGCAGCCAAAATTAACCATGAAAGCGCATTCAAACGAATATCGAAGAGGGTGACATCTACTGTATTAAATAAAATCCACGCAACAAAAGCCAGAAGATAACTGAAAAATATCAGTCTGTCTTCTGTATTTATATATTTTAACTTTCGCAATAATTGAACGCCTGTAATCAAAATCCAAGCGAGTAAGCTACAAAATAAAAAAGTACTGGGAAAACCAGTTTCAGCAGATAACATCAAAAAAAAGTTATGGGGATGACCCAAGGGAATCTGCATCTCGGCTTTGTAGAGTCTACTAAAACTGCGTAACCCCCAGCCAGTCCAAGGATGTTCCTGAGCTAAAGACCAGGCAAACTCCCACTGAGTTTTTCGCATTAAAGCGACTGGTCTATCTGGATACATATCGTCATTTAACCTTGCCCAAAAGAAAGCAGGAACGTACTGACGAAAAAATTGAGCGATTGGTGAGGGAGCAAAAGCTGCTAAAACCACACTAGAGACGATCGCAGCAACGGTACCTACAAGAATGCGCCAACCTTGGTAGAGTGCATAAGCTAAACAGGCGAAAATAGCGATCGTCCACCCATTGCGCGAACTGGTAAAAACCAAAGCAATGAAATTTGTAATCATCGCCACGGTTAAAAAGAGAAAGGGGACTGGGGACTGGGAACTGGAGACTGAATTCTTCCCAACACCCAATCTTCGATACCTAATCCCCAATCGCCATTGTTCGAGCCACAACCCTAAGCCCAAGATGAAAACTATCGCTAGATAAGCAGCGAAGGTGTTAGCGTGCAAGAAGAGTGAAGCTATGCGACCTGGTGGATTTCCTCCTGGTCTGATCGTCCAAGCTAAGACAATCCACAAAATCTCGAACTTCAAACTCCAGCCTAAAAATAACTGTCCCAAACCGATAATTACCACTGGCATGGAACCGATCACCAAAATCCAAGCCATTTGCCGCAATTGGGCAAATGTTTGAATCAGAGTGCTATGGGCAGCGAAAACTAAAAAGAATGGTAATAAATTAAATAAGCCGAGGAAAGCTGCGGTCTTGTCATCGGCAAACCCAGCACTTATGACCAGCAACACACTCAAAAGGGCAAATCCCCGGTTGAGGGGGCGGCGACTAATTTTCTGGTATTGTTTCAGTAAAGTTATTAATGATACAACAACTATAGTAACAGCCCCCAATAAAGGACTCAATGGGAAGATTAACAGTGCCCATAGAGAGTAGTTCCAGCAAGATTGCCAACGAGATTTGAAATAGTAAAAAGCTTTGTTCAAGCTGGCTCCCAATATTCCTCACGAGTGAGGCGAATTTGAGCTAAGGCAAAGATGGTAGGGATGATCCGACCATAGTTAGTGGCGATCGCTCTCCACCCTAAATCCGCAAAAAACCAAGCCCACATCATTGGCCCAATCACAGCAAACATACTGCGGGTTGCCCCATAACGAACTGCACTCACAGTCATACCCCGTCGAGCCATTTGCATAGCTACATAGCTTTGGAATTGGGTTGTAGCTGCTTCTGAACCTGTAATCACCGCTTGTTTGGCTACTTCATAGGTAGCAAAGTGGACGGCAAATTGTCGGGCAATTTGCTTAAGTACAAGTGGCTGGAGCATGGAAGTAACCGCTAATGCACTACCGCCTTTGAAAAGTAACCCCAAGGGGTCACGTTGCAAGAAAAGTGGTAGCGGTTGTTTTAGTTCTGATTTGAACAGCTGATGTTGCACCCGTACAGTCAATTTTTGCTTTTCCTGTTCAGGTAATTTTTTCCACACCTGTCCTAGCAGATGCAAAAATACTTCTGCTTCTAAATCAATAGTTGCCAGCTGATTAGAATAGGAAATTTTTAAATACTTACATACTTGAACTAGCGCTTGTCGGTAAGTTACCTGCCCTGTGCGTCCCCGTAATACTGTCATCCCATCTGCCGCTAAAAAACGAAAGCGACCCTCTAGTGCGTCTAACCAAGCTTTACGGTCTTGGCTTTGTACTTCGATGGGTTCGGGTGTGTGTACATAATCTAGGGGATTGAACTTACGACTAAATAGAATTGCCGTTAAGTCTTGCAATTCTTCTTCGGTCGCTAACTCTAGCGCCGCCCTCATTTCATCCAATTTCCCTTCCTCCCTTCCGTGCAGCTTTCTGTACCTTATTCTACTATTAGCTTTCAGCAGTCATTAATAGTAATTTTGTCCTTTGATAATAACCAATAACTAATGACTAATAACCAATGACCAATGACCAAGGACTATTGACTCATGACTGATATTGCAGTGATTGGTGCCGGAATAGCTGGTTTAGTCTGCGCCCAGCAGTTAACTCAAGCTGGATATTCGGTGCTAGTGGTAGAAAAGTCCCGTGGCTTGGGAGGAAGACTGGCTACACGTCGCTTGCATGGAACTTGGGCGGATCATGGGGCTTGTTACCTGAAGCCAAAGGGTGAATTGTTGGGACGTTTTGTGGAAATATTGCGATCGCGCCATATCCTTGAAGTTTGGACAGAGGAAGTTTACGAACTCACAGCAGATGCTTTTTTATCTGAACCCAAAAACCGCAGTCCGCGTTATGTTGCACCTGAGGGAATGAGTGCGATCGCTAAATCTCTCGCCCCAGGTTTAGAAATTTTACTGGATCAGCGTGTCATTGCTATTACCCCAACTCCTGAAAATAGCTGGCGTCTGACTCTCGAATCTAGCAACGAAGAATTATCTGCAAAAGCTTTAGTTGTCGCCATTCCTGCACCCCAAGCTGTGATGCTGTTGTCACCTTTGGGTGAAAGCGTATTGGATGCAGTCTTTCTTGACAATCTGCGTTCTGTAGAATTTTATCCTTCGATTAGTGCGATCGCTGGATATTCTCCCACATCCCAAGCCCTCCCTGAGTGGAAAGCTCTAACTTTTGTGGATGATGCCGATTTAGCATGGATTGGTTTGGACAGTAGCAAGCGTCCTAACCCTCAACAGCCACATTTTGTGGTGCAAAGTAGCGCTGATTTTGCTCAACGTCATCTAGAATCACAGGATTTACAACCTGCCGGACAGTATATGTTGCAACGAGCAGCTGAATCTCTGGCACTTCCTTGGCTGAATACTCCCGAATGGATGCAAGTACATCGTTGGCGTTATGCCTTTCCTAGCCGTCCTTGGCACGAAGCATTTTTGTCTACCGGAACTCCCCTACCTTTAATTTGTTGTGGTGATTGGTGTGGCGGCAATCTTGTGGAAGATGCGATGCTTTCTGGGTTAGCTGCGGCTGATGAAATTAATCATCAATTGCATCATCTACCTTTAGATAATGTGAACTTTTTAGACGTTTTTACCTGATTCTTTCATCTGTCGCTAGACTGATTTTGCACTTTAGTAAGTTGTTATTTTTATGACTTCTTAAACGAACGTGCAACAAATAAGTTTTTTCGATGAAACAGTAAATTTTGTAGCACACCTGAAAAAGTGATGTAAATTACCAAAAAGCTTAACTTCATTAAAAAGTTGTTCCTAATTCAAGTTTTTTTATTACATTCAAAGGACATTCCCAGGACATGAGAAAAATAACTGCTCTAATGCTAAGTATTTCCGTGACTGTCGGCGTCGGAGCGTTAACGCCCAAAGTCACTAATGCCCAATTATTTTACCCACCAGCAAGCGATCGCCATTCATTAATGATAATCGGTCAAGGGATGGTAAGAGTGCCAGCAGATACAGCGAATATTGAATTGGTATTCAGTAGCGGAGGTAGTAATAATCAGTTAGAAACGCAACCGTCATCTCTAGGGTCAGTCCGTCGCATATCCTCACCAATTTTACTCTTAAATTACAAAACAGCAGCAGAATCCTTACCAAGCAAAAAATCATTAACTAAAGCAACTCTCCAGCCTGTAGTTAATAGCCTAGTTGCCAAAGGGATTAGTGCTGATAAAATTCAAGTGCAACTTAACACTAATTCCAGTGAAAATAACGCCAACATATTGGTGAGACTGGAAAAACCAACACGCGATCGCGTCCAGGAAATTGTTGCTACAGCGAACAAGTCCACGAGCGAAATTGAAAATCTTTCTGTCAAGAGTGTGGGCGTTGAGTACACAGTCAATGACTGTCAAGCTTTGCAGAGTTCAGTTTACCAATCAGCTATGAAAGACGCTAAAAGTCGTGCTCAGGCTTTAGCAAGTGCTATGGGTGTTAAACTTGGGACTCCTTCTGTAGCAGAGCCATTTTACACATTATTTTATCCCTCATGTAATTCCAAAACTGGAGTGACTTTACCGTCTTTTGCAGGTTTTTTATTATCACCGACTTATAATCCAGATGCAGCCGCAGAAGTAGAGATGAAAAAGGATATTTTTGTGACATATACAATAAAATAAACATTTATATTCGGTGCATAGACGCGCAGCGCCTTGTCGTTAGACATCGCACTTTGCTTTAGTCAAGATAGGAGTGCGATCGCTTAACTATTTTACCTTGTATATAAATACTTACTCTCATGAGTCAGTTGATAAAATATCAAGAAGTTAACTGTGTAAATCTAAAAAATGTCAATCGTATGCCTGAAAACAGAGTCAAGATGAGTAATTTTTAAACTCCAATAATGAAAAAACTCCAGAAATATTTGTGACAAATCTGGAGCCAGGAAAGATACGCATTTACCTATATCAAATTTTCACCGTGATAGCATCCTACGTCATCAGGGTATACACCCAAATAAAGGTAAGGATGTCTAAGGATCAACTGCTGTGCTTCTGGTTCACACACCTTTTCCGTTGGAAGTAACGTAAAACAGCCCCAGTTTATCTGAGGCTGCTTTGCGAGAGTTGTTTGCTAGGAGGGGTACATCAACAATGATGCCGTGTGTTAAATATAAATAATTCAGTATGTATCCCTATTCAGCCGTGTTCTGGCATATCCGGATGATTTGGATAATTTCGATTGCTTTTTCCAAAAAGAAACTCCAGACGCCCTTAAGGCATTCTGGAGCAGTAACAGGTTTCTAACATCAATTAATTTTTACCTATGCGATCGCCAGATGTCGTTGGGGTATATACTCAAATGTATTTTATGTCTGATCATCCGCCAATTGAACAGCAGGTTACTTTCTTTTATACCCATGATCTCGATGCATCCACAGAATTCTACCAACAAAAGCTGGGCTTTGAATTGTGGCTTGATCAAGGAATCTGTCGAATTTATACTGTTAGTGGCTCTGGATATTTGGGATTGTGTCAAGCAACCAAAACATCAGATCATTCAGCCTAAAAGCAATCAAGTGTCATTTTTACCTTGGTAACACAGCAGGTAGATGAGTGGTTTGAATATCTCAAAGAACGTGGCGTCAAATTTGAAAAGCCACCTACACTAAATGAAAAGTACAACATTTACCACTGTTTTTTCCGTGATCCCAGTGGTTATTTGATTGAAATTCAACGTTTTGAGACTAACTACAAAAAAAGACATAACTAAATAAGTTATGTCTAAACATTCAATTTACAGGGCAGGATTTATACAGGTTAAAACTTTTTAATTTACTGGCATACATGATAGAGACTAATCTTGTATAACCATCATCGATAGCCATGTACCTTTTGTTCTACTGATTTATCGGGGTGAGGCACGGAATTTATGCAGCCACCGAAAAATCTTTACATTTATTTACAATTGCTGCATAGGCGTAGCCAGCACAACTCTTGGAGACGCTCTTGCTAGCAAGATCCCTGTATGGGTACGCCAAAGCTACTTCGGCTGCGGCTCCATCGAGCGATTTGTGCAGAGCGCAGTCGTTGGCGCAGCCTCTCGAAGAGAAGCAAGCCGAGATGCTCAGTACAGGTCAGTGACCACCGTAGATATCGCTTTTGACTTTTGTATAATAATCCTTCCCCTGCCTCACGGCAGTTGCTACAACGCTCTTAACCCGCGCAACGCACTGCCTCCCCTGCTCCCCCTTCCGACCTCAGTGGATTGTCACAGAAGTTAGGATACAGTCATTGTTGCCAGCATATGCTGTGATCTTCCCAACACTACTTATTCCAGTATCCTCTTTGCCAATTGTGCTATTTCTATAGTTATTATTTTTAAAGTATCGATGTTTAATCTATCGGTTCACTAAATATTTTTTTAGGGTGACTGCATGACAGCCAAAAAATTCACATGGCTACGCACCAAATTACAACTTAAAGGTTCGGTAATGAAAGCAATTTACAAACATATTTTATGGTGCGGAGCTTTCGGATTTTTGATTTCTATACTTGACCATTTTGAGATGCCTGTATCCCAACCTATTTTAGGAAGTGTTATTCCTAGTATTGTTTTAGGTTTGTTACTTGTATTTCGCACAAATACTGCTTATGAGCGATTTTGGGAAGGGAGAAAATGCTGGGGATCTCTAGTAAATAACATCCGAAATCTGGCCCGGCAGATTTGGGTATCAATTGATGAAATATCACCAGAAGATAAAGGCAATAAAATTACAGCATTAAATTTATTGGTAGCTTTTGCTGTAACAACCAAATTACATTTACGTGGAGAAGCAGTCAATAGCGAGCTAGAAGATTTAATGCCATCTAGTAAGTATATAAAACTGAAGATTATGAATAATCCCCCGATAGAGGTTGCATTTTGGATAGGAGATTATTTACAGGAGCAGTATCATCGCAATTGTCTTAATAGCTATCAATTAACATCTATGCAAGAATTATTGAATAATCTGATTGATAATTTAGGTGCTTGTGAACGGATTTTAAAAACACCTATGCCATTAGCTTATGCCATTCATCTTAAGCAATTATTGTTCCTATATTGTTTCCTACTACCCTTTCAAATAGTGGATAGTTTGGGTTGGTGGACAGGTTTAATTGCTGCTTTGGTTGGTTTTACAGTATTTGGCATTGAAGCCATCGGCTTGGAGATAGAAAACCCTTTCGGTTATGACCCTAACGACTTACCTCTAGATACGATTTGCGACACAATGAAACGCAATATTGACGATTTAATTACTCTGACTCCAAATGCGCGATCGCATTCAGGTAATTTGACCTATGATAAAAGTTGAGATAGGGAAAAATTTCCCAGGCTTGGTTATAGCTTTGGGCGGTATAGCGAAGCCGAACCCCTCTACACCCAAGCCTTGGCAATGTGCGATCGCATTTTAGGGGTTAATCATCCCACTACAGCGACAATTCGAGAAAATCTAGTAATCCTGCAACGTCAGTCTACTTCCCGTGCTATCTGGAAACGTCGGTTAGGTAAGTTTGTTCAAATCCTGTTAGCGATGTCTACGACGGGCTATGACGCTCCTGCGTCGTTAACGCTACGCTATCGGTGTCGCAATTTTACCGCTTTATCTACTGTAGCGATCGCTTAAACAAATTTTAACTTTTATCTTTCGATGACTTTACTATCTTTGATCGCTTTTCTTGCTGAGGGCGATCATCCTACTGCGACTCTTAAATATCCCTGATTTAATCCTGGCATATCTCAACGAACTCAACCGCGATCGTTTGGAAACTAAACTAAATAAGCGTACTGTCTAAAGAAATGCCAAGGTTATAGCTTGGCTAATATTTTTTCTGTTGATTTTACGCAACACAGAGTAGGAATCATTGACGAGCTAAGTATATACGCAATATAATTATTGTAGTAGAACCTAACGACAGAGTTAATTAAAATAATTTACCCAGAGAATAAAGACAAGCAATATCAAAGATAATTTGGATAAAACAAATGAACACCAAAATTATTGCTTTGTTGGGAATTACCGCAGCCTTTGCAAGCTTAGGAAGCCAGGTGTATGCTCAGTCACCAACATCAAGCTCAAATCTAGAACAATACAGATTAACTGGTGATTCTCTAATTGGAATTGATAATAGAACAGCCCAAGATGACTTTGGAAGGTTTTTTGAGCAAACTAATCCAGCAAGCATCTCCAACAATAATAGAAGAGGCAATAAAGCTCCAGTTAAAATCCGCTTTAACGAATCATTATCACTGCCAGACACTTCTGTTTTCTTAACACCTGCTCAGTCTGGGAGTGACAATGATGGATTGGAAGTACAGTTAGATATCGACCGAAAATAATCAGGTATTAAGGTTGACGCTGTAATTTTTAGTGGAGATACCCTATGACTGTAGACGCCTTCTTCAGCTTCTAGTCAGCAGCCCATGTGGAGGGCGCACCTTCAGAATGGAACAAAGCTAGTACATTGTGGCGAAAGTTTACCTACCTTTAACAAGGGGCAAAATCCCCTTGTTAATTGAGATGGTAGCTGGATTTACGCGCCCGCTGTACTAGAGTTAGAGCGAATATTTATGTTTAGAGAAAAACAGTTTTGTTAGGAAGCATTTTTAACACAAGGGCGGTTTTTATTGCTCATTCCACCTTTTATACAAGTATAAAGTGTTGCACCTTACTAAATCCGCCTTCCTGAGTCGATAATTCTTCAATCATTTTGCAGTAGAATTAATCGTCTAGATAGAGGAGGGCTTTGAGATGACTCGTGTCATCATTGTGCGCCACGGTCAAAGCGGTTATAACACCGAGCGGCGTATTCAGGGGCGCACTGATGCGTCAACATTAACCGAAAAAGGTCGTAACGATGCAAGTATTGTTGGCAAAGCCCTCAGTAATATTTTATTTAATGCGATTTACAGCAGTCCGCTGCAACGAGCGAAACACACAGCAGATATTATTCATAGTGAATTAGCTACTCATCGTGAACAGTCTGCTGTACTCCAAGTTTCTGATTTACTGCTGGAAATCGACTTGCCTTTATGGGAAGAACTGCTGAGTGCCGAAGTCAAGCAAAAGTTTGCCGAAGACTACCGCACTTGGCATCAACGCCCCGACGAACTGCGGATGCTGCTCAATGATGCACAAGGAACAAGAGAACATTTTCCTGTTCTTGCTTTATACGAACAAGCACGGCAGTTTTGGCAAGAAATTTTGTCGTCCCACCATCAAGGCGAAACTATTCTCATAGTGGGGCATAACGGCATTAATCGTGCCCTGATTAGCACAGCGCTATCCATCCCTGCAAGTCGCTACCATTCAATACAGCAATCTAACTGTGGCATCACCGTACTAAATTTTGCTGGAGGATTGGGGGAACCAGTCCAGCTAGAATCCTTAAATCAGACGCAACACACCGGAGAATCTCTACCCTCATTGCGACCGGATCATCAAGGAATACGGTTATTATTGGTGCGTCACGGCGAAACCGACTGGAATCGCCAAACCAGGTTTCAAGGACAAATTGATGTCCCCCTCAACGACAACGGTAGACAACAGTCGCAAAAAGCAGGCGAATTTCTCCAAAAGGTAGCGATTGATAATGCTTGCAGTAGCTCAATGCTGCGCCCTAAAGAAACAGCAGAGATTATTTTAAAACACCATCCTAATCTAAAGTTAGAATTGCAAGATGATTTAAGAGAAATCAGCCACGGACTCTGGGAAGGAAAATTAGAAGCAGAGATAGAGCAAGAGTTTCCGGGAGAGTTGCAACGCTGGCGGTTAGTACCGACCCAAGTGCAAATGCCTGAAGGGGAAAATTTGCAACAGGTGTGGGAACGCAGCGTTGCAGCTTGGGAATCAATTGTGCAAGCAGCATTAACTAATCAACTAAAAACTGTATTAGTAGTAGCTCATGACGCTACTAACAAAACCTTGCTTTGTCACATTCTGGGTTTATCGCTGGAAAATTTCTGGAATTTTCGCCAGGGTAATGGCGCAGTCAGTGTTATCGACTACCCTTGTGGAATAGATGGTTTACCAGTACTGCAAGCGATGAACATCACTACTCACTTGGGTGGAGGGGTACTAGATAAAACAGCAGCTGGGGCATTGTAAAAAAGTGCTGAGTGAAGAGACGCGATTAATCGCGTCTGTACAGGAGTGAGGAATAAAGTTAGAAGCAATTACTGAGGAACAAATAACTTATAGCGCTTCTGGGTTAAGTCCAATACAGACCTAACAAGAACAGCCCCAACCCTTGTACCGTAGGGGAGTAAGATTGAAAGCCTTAAAATCCTAGTTTTGTCGGGTATGTTATTGCTGAGGGTAGGGCATCATCCTAGATATTCGGTGCGTTAGGACTAATGTCCATAACGTACCCTACCAGATTAAAGCCAATGTGGATGAGGGTATGTACACAGTAGCCTAAAAGGGCAGAGGTATGGAAGTGAGGTCAGAGTGTATTGCATATAAGCGAGAACCGCTATATAACTCATAACTAAAAACTTTTATGACTGAACTGCTGCAACAAGTACGGGTAATCGACCCAGTTTCTGAAATCGACGAACTCTTTGATGTGTTGATTGCTGATGGTTATATCCAAGCAGTGGCTTCGCACATTTCTGAAATCAATTCTGATACTCAAATTAGAGATTGTCAGGGATTAGTTCTTGGGCCTGGGTTAGTGGATTTGTACAGCCACTCTGGTGAACCAGGGTTTGAAGAACGGGAAACCCTGTTGTCTCTTTTACAAGCTGCTGCGGCTGGCGGGTTTACCAGAGTTAGCATTTTACCCGATACATCCCCAGTTATTGATAACCCTGCGCTTGTGGCACAGTTGCAGCAAAAGAGACATGGAAAGATTAAGGAGAAGGAGAAAATTAATTTGGCTCCCGCTGCTCCCCCTGCTTCTCCTCTCCCCCTGCTTCATATCTGGGGTGCTATCACCCTAAATATTGCTGGGAAGCAAATGACGGAATTGGCAGATTTAGCGTCTGCTGGAGTTGTTGGTTTTAGCGATGGTAAGCCCTTAGAAAATTTGGCGCTGGTGCGGGGAGTGTTAGAGTATGTCCAGCCGTTGGGTAAACGAGTAGCATTTTGGCCTAGCGATCGCCAATTAGCAGCAAATGGTGTAATCAGAGAAGGGCCAGATGCTCTGCGTTTCGGTTTACCACCAATACCCGCCAGCGCTGAAACTACTGCGATCGCAGCAATGCTTGAATTAGTTGCAGCCATCGGTACACCAGTCCATATCATGCGTGTCTCTACATCTCGCAGCGTGGAATTAATCGCCTCAGCCAAGGCTGCTGGTTTACCCATTACCGCCAGCACTACCTGGATGCACCTTTTACTTGATACAAAAGCAGTTAAGAGTTATAACACCAGCTTGCATTTAGACCCGCCTTTAGGTAACCCCAGTGATGTTGTGGCGTTGCGTGCAGGGGTGCGTGCGGGTGTGATAGATGCGATCGCTATTGACCACACACCCTACAGCTACGAAGAAAAAGTCCAAGCCTTTGCCGAAGCACCTCCAGGGGCAATTGGTTTCGAGTTAGCATTACCCTTGCTATGGCAGTATCTCGTTGAAACTGAGGAATTTACAGCTTTAGAATTATGGCGGGCATTGAGTAGCAGTCCAGCGGAGTGTTTGGGGCAGAAAGTCAGTGCGATCGTACCTGATCAACCAGCGGAACTTACTTTATTTGATCCCCAACAAACCTGGAAAGTCGAACGGAAAAGTCTTTATACACTTTCACAAAATACACCTTGGTTAGGACAACAGTTGAAGGGTCATGTTGTGCAAACTTGGTGTTAAAAAATGTAAAAAACTTTGAAATTCATAATTTTTTACGGAGGTACTAATGCACATCTTCGATAAAGTCATCTATACTCGCACTTTGTAATCCATCAAAAAGCAGTTCCGCATGATCCGGTTTTAGTGGTTCTAAACAGAGTCATTGAGAGTACATTTGTAACTGATGCAATCTTTACAGGAGCAGACTTAGAGCAGGTACTTGGGTTGCGTCGCTAAGGCGCGTTGGCGCAGCCCGCCGTAGGCATCGCTACTGATTAAACGCTTACATCTAAGTCTGACTCCAATTCATTCCCAATTCTGACGGCTGACACCTTTCTTCTTTTTTGTTAAACTTCTCTATCACCTGTATGTGAAGAAGTCAACGTCAATAGATAGCCGTCTGGCCCAGTCAACGTAAATGAACTGTGGATTCTGCCTGGTTTGATCTCAGAAACAGTCAGTCCCCACTTCCTAAAAGTATCTCTGGTGGCGGAAACATCATCTACCATCAGATCAAAAGGCGCATTCATTGCAGGAGCGATCGCCTCTGAAGTTGTTCTCAAAACTAAGTGCGTTCCTCCCCGTAATTCTAAAACGGCTAATTGTTCTGATTGGGTGATTAGCCGCAGCCCTATCTTAATAAAAAAATCGCTAGCCTCCGGTACATTACTCACATATAATCTCACATGACCAATCGCCACTGGGGGACGGATATCCTTTTCTTTTGCAATAGTTTCTGGTAGTGACATAGCTTTAATCCAAAAATATTTAGTTACCGTTCAACTCTGTTGATTTTAGTAGGTTTGCCATCTCCCAAATCAGCTTGGTCAAATTTGGCAGTTTTGGGCAAATTTATCTCAACCTTTGAGAAAGCATCAACTTCTACTTTAGCATTTTGGAATTGTGGCAACTCCATCAGCTTTTACCTGGTAAAACTTGCAATCAAATATAATCATTTTTACATCAATATAATTTACTGTTCCCAAAACAAAATTAGCGAATTTTTTAAACTGCTTAAAATTAGTATTGCCTTCAAAAAATCATCCTGCCAAAGCACTAATTGTAAATGTTTAAAATAGGATATTTGAAAAAGGATTTTACTGACTTTTTCCTAGCATCATTATAGCCAATAATACAGCGAGGGCTAAAATATTTATCTATAAATAACGCTTGAGCTTCATCGCATAAAACAGATAAAATTTATTAATTTTAAATTCTCTCATACTGTACACCAGAATCCATAGACGCTTAAAGGGCGACTTCTCGTAGTCAGGTAGGAGGTTGACAGCGACTAGCTTACAACACACCAATAGATACAAGCATTCATGAAACAAATCTTTTCCCAAGGTGCTTGATTCTTTTAGCTATCTGTGATACTTTTCTTTTTACATTCTATAAAATACTATAAATCTATTGATTTGCCGTAGTTTATAAAATTTCGTTAATTTAGTTACAGGATTTGCAGTTAAGAAGAAATAGTTAATCTATCGAGCTTATCTATTGCAGGCAGTACATTGCGAACCAACGAACTACAAATTAATCTCTAAGCCAGGGTAACTTTATGAGCAAAATACGTGCTGTGATTGTTGATCCCAATGTGCCGGGACGTTTGGCACTGAGTGAAGTGACTGCACCAAAGCCTGCTCCAGATGAAGCTTTAGTGCGGGTAGCAGCAATTTCCCTGAATCGGGGAGAGGTGAAACGTTCAACTTCTGCTGAGGCTGGTTGGCAGCCTGGTTGGGACTTGGCAGGTGTAGTGGAAACCCCCGCTGCCGATGGTTCAGGGCCTCCCCAAGGGGCGCGTGTAGTTGGCTTTCGCCGTGCCGGTGCTTGGGCAGAACTCGTGTCTGTTCCCACCAACGCCTTAGCAGAAGTACCGCCATCGGTATCTTTTGCTCAAGCTGCCACACTGCCTGTAGCAGGTTTAACCGCGTATCATGCTGTACTCAAAGGCGGTTCGCTGTTAGGTCGCCCAGTTCTGGTTACAGGTGCATCAGGAGGTGTTGGTTACTTTGCTATCCAATTGGCGCAGCTGTCAGGGGCGCACGTCGTGGCACACATTCGGCAAGCTGGCTATGAGACTTTGGTCAAGGAAGCAGGGGCACAATCGGTGGTGATTAGCGAAGACCTCTCACCCGCAAGCGAGTATGGCCCCTATCATCTAATTATAGAGTCAGTGGGTGGTAAGACTTTGGGGGTAGCCCTTAGCTTACTGGCACAGGATGGAAAAACTGTGTTGTATGGAGTGTCTGGGGGAGATGAAGTGACATTCAACGCTGCCCAATTCTTTGGGACTGGTAGTGTAAGCCTGTATGGTTTACGTCTTTTCGATGAACTGAGATTTGAATCAGCCGCAGTCGGTCTAAAACGGCTTTTGAGTCTAGTAGAAGCAGGTCAGTTGCGTCCCCACATTGATTTAGAAGCTTCTTGGACAGAAATAGCTGATGTAGCGCAACAACTACTCGACAGGCGTTTTCCTGGCAAGGCTGTATTGCACATTTCCAATTGAGTATTACGAATTATGCTGACTTCTGGTTCAAACTAGATCAGCTTGTAGCCGCTAGTAATCTCAAGATAGATCGCCCAAAAGGGACATCACATCCACATTACCCATCCTTTGTTTATCCACTGGACTATGGATACTTGGAAAATACTCGCTCTGGAGATGGAGCCGATACTGATGTCTGGATAGGTAGTTTGTCTGGTAAAAAAGTCACCCCCGTCATCTGTAGTGTTGACTTGGAAAAACGGGATACAGAAATCAAAATACTTCTGGGTTGTATATCAGGGGAAAGCCAAGTCATCTTGGATATCCACAATACAGGCTCTCAATCGGCAATATTATTGGTTCGCAAGTAAATTACATTTTTGAGCGTAACTGTGTATGAGTTTAGAGCTAAAACTATCAGGTAAAACAGCGATCGTTACAGGAGGAAGTGCCGGAATTGGTTTAGCTACCGCCAAAGCACTCTATAGTGAAGGTGTAAATGTAGCGATCGCAGCCCGCAATCAAGAAAGACTAGAAAATGCAGTAGCTGACATCCAGTCTCTACCCACACTAGGGGCGAAAGTGATTCCTATCAACGCCGATCTGACTAAAGCAGAAGATGTTGAGAAAGTTGTTTCAACAACATTGACCCAGTTTAGTCAGATTGATATCTTGATTAATAATGCTGGGTCAGCCCGTGCTGGGTCTTTCCTGGAATCAACTGATGATTTATTTTTGGATGCTTGGAACTTAAAATTATTGGGCTATATCCGCCTAGTTAGAGCCGTCGTCCCTGATCAAAAAAGTCGTGGTGATGGCCGGATTGTGAATATAGTCGGCGGTGCAGGACGTACACCTCGTCCTAACTTCCTAGCTGGTGGCACAAGCAATGCGGCTCTGCTCAACTTCACAAAGGGCATTTCTAAAGAGTTAGCCGAGTACAACATTCGCATTAATGCCATATCGCCCGGTGCTACAGCTACTGAGCGTGCCGAGACTTTAGCTAGGCAGAACGCCCAAGCGCAAGGGATCAGCGTCGAGCAGGTAAAGGCACAAAATATCCAAAGTATTCCTTTAAAAAGAATCGCCCAGCCAGAAGAAATTGCTGCGCTGGCGTTATTTTTGGTGTCTGATCTTGCGGCATCGATTACAGGAACAGAGATTATCGTTGATGGCGGATCTACCCCTGGTGTTTAGCAGCTTAAAGGAATCATTCAATTTTAGATTTTGAATTTTTGATTTTGGATTAAAAGAAAAATCTAAAATCCAAAATTGAATGACTGCTGACTACCTAAATAAAAACATTAGTCTTTCCAAGGTGACTTGTAAAATCTCTTTTTTCTCTCTGCGCCCTCCGCGTCTCTGCGGTTAAAAAATCTTTTATTTAACCACAAAGGCACAGAGAAGCCAGTGCGCCCTTCTCCCTTGGCGTTAGCCTCTCCCTTTGGGAGAAGGGGAGACGCCAAGGGCGATGCGGTTCCCCGACTTGTCCCTTGCGCGTCTCCTATCTTGAGAAGCAACTGGCGCGACACAGAGTTAAGAGGTTAAAGAGGAGTTTTTTGCTCCAAATTTTCACCCACCTTAAAAAGGCTAGTCCCAAACATAAATTTCTTGGAGATAAAAAACATGGGTTCTCAATACTTTGATATCAAACCAGTTGCAGGACGTATCGGTGCTGAAATCATTGGTGTTAATCTGAGTTCTAACCTCAGCGATGACATCATCAGCGATATTCGCAAGACTCTAGTCAAATACAAAGTGATATTTTTCCGTGGTCAGCAACAATTCGATGCTGCTGGACAAGTCGCCTTCGCTCGTCGTTTCGGTGAAGTCACTACAGCCCACCCTACTGTACCAGCGCTGCCAGAAAATCCAGAAATCTTAGACCTGAATTATGGCCGCACTACTTCCCGCGCCAATAGCTGGCATACCGATGTGACATTCGTAGACCGTCCTCCTCTCGGCTCTATCTTACGAGCGCTTGACATTCCCCCGACTGGTGGCGACACAATCTGGGCAAACTCTGTAACTGCCTACCAAGATTTACCTACCCATCTGCGTAATCTCGCAGATCAACTTTGGGCAGTACACAGCAACAAATTCGACTATGCAACTGCATTCGACCTACCTGAAGATGCCAAGGCTTACCGCGCTGTCTTCACCTCGACTGTATACGAGACTCTGCACCCAGTTGTACGCGTCCATCCCGAATCCGGTGAGCGAGGGCTATTCATTGGCGGATTTGTGCGGCAGTTCCGTGGTTTATCAACAACTGAATCAAATGACATTCACCGACTGTTACAAGCCTACATTACACGTCCTGAGAACACAGTCCGGTGGCATTGGCAAGTTGGTGACGTCGCCTTTTGGGACAACCGAACTACTCAACATTATGCGATCGCAGATTACGGCGACCAGCCCCGCCACGTTCAACGAGTGACAATTGTCGGGGATCTCCCAGTGGGTATCGATGGTAAACAAAGTGAGGCTATCAAGGGAGACGCTTCTGGGTACAACCGACGTGAGGCAGTGACTGCATAATACTTGAGCATAGGGAATAGGGGATGAGTCTTTGATAACTCGCCGACGAGTGTTTGATACTCGTGAATGAGTCTTTGATACTCGCCGACGAGTGTTTGATATTCGCCGACGAGTGTTTGATACTCGTGAATGAGTCTTTGAACTCCGTGAATGAGTCTTTGATACTCGTGAACGAGTCTTTGAACTCCGTTAATGAGTCTTTCAACTCCACTCCCCTGCCTCCTTTCCCTGCTCCCCACTCCCCTTTGCTGGCACAGAGGGCTGAACGAGGCAAATTTCGACATGGTTTTCCTCGCAGATGGTTTCGCTATATGGGATAGAAGTTCTGATTAAATAACTGGCAGTGTTTTTGAAGCGACGGTTTTGATTTCCTCAAACTTCATCTAGTTTGTTAGGTTTTAACAATACAATCAGGTCGTCTCTAGGGAAACTTTTTATAGTGTTGGGCATCCTAACGGTTCTACTATCCTCCTTTGTTTTAACGTTTCACAACGTTACTGTCCGAGTTTTGTTTTCAGAACATCTTGTACTCGGTTTATTTTTACTCGGTGGATATGTTAAACCAGATTTGCAGAATTCATTCTTGCTGATGTTCATGCGAATGCTGCTTGTAGTTCCACTCATGGCATCTCTATCATTCAAGCTATATCCATCTGCTCTTAAAGAATTAAAAGACTTATTCAGTCGCGATGCTTCCGGCATAATACATGAGCGCAGGGATATTCTAATCCAAGCTCTTGGCTGTGGGGTACTGATGTTTGTGTATATTGCCTCACTCTACATTGCTATTGGCTTGATTCCCACAGGAATTGCCTTGACCCTATTCTTCACCTATCCCGTATTTACAGCGCTACTGTCTTGGAGATTTTTTGGCGATCGCCCCACATTGTTCCGTTGGCTAGTGATCGGTATTATTCTAGTGGGAAGCGCTCTCACCATTCCTCAATCTTCTGCTACCTACAGCAGTCATACCATTGCGATCGGCATTTTCGCTAGTGTTAGTGCTGGGATCGTTTACGCTTTTTATTGCATCATTGCTCAAAAATGTTTGGAAAAATTCCATCCTGTTCCCTTTACCTGGATCAGTTTTGCCTGTACTCTACTTCTCTCCGGTGTTAGCTTACTATTGTGGCCAGCTAAGAGCGCCCAACTTGACTGGACACCTCTATGGATTGGCAGCATATTTTCGGGTCTGGTCAGCTTTATTGGACACACTTTAAACAATGTGGGGATTCGGATGGTTGGCGCATCTACCGCCTCCATAATTGGCTCTAGCAGTCCAGCATTGACGGCACTAGTTGCATGGATAACTATTAGCGAAACTTTAAACGTGATTCAGAGCGTGGGGATTGGTATCGTCACATTGGGGATTGCGTTACTTAGTGCCGAAGGTTTTGTAAAATCGCTCAAATATAAAAGTTAAATTGGGGATCGGGCTTTGGGCATTAGGGAATTTTAGAATACTTTATGTAATAGCAATTATCCCAAATCAAGCTACAGATGCAGACCTAGAAACCCAGATTAAAATTAACTTTCTTAATTACTAATTACGTTAGCGTTGCGGTAGCGAGTCTGCGTACCCCTATAGGAAAGCAAGCTACGTGCAGCGTCTTGTAGAGAGCGTCATTATTAATTCCAAGTTGGTATGAGATATGCTTTTCACCGCTGTCCTTTTTGATTTAGACGGGACATTAACAGATCCTAAACTTGGTATCACTCGATGCATTCAGTATGCTCTATCTGAACTCGGTTACAAACCACCGGAAGCTGATGAATTGCATTGGTGTATTGGCCCACCACTGAAAGACAGCTTTTCGCAGTTATTGAAGACCTTAGATGGCACAGTAATTGAACAGGCTATTTTACTGTATCGTCGTCGCTTTGCCACCATTGGATTATTTGAAAACTCCCTTTATCCACAGATTCCAGAAATTATAAAAACCATTCGTTTTGCTGGTTATAAAACTTTTGTTGCAACTTCCAAGCCATACATTTATGCTATGCGAATTATTGAATATTTTGGCTTATCGTTGCTTTTTGATGGTGTTTCTGGTAGTGAACTTAACGATATTTTCGGATTTTTGCCAATTCGATCAGTCTTGATTGGTTCAGCTTTAGTCTGCTGTGTGTGGGGATTTTACTTAGCTTTGGGGCCTCAATACAAGTTCGTAATTCGTAATTAATTCAACGTGAGTTCGACAAACCTCTCCCTACCTTGAACTAAAATTCAAGCCTGTCCCTCTTTGATCTAGAGAGGGACAGGTGAAAGCTTGCTTGTTTGTAAACCAAGAAGAGGTCTTTGTCTTAAGTTGTTTTAGGATGGACGCAATCAGCAATTGCAGTCGCCGAAATAGCAAATGTAGTCGCCGAAATAACAATGATAATTGCCTATACATATTTGCTACAAAACCCTCACTTAATATGTATCCCAAACACTTACCTGCTATTTCTCCTGCTGTTTTTTAGTTCGTCGAACTCAGGTTAATTCAGGTATGATAGCCTCC
This sequence comes from Nostoc sp., assembly GCF_036919595.1. GTDB lineage: Bacteria > Cyanobacteriota > Cyanobacteriia > Cyanobacteriales > Nostocaceae > Nostoc. The sequence continues at coordinate 15,809 of NZ_JBALCO010000067.1, read as the reverse complement.
TATTCATTGATGAAGAACAAAAAAACACGTGCCTTGCTGATTCAAATAAGCCTATTTATGCGCGGGGCGCAATTACGTGTTAAGAATTAACAATTACGAATTAGAGTGAAGCGATATGACTACCGTAAATGATCCTACTGTTGTAACTGAAGTAACTGATTTGTACCTCAAGTATGAAGAAGCCCTTTGCAAGAACAATTTGGAGGTGATGGATAGCTTGTTCTGGGATGGGCCAGAAGTGGTGCGATTCGGGATCACAGAAAACCTCTATGGCGGCGATCAAATTCGTAACTTTCGTCAGAATCGTCCAAGCCCGAAAATAGAGCGAGAAATCTCAAATCTCAAAGTTGTGACCTTTGGGAAAGATGCAGCAACAGTAACTTTAGAGTTTCGCCGCAATATTAATGGTGTAGAACGTTTCGGGCGACAAAGCCAGACTTGGTATAGGTTTACCGAAGGATGGAAAGTGGTTTCAGCACATATTTCATTATTGCCAGTGTGAATTTAAAAACTCGGTCTGAGAAAAACAATTTTAGAATTGCCTAGTAGTGTTGTAGAGGTAGAAGATATTTCCCCACTAACAGCAGCAAAACGCGAGTTATTGGAAGAGACTAGTTACACTAGCAATAATTTTGTTGAAACTGGTATATTATCACCAAACCCAGCGAATCATACTAATTTAACCCATTGTTTTTTAGCAATAGATGTAGAACGTGTAACTGATTTAAAGTTAGACGTTATAGAAGAAATTGCTGTAGTTTTATTGCCTATAGAAAAGCTAATAGAAAATATTGATAATGGTATATTACTGCAAACATTACATATTAGTTCATTATTCTTTGCTCTGAAAAAACTTGGTAAAGTGCAATTTTCTTAATCATCTGACTGTATTTGCCTTTGTCAATAACCATCACGAAAGGATAAAAAATATATGGCTGCAACAATTTCATTCGATCGCGTTTCTGATATTTACGATGCAACACGGGGACTACCGCCTGGAATCTCCGAGCAAATCACTGACTTTATCATCAACTTGGTTTCACCAACAGCAGAAACCAAATTTTATGAAACAGGTATCGGCACTGGTAGAATTGCTGTCCCGATCGCAAAAAGAGGCTATTTTTACACTGGTGTCGATATCTCTGAAAAAATGCTAGCTGAGTTGCACCAAAAGCTAGAGGGTGTGTCTCACCAACTTACAGCAATCAAGGGAGATGCAACTTCTCTACCATTTGCTGATAACTCTTTTGATGTGGCGTTGACAGTTCATGTGTTTCACTTGGTTTCTGCTTGGAAGCAAGCATTAGCAGAAATTCGCCGCGTCCTCAAGCCAGGGGGAATTTACCTCTACACTCACGGTAATATGAATTTCAGCAAAGTTAATGAAGATGTGAATCAGGGTAGGTTTGATTTTCAGCAACGTTGGCAAGATATTATTGCTAGCTATGATTATCCTTTACCTGGCTATGGTGCAACAGAAGAAGAGGTTTTAGGTGAGTTGCACGAACAAGGAGCAAATTTATAAACAGTGGTTGCAGCCAAATGGCAATCTGAACTGACTGTAGGTAAATTGCTTGAATATTATAGAAACAAGGTTTATCGCAATACCTGGCACATCCCGGATGATATTTTTGCCCGTGCAATTCAAGATTTGCAAGACTGGGCTTTGCAACACTACGGCTCTTTAGACTACGATTTGTCTGGTGAAAGTAGGTTCAAGATTGTTGTAGTAAGCAACTGGGCTTAATACAGTTTTACGTAGAAACGTAGCGTTTTTAATGCAGGGGAACGCATTAACATTCTTTTGGAATGTATTGGCATTGTATCAGGATACATTAACAATGCGGCAGACGCATTAACAATATAAGTCGATGCATTGGCATTGCAGAGTATTGGATTAACAATGTAAGCCGATGCATTGGCATTGCATGGTATTGCCAAATTTAATTCGCTACGAATTAATGAAATGCTGTACTTAGATTGGATTGAACTCTCATGATATTGGAAACCGATCGCCTACTATTGCGGGAAATGACACTTTCTGACCTCGACGCGCTACTGCTTGTCCTCGGTGATGCAGAGTCGATGCGCTACTATCCAAAGCCGTTTGATTGCGAGATAGTGCAAAAGTGGATTGACTGGCAGTGCCGCAACTACGCACAGCACGGCATGAGCTTGTGGGCGATGGTTCTCAAGGCGACGGGCGAGGTAAAATTCAAGGCGTAGCCGAGGTTTTAAATTCTCTTGTTCTCATACCATTTCTTTGTGAGGCTGCACCAAATTTTCTTTCTTTGTGTCCTTTGCGCCCTTTGCGGTTCGTTCCTTATATAGTTTGGCGCATCTTCATACAGAATTAGTATCAGTATCTAACAAATAAATCAACGCCTCCAATAAAGCCTGATTTTGTTCATCAGTACCAACAGTAATGCGTAATTTATCATCTAGTCCAGGCTGCTTGAAGTAGCGGGTTAAAATTCCCCGTTCCTTCAGTTTTTGATAGAGATATTCTGCGTTTCCTTCTCTTGGCTGTGCCAACAAAAAGTTAGTTTGGGAATCCCAAAGACGAAAACCTAATTGTTTTAAGTCTGTTGCTAACTTAGTCCGCGATGCTTTAATCTTTGCTACACAAGCATTTTTATAAGCTTGATCGGTAATAGCAGCAGAGCCAATTGCACAAGCGATCGCATCAATGTTATAGCTATCCTTCACCTTAAACAACCCCTGCAACAGTTTGGGATTCGCCACCCCAAAGCCCAGCCGCAATCCCGCCAACGAGTACCCTTTAGAAAGTGTGCGAATTACGATGACGTTTTCGTATTCCTTTACCAAAGCCAATGCATTCTCTTCGGTAAAATCTACATATGCTTCGTCAATCACTAAAACTCCAGATAACTGGCTGGCTAATTTTCGTAGATCATTTGTTGCTACCACATGCCCCGATGGACTATTAGGCGACGCAATGAATGTCACAGAACCATCGACAGCAACCAGTTCTTCCAAAGGTAAATTGTAGTCCTCGCTGTAGGGAATCTCAATAATTTCCGCAGCTTGCATTTCTGTTAATGTGCGATATAGCACGTAAGTTGGCATCGGATAAACTACTTTCTTGCCAGGTTCTGCACAGGCTCGAATTATCACGCTCAACAATTCGTCACTGCCATTTCCGACAATGATCCAATCACTAGGAACTCCTAAAACTTTACTTGCAGCTTGCCGGAATTCCCCGCCGAAAGGTTCTGGATATCGGCGCAACCACTCGCCATCGATATTCTGCAATACAGCTAGTGCCGCAGGGGAGGGAGGATAGGGGTTCTCGTTACTGTTGAGTTTAATTATCTGTGTACCGCGTTGAGGCTGCTCACCGGGAATGTAGCTAGCCATTGCATTAACATTGGAGCGAAAGTAGTTAGTCATAGGGCACTTGTACTGAGCGGCGTCGAAGTATTGGGTGCGTATCTTAAGCAAATTTCAACCCACAATTTCTGACGATATCGTTTTTTGTCGTTTACATCAAAAAATACGGCTTTACAAATTACGAATTAGGAATTATCAAAAGATGCCAGATAAATGGAATCCAGAACTATACGAACGATTCGAGTTTGAAAGAAGTCGTCCGTTTTACGACTTGGTAGATATGGTACATCGGCAAGAAAACTTACGAGTTCTCGATTTAGGATGTGGAACCGGAAAGTTAACGAAGTATCTGCACGACACCCTAGCAGCACACGAGACTTTAGGGATAGATGCTTCTGAAAAAATGCTGCAAAAGGCTCGTCAGTTTGAAGGTAACGGACTACGGTTTGAGCAAGGAAAAATTGAGCAAAACCCAGGAGATGGGAAGTTTGATGTGATATTTTCTAATGCGGCATTGCAGTGGTTGACGGAACATGAGGCGTTATTTGAGAAATTGCGGGGCAAGTTACAACCTGGTGGACAGCTTGCTATACAAATACCAACGATGGATAATGAGCCAGTGCATAAGATAGCAGTTGAGACTGCAAAGGAATTTAGTCAAGAATTGGGAGGATATGTGCGACGTTTAGAGGTACTTTCTCCAGAAACATACGCCAAACTGCTTTATAAATTGGGGTTTGTGAAGCAGGAAGTAAAGCTTCAGATTTATGGACATGTGCTGCCTTCACGAGAAGCCGTAGTAGAGTGGTATCGTGGGACACTGCTAACGGCATATGAATCGCAGCTAGATGCCCAAACCTATGAACGATTTGTAGAACGTTATCAGCAGAAACTGTTCGAGTTGCTAGAAGATGAGCGTCCATTCTTTTTCCCCTATAAACGTATTTTAATGTGGGGGCGTATTTGAAGGCTTATTTCCCCCTTAAAAATGTTTTAGTCACGTTAGAGAATAGGAGCAGGGGAATAAGAATTTTAGATTTTAGATTTTGGATTTTAGATTGAAATTTAATCTAAAAGACGCTCTCTACGAGACGCTGCGCGTAGCTTGCTTCCCTGTAAGGGTACGCAAACTCGCTAACGCTACGCTATCATCTAATCCAAAATTGAATTGCCCAATGCCCAATACTTCTCTACGAGAGGCTGCGCCAACAGCTACGCTCAGGACAAGCTCAGTACAAGTGCCCAATGACAAATCATTACCGATATATTATTTTTTACAAACCCTATGGCGTTCTCAGCCAGTTTACAAAAGATGCTCCCACGCATAGCACCTTGAAAGATTATATTGATGTACCTGATGTGTATCCTGTGGGACGCTTAGACTGGGATAGTGAAGGGTTGCTGCTGTTAACGAACGATGGGCAATTGCAACATCGCCTCGCCCATCCGCGTTTTGGTCATAAACGTACTTACTGGGTACAGGTAGAGCGAATTCCAGATGCAGATGCGATAAAAAGGTTGCAAACAGGTGTGGAAATTCAAGATTACTGCACTCAACCAGCAGAAGTTAAGCTTTTACCAGAAGAGCCACAGCTACCTGAACGCACCCCGCCGATTAGATTTCGCAAAAATGTACCCACAGCTTGGCTGGAAATTACCTTAACAGAGGGAAAAAACCGCCAAGTACGGCGCATGACTGCGGCTGTAGGGTTTCCGACTTTGCGACTGGTCAGGGTCAGCATAGCCCACCTACAATTAAATGACCTACAATTGGGTCAATGGCGCGACCTCACTACATCTGAACTGCAATTTTTGCATCATTCCAGTAAATCGAAAAGTTTTCCTCCAAAGGCGAATGCTCTCTAACAGGAATTCGACTTTCAGTCTGAGGGGCATTTTGCACGTTTGGGATGCGATGTCTGCAACGGTCTACGCCTACGCATTCTGGCTATATAAACTAAAACTTTGAACAATATAAACTAAATTGAGATTTACTTAGTGGGCATAGAGATTTCCCAAATTCCTTGAATACCACCGTATTCCAGAACATAAATCTTATTGCCAATAATCTCAGTATCAATGGGATTGCTGAAGCCTTGGACAATGCGCTTGGCTTGAAGTTGATAGTTGGTAGTTCCTACTTTAATCAATTTCAAATCCAACAGATCCTGGCTGGGATCTTTAAAAGGGCCTGCTAGTGTTTCGCCAGTGGGGTCGCCTGGTGTCCAACCCAATACGAATCCATTTCTGTTGAATTCCGGACTCATTGCTCCTTGTGTTTCAAAAATTAAACCCAAAGGAGAACGGTGTGCTGTAAAAGTGCTAAAAGTTTGCCCAAGAACACTAGCGTCTTTGACTTTGCCATCTTGAGGATCGCGGAAACTGTCTGCGTCCGGTCCCAAATTACGAATTGGTTCAGTCAGGGTGATATTAGGCCGAGCCGGAAAGCTTGGATCGTTATAATAGTAGCCTTTTGTAACTGCGCCAAATTTGGGATTTAGCAAAAGGTCTTTGAGAGGATTATAATTCGGGAATTGTTGGGGATTGTCTGTCCCGCCTATACGCCAGGGAAAGCCGTAATGATGGCCTAGACGTAGCCAATTTAATTCTTCTGACATGTCGCGATCGGGACCATTTTCGGTGCCAAACAAATCCCCATTAGACGCAAAGGCCATATCAAAAGTATTGCGTGTTCCTTCTGCAAAAATATAGCCAGCTGTCTTTAAGGTTGCTCGATTGTTTGCAAGAAAGAGATTTTGACCATTACTAGGAAGGCGGAGTATACAGGCGGTTAATCCTACTTCGCGAGTATTGGGATATAGACCACCAGCAGACTGAACCTCACCATGATCGGTACGAGAACCGCTATTCACATAGATAAACTTACCATCTGGGCTAACAACCACGCCGTTGAAGCGATGGTCATAGGCTGTTTTGCTTTTAGGATAGCCTGCACTCGTAGCCAAAATAGACCAGATGCGCTCTTTTGTACCTGAGTTAATTACCCCTTTAACAATAATTGCTTTGGTCTGGTCATTCACAAGGTCTGCATTGCCAACTAAATAAATTGTCCCGTCAGGACTAATAGCCATACCTTGAGTTTCAGCTAGCTTATGATTACTAGAGTTGTACACAAGTGTACTAGTAGATAAGGCTAAGTCAACTCGATAAATCTCACCATTTCTTTTTAAGTAATAGAGGGTATTGTTTCGTGGATCTTTTGCAATCCGAACAGAAGGAGAGATAGTCGATAACGTAGACATAATCTTGCGAATCTTAATATCAGAACGCAAGGCTTGAGGTGCAGCATTTACTACATTAGTACCATTATTTAGTATCACTATTGTAAATAACAGTGTTTTGGCAACTAAAAAGCACGTTTTGAGAACGAACTTATCAGTAAATCTGCGTTTAACTTGGTTGAATGATTTGGTGCTATTCATTATTTTCTTCATCAAATAGTCAAAGGATTTTGTGGCTAAATCTTGTTAATCAGGGAAAAAGCTTTAGAAATTACGGGATGAAATGATCAATGGGTACTGACTTGCTAAATAATCTCTTGTTGGGTAAGGGGGGACACATCGCCGTGTTCCACGGTTGAACTGTTGCTAACTGAGCTGAAAGATTAACGTCTGAGCCTGATGATAAGGAACCCAACCCTTCAGCGCTGCCGAGTGTGTTGTTTGTACCTTCTCCAGCATTTTCCTGCTCATAAAAAAGTAAAGTTGTTACTACTAAGTGTGAGACCCACTACCCCCTGCACAATACCTATAATTTCATCTTGCTCTGCTCCCGGTTTGTCTAAGAATATTCGTGTGTTGCTTCCAACAACTTGCAGGCGGTAGTCCTGTGGAAGTCCATTGAGTTCAATTCGATCTTGGCTAGGGTCGAAGTCAGTAATAGTAACCAAGTCCCCAAAACCAGGAGTCGTAGTATTGTTATCGTCGTAGAAAGCATTTACAGCGTCCCCCAAGATAAATCTGTCTGCCCCAGGTCCGCCAGTGAAGTTATCAATTTCCTCTAATCCAGGTGGAAGCGGACTACCAGGGAAAACACCGATGAGGATGTCGTTTCCAGACCCTCCATTGAGTACGTCATTACCTGGCCCGCCCTGTAGACTATCATTGCCGTCACCACCATTAAGGATGTCATTGCCATTATTACCATCTAGAGTGTCATCGCCTCCTCCACCATTCAAAGTGTTGTTAGAAGTATTACCAAAAAGGAGGTTGTTAAGACTGTTACCTGTCCCGCTGATGTCGCTACTTTCCGTCAGCCTCAGATTCTCTATATTGGCGCCTAGTGTGTAGGTAACAGAAGACCGGACGATATCTGTGCCTGAATTAGCAGCCTCCGTAATGATGTCAGTAGCAGTGTCAACAATGTAAGTGTCGTTGCCTGCTCCCCCATTCAAGGTGTCAGTACCTGTGCCGCCATCAAGTGTGTCATTGCCGTTATTACCGGATAATCGGTTATTTTGATTGTCGCCAACAATGATGTCATTTGCATTTGTGCCGATAACATTATCAAAGTTGACTATAGTAAATGGCAATCTTCCCAAACCAGGAACGTTATTGGCAGCCAAACTTTGGGTTTGCAGGTTAACGGTGATAAATACCCCAGGCAAAGATTGAGATGCATCTATGGTGTTGTTAGCAACATTAGCATTAGCAATAACCTTTTCTACTTTAAAGAGTTGGTCTTGCCCCAATCCACCAGCTTTTTGAATGGTACCGACACCTGACAAGGTAATAGTTTGACCTAGCTGACTGTATTCTGCGGTATCAAAGCCATCTCCACCATTAATGCTGTTGTTACCCTGACTGCCTTTGAAGGTGTCGTTTCCTGCACTACCGATTAAAGTGTCGTTTCCTGTGCCTCCATCAACTGTGTCATTGCCATCTCCACCGATTAGACTGTCGTTTCCTGTCCCACCAGCGAGGGAATCGTTACCAGCTGCACCATTCAAGGTGTCATTACCGGAGGTAGTATTGGCATTACCACCAACAGCCCAACCAACTATCGTGTCATTTCCCGAAGTCCCAAAGAGATTGTCAGGACTTGTAGTGCCGAAAATAAATGCCATGTTATTTCTCCTGAATTTCTTCACGAATACGTAATTTCAGCCTTAGTCAAAGGACTATTCATCAGTTCAATGTAAATTACTTGCTATTTGGGTAATCCTATTTACAAAACATTAATTATTGATTTGGTTACGGATTTCCAAATAAAAAAATATCTAACTATTTATTGTGGGCTGGGTCGAAAAACCCGGCTTTGGTTACGGGCAAACGAGATACCTACTTGACAAAATTAGATAATTTATTTTCTGAAAATGCCTGAATGGATTACCCAAATGGTAAGTAATTAGGTCAAAGATTTTGTTTTTTCTCCAAATTTTTTTTAACTAAGCTGTAATTATTTAATTATCACGAGGGAAAGGTTATGTAAACTTCTTTACCAAATCTTCAAAATCTCAAATAAATGCAATTTATAATACATTGAAATATGCTTGTAACCTTTAATCAAATATTTTTTCAAAACTACTGATTTTTTTGGTAAATGTTGCGATATTTTTCAGCTTAAAATGGTATTCTTGTTAAGTTAGATTTCAATATCAAATTTTTTGGTAAAAAAAACACTTTTATATTAATGAAATACTTTTTAAAATAGATAACTTAAACTTATAACTTACTCTACAGAACTTTGGAGCTTAATAATACTTAAGCTTTACATAAATTTTATAAATGTTTATAGCTATTTTCAGGTAAATAGACCATGCCCTGTGGGCACAGCATTGCTGTGCCCCTACGATAGATGTAGTTGAAATAAGTTAAGTCGGCGCTAATATTTCAAGCTATGTTAATAAATTTTAATGTAGGGGAGCTAGTGCGTTGCGCTGAGTCTAGCGCTCTTTAGCAGGTTTCCCGTCGTAGGCTCCAGGCTGTCTTCTAAACTTTACCAGAAGCTGCACCAACGAGACGCCCAAGGGACGAGCGTCACCCGAAGGCAGGTTCCCGACGCTCGTTGCGCGGCATCGTCTCCCAAAGGGAGAGGACTAGCTTTAAGCGAACGCAAGAGCGTCTCTAAGAGTTGCCATGCCGCAGGCTTTACGCTGCGCTATCTGTTGTAGCAATTGGCATTGCGTTGTGCTATGCGATAAGGCACCCTCAACAATTCAAGGTGCGTTACGGCGTAGGCTAACACACCCTACCGACAATTTATATTTCTTTATATACATTGAATTTTTCTAGCCGACTTACTTAAATAAAAACTGCTGTAAAAAGTCCTTTTGAATACTCAAATCCTTGCTTTTTTCTCGTTCCTATGCAGAGCATGGGTACGAGGAAAACTAATAACTCCTAACTCAGCACTCATTATGACTCAAGAACAACAAACTGCAATTGAAGGGATCTATGAAGTCTGTATCGGCATCCCAGAGCCAATTTCTGCAATTCAGTATTGGGAGCAATTTGGCTATCGCATTGGTCAAGTGGGTGAATTAACCGCAGATGTAGCCAATCAATTATATGGGGTGAATTCATCTTTACGCTCAATCCGCCTCTACCATCAAAATTCAGATCATGGTTTGATTCGGCTGATGATTTGGCAAAACCCCACGCATCAAGGTTTGGGAACAGCGTCGATGAAAATTAAAGGAAATCGCTGGGCAACAAGTTTAACGGCGGATGTTTTAAGTATCTTAAATCATATAGAGGATGCAAAAGCCGCAGGTTTGCCTATTAGGCACACTAACCCTTATTGGGAAGTCATCTACAACAAAGAGAGGAAAAGCCGTCCTTTTATTGAGCCAGCAATTGGTGTGCGAGAAATGCTGCTACTGCAACCCTTAGCTCGACAGGTTTTATTTCAACGGTTTGGTTATACACTGCCGGATTACGGACAAGTTAACCATAATGCTGCTCTCAAGGCTAGTCAGTTTACCCATATGGGAATCATCGTTCAGAATGACAGCAAAGAAACCCTGAAGTTTTACGAAGAAGTTTTGGGTTTGTTGCGTGTGCGTGATGGTGTCGAAACTAGCTATGAATCTTCGCCAGCAGGTCGAGATATTTTTGACCTTAACCCTGGTGAAAAGTTTATTGTCACTACCTTTGATGATCCCCGTTCTTCTAAGTCTGACCTGATGGCTGCACGCAGTGGTAGGCTTTACATCATTCGATTCCCAGAAGATATTAATTTAGAATCGCGGTTTGAGGCAGCCCAACCAGGTAGCTTGGGTATGTCTTTATATACCTATCGTGTTAAGGGAATACAGAAGTATTCCGATCGCATCAAAGCAAGTACTGTACAAAAAGTTACAGACATTATTAGTAATGAGTTTGGCGAGACTAGTTTCTCCTTTGTTGCGCCAGATGGCTACTTCTGGACTTTGCTAGAAGGTAATTAACTAGTGCCAGAGGGGCAAGAGGCAGAGGAGAATAACTAATGCTCAATGCCCCATGATTAATGACTATTGAGCAATCGTCTTTATAGCGGTAATTACTTTAAGTAATCCCGAACAAAATAATAGAGTGAATGAAGAATACCAGGCAGGAATATTAAATTCTCCATCTAGGTTAAATAGTTCGTAAAACCATTTGGAAGCTGGGAGGGGAAACTTCAAGAGCCAGAAATAGCCACTTAGAATCCCTGCTAAGGTGAGGCATATAACTGTAACACCTAAACGTCGAGCAACTGTTTTAGCACTGATATGAATTGGTAACTCCACAGTATCGCTTGATACTTGCTGCATACAAATATTGAGCTAATTTTCTCTATGTCGAACAATTAAGAGGAAATTATCTCATGTAGGCAAATGATATAAGCGAACTGCAACAGAACTTTCACTACGGAAAACCCTAGATTTTGAACTGAATTACTAATACACATATATAAAATCTGTCTCAGTATAACCCTGCAACTGCTGGCAGCCACTTTAACATTACCGCAAGCCCCATTTGTAGATTTTCTCGGCTTGGCGATCGCGATCGTCTCAGCTATTTTAGCTATTTACTTAGGCATCAATACTGCATGGCTAGTTTTTGGTAGCGCTTTAATTGGATGGGGTGCTTCACTCTTGGGCTACACTGAATGAAATTGCAAGTATTAGAAATTACCAGCAGCTATTAGCTTGACTTTCAACACGTTTTAGTTTAATAATATTTTTTTACTTAAGCTTTCTATGCTCTCTGGGACTGGAATTTATAGAGGTTTTTCTGATTTGACCGACTTAAACAAGTCGAAAAATAGATATATTAAATCTTGCTTTCAAACTATTTTCATGTGATAATCACCATTAACTACGGCAAATTTACAGATTTGCCGTAGTTAATAATCATAGTTTAATAATTTAGGTTTTTATCTCTTTAAAAGCTATAAACATGGTAATAAATATACCAGTTTATAGTTTGAGGGCTACTATCTATAAAAAGTTTGCTATTTTGCGTTGTAGTAGACATCGTTATTCACATCTGTGCATATTTTAGATGGAAGTTAAAAAGGTTGACGGATAAATTTTTCGTGCCAACTTTTATCTATATCTCTATTCCACCATCTAAATTGCTACCCTCAAAGTAATAAATTAGTCAAAGTTAACTTAAATTAAGGTGAAATATGTCAATTCAAGACACAGTATTTAATTGGGAACAACTGTTAGAAATTGCTCAAAAAAATACCCCTGCACGACGGGTGCGTAGACCAGGACAGTCCCCTTCTACCGCTCCCATCCCTAGCAGTCTTCATAAATTACCTCCAGATACAGAACCACCAGTACTGCTCTACCGAGATACTAACTCTTGGTGTCCATTTTGCGAACGGGTTTGGTTTGCTCTGGAAGAAAAAGAAATTCCCTTTGCGACAGAGTTTATCGACTTGACTAACAAACCTAAATGGTATACCGATTTAGTTCCCACAACCCTTGTTCCGGCTGCCAAAATTGAGGGAAAGTTAGTCTATGAATCCAAAGACATTCTGTTAGCATTAGAAGAACGATTTGGGTCTACCTTGCTCCCTGAAGACCCAGAGGAAAACGCCGTTGCTAGGCAGTGGCTTGAGGATGCTGAAACCAATGGTGTACAAATCGCCTACAAATTTCTTAGAGAAGCCCCTGAAGATCCTAATGAATTAGCAAGCTTACAGGCAGCTTTTGAAGCAAAATTAGACGAGTTGGAGCAACTTCTTGGAAAGTATCCTGGCCGCTACTTTTTGTCAACCTTTGGCGTGGTAGATATTACTTATAGCCCCCATTTAGACCGATTGGCAGCTAACTTACCCGTTTATCGGGGATATCATCTCAAGGGAAATCCCCGGTATCCTCGGATCAACGCTTGGTTTGAAGCACTCAAAGAGCGTCCCGCCTATCACCGCGTCAAATCGGATGATACGACCAACAATTTACTCTTGCGTCGCAGATGGGGCGTGACACCAATCGGCAATCCCTTAGCCCCTGACCCAGCAGTAAGCCAAGAAATCCAATTTCGGGCAGAAGCGGCTGAGAGGTTGACTGATAACCGAGAAGTTGCTTTAGGAGACATCCTGAAAAACTCCGGGGTGCAAGCATTGGCGGTCAATGGCAACACAATAGCCGTTAAAGAAGCGGTTGATTTTCACCTCAGATTGCTGGCTGACTATCTCATCAATACGAATGGTGCAGCATTGCCGTGGGGGCGCGTGGGCGGCAAAGACAATGCCGATCCGATTATGTCTGCGGTTGGAGCGATCACACTCGCCTATGTGAGAAATCGCATCTGTGCGCCACGCGATATGAGTGCTGGTGCAGCAACTGCATTCCGGGCAGCAGCAGATAAGGTGTTGGCATCTCTTTATTAGCGATCGCTGGTGATATTATGTCCAGTAAATTACTTGTGATTCCTGCGTGACCTCTCAAGAGCAACCCCTCCCCTAGTAAGGGAGGGGAGCCGGAGCTTGTAACTTTAGCTTGAATTTGGGTATTGCTGATTGGAACTAGGAATTAGCCTGATATCACCCCAGATATACCTTGCTAAAACTACTGATGTACAAGGATTACAGGCAATCGCATCTAATTAGACCGTTTCGGTAAGATCACCTCAAATACCCAATTTCCTATCTGTTATATCTGTCGTTTCTGTCATATCTGTCATATCTGTTGTTTCTGCGATCGCCAACTGAGAACTCAGCTCGGCAACCATTTCTTACCCAAATACGATTACCTCTATAGCCCCAATTTCCTCTACAACTGGTGTCAGACAATTGCCTAACAAGCCTCACTCTACCTCTAGTAGGTATTGAACAAGTATTCCTGTGATTATTCTGGCTTGAACAAGTGATTATCTCCTGAGCTGAAGCGGGAGCTGCAACGCCCAAAAGTGTACCTATACTAATGCTGGCAACCATAAAGGTGGCAGCAACTGTGGGAAGACGCATTACCATATTCAATGTTAGACCTCTTCAAAAATTAAAAAATAAAAACTATAGTAATTGTAGCGAATTGTATTAATAGCCAATTTTCAAATCAGATTGAATGCAAATAATCTTTACATTTTAAACAGTATTAGATGTAATAGTTCCCATTAAATATATAACTCCTGTTGGAGTTTTAATTAAGCTTTTTCAAATATTCAATCCGGTAGCAACCTAATCTCCAAGTAGATTTAATAGATTTATTTAAAAGATAATAACAACATTGATTTGAGCAGATTTATACCAATCAAAAAAAAGGAGAGTATTGCTATTCTCCTAAGGTAATATGAGCGATAATTTCTTTTCTTAGTGATAAAAGCGAGCTTGACGTTCACGCAATTCACGAGCGCGTCGTTCACGAGCTTGACGTTCACGTAATTCATGAGCGCGTCGTTCACGAGCTTGACGTTCACGCAATTCACGAGCGCGTTGTTCACGAACTTGACGTTTGTATTGAACTTTACTGTTATTAAAAGCTACAGTATTACGATTAAAATTATCATGCTCAGATTGAAATTCAGCAGCATTAGCATTTGGAGAAAAAGCAGCAATTGAGGCAGCTGCTAATAAGCCTCCAAGAAGAATAGATTTAAAGCGGTTCATATATCCTTTAATGTGCCTTGCATTACTTGATTTGTACATTCTCAATGTAATCGGAATAATCAGGCACACGCCTGTGATAAAAGTCATGTTTGAATAGTTACTTTTGTCACTACTACTAGGATTTATATTTGATTTTTGAAATTGAATAACGGTCAAAACCTGACCTGAGATGGGTTATACCCTCAGTATGCTTAGTAAAACTCAAGTCGGATTCCTATATTAGAGGTGATTATTCAAAACCATCCCAAGCGATCGTGGGATAAAGCATTAGCTGTTTCAATCCCTAATAGGGATTTTAGGTAATTGCAATACTAAAGGAGTGTGGATTAATGTCGATGTCGTGTCTGTTTCAATCCTTAATAGGGATTTTAGGTAATTGCCACTGGCTTCAGAAAGCCTTGCCATATTTGATTTTCAAGGTTCGGTTGCGCGAATGGACAAATCTAACACCAGGAGTTGTGATTTGGCTAGAGGCAAATGGGTGAAAACTAGTCCCCATAAGGTGCGCGGATGGTTTAGAAATGCGTAGGCGTAGCCCGCCGCAGGCATCGCTCTTAAGTGCTTGCATATAATAGGGCAATTCAGGCATTTTTGTAGTCACCCCTTCCCCAACACCTACCCATCCGCGCATTCAGCAAAAAAACTAATCTGATTGGAAAGCTGCTTACTATAGATATCCTACTCGATTAAGTTAGCTGACTTCAGGGTAATGCCTGAGTTTGGCTATGCCTACGCAATACCAGCACCCCCCATGACCAACTTTATTTGGCAGCGTCTTCAAAATCTGTTATCGCACAACCAAACTCCCTAAAAGCTGTTTTAATCAGAACCTCTTTCGTTCCTCTCTCCAACGAAGAATTGCGTATAAGGTCTGTTAATTCTATGAACAGTAAAGAAAACATAAAACGATCTTGGCGGTCAACTTGTTTCAAGCAAGACGATATAAACTGATAAAGCTCTGTTTTTCTAGGTTTGGTTTGTTCTTCCCATATTTGTAACCCAAGCCGGAAGGTTCTTAAGCGAATTTCATTAGTATTGAAGGACGCGTCTTTGTAGCGGACTGATACGCGTTGGGGTAGTTCCATGAGTTTTAGCTATACATATTCAACGTAAAGTAATTCTTCACTTATATTTTGGTTCAACCGGAAAAATCTGATATTTAGCTTAAAAATAGATGACAGGGAAAGAGATTTTCAATCTGATATCTTCGTTGTATTGTCCATAATAATAGAACGTCACCCCGCCTATAGCTAAAGCTACAGCCTCCCCTTTCCTACTAGTGGAGAGGCTGGGGGAGAGGTTACGTAGGAATTACGTAACTGCCCAGGTAGGAATGTCAGGAATATTCCCATGAGGGAAGAAAGATGGTAGTGTTCAAGCATGAATCCAGAAGAAAAAGATCAAAAAAT
>NZ_JBALCO010000066.1:0-39038 GCF_036919595.1 Nostoc sp. | reverse complement strand
TTTGATCTTTTTCTTCTGGATTCATGCTTGAACACTACCATCTTTCTTCCCTCATGGGAATATTCCTGACATTCCTACCTGGGCAGTTACAAAAATACTTTAAACGTTTTTCTATAGCCTCTCTGTCTAGTGGTTCTAGTTGTCCAATTCGGTTTAACCAATTTCCTGCTGAGTCTTTAAAGCAATTAGCATCAACAGTACATATCTGATGCACTAAGGCAAAGTAATTCTGCTCAAGACCATTTTTGCTTGTACGTTTAATTGGATATACTGTTGGTAAACCTTTATATGTTTCTTTTGAAGTTAATGGAATAAGCGTAAAAGTTTGTATATAGTTACAGTCATCTTGAAATTGGTCATTTGTCCAAATAATGTGAGGATGCTCTCCCCTAAAAACGCGACTAGAATTAATTTGCAGCGTGCAGGAGATAGCCTTACATTTTAGCTCACCCGGTTCATTTAGGTCATAATTATATTTATGACCTGACGTGCAACAAAGAGATACTTTATGGGGATTTATTAAATATATCCAACCTTGTCGAGGTCTATATCCAGCCACTTTATAATCCTAATTCACTTATTAATTTTTCTCTTTCCGTTTGTAAGTTAAGCCGAACTTTTTCATCTGGTTTATGGATACCTTTAACTTCAAGCATTGGAGCAGTACTGTATACATAATCTAGTAACTGACTCAGTTTATCTGAACCAGCCCACTCTCTTGTAATATTATCAAGCACCAGCTTGAGACTCACAGGCAGTTCCAGATCATCTGAACTAACCGTTTCAGCACCAAGTTTGATGAACGTTGTATTAGAGTGAGATTCTTGAATAATCTCTTTTCCATTCATTTTATTTAAAGCAGCATCTATATCCTCATGCCAAGGTCCATATTTATAAGAATACCAGTCTAGTTCAGTAAGCTGCTTTCCCGTCCATTTAACAGAGTAAAGGTCAGCCAAATACAAAAACTTAATTAGTTGTGTTTTTGTGATATACCCTTTTGTCTCGTAGACAAAATACTTTATGAGCTTGTCCAGCATAGCTCTTTGTTCTTCTGATTGTTGATAAGTTGTTGGTTAAGCATTGATATACATAATGAATATTCGTGCTAAGAACTGTTTATTAGTGTACCAGATAAACATTTTACAAATAATCAATAATGCAATCTTGTTAGCTCAATATTTAGTTGAAACGTACTACTAATTTTAGTATATATTCAACAAGCTTGTTAAAACTTTACAATTGACTAGTATGTAAGCCGTTGGGACAATTCCTTTCATAGGCATACTCCTGAGCGACAGAAGACATAAATTTATTTAATCTCTACCGTTATTTGATTCACTCTAATATTCCACAAATGGGTTTTGTTGGCTATAACACCAGCTTCTACAGTCAGTTAACATCAGAAGTTGCTGCTTGGTGGCTGCTAGAGTATGTCAAAGGCAACTTGTTATTGCCTTCGCCGTCAGTAATGTATCAAGAAATGGCAGCAGATATGGATTGGATGAAAACTCAATACCATAGTGTTGTAGCGAGGGCGACATGCATCGCCGCGTTTTCCTTGCGTTACACTGAGCAACTCATGGAAGATATGGGTGCAAATAATCAGCTTGGTGTCTGGAAGGAGATTTCACAGATTATGATGCCTGTGGATTTATCCCTCTACAATAAACTTCGACAGGAATTAAAGTCGCAAAGACTGAAAAATATCAATGATTCTCCTAACCAATTAACCGAATCATTGTGAGTTTAAAATAGGCGGCTAAACTGACTCCACTTAAGAAGTACCGAAACGATAGCCTTTGCCGTAGACTGTGTGAATCAGCGCAGTTTCTCTACCTACCTCAATCTTACGGCGCAGCAAACGAATTAATGCCGCGATCGCATTACTACTGGGTTGTTCTTCTTGCCACAAGTTTTGCATAATCTGGGCATGAGTCATTAGTTGTCCAGTGTGTTCCATAAAATATTGCAGCAGTTGGCTTTCTTTTTGCGATAGCTCAATTATTCGTCCTTGGCGATAGGCTACTTGATTTTCAGAATCGAGTTCTAAATCAGCTACAGTTAGGCGTCCAGTGGTGGTTTCATAGGCTTGGGAACCGGAACGACGCAATAAAGCACGGACTCTGGCTAGTAACTCCCGCAGTTCAAAAGGTTTAACCAAATAATCGTCAGCACCAGCATCTAAACCCTGTACGCGGTCATCTAGAGTATCTTTGGCTGTGAGAAACAGCACGGGAGTGGTTTTGCCTTGGCGTCGCAATTCTTGACAAATCTCTAACCCCGTTTTTCCTGGCAGCATCCAATCTAAAATTAGTAGGTCATAACTGGCCACTTGTGCATGTTCGCTGCCACTTGTCCCATCGTAAGCGGCATCCACAATGTAACCCTCGCGAGTTAACAAGCGACTCAAAGGTTGAGTTAATTCAACTTCATCATCAACTAATAAAATTCTCATGCTGCTTGTGGTAAGCATATAGAGATATTCTCAATATTATTCAACTGCCAAGACACCAAGGATACCAATAAAAAGAATGCTGACTGTTGCATTGCCAAAAGGGGAACTACTTAAAAATAGCATCCGCCTGCTACAATCTGTGGGATTAGATTTTGGTGCTTTTTTAGATTCAGGAACTCGCCAACTTCAAATTCTTGACACTAAGGGACTTGCGAAAGGTTTGCTGGTGCGAGCGCACGATGTGCCCGTTTATGTGGAATATGGTCAAGCACAACTGGGTATTGTTGGTTACGATGTACTGCAGGAGAAGCAGCCACAAGTTGCTCACTTGGTGGATTTGCAGTTTGGGCATTGTCGGATGTCGGTGGCGGTAAAAGCATCTAGTTCTTACCGATCGCCTTTAGATTTACTACCGCATGGTAGAGTTGCTTCCAAATATGTGAATTGCGCTCGTGAATATTTCCACAGTCTGGATTTACCTGTGGAAATAGTGCCGTTGTATGGCTCAGTGGAACTAGGCCCGATTACTGGAATGTCAGAAGCGATCGTGGATTTGGTTTCCACAGGGCGGACTTTGAGCGAAAATGGTTTGATTGAAATTGCTACTCTGTATGAAAGCACGGCGCGATTGATTGCTCATCCTCTGAGTTACCGCCTGAATACGGGTAATTTGAGTGATCTGATTGCCAAGCTGCGGTCAACCGTTTTGGTAGGGGTTTAACAATTCCAGTCAGAGGGGAATTTTGTACATTTGGGATGCTCCACAGCTTTTATTAGCAAAATCATGATTTCATCACTTAACTCACGATTTTTTTCTTAAACTCACGATTTCTTCCTTAAACTCACGATTTTTTTCTTACAGCAATTTTCATGTATTTGAACCACATCTGTCTTAGGGGCGCAAGGCCTTGCGTCCCTACCCTGTGGTCTATTTACCTGAAAATAGCTATAAACTCACGATTTTTCTAACGACATTTGGCATAGTGACAACTGACTAGCCGATAGTCTGCAATAACTGAATCTTTTCATGCACAGTGAATATAGCGCTTCTGTGTTGAGTCCAATACAGACCTGACAAGAACAGCCCCAATTGTTGTAGCGTTGGGGAGTAAAATTCAAAGCTTCTCTGCTTTTAAGAGAGGGGTCATTTATTGCATACAAACGAGCGATCGTCTATGACGGGCTATTCGGCGTCGCAATAACTTTGCGGCGTAAATAGGGAATAGCTTGCTACTAGGCATCGCTTTGAATGTGAATGTAGTATTTTAAACAGACTTTTCTGAAAAGCCAGAGCCGGGGAAAGGAGTAACAATTATTAAAAAAGGTTAAGCTATTCTTGAGATAGCCACGCTGCTGACTGAATATTATATTTAAATTGTTTAATAAAAGTTAATGAAAGCTGGACACATTGATACAGAAGTGGCAAGGCTAGAAGCGCTTCGCCAGTATCAAATTCTTGACACCGAACCCGAAGAAGCTTACGACAATCTAGCTCGGTTAGCGGCATTTATTTGTGGCACTCCCATATCCTTGGTAAATTTCATTGATGAAAACCGTCAATGGTTTAAGGCAAAAGTCGGTTTAGATGTATCAGAAATGCCCCGGAGTGTTGGGTTCTCTTACCTTTGCCAAGAGCAGCGTAACGTTGTAGTAGTTTTGGATACCTTAGCTGATGAAAAATTGGCCAATAATCCAATAGTAACTGGCTATCCATATGTGCGGTTTTATGCAGGTGTACCCCTAATTACTCTGAGGGGAGATATGTTAGGAACTCTGTGTGTAATTGACCAAGTTCCACGGCAATTGAGCCAAAAACAAGTGGAGGCGCTTGTAGCTCTGAGTCGTATGGTAATTGACCAACTAGAACTCAGGCGTCATATAGTTGAAGTATCTCAAATTAGCGAGAAACTCTTGGCGCACGAGCAAGCAGCCCACGCCCAATCTGAAGCCGCAAGAACTCGCATCAATAATCTGCTCGAAAGCATTACTGATGGTTTTTTTGCCCTGGATAAAAAGTGGCGATTCACCTACATTAA
Organism: Nostoc sp.; assembly: GCF_036919595.1. Lineage (GTDB taxonomy): Bacteria > Cyanobacteriota > Cyanobacteriia > Cyanobacteriales > Nostocaceae > Nostoc. Next base: position 34,544 of record NZ_JBALCO010000066.1, on the reverse strand, counting down.
TGGTCAAGCAGAACGACTTTTGCAAAAAACCCAGTGTGAGTTTTTGGGTAAAAACATCTGGGAAGTGTTTCCAGAAATCATTGGCACAATATTTGATCGTGAGTATCACAGGGCAATATTAGAACAGGTGAGTGTGGAATTTGAGGCGTTTTATCCGCCACAGAAGTGCTGGCTTCAAGTCCACGCCTATCCTGCAAAAGATGGCTTGTCTGTTTATTTCCAAGACATTACTGAACGACGCAAAACAGCAAAAGCACTACAAGAGAGTGAAGAACGCTGGCAATTAGCATTAGATGGTAATAATGATGGTATTTGGGACTGGAACCTTAAGACTAATGAAGTGTTCTTCTCAACCCGGTGGAAGGAAATGCTTGGGTATAAAGACCACGAAGTTTCCTATGGTTGGGATGAATGGACAAAACGAATCCATCCCGATGAGCGAGATTCGGTACTTCAAGCTTTCCAAGACCACTTTGCTAAGAAAACACCGTTTTACGTCTATGAATATCGAGTCCAATGCCAAGACGGCAGCTATAAATGGATTCTAGATCGAGGACAGGCACATTGGGACGCATTAAGTGATGTGGTACGGATGGTTGGTTCTTATACTGATATCACAGATCGCAAGCGGGTAGAAAAGGAATTAAAGCAGCAGAATCTGCGATCGCAACTATTTGCCGAAATCACCCTGAAAATTCGAGAATCTTTACAAATAGACGAAATTCTCCAAACCTCGGTTACTGAGGTACAAAAATTATTAAAAGCTGACCGAGTTTTAATTTTTAGACTGGAGGTTGATGGTTCGGGAACAGTAGTGCAAGAGGCGGTACTGCCTGGTTGGCCCGTAATTCTAGGAGAAAATATTATCGACCCCTGCTTTAAAGTAGAATACCTAGAAAGATATCGCCAGGGGAGAATCAGTGCCATTGAAGACATTGAAGCTGCTCATATCCAACCCTGCCATCGAAAATTTCTTCAGCAGTTTGCTGTCAGGGCTAACCTCGTAGTGCCGATTCTTGTCAGGGGAGGTATTTGGGGCTTGTTGCTAGCTCATCAGTGTGCCGCACCTCGACAGTGGAATAATTTTGAGACAGAGTTGTTAAAGCAACTGGCTAACCAAATTGGGATTGCTTTATCTCAAGCGCAACTATTAGAACAAGAAACCCACCAAAGTCAGGAACTGAAGCGTTCCAATGCAGATTTAGAACAGTTTGCCTATGTGGCTTCCCATGACTTGCAAGAGCCGTTGCGAATGGTAACGAGTTATTTACAATTATTGGAGCAAAGATATAAAAAGCAACTGGATGCGAATGCTGATCAGTTTATCACCTACGCTGTAGATGGGGCACACCGGATGCAGACGTTAATCAACGATTTATTGAACTATTCCCGCGTCAGCAGCCGGGGACAGCCTTTTATGCTAATTGATTGTAATGTTGTATTACAGGGAGCGATCGCTAATCTTCAACTGGCGATCGCAGATACTAAAGCAGTTGTCACTCATGATTCTCTACCTAAAGTGATGGCTGATGCTACCCAACTGATACAAGTATTTCAAAACCTGCTCGCCAACGCGATCAAATTTTGCCAGAATCAGCAGCCACAAATTCACATCGGAGTAGAAAAGAGAGGTGCAAATCCAGATGGGGAAGATTTGAATTCTATCCCGTCGGCAGATGAATGGTTATTCTGGGTGTGCGATAATGCAATTGGTCTGGAATCTCAGTATGCTGAACGAATTTTTATAATCTTTCAGCGCTTGCACGGTAGAAGCAAGTATCCAGGTACTGGGATTGGTCTGGCAATTTGTAAGAAAATTATAGAACGCCACGGCGGACGCATCTGGGTTGAGTCAAAACCGGGTCAAGGCTCGACTTTCTACTTCACAATTCCAGATAGAGCTCTCAAGCAATGGTGAGAACCATAACAGCAATTATGCCTATTCAGGTTTTGTTAGTAGAGGACAATCCTGGCGATGCCCAACTGACACGCATTGCCCTGGAAGATAGCAAAATCCCGATCCACTTGAATGTGGTCGAAGATGGTGTCGAGGCAATGGCATTCTTGCGAAAACAGGAAAAATATGTCAAAGCAGCCCATCCAGATATTGTGTTGCTCGATTTCAACCTCCCTAGAAAAGATGGGCGGGAGGTATTAGCAGAAATTAAAGCAGATGAAAACCTCAAACGAATTCCTGTAGTAGTTTTGACGACTTCCCAAGCTCAAGAAGACATCCTCAAAGCTTATAATTTATCTGCAAACTGTTACATAACTAAACCAGTAGATTTCGATCAATTCGTTAGAATTGTCCAATCAATAGAAAATTTTTGGTTTGCGATCGTAAAACTGCCACCGGAGTAATGAAAATGGCAGGTACAAATATTAAAGTTTTATTAGTAGAAGATAACCCTGGTGATGTCTTTTTATTACAGGAGTTTTTAAAGGAAGTTACCACAGTTGTAGTTGATTTGATCCCTGTTGTGCGGCTTTCGGAAGCACTCAACTACCTAGCAAAGGAAATTTTTGATGTAATTCTGTTAGACCTCTCTTTGCCAGATGCCCAGGGACTGGAAACCTTTGTGATTACTCACAATCACGCAAAAGCCACTCCGATAATTGTCCTCACGGGTATAGACGATGAAACCCTAGCAATTAGGGCAATGCAGCAAGGAGCGCAGGATTATTTGCTCAAAGGGCAAGTAACTGGCGATTTGCTAGTGCGCTCAATGCGTTATGCGATCGAACGTCAACGGGCAGACAACGCACTGCGACAGAGTGAGGAACGATTTCGGGTTGCCCTGAAAAACTCTCCCATCTTTGTCTACAACCAAGATATGGAGTTACGCTACACCTGGGTTTACAATCCCTCCGATGGATTGACGGTTGAGGAAATGTTGGGCAAACAAGACTTGGATATTATCCCAGTTGAAGATGCTCAACATCTGATCAAAATTAAACGTGGAGTGTTAACCACTGGCATAGGAACGCGAGAGGAAGTATCAATTACAATCAAAGATTCAACTCGATATTACGACTTAACTGTGGAGCCATTGCGGAATGAGTCCCAAGAAGTTGTCGGGGTGACTTGCGCCAGTATCGATATTAGCGAACAGCAAGCGGCGCTACGCGATCGCAAATTGGCAGAAGAAAAAATCCGCGAACAAGCAGCATTACTAGATGTCACCACAGATGCCATTTGCGTGCGAGATTTAAACAATGAAATTATCTTCTGGAACAAAGGCGCAGAAACACTTTTCGGGTGGCAAGCTACAGAGACCTGCGGCAAAAATGCTAGTGAGCTTTTGTTTGACGAACCTTCACCAGAAATCGAAGCGGCTTTGTTACAAGTTCTTAGTAAAGGTAAGTGGCAGGGTGAGTTAACTAAACTTACTAAAATGGGCAAGGAAATCCTTGTTGCTAGTCGCTGGAGTCTGGTATGCGATGAACAAGGGAAACCCAAATCAATTCTCACCGTTGACACAGATATTACCGAGAAAAAACTCCTAGAAGCCCAATTGTTTCGCACTCAACGCCTGGAAAGTATTGGCACTCTAGCTAGTGGCATTGCTCACGACCTTAACAATATCCTGACACCGATTCTGGCAGGAGCGCAACTATTACCACTCAAATTTCCCAATATAGATGAACGCACCCGCCATCTACTGGAGATTTTGGAAATCAACGCTAAACGCGGCGCTGATTTAGTCAAACAAGTGCTGTCCTTTGCGCGGGGTGTAGAAGGGAAGCGCATCACTTTGCAACTGAGACATTTGATAGTGGAACTTGCGAAAATTCTCAAAGAGACATTTCCTAAATCCATAGAAATTAGCACTGATGTACCGCAAGATTTGTGGATGGTTTCTGGAGATAGCACTCAACTGCATCAAGTACTGATGAACCTCTGCGTTAACGCCCGCGATGCTATTCCTAATAGCGGTAGTTTGAGTATCTCTGGCGAGAATCTGTTGATTGACGAAAATTATGCCCGCATGAACCTGGAAGCCAAAGAGGGGCCATACGCAGTGATTACTGTGTTTGATACTGGAGTTGGGATTCCTAGAGAAATCTTAGATAGAATTTTCGAGCCATTCTTCACCACAAAAGATGTGGCACAAGGCACAGGGTTAGGACTTTCCACCGTACTTGGGATTATTAAAAGTCACGGAGGTTTTGTGAACGTGTATAGCGAACCGGGAAATGGCACTAGCTTTAAGGTTTACTTGCCAGCAGTGGAGGGAATGGAAACAATTACTCAAGAAGATTTGCCACCACAGACAGGACATGGAGAATTGATTTTGGTTGTGGATGATGAAGTTGCTATTCAAGAGATTACCAGAACATCACTGGAAACTCACAACTACAAAACCCTAATTGCCAGTGATGGTATGGAGGCGATCGCGCTATACGCTCAATATAGGGACAAAATTAGTGCCGTACTGATGGATATTATGCTGCCCTCGCTGGATGGTTTAACTGCCATCCGTACCCTGCAAAAAATCAACCCCCAAGTCAGAATTATTGCCAGCAGTGGACTTACGTCTGATAATAAGCTCAGTGCAGTAGCTGCTATTGGTGTCAATACATTTTTGTCGAAGCCCTATACTGTCAATGAATTATTGTTTTCTTTACAGAAAGTACTATCGTGAGTCAAGTAATTACGTAAGTAAGCTGATAGCTTGGAGTACAAAAGGTTACTTTGTTTATGGGGGTGCGAATCACCTAGATTTGATATGATTGAGCATCGCCTAACACACTTATTTTTCCGATACTCACAGCTTGGCTAAATCAATATGCCTCGGTTTTTTAAGTTAATCATCAATATAGTAATCTTGGGTACATTGTTACTCATCTCTGTGCAAGTTTGGGCGCAAGATTGGCGTCCGGTTCGCGGTGGTATCCCTTTTGGTATTGGTGGTATAGCTTTGATACAGCAGCAAAGCAATACTCTCGATTTTCTGATTGTCCATGACAACAAACAAAAAAATCAAGGTCGTTTAGCAATCATCAGCATTAAGGGTAAGAACCAACCGGAATATTTTCCATTGAACTGGCCAAGTAACATAGAATTACCCATCGACTTAGAAGCTTTAACATCTGTTCCAAAGAAAACAAAATCCTCTTTTGTCGCTTTAAGCAGTTCTGGAAAAGCTTATTACATCAGGTTAGAGCCTGTTAAGAAGACCATCTCGATTCTTAAGGAATTCAATCTACCAGGAATTATTCAAGGAGATAATTTTGAAGCATTTGGATTACAAAATATAGACGGCAAATTAGTTGCTATTTGGGGACATCGCGGTGAAGGAGAACAACCAGCAACTATTTTTTGGGGAGTGTTTGACTTAGCTAAATATCAAATTACTCTTGCAGGTTATACCAATCTGAAAGTACCCTTTCCATCTGGCAACGTACGTCATATTTCAGATATAAAGGTAGACCCCCTAGGAATTGTCTACATCGCCTCAGCAAGTGATGCTGGAGATGATGGCCCATTCCAGTCGGCTGTGTATGTCGCTGGTTATCTGGGATTAAGCGGTGGCAAAATTGTATGGCGCCAAAATCTTCAACTTGTTCCTTTTTACCGCTCTAATTACCACAAAATTGAAGGTATAGAACTTGTTCCTGGTGCAGAAGGCGGTGTAGTGGTTGGTACAGATGACGAGAATTTGGGTTCCTATGTATACATTGTGGGTGGAAGTAGCTGAAAAGTATGTCCTTTGATGGCACAGCAAGTCAATTGGTTAGCAGGCGCTCAACGGCAGGAAGTTTCAACCTACACGCAGATTTTAGGATGATTGCAGGAAACGACAGGTTGAATGATGCTTTAGAGGGCAAAAAATAAACTTATTAATTGATCTTAACTTTTCACAATTGCCGAATCGCAATTTCCAAGCCTTCATATACACCGCGAAGAAAATCTAAATCTAAAGTAGCGATCGCATCACTAGATTTGTGATAATGTGGATTTCGCAAGAATGCCGTATCTGTGATCATGATTGCCGGATAACCCAAATCCCAGAAAGGTGCATGATCACTACGTCTGGTTTGAGGAACTATTAAACCTCGATTCGGCACGGGTAGCCATTGACTAGCTACGCCAGCTTTACGAATATTACGGCTCATGCCAATTAAATCAGGCAATGTCCGCAAATTGCCAATTAAAGCAATAAAATCACCTTTATCTGGGTAGAAGCGTTCCAGAGGAGGGGGGTAACTTTGAGAACCAGGTGTATAATCCTTATAGCCCAGCATTTCTAGGGAGATCATTAAGCGTAGCTGTTGCTTTTGTTGGTGCAACAGGGCTGCATAGTCAGTACTACCCAGTAAGCCGTATTCTTCCATATCAAAAGCAACCAGCCTTAAAGGATATCTTACAGGCTCGGCAGTAAACTTTCTCGCTAATTCCAGCAACACCGCTACACCTGTGGCATTATCATCAGCTCCTGGTGTTCCCGGAACAGCATCATAATGAGCACCAATTAAAATAGGTGGCAAATCCTTTTTTTGTCGTCTAGCTTGGGAGGGTAAATTTAATATCAAGTTCTTACAAGCTTTACCTCTGACTTCAAAGGTGTGGATTTCCACACTCCCACATTGGGAAAATTGCTGGCGGATGTATTCTTGGACAAAAAAATGTCCAGCCGTTGCCATGTAAGGATCGCGTTCTCGCGCTATCTCACTTAGGGAAGTTTGTAATCGCTCTGTTAAATTCAATTCTTTAAAATAGTGGCAATATTAAGGTTTTCAAGCACTCAAAACTTGCAGAGCAAGTATTATTAAGGTGCATTTACCAACTTGCAGAGACAGTGCATAGAAGTAGGCGGATAACAAGAATTGAGGCTGCTTGGACACACTAATCATCGTCAATGCTATCCTAGTCTTGCAACTATCTCCTTTAGCTGCACTTCTTAGCTTACTACCTTAATGATGACTATTATACTATTGAGGTGTTTTCATCCTGTAGCACAAAGCTAGAGGTAGTTCCGCCCAATCATAATAAATATATAAGACACTTTAGGAGAAGAGTAACGCATGGGCAAGGTAGTCGGCATCGACTTGGGTACAACCAACTCAGTAGTCGCCGTTATGGAGGGTGGCAAGCCGATGGTGATTGCCAATGCAGAAGGAATGCGAACAACCCCCTCCGTAGTTGGCTTCAGCAAAGAAGGTGAAAGGGTGGTTGGGGAAATGGCACGGCGACAAACCATCCTCAATCCACAAAATACCTTTTTCGCAGTTAAACGCTTCATTGGGCGCAAATATGGCGAACTTAGTCCAGATTCCAAGCGTGTACCCTACACCATCCGCAAAGACGAAGTAGGTAATATTAAAGTTGCCTGTCCCCGTCTCAATAAGGATTTCGCCCCAGAAGAAATTTCGGCAATGGTGCTGAAGAAATTGGCAGACGATGCTAGCCGCTATTTGGGTGAACCAGTGACAGGGGCAGTGATTACAGTACCCGCTTATTTTAACGATTCTCAGCGGCAGGCAACCCGTGATGCTGGCAGAATTGCCGGTTTAGAGGTGCTACGGATTCTCAATGAACCAACTGCTGCATCTTTAGCTTATGGATTTGATCGGGGTGAGACGGAAATTATCTTAGTATTTGACTTGGGTGGCGGTACTTTTGACGTATCGATTCTGGAAGTTGGCGATGGCATATTTGAAGTCAAAGCTACCAGTGGAGACACGCAACTTGGTGGTAACGACTTTGACAAAAAAATTGTAGATTGGTTAGCAGAGCAATTTCTGGAAACAGAAGAGGTAGACTTAAGACGCGATCGCCAAGCCTTACAACGTTTGATGGAAGCAGCAGAGAAAGCCAAAAGAGAACTTTCTGCTGTCAGCGTCACTGATATTAACTTACCCTTCATCACCGCCACTATAGATGGCCCCAAACATCTAGAAACTCGCCTGACTCGTTCCCAGTTTGAAGATTTGTGTAGTGATTTGGTGGGGCGATTGCGGACACCAGTGAAACGCGCCCTCAAAGATGCCGGACTCTCACCTAGAGACATTGAAGAAGTTGTGCTAGTGGGCGGTTCTACACGGATGCCAATGGTGAAGCAGCTTGTACGGGACTTGATTGGTACAGAACCCAATGAAAACGTCAACCCCGATGAAGTAGTGGGAGTGGGTGCAGCAATTCAGGCAGGCATTCTCGCAGGCGAACTCAAAGATGTGCTGCTTTTGGATGTCACACCCCTCTCTTTGGGATTGGAAACTATCGGCGGCGTGATGAAAAAACTTATTCCTCGCAACACCACCATCCCAGTCCGCCGTTCTGATATTTTTTCTACGTCAGAAAATAACCAAAATACTGTGGAAATTCACGTAGTCCAGGGCGAACGGGATATGGCAACAAACAACAAGTCTTTAGGACGGTTCAAGCTGTATGGCATCCCACCAGCGCCACGGGGTATTCCTCAAGTTCAGGTGTCATTTGATATTGATGCTAACGGTATTTTACAGGTAACAGCCTTAGATAGAACCACTGGTCGAGAACAGAGTATCACCATTCAAGGCGCTTCCACCTTGAACGAATCGGAAGTGAATCGGATGATTCAGGACGCTCAGAAATACGCCGATGTTGATCGCGAACGGAAAGAAAGGGTAGAAAAGCGGACTCGTTCTGAGGCGTTGATTATCCAAGCAGAACGACAACTCAGAGATGTAGCGCTCGAATTTGGTATGCAGTTTGCCCGCAGCCGCCGCCAAAGAATTGATAATATTTGCCGAGATTTAAAGGAGAGTCTCAAGGAAAATAGCGATCGCGGTATTGACCAAGCCTACGCCGACTTGCAAGATGCTCTATATGATCTAAACCGGGAAGTCCGCCAGTCTTATGATGAAGAGGAAGACGACGACTTGTTTGGTACTATCCGTGACATTTTTACTGGCGGTGATAAGGATAAAGAACGCGAATCTCCCAGAGATACATATCGGGAACGCGATTCCTATGGTAAGGACTATGGCAGAGATTACGGGAAAGATTACGGTAAAGACTATAGCCGAGACAGTCGTTCCTCCTATGAAAGCCGTCCTCCCCGCAAATCCCGTCCCAGCTACCAAGATAATTGGGATGATGAAGAAGACAATGATTGGTCGTAATACTCCTAATAAAAGTTATAAGTGAGAAGTTAAAAATTAAATCTTCCAACTTATAACTCCTGTACAGACGCGATTAATCGCGTCTCTCCTAATTAATCCAAAATCTAAAATTTAAATAACTGACTATGCAAAATTTGCCGAATTTTCGAGATTACTACGAGATTTTAGGAGTATCTAAAGACGCCTCTAGTGAGGAAATTAAAAAGGTTTATCGACGGTTAGCAAGGCAATATCACCCCGATCTCAATCCGGGTAACAAAGCATCTGAGGAAAAATTTAAGGATATCGGCGAGGCTTATGAAGTCCTTTCAGACCCAGCCAAGCGATCGCAGTATGACCAGTTTAGCCGCTACTGGAAGCAAAAAGGTTTTGCGGGCAGCCCTAAGACGCCAAAGACTAAAACTTGGCAGAGTAGCCAAAGCGATCGCAATAGTAATCAGGACGTAGATCCGAGCCAATTTTCTGACTTTGAAAGCTTTATTAATCAAGTTATCGGCGTCAAAAATAAGAATGGCACAAGTAACTCCAGTAATGGCAATACTAGCGATCCTTTTCGTTCCCCTAGAACAAAAGTTGCCTACACTGTTAACACCCCACCTCGCACTACCCGTCGGGATATAGAAGCTAGATTAACGCTCCCACTAGAAAAAGCTTATCAAGGTGGTAATGAACGCATTCGTTTGGAAGATGGGCGATCGCTAGAAGTTAACATGCCTCCAGGTATGGTAACAGGTCAAACCATTCGTTTGCGGAACCAAGGCGTTGGTGGTGGCGACCTATATTTAAAAATTACCGTTGAACTTCATCCATTATTCAAGCTAGAAGGTTTAAATATCCTCTGCCAAGTACCAGTTACTCCCAGTGAAGCAGTTTTAGGAGGACAGGTAGAAGCACCAACTTTGGATGGTCCGGTGAAAATGACAATTCCCCCAGGAGTTAGGTCTGGTCAAAAATTTCGACTAGGGAATAAAGGCTACCCCAGCGATGACGGTAAACGTGGTGATCAATTAGTAGAAGTTCAAATAGTTACCCCGAAAAATATTAGTCAAGAAGAAGAGGAACTGTACGAAAAATTGCGGCAAATTGAAACTTTTAAACCCCGTGCTAACTTATTGACTTAGGGATGAGAGAGTATATCTAGATAATTTAATGATCCGATATCCTGCCTGTATAAATTAATTAAATGAAGAGTGAAGTTTCCATCAAACAAATCTTAATTTTGGCAGCTAATCCAAAAGGGATAACACAACGCGAAGTTGAAACCTTTAAACCTTGGGCTAATTTAATCGGTTAAATCTAAAACTCTGCGATTCTCTGGGTTTGAAATCAAATCTGGGAATAAAGGTGGTTAGCCCTCTATGGCATTAGCAGGTTTACAATATTAGAAAAAACTTGATTGCAAGGTGACTCAAACAGCCGTGAATCATAACGGGGCAATGCCACAAAGCAGTAAACCAACTTATTACTCCCTGTTAGGACTGCATCCCTCGGCATCGGTAATCGACATTCGTCGCGCTTATCGGCAACTGAGCAAACGCTATCATCCTGATACTACAGACTTGCCTACTGCGATCGCCACTCCCAAATTTCAGCAAATCAACGAAGCCTACGCCACCCTTAGCCATCCAGAAAGTCGGTTAAGCTACGATTTAAAAATTGGCTATTCCCGCTTTGGAGTGATTCAACCACCCTCTGATTTGAATCATCCCGTCTCGCGTTCCCATGACTGGTCAAAATCAGCTTACCTGGATGCGAGCGATCGCCCCCTATCATCTGGCGAAATCTTTGCCTTATTTATGCTGGTGTTAACATTTGTAGGTTGTCTGCTACTAGCAGTTGCCATTGGCTTAACTCGTGGTGAGGCTGCTTTTCAAACCCATTTGCTGCAACTAACTGCATCTGTACAACAGCAAATTACCCATGCGTCGCAACTAATTACCCCTATGATAATTAAAAATTAAAAAATTTCCTAATCCAAACTCAGCCAAGCCGTTCGCGTAGCGTTCCGCAGGAAAGTCCCAAATCTAAAATCCCAAATACCTATGCCTCTTCTTCCCTCTGATACCCCTCTATATAATCATCCTCTGCCACAAATTGAACAGTGGCTAAAAGACCAAGGCTGTCAACAAGATGATGTACAGAGACATTGCTGGCGTATACAGCGGTCTACTTGGCAAGCTGAACTATGGCTCGACGTTGAGCAAATTGTAGTGCGATATGTCCAATCTGGGGAAAATGGACAAGATATCCAACGTTCATTCAAATATTCTCTCAGTCGGGATGATATAGAACAAGCTGTGTTTTCAGGCCCATAAAAAAGTGCTAAGTACAATTCACCCTAAATTTAGGAAAGTCGATAGTGATCGCATTTCCATATGTAAAATTTGTTTAGCGTAAAACTAGTGCTATCGCTCATTATTTTAGTTGAGAAGTGATCGGGAGCGATCAGGCGATTATGAGCAACACAGGAGAAAACATTGAATCAGAAAACTGGCTAACGAGAATCTAGTTTCTGTTCCTTCCCAAAAAGAATCTGCATAAACTGAATAAATTAAGATATGTGATCGCGCCTCTAATACTAAAAATAGAGCATGAATGACTCCGAACTTCACCAGCAGATTACTGCGATCACCAATCTTGTAAAGTACGTATAGCTGACAAAAGCGATCGCTTGCAATTAATGTGCGATCGCGTCAAAATGATTGAAAGCAATATCCACCCTACTGAATAAATTATTACACAGCACTCTTGTACAGACGCGTAGACGCTCGGAGAGCGGCTTCTCTTAAGAAGATAATCGCGTCTTTTACTCAGCACTATTTTACACTTTCCCAAACCGCCGCTCCCGTTGCTGGTAGGCACACAAAGCACGGTGAAACTCAGCGCGGTCAAAATCTGGCCAGAGAGTATCGGTAATGTAAATTTCTCCATAAGCCATTTGCCAGAGCAGGAAATTTGAGAGGCGCATTTCTCCACTTGTGCGAATTAACAAATCTGGGTCAGTAATTCCTGCTGTGTACAAGTGGCTCTCAAATACTTGTTCATCAATTTCATCGGGTTGTAGCAGACCTTGTTGGACTTGTTTTGCGATCGCCTGACAAGCTTGTAAAATCTCCTGCCGTCCGCCATAATTAGTTGCCACCGAAAACCGGATACCACGATTATCCTTAGTTTCTGCCATTGAACGGGATATTTCTTGTTGGAGCGATCGTGGCAAGTCTTGCAAATTTCCCACAAACTTAATTTGAACATTCTTTTCGACCATTTCCCGCAGTTCTTGGCGCAAAACTCTTTGAAACAGAGTCATCAAAAAATCCACTTCTTCCTGCGGTCTTTTCCAGTTCTCTGTTGAAAAAGCATAAGCCGTCAGCGCCTGAATTCCCCAATCCTGACAACAGCGAAGTAAATCCTTGAGAGCATCTACTCCTCGCTTATGACCCATAATCCGGGGCAACCCCTGACGTTTAGCCCATCGACCATTGCCATCCATAATCACCGCAACATGCTGCGGCAATAGTTCTCGTTTTAAGTCAGTAGGCAAATCTTGCAATTTAGTTTGTTGTGCTGTCATTTTTTATCTCGAGAAGCGGTCGATGGTAATCTGAGTAAACGTGAAACCAGTGCTAGTGTTTTCCCACCTATCTGACGTACAAAACTCAACACACCAGGAGCAACAGCTTCCCTATCCACAGTTGGAGACAAAAGAGCCTCTTCTAATGACTCTTTGAGTTTTTTAATCGTCAGCCGTCTATTTAGGGTTCCTCGTTCCGCTAAGGAAATGGAACCCGTTTCTTCAGATACAACGACACAAATGCAATTTTCGACCCGCTCAGTAATTCCCATTGCCGCTCGGTGGCGTGTTCCTAACTGGCGCGAGGCTGTGCGTCCCGAAAGTGGTAAAATTATACCCGATGACACAAGCCGTGAGCCACGAATCAATGTTGCTCCATCGTGTAACAAAGTTTTTGGCTGAAAAATTGTTTGGATCAGTTCTTTAGAAACCTCCGCATTTAGCTTTACTCCTGGCACAGAAAAATCTCGCTCATCAATTTGCCCTGTGGTTTCCAAAATTAGTAAAGCTCCAATGCGGTTTTTTGACAATTCTTTAACAGCCTCAACAATTTCATCAATTACACTATCAGATTTAGGGATTGCCAGCCGATCGGGTTGAAACAACTGGCGGAATTCGCCACGCCCCAATTGTTCCAAAAACCGTCGAAACTCTGACTGTAAAGCAACTGCCATTGCTACAGCACAACCAATCACCAACTTTTCCAGTACAAAACTTAGCAGAGGTAGTCCTAATCTGCCACTTAGTGTTGAGGCAAGCATTAAGATAATGAATCCCCGCACCATCCACAGTGTCCGGCGCTCACTAATAATAATTAGTATCATGTATGTCAGCGCCAGCACTAACACAATATCCAGAGTCCCAAGTAGCAAGGACTGTGACCATCCTAGGTTTGTCAGCCATTGCTTCCACCAATCTCTCATGACATCTGGATTAAACTTTTGCCTCTAATTACGGTTATGAGTTGGGAGTGAAGAGTTATGAGTTATGAGTTATGAAAAAACCTTTAATTGACAACTCCTAACTCCTAATACCAATTCTTTGTGAAACTGCACAAAATCAAGCTTGGTCACACTTGGGGCAAAATCCCCAAGTTCTGGAGCACCCTTATAGATAATCGGTATAACTCCTAATTCCTAACTTTTAACTCCTAACTCTTGACTTTTGAGTCTTTCTGGTAGGCGATCTTGTCGAATTAAGTCTTGATAAGTTTCACGTTGCAAAATTAAATTTGCTTCGCCATTCGTCACTACAACTGCTGCCGATCGGGGCAAGCGATTGTAGTTAGATGCCATACTGTAATTGTACGCACCAGTTCCCATAACTACGAGAATATCTCCTGGTTCAGTTTTTGGGAGTAGTGCATTTTTAATCAGAATATCTCCTGATTCACAATGTTTCCCAGAAATTGTGACTGTTTCGGTTAAAGGAGAAGACATTTTATTAGCAACTACTGCCCGATAAACTGATTGGTAAGTAATTGGGCGAGGATTATCGGACATTCCCCCATCGATCGCTACGTAGGTACGAATTTCTGGGATAACTTTGGATGAACCAATAGTATAGGCAGTGACGCAAGCTGTGGCAATTAGCGATCGCCCTGGTTCACTAAGTAATTTCGGCAAAGGCAGATTTTCGGCTGCACAAGCTTCTTGGATTACTTCACAAATTGCCTTCACCCACTCTTCAATGCTGGGGGGATCGTCTGATTCTGTATACTTAATCCCCAAACCGCCACCAACATTTAACTCTGTAATATTTAAACCATACTTTGTGGCATCCCGCAGCCACTGCACCATGACAGCGGCCAAATCTTGATGCGGTTGACGCTCAAAAATTTGGGAACCAATATGAGCGTGTACCCCTACACACTCAAGGGCAGGTTGTTGACTAACAAAAGTAAACACTTCATCTAAATCGTTGGGATCAAAGCCAAATTTGCTATCTAAATGTCCCGTACGAATATATTCATGGGTGTGACACTCAATACCCGGAGTTAGCCGTAGCATGATCCGGATTGCTTGAGTAGGTTGGGCTATTTCGACAAGGGTACGCAACTCGTGCCAGTTATCCGCCACAATGGTAACACCAGACTTGATCGCTAAAATTAGTTCTTCACGAGATTTATTATTTCCATGAAGGTAGATTTTATTGGGACTAACACCCGCTTGCAGGGCGGTGTAAAGTTCGCCTCCAGAAACTACATCGATTCCTAGCCCAACAGAAGCTGTGATCGCACAAACTGCTAAACAATTCCAAGCTTTTGAGGCATACAATACTTGAGATTCGCCCTTATAGTACTGTTTGAAAGCATCTCGGTATTGCTGACAAGCCGAACGCAGGGTTTCTTCATCTAAAATATATAAAGGTGAACCAAACTGCTCAACTAGGGTTGTGACATCACACCCACCAATTTCTAGAAGGTCATGGTTATGAACTTTGGCACTCAAGGGTAAAAGTTCTTGATTAGGCGATGGATTTGCGTTGGTGTCGTATTTTTGAGGTAAATATTGACTTCCAGAATGTTGAACCCCAGTAGGGTGAGTCGATACCATAAATATAAAAGTTGTCCTTGTTCAAATTACGGGCTTTGAATTCGTCTCCCGATTCCCAGTTTACAAAGGGTTTGTAATCTTATTCAATAAATGTGATCTCATCAGACTTAGAAATTAAATTACTGACACCAAAAAATCTCAGTGCAATACTAGAACTCGATCAAGCCTGTTTTGGCGGACTTTGGACTCTGGAGGGCTACAAACGAGAATTGGATAGTCCCAACAGCGATTTACTCGGTTTATTTTCCCGGTTCTCTACCATAAGTTTGCTAGGAATGGGTTGCTTTTGGTCAATTCTAGAGGAAGCCCACATTACAATTTTGGCAGTTCATCCCCAATATCATCGTCAAGGTTTGGGTGCAGCTTTACTATATTCACTCATTAAGACAGCTTGCGATCGCGGTTTGGAGCGAGCTACCCTCGAAGTCCGAGCTTCTAACTTGGCGGCAATATCTTTATATCAAAAATTTGGCTTCAAAACAGCTGGGCGGCGACGGCGTTACTACCAAGATAACGGTGAGGATGCGCTAATCCTTTGGATGTCAGATCTGCAACACCCCCAATTTAAAAAGACTTTGGACAATTGGTATACCTTAGTTAGCGATCGCTTGGACAAATCCTCTTGGCACTTGCTTTTTAAGTAAGAGAGGTAGGCGAGAATAAATCAAACTATGTTAATTAATGTAAAAAATGTGGAATTTAACTTGTAGTGTTCGCGTAAGGTCTTTTATAAAGGGCTTTAGCCCTACTTCGAGGCTGAATCCTTACCTACAAATCTTTAATTATTTACGCTGCTCTACTTCGTTAGGGGTTATTAATTTTGAATTATCGAGGCTTGTGATCAGCTTCAGCAAAAAAATGTAACTTTGCTGCGCTTATTTATATTGAAATATTTCATAACAAAAATAATAACTATAAGTAAAACCTATATATAATTTTTAGTGATTGAGATTTCAAGAAAAATATGTTATTAATAAAAGTTTGGGATTGAGTAAAGAAACTCTTAATGTAAGTAGTCAGCTATTTGTAATAAATCCCAAAAACGCTGGTGAACTAAAGCTCCTCAGTACACTAACTACATAAAAGTAGTCAATAGTTAACAATCAGCCCATCAACCCAAGTCATAGCTTCAGGATGTCTATAATCTGTTATACAGGCATCCAAAAGCTTTGCCTGTGCTAAAATCAGCATACCGGCACGACCGCAGATGATGGGATAAAGCCATGTTTGAGCGCTTCACAGAAAAAGCCATTAAGGTAATCATGCTGGCCCAAGAAGAGGCCCGCCGTTTAGGTCACAACTTTGTCGGAACCGAGCAGATCCTCCTGGGTCTGATTGGCGAAGGCACTGGAGTGGCTGCCAAGGTGCTGAAATCAATGGGCGTCAATCTCAAAGATGCCCGAATTGAAGTTGAAAAAATTATAGGACGGGGATCAGGCTTTGTTGCCGTGGAAATTCCGTTTACGCCACGGGCAAAGCGAGTTCTAGAACTCTCCTTGGAAGAAGCACGCCAACTGGGGCATAACTACATTGGCACCGAGCATCTGCTGTTGGGCCTAATCCGCGAAGGGGAAGGCGTCGCAGCCAGGGTGCTAGAAAACCTCGGTGTGGATCTGTCTAAGGTAAGAACCCAAGTCATCCGCATGTTGGGAGAAACTGCCGAAGTTTCACCAGGCGGTTCATCCGGGCGCACAAAAACCCCGACTCTGGATGAATTTGGCTCAAATCTGACCCAGATGGCAATAGACAATAAGCTCGATCCGGTGGTGGGACGCGCCAAGGAAATTGAGCGAGTGATTCAGATATTAGGTCGCCGAACCAAAAATAACCCAGTGCTGATTGGGGAACCAGGGGTTGGTAAAACTGCGATCGCTGAAGGTTTAGCTTCACGCATTGCCACTAAAGATATCCCTGACATCCTAGAAGATAAACGCGTCGTCACGCTAGATATTGGTTTGCTCGTAGCAGGCACCAAGTATCGGGGTGAATTTGAAGAACGCTTGAAAAAAATCATGGATGAAATCCGCTCTGCGGGTAATGTCATTCTCGTGATTGATGAGGTACACACCTTAATTGGTGCAGGTGCGGCAGAAGGTGCGATTGACGCAGCGAATATCCTCAAGCCAGCTTTGGCAAGAGGTGAGTTGCAGTGCATCGGAGCTACAACCCTAGATGAATACCGGAAGCACATCGAGCGAGATGCAGCGCTAGAGCGGCGTTTCCAACCAGTGATGGTTGGCGAACCCACGGTTGATGAAACAATTGAAATTTTATATGGTTTGCGCGAACGCTACGAGCAACACCACAAACTGAAAATCTCCGACGAAGCATTGGTAGCGGCGGCGAAGTTATCAGACCGTTACATTAGCGATCGCTACCTCCCAGACAAAGCCATCGACTTGGTTGATGAAGCTGGTTCTAGGGTGCGCTTGATTAACTCCCAGCTGCCACCAGCAGCCAAAGAGTTAGACAAAGAACTGCGTCAGATATTAAAAGAAAAAGATGACGCGGTGCGCTCTCAAGACTTTGACAAAGCTGGAGAATTGCGCGATCGGGAAATGGAAATCAAAGCCGAAATCCGGGCGATCGCTCAAAGCAAGACCAATGCAACTGGCAATGAAGGTGAAGAACCTGTAGTTACAGAAGAAGACATTGCCCACATTGTCGCTTCTTGGACTGGGGTACCGGTGAATAAACTCACCGAATCTGAATCTGAAAAGCTGTTGCACATGGAAGACACCTTGCATCAGCGTTTAATTGGTCAGGATGAAGCTGTCAAAGCAGTTTCACGGGCAATTCGTCGCGCTCGTGTCGGTTTGAAAAATCCCAATCGACCCATAGCTAGCTTTGTCTTCTCTGGGCCTACTGGTGTGGGTAAAACTGAGTTAGCGAAGTCCTTGGCTGCTTACTTCTTCGGTTCCGAAGAAGCGATGATCCGCTTGGATATGTCGGAATACATGGAGCGTCACACCGTCAGCAAGCTGATTGGTTCGCCTCCAGGTTATGTTGGTTATAACGAAGGTGGTCAGCTGACCGAAGCCGTGCGGCGGCGTCCTTACACCGTGGTGTTGTTCGACGAAATCGAAAAAGCACACCCCGATGTCTTCAATATGCTGCTGCAAATTTTGGAAGACGGTCGGTTAACTGATGCCAAAGGTCGCACGGTAGACTTCAAGAACACCTTGCTGATTTTAACTTCCAATATTGGTTCTAAGGTAATTGAAAAAGGCGGTAGCGGTATCGGCTTTGAATTCTCCGAAGATGCCAGCGAGTCAACTTACAACCGGATTCGCTCTTTGGTGAACGAAGAATTGAAGCAGTACTTCCGTCCAGAGTTCCTCAACCGACTCGATGAAATTATCGTCTTCCGTCAGTTGAGCAAGCCTGAAGTCACTCAAATCGCGGAAATTATGCTCAAGGAAGTATTTGGTCGTCTGACTGAAAAGGGTATCACCTTAGAAGTTAGCGATCGCTTCAAGGATCGGTTGATCACTGAAGGTTACAGTCCCAGCTACGGCGCAAGGCCATTACGTCGGGCAATTATGCGCCTGTTAGAAGATAGCCTAGCAGAAGAAATTCTGTCTGGTCGTATCAAGGATGGCGATACAGCCCTTGTTGATGTAGATGAAAATGGCGTTGTGCAAGTTAGTTCTCAACAGCGTCGGGAATTATTACCCCAAGGCGTTGAGTAGGATTTGGGATTTGAGTCTCAAATAGAAAATTATAAAACGGTAGAGTATTTATTGCTCTACCGTTTTTATTTATAGCTATTTTGCTACCCACAAATTGTAAGATATAGCAATAGCGAGATGAGTTAGGACGCCAAACGTAAGACAGATTCCATAGCCTCTCGAAGAGTGTCAAAATGCTGGATTTGTTTGCGGATTCGACTCTTGAGCCATGACCAGCATTTCTCAATTCGGTTGATGTCTGGGGAATAAGATGGCAAATACAAGACTTCACAGCCAGCCTCTCGAATCAACTGTTCAATACGCCTACCTTTATCCCTCTTGTGTCACTCTCCGGAAACTTTTGCCATTTCTGAATTCTAGAGCTTTTGTATAGTAGGCGCTCGCGCGATTCTTTTCTAATAACAAATACAAGACCAATTTTTTTCTAGTAGTATAGCTTGTATTGGTTGCCTCATGAGACTTCTAGCGATCGCCCTCGCGGAAAGTGACAGAAGAGGGATATTCAACAAATTCATTCTTTTTTAAACGTAAGCAAAACTTTACACCCCATTGCTGGAGCTTCTTTGCCAGTTTTACCGAGCAAAATTCTCTATCACCTAATACACATACTTTATAGTTTTGAAAAAATGGCATTACCTGAGACAATAAATCTTGTTGTTCAGAGATGTTACTACTACCCAATTTTGACAACAATGTGAAATATATGCATGATTGACGCTGGCATTCTGAGCGATCGCACCATACGCCGCTTTTTAACATTGCAGAATCTGGGGTACAATACCGCCTTACAGTGGTTGAGATGATTATCCAGATTTTAGATATGCGTCTATTCCGAGAAAAAGAATGGTTATTTAGCTTACTGGTAATATCTCTAGTTCTATGGCTGATATTTTTGGGAAACTCCCCTTTACGAGATTGGGATGAAGGTACTGTGGCACAGGTTGCGCGTGAAATTTGGCGTGCCCCACTTGGTTCAATGCATTGGCTTTACCCCACCTTAGGAGGTGAACCTTATTATAATAAGCCACCCCTGATGCACTTGCTAATTGCTTGGACTTACTCCATTGGAGGCGTGAATGAGTGGACAACACGTCTACCGGGTGCAGTGTTAACTGCCTTGGGAGTGCCTTTGCTTTATTTGGTGGGATGTTTGCTTTTTAACCAAAGTTTACCAGCTCTGTTTGCCGCTTTAGTTTACCTGACGATGTTGCCTGTGTTGCGTCACGGACGGCTAGCAATGCTAGATGGTACAACTATTACCTTTTTCTTGGTGTTGTTGTTTTGTTTGCTAAAAGCACGTCAGAATCGGCGGTATGCTCTAGGTGTGGGATTTTGTCTAGGGTTAATCACTCTAACTAAAGGGATGATAGTTTTGTTGCTAGGGGCGATCGCTTGTTTATTCCTGATTGCAGATCGGCAGTTTGCTTTGTTAACAAGCCCCTATTTATTAGTAGGAATGTTTTTCGGAAATGCACCAGCGATCGCTTGGTTTGCTGCTCAATGGCAACATTATGGTGAAAATTTCTTCCAAGTGAATTTTCAAGCACAAACTTTTGATCGCCTTGCACAATCTGTTGATGGTCATAGTGGGCCTCCCTGGTACTATTTAATTGAATTAATTAAGTATAGTTTTCCTTGGCTATTATTTTTACCGGGAGGTTTTTATCTAGCTTGGAAAAAACGTCATACTACCTGGGGTTCACTAATTATTATTGGCACAATTGTTTATTTAGGAACCATCTCTTTAATGAGAACTAAACTCCCGTGGTATATTATGCCTCTATATCCATTTTTAGCTTTGGCAATTGGTGCTAAACTTAGCGAAATTTGGCAGCACGGTCATTTTAGGGTGCGAAGTTGGACAATATTTCTGGCTATTATTGCTTTTGCTGGTTTAGGAGGTTGTGTCTACTTTATTATTGCAAATAAAGAGCCTATTTTAATAGTCATGAGTATTGTTTTGGCAATAAGTATGACCACCGCAGCTTGGCTAATTCAACAGCGCGATCGCAACTTTATTCCAGTCTTATTTACAGGGATGTATTTAGTTTTAGTACTATTGATGAGTTCGCAATCTTGGATTTGGGAATTAAAGGAAGCTTTTCCAGTCAAGCCAGTAGCAGACTTAATTCGGGCAAATGTTTCACCAGGAACACAAATTTATACCTCCTTTGCTTATGGGCGTCCTAGTTTGGACTTTTACAGCGATTGCAAGGTAACTGCTGCAACTGTGCCACTTTTACAACAAATGTTATCTAATAAATCTTATTTGCTATTAGACAATGCAGCTTTACAGCAAATCAATTTAACTGGTAGTAAAATTCTAGGAGCAGTTAACGGATTTACACTAATTACAAAAAATTAATTATACTAAAAGCCATAGATTCCAGACTTCTTTAAGAAGTCCGGCATCTTATCTATAAGTAAACCACCAATGAGTGATATTATCAACCTAAGCTACCCAAAGATTACAAGCAAATCGAATAGAAAATGTGAACATTACTATTCCAAAAAAGTACATAATTGGGTATCCCCAACGAGGATATTGGGTAAGTAATAACCCGAATGCCATTGACAAGGATATAATACCGTAAGCGTAGCGTTCAGCCGAGAGTGTAATCCCAGTGTTTAAAATTAAAGCTAAAGAAGAAAACCCATAGACAACAGTAACAAGAGGAATTTTAGTGCGTGATAACCATAGTAAATAGATCCCACCAAAAACTAGTGTAATTTTCAATAATTCATCTACTGTCAATAGCCACAACAATAGCCATAAAAAATATAATCCATAGCGGAGTTTAATCATTCCTAGATGTAAACGAAAGCGCCATAATAAACAACCGCTAACAATAATTATTAAAAATAATAACGGATACAAAGGGTCTTTAATATAGCCAGATTTCAAATTAGTTAAACCTAGCGTAATTTGCATCACCATCTTCCACCAACCTTCCCAAGCAAATCCTGTTGCATCACCACGCCATGCTTTTTGTGCATGGATGAAAGCCAAAGCGTCACCAAATTGAATTTGACAATAAAGACTGTACAAAGATATACCCAAACCAACAGTAAAACTGGCAATATAGGCTTTTATACCTCTACGTTCTTTCCAAGAAACAAACAGAAAAGCGGGGATAAGAGCAACTCCAGGTAGTCGCGTCGCTGTAGATAATGCTCCCCAGAATGCTGCCCAAATATATTGCTTTTTATCAAAAGCTCGTAAAGCAGATGTAGTACATAACAAAAACAGACCTTCAGTGTAAATTACGGTTCCATAAAGGGAATAGGGACACCATGCTAAAGTAGCTGTTGCCCATCGTGCTGTGGTTGTGCTGTAAAGCTCCTGTACCCAAAAATAAAGTATGATCAAGGCAGCTAAAAAAGCCGCATTATTAACTAATATACCTGCCACTTTAAAAGGCAAGCCGATGAACATAATTATCCGGCTTAACAATGGAAATAAAGGAAAAAATGCAACTGTATGCATTTCATTCACGTTACTGGAAAAATCGTAACCATAAGTCACAATTTTTTCATACCAAACACTATCCCAAGCAGAGAAAACATCCCAACTAAACGTGGCAGCAACACCATCTGATGAACTTGGAAACAATGGGGCAATCAGTAACATAGCGAGAACTATTAGAAGTCTACTAGACAACCATATTGCTATAATAAAAAATAAGTCAGTAGCCAAAATTTTTTTATTTATACTCATCTTTGTAGATAGGTAAATTAACTTTTAATTGAGATTTTAGCAAAAGTTAGCTTTGAATTTTGGATAAATAATCTCACAATTTCGTACAATGTACCAGAGTGTAAAACCTAAATATATAGAAAACAATTGGATATATAGAAGTACCTAAATTGCCAAAAAATGAGGACATTTGCACAACGATAGCCACCCAACGATATTGGGAAAAGTAAAAGGCAAACATTAGATAAAATATATCAGCAGGATAGATATATCTGTCCTGCATTTCGAGCAGGATATATGGGAGAAATAAAGCTGATATAGTGGCTAAGTATGTTAATCTGTTCTGAGTAATTTTTTGTCTACTTTTATAAAAAACATATGACAATAAAAATCTTGCAGATATACTTAAAGTTAAACCTATCGGAACAAGAATATTATAAAAGTTACTGAGAACCCATTGATAAAGATTAGGTGCGTTTTTAGCGAGTTCTTTATATTTATTAGCTTGGTTACAGTATATTAACTCCCGCATCAACAAACGTTCTAGCTGGCTAAATTTTATTCCACTCAATGGGGTGAAAGTGAAAAGTTACTTTTTAGTAGTATACCGTTTTTAGATGGTAAGGAATATTTAAATCTTTACCAAGATTTTTGCAATTTTATGGTCCTCCACTTTAATTTGTAAGCTCCAATCACGAATTATATTCCCTTTCTTTTATCTTCTTAGAAAGTTGAGATGCTAGCGTGCCTAAACCTAATTTCTTAAGTAATAAATATTTATATGTTTCCCAGGTAGACACACGAAATGTACTTTTGAATAACCATGCATCATTATCAACTGTAAAGGGAGTTGCAACCTTAGCTACAAGAAACGAAGAAGTATTATCTGAAGCTGAGACTAGCTCTTCCCAATTAGTAGGCTGTTCTTTACCCCAATTAAAAATTTCTTTTAAACTCACGACTTCTAAAAGTTCCCTTCTCATTAAACATGCTGAATTTCCAAAATATTGAATGGGATGAGAAAAAACATCACTTGCAAAATAATCTTTACCTGGACCCCACTGTCCCCCAGCACTTCTATCTACATGCATTAAATTTATTCCCAAAATATTTTTATCTTCATTAAGAATAGTAAGACCATGTTCCAAGATATTAATACAGTCTTGATGTGTTCCCACTATTTGAATATCGTCATCCAGATGTAAAATATAATTAGATTTACAAAGATTCAGACTAATAAGAATTCCAAAATTACTATGAGGAGGATGGCTGATAGTATTATATCTTACAGAATCAAAATGATTGATTTGATTGGATGATTGAAGTAACTTCATCCCATTTAAATCAGGACTACTATCATCTAAAAATATTTTTTCAGCAAAAGGAAGCTTTAGTACTTTAGCCCAGCTTTGTATAGCACGACGAACAATCACTGAGCGGTAATCGCGTAAAGACTTAATATATGAGCATGTAGAAAATGATGTTTTTTGCCACAAATCATTTCTGATATTTTGCATATTCTGCATTTTTTTATCCTTTCATATTGTATTTAGAGCAAAGGTTAGAGTATACACCATTAACATAATTTTTTCCTAAATTCGATTTTACTACGAATCTGCAAAACAATTGTGACGCCTGCGTCAGCCTTTTCGCTTAATTTAACAATACTCCGGACAGTTTTCGCCCCAATGCATAAAAAAGCCACTTATTGTTGTACGCTGCAAATAGTTCAAAAAAAGCATACTGCTAGATCAGCTATGAATATGGTAAAAACGATACTTGCCCAAATGGGTAATTTTGCAAACCTGATCATAAATACTTAGTAGCTTTATTTACTATTATTAAGATTATGTGGGGAAAAGTGAACTTCACACATCTAAGTCGCTACAGTCAAATCTTGGAGAAGACCTACCGACGACAGTTTAGCCAAGGCTTTGAGTTTGTGGAATTAAATCGGCGAGTAATTGAACAGGCAATGCTTTCAACTTGCCTAAATTAGAGGTAACACAAAAACAGCTTGTAGACAAAGAACCTTGATTTATTTAATAAGGCAGTTTTTATGAAAATAGCATATATAATTTTGGCACATAAATATCCGCAACAATTAGTACGTCTTATTTGTAAACTAAACACAAATGATGTTTCATTTTTTATACATATAGATAAAAAAGCGGATTATAAAATTTATCATCACGTACTGACTCAACTCAAGGATTTTCCAAATGTCTCTTTCATAAAGAGATACGATTTAGCATGGGGAAGTTTTGATATTGTCAGAGCTAGTCTTAAAGGAATAAAATCAATAGTTGAAACAGGTACTGACTTCGATTATATTATATACTTATCGGGTCAAGACTATTTGATTAAGTCAAATGAACAGATTAAGAAGTTTCTCCAAGAAAATAAAGGTAGAGAATTTTTAGAGTATTTTCCACTACCTTGTGATAAATGGTACAAAGGAGGTTTAACAAGATTAGAATCTTGGTATATTCGTTGGAAAGATAAGGATTTTTTTATCGCAAAAAAGCGTGAGTTTAAATCTCGCATTAACTCTTTTTTATATTCATTGTTGATTTTGCTTTTACCGAAAAGACATGAATTTCCTGAAGGCTTTGCTCTTTATGGAGGTTCAGCATTTTGGTGCTTAACAGGAGAATCCATAAAATGGATAAATGATTTTGTTAAGCAAAACCCTAAGTTTGTTAATCGTTTTAATTACACTTATTGTCCAGATGAATTGTTTTACCAGATCCTAATTGTAAATTCACCTTTTAAGGATAAAATTATTAACACTCGCTTGACATATCTAGAGTGGTCTAACGTTAATTCGCTTCACCCCAAAATTTTAGAAAAAAATGATTTTGATAAAATTAGAGACTCAGAAAAATTATTTGCCAGGAAGTTTGATATGACTAGAGACCCGGATATATTAGATATGATTGATGAAATGATATTGAGTCAATCTTAACTTGCAAATAAATTTTGAATTTTGGTCGTAGAAAAGAAATAATAAATGTTCCCGACTATTGAACTTTGGACAAAAAAGAGTGGTTTGGGTAAAATATCCGCAAACCAAACGTAATTTCCAGAACACTCAGATGATTGCTCAAGGTTGACATTGCTCCAGCCGCCATTGTTTGGCAAGCGGACAGTCCAGCAGTTTGCGTAAGATATTAAGACAAAGTGCCTTTTGTCAATCAGTTTAAATACTCAAAAAATTGATAATAAAAATGATGATCGCCACTTTCGAGGAGGATAGAGGACAGAGGGATATTTTCTTTCTTTGCGTCAGTGTATCGATTATAGTGATTGCTGTTATTAAAGAGTCCTAAGCAATTTATAGTGAGAGTTGTCTGTAAATCCTTAAGCAATTGTGAAAGCGATTACTCTCGTTGGTTCCACTGGTTCTATTGGTACTCAGACTTTAGATATTGTCACTCAGTACCCAGATCAGTTTCGGATTGTGGGATTGGCAGCTGGGAACAATGTAGAGATGTTGGCTGCTCAAATTCGGCAGTTTCGACCGAAAATAGCAGCAATCTGCTCAGAAGATAAATTACCAGCGCTCAAAGAAGCTCTCATTGACCTCGATACCCAACCGATTTTACTGGCAGGTGATGCCGGAGTGATAGAAGTCGCTCGCTACGGCGATGCCCAAACCGTTGTCACTGGTATCGTTGGTTGTGCTGGTTTGTTACCCACGATCGCAGCTATTGAAGCTGGTAAAGATATTGCCTTAGCTAACAAAGAAACCCTGATTGCTGGGGCCCCTGTGGTTCTACCCCTAGTTGAAAAACACAGTGTAAAATTACTCCCAGCTGATTCCGAACATTCCGCAATCTTTCAATGCCTCCAAGGTGTGCCAAAGTCTGGCTTACGGAAAATTTTGCTCACTGCATCTGGTGGGGCTTTCCGGGAATGGGATGTAGAAAAGTTAGCAGATGTAACCGTTGCTGACGCCATCAAGCATCCTAATTGGTCGATGGGGCGGAAAATCACGGTAGACTCTGCTACTTTGATGAATAAAGGACTGGAAGTAATTGAGGCTCACTTTCTGTTTGGGTTGGATTATGACAATATCGAAATTGTCATTCATCCCCAGAGCATTATTCACTCGCTGATTGAACTGCAAGATACTTCAGTTTTAGCCCAACTCGGTTGGCCAGATATGCGCTTACCCTTACTGTATGCTCTATCTTGGCCCGATCGCATATATACAAACTGGGAATCATTAGATTTAGTCAAAGCTGGAAATTTAACCTTCAGTGAACCAGATCACCAAAAGTATCCTTGTATGCAGTTGGCTTATGCTGTGGGTAAGGCTGGTGGTTCGATGCCAGCTGTGTTAAATGCCGCAAATGAGCAAGCTGTGGCTTTATTTTTATCAGAAAAAATTCGGTTTTTAGATATTCCCCGGTGTATCGAATGGGTGTGCGATCGCCATCAAAATGATAACCGTGCTAATCCCTCTTTAGATGACATTTTGGCAGCAGATAAATGGGCAAGACAAGAAGTTTTAACCGCGACTGAAAAGTTAGAAACTGACTCACGGATAATTTCTCTGCGATAAAAACCTTTAGTTGAGATTGGACTGGGGATCAGAAATTGATGTTTAGTCCCCAATTTTTAATTCCCAGCGTCTAATCCAATTAATATGGAAATCATTTCACCTTATGGCAAAAACATAGTCACCATACAAAAAGTTAATAAATTGAAGATAGTCGGTGGCTTCCGGATCAGCCATCAGTTTTATGTATATTTATAATTTATCTCCAAAAAAAAATTAAAAATCTTTACAGAAAATTTGCAAAAAAAGCAGCATTTTACATCAATAATTATCTCATTTTTAAAGTAAAATATTATCAAGCTAATTATCACAAAAAAACCCATCATAGTGGATATTAAAAATTGGGTTCAGCATCTTTTATACCAATGATTGTTACCAAAACAAAATTTACTCTTTCTGAAAAAACACACTCTAAGATAAAGGCAATTATTAAGGAATTAATATATGATTGCTACGCTGATTGTAGCTTGGATAGTCTTCATAATATTGTGGAAGCTGCTGAAAGCAACCGTGAGCAATGCATTGACTATTGCGGCAATTCTTATTTTATTAAATATTGGTTTTGGCATTACTCCACAAGATATTTGGCATTACGTAACGCAGTTTGCTCAAAACCTGTCGCAGATCCAAAGTGGCAAGTAAAAATCGATACTTAACTTTTGCTAATAAAAGGTGAAGTATAAAATATGAAATGACAAAATTTTTAACTTTGATGCAACTACTGTCAAAGTTTCTGCGGTGTTTACAACCTTTCTTGGTCAATTATTATTTAATGCTGAAATCTTAGCCAACGCATCCTTAAAACTCGGCGGCAACTGACGCATAATCTTGCCTCTTTCGCGATCTAAAGCTACTAAAGTCACTTTGGCAGTGACGTACAATTGTTGTCCATCAGTTGAGACAATGGCATAATCCCAATTGATTCGGACGCCAGTTACCTCAGCCATGCGGGTTTTTACCACCACTGCCATACCCAATTGAATTGAACGATGATAGCGCACCGATAGTTCTACAACTAGTAAATCGCACCCTATAGAGACTAAATCAACAAATTCAATCCCTATAGATCGCAAGCATTCAATCCGCGCTTCTTCCATCCAAGCTATATAGGAACCGTGCCAGACAAGACCGGCATAGTCAGTGTGATGGGGTTGCACTCTGACAGGATATTCAAACCAATTCCCAAATTCATGACTTGATGGATTGTCAAGGGCGCTAGTTGGTGGTAGTTTTGGTTGGCTGGGTTTTTCTTCTGACATTTTTAATTTCCTAAGCACCTATAAATTTTCAAATCATTGAATAGCATAAAAATTAATTGCGTTGCCGGACTTCTTAATTTAATATTTACACTTTCGAGTATAGGGAGTATTTTGGTATGCAGCCTAATCTCCAGTATGTTAGTGTTGTTACTTTTACTTTACTTAGTTTACTAGGTTTCGGGATGGCTTACCCAGAAAATAACCATGTAAGCAAAAATGCAAAGTTGAGGTATGATTTCGGAGAAAAAGCTCAAGCTTTACCCAAGAATAATCAGCTCTCAGAAATTGAAAGGCTCAACGAAGAGGCTATCAAAGAATCTCGGCAAGAGCAATCGAAAGAAGCGTTGCAGAGATTACAAAAAGCATTAGCCATCAGCAGAGAACTTGGAGAACGCTCTTGGGAAGCCGTAACACTCAATAACATTGGCAAAATCTACCAAAGTAAAAGAAAGTATCCCGAAGCACTTCAATCCTATCAGCAAGCCCTATTAATTAATAAAGAACTTGGGGATCTGGTTCGACTTGGTAAAACCTACAGTAATATAGGTTACTTCTTTGATATCCAAAACCAACCAGAGTTAGCAATTTTTTTCTATAAGCATTGCTTGATTAATCGTCAGAAAGCTCGCTTGAATCCATCAGCACTGAGTGCGCCACAACCAGATGTTTATAGCATAACTGTCAGCCAGACATATCGCATTTTGGGTGAACGATAACTCAAACAAGAACGTGTTGCTGAAGCGCAAAGGACAATAGATTTACTCAAAGTTGAAGAACTAGAGGAATATCTCCAAAATGTGTCAGGTAATCAACTATTTTATTCGGGAATGGCGATCGCGTTAATTTTAGAAATGTCGCCACTTGGTCACTCCCCCATGTAGATTTGGTAGTGTTGAGCGCCTGTGAAACCGGCTTGGGAGGCAAGTTAGGTAACGGTGAGGAAATTTTGGGCTTTGGCTATCAGATGCAACAAACCGGCGCCAGAGCCGCGATCGCCTCGCTGTGGTCAGTGGATGATGGTGGTACACAAGCACTTATGAGTGCTTTTTATGGTATACTCTCTACTGAGAAGTTTACTAAAACTGAAGCTTTACGACAAGCTTAAGTCTCATTAATTACCGGAAACTGGAAGGCAATAAGTCATAATATACCCGCAGCAGCAGTTAATGACTTTAGTCATCCGTACTATTAGGCACCTTTTATTTTGATTGGTAATGGACAATAGAAATAAAAATTTATAATTAGGGAAAACACACAGTCAAGCAAATATAATGATAGTTGCTACTGCCTAGATTCACCAGCTGACCTTAGTAACCCGCAACATCCGCGATTTCGATAGCTGCGATATTCCATTACTGAATCCTTTTACATAGCCTTAACGAAAACTGCGATCAAGTTTTGATGATATTTTGGGCAAAGAGGAGCGCCCAACTACCCAACCTCTGACTTTGGTGTGTTTTAACACCTTCCAGCTAAAGGCTTAAAATCCTGCTTGTGAGGTTTTGGCAGATAGAAAAAAATATGCGATGGGCCAGCCACGAGCTAATCACTTAATGGTAATGGAGAATAGCTAAGAGCGATCGCCAACTAAGCCACCATTACCAATTACCGATAATCAATTTCTAATTTGCGATCGACCTTTGGAACCTTAATACTTCTTGGCAAGAGTTTTAGAGCCTGTATCAGTTTGCATAGATTGCTTGACAAGATTAGCCAGTTCGTCTAATTGGCTAATTGCCTCCGCACCTTCTAACTTCATTAATTCGCGGTCATCCCGCATTTCCGTCCAAGTAATCCCGTAATCAGACACTAAAAACCGAATTAGATGGTTATCACCCAAGCCAACCATAAACGATGCACTATTCATTTGGTCGCCACAGGTATAGCAGGATGCAAGATACCCACGCCGCTCTAGTACAGTCGCCAAAGCTTGCAGGTTCATTACCAAGTCTTGGACGAATTGTCGATGTTGATGTGCTAGTCTCAGAAACACTTTTGTCCTCCAGACACCACAGTAAGTTGAGTCTCTTTTATATTTTCTTTAGATTTTCTCATCCACTGGTATTGTAGACTATTCATTACAATTACCAGACAAATGATATTGAGTCGTTAATTGACTACCTTGTTTAGGGTAGTGGATCGGGATTTTGAGCGCCGTATCAAACTATTCAGTTTGCAAATTCAAAATATCGGACAGAATTGCTAAATTTAACTATATCTTTATACATTTCTGCCAGGGTAGATTCTTACAAGAAGCGATCCGCTTTTAGAGTAACTTAAATCTCGCACTAGTAAAGTACGGAAATGCTACATATTTCGTTTTTAGAAGCGACGGACAGCCAAATTTACTATTATTAGAGGCTAAAACGTAGTTTTACATCGTTCTAGTGTCTTTTTTAGATGTTTGAACTGGTCTTTTTTTAACGTAGATTTTATATTGATAAATGATTAGGTATACCAAATTCGTTCCTCCCGTATATATAAAGTTGAGCAGATGACAGTGCAAATTTTAGATACAGTACTAAAACTAGATTAAGTATAGTCCTTTATACAGAGTTTACCTCATGTAAATAATAGATAAGTCTAAGTGTAAAATCCACAATGGATCAACTCAACACTGACAATACCTAAACTCAGCAGAGCAATGTTGCCATTTAGGCAATATTTTCAGCTATTTTGGCTCAAAAAGTTGTACCAACCAAAGCACAGAAATTTTACGTAGCAATGGCTATTCTACCCTGCTGACAGGTAAGTGGCATTTGACTCAGACTTGCGATCGCACCGCCACCGCTTCATTTAATTCCTAGCCATTATACCAATTCACGAAAACCCTGATACAGATAGATTTCTCATAGGGGCATGGCAATGCCCCTAGCAACGTATTTGTATCATTATTAAAGTGAAATGGTATTACAACGGGGGTTTTAACATTTCTTTGGCTTCTTAGATAGATTGGAACATCCCCAGACACCCCATATTCTCTACGAAGACAATAAACATATTTTAGTTGATCGTCATCCTGAAAATTTCCTCACTACCGATTACTGGACACAAAGAGCGATCGCATTACTCAAACAACCAAAAACCAAGTCAATAGACAAGCTATTTTTCTTGTATTTTGCCAAGAATGCTGTTCACTCAACGTTTAATATTAGTGTCACGAAACATTACTTGTAGTGCTAACAAGTTTTTCCCCTTTCAACATCCGCGCCGCAGCTTCGAGGAGAGCTTCTTCAAGATAGGGCTTGGTAAAGTAGCCACTAGCACCGAGTTGAGCTGCAATTTGTCTGTGCTTGTCTGCACCCCGTGAGGTGAGCATAGCGATCGGTAAGTGGTTGAGGTTAGAGTCTTTCTGAATGCGAGAGAGTAACTCCAGACCATCGCAGCGGGGCATTTCGATGTCGCAAAATACAATATCACAAGGCAGACCGGAGCGGAGTTTATCCCAAGCTTCCTGTCCATCACGCGCCTGTTCTACGCGATAACCTGCTTTGTTAAATGTCAGGGATAGCAATTCTCGGACTGTAATTGAGTCATCGACTATCAGCACTGTTGGATCAATTTTCGCAGGAGAGGTGTCTGCGGGAGTAGCTTTCTGTTGCCAAGAATTGCCACCAATTTGTGTAGAAATCCGTCCTTGGAAAATGTCAATTATTTCCAGCACGTCAGCAATAGGCATAATGCGGCCATCACCCAGGACTGTAGCACCAGCTACACCAATGGGTTTAGGTGCTGGCCCTTCAAATTGCTTAATTACAATTTCTTGTTCGCTCAACACCAGGTCAATCTGTAGAGCAATTAGGGTATTTGCCGATCGCACTACCACCACAGAGACCATATCATCATCTCTGGTGCCGCCATAGACATTGCCGCGACTGATTTGGCGATTGAAGGTTAAAAGTTCCTTCAGAGGTCGGAATGGCAGTACCGTATCGCGCCAGGAAATAAACGATTGCCCATTGGCATCGTGTTGGATATTTTTGACTGGTATATCCAACGTATCTTCTACACCGTCCATCGGGAAGGCAATTCTAGCTCGATCAGAGACACAGCAGAGAGCTTTACAAATACTCAGAGTCAGTGGCAGACGAATGGTGAAGGTGGTTCCCTTACCGAGCGCAGAATCAGTGTTCACTGTCCCCCGAATTTCACTAATCTCGGAACGCACTACGTCCATACCCACACCACGACCAGAAATTTCATCTGCTTGGTCTTTGATCGTAAAACCAGACTGGAACAGCAGATCGTAGACTTCCAGGCGAGACATGGCTTTTGCCTGTGCTTCCGTAATCATGCCAATCTTCACTGCCTTAGCCTTAACCCTTGCTGAATCTATACCTGCGCCATCATCGCCTACAGAAATGATCGTTTGGTTGCCTTGGTGGAAAGCACGGATAGTAATGATTCCCACAGATGGTTTACCAGCACCTTGTCGTTCTTCTGGCGTTTCAATACCGTGAGCGATCGCATTATTCAGCATATGAGTCAGCGGATCGGTAAGATGATCCAAAATCATCTTGTCAATTAAGGTATCACCACCTTCGATCACCAACTCAACTTGTTTGCCACACTTAATGGCATTGTCGCGCACTCCTCGCCGCCAGCGATCGATAGTTTGGGCAAAATGCACCATTCGCGCTCTTGTTAATCCCTCTTGTAGCTGGGTGGTTACTTGGCGGAACTGCCTTGCTACTCGCTCAGTTTCTTCGGTGACAAAATCAATGTCACTTGCCGACTCACGCACTCGCACAATCCGCTCAATCATCTGCTGTGAGAGTGTATGGAAGGGAGTAAAACGATCCATTTCTAACTCGCTAAAACCCCTATCGGCATTGGAATCAGGCGCTTGAAAGCCGGAGTCTTTCTTTTTGCGTCCAGCTAACAGAGAGGCTTCCAGTAGCGATCGCTCGTACAACTCTTGCATCCTTGCGCCCACATCTGAGAGTTGTTGTACCTGAATCAGCAAGTTATCTAATGACTGCCGCAGCCGTTCATGATCCTGCTCTAAGGTATTGCGATTTACCACCAACTCCCCAACTAAATTACTCATATCGTCCAGTTGCTTAACTGGAACCTTCATCGTTTCTTCAAATCTTGTAGCCCGACGAGTAGAGGGGCGGGGAGTTTTGCTGGTGTTAGATTTTAGTAATGGTGAATGGGATATTGTTTGATCTGCTTCTGCCAGCAACTTTTCCAAATCACCAAATTCATCTTTTATGGCTGGTGATGGAATGGGATTATTAGCCAAGACTGGCTGAGTATCGAAGGGCTGGCGTTGGGGTAGCCCGTCGTAGGCATTGCTGTCGTTATCTGTAGCTAGCAATTCTTCTAAGGCTGCAAAATCTGCTTCTGGTATTGAGGTAGCTTTGGGGTTAAGTGCTACTTCCTCTTGTAGTAATGCTTCCAAGTATGCAAATTCATCTTCTAGAGCAACTATTTCAATGGTTTCTGTCGTTACTAATTCTTCGGTTGAGGTAACAATAGCATTTTCTTCCTCTAACACTAATGCAGCTTCAGATGTCTCTCCTTGATCCCATAAATCAGTTTCTACATCTTCCTGAATAACCGTTTGTGTGAAATCATTAACAGCTTGTGAGTCAATTTTTGCCGCATTTTCTTCTAATTCTTCCTGGGTTTTTGCTTCTGATAGAGCAGTTTCTGTAAACAATAAATCATTTGAATAACTAGGCTCAGTACCCTCAAAATCTGTATTTTCTGTGAACTCAAAGGCAGTTTCTAAATTATTGCTCGGCTCAGTACCTAAAACTTCTGGGCTTGTCTGAGCTAAATCTGAAGTTTCACCAAAATTGATATCTAAAGAAGTTTCTGTAGCTTCTTGTTCATCCACAGTATTATCTGTGGTTTCCATCTGAATATAGGTGGAGTCTGTGGCTACATCTTCAAACAGCAGTTGCAGATTTTCATCGAAAGAGCCGAACAAATCACCAGGCTGTGCTTGGGGTGAATCTGAAGTTTCACCAAAATTGATATCTAAAAAACTTTCTGTAGCTTCTTGTTCATCCACAGTATTATCTGTGGTTTCCATCTGAATATAGGTGGAGTCTGTGGCTACATCTTCAAACAGCAGTTGCAGA
>NZ_JBALCO010000065.1:0-3321 GCF_036919595.1 Nostoc sp. | reverse complement strand
ATTGGGAGACCTCAAGCTTTGGTTTCGTTACCTTTATCTTGTGGTTTCCCTTTCTTTTTTGCTACCCCTTCTCACTCACATAAGGCGTATAATATATGACTATATTAATTGTCTCCGGCGTCCTTGCACTTGTAGTCGCTGGATTAATGGTAGGGAACGAAATCACGGTCGGTTTTTTCGTCCACCCGCAGCTATGGAAGCTCGATGACGCTACACATGTTAAAGCAGCCCAACCGCTAGCACGTATATTCGGTGCGTTCATGCCCTTCTGGTACGCTGCTACCCTTATCACTTCATCTTTTTTTACTTATCAGTTGCATACTCTCTCCAACCCCATATTTTTCAGGTTTGCCATTGCAGCCACCGTGATCTGGCTTCTTAGTATTATCTGTACTATCGTTGCTCTGGCACCAATTAACGACGAGGTTGCTAAATGGAATTTGGAGAACTTACCCAAAAACTGGAAAGAAAGGCGTAGACTTTGGGATAATCGTCATGCAATTCGGGTGATTGCATTGCTTATCGCATTCATTTTCCTGACAATTGCGTGCGTTGGAAGGTAAACTCAAGCCATTCATATATGCACGAAGCTCTCTACCCAGAAGTAGATCTATTATCCCTCACTTTGCTAACTCAAAACCACTCTATAACTGTAGCCACCTGCAATACTAATCACTCAAACCTGCAATCAAGACATTTTATAACCAGGATTAATTGCAGCTAGAATTTTAGTTTAACCAGGATTAATTGCAACTAGAAAAGTTAAAAAAAGGAACGGTTTCTTTACTGCTTCACTGGTAAGGCTTAGTCCTTCTTAACCCGTCGGTTTTCCAGTAAAAAAACTCGGTAAAGAATTCAAAGTTAATATTAGTCTTTTTTTCTTTGCTCCTAGAGTGTGAGCTTTTGATCCTGTCAATCAGCAACGCTAAGTATTTATTTTAAGCAGACTTCGAGTCAGATCGCCGTAGTGCATGGGGTAAATTATCTTGCATTTGATGGCGTAGAGAAGTACCGCCACTAGCGATTAAGATTCGGTCTTGTTGGTAGAAAACCACCATTTCTCCACCAAAAGTCTGTTCAAGGTTGGCGGGAGTGAAGACATCGATTGGTTGACCTTGGCTGATTAAACCGTGGTTGAAACAAACTACCCAAGGCAAATGAGTAGCTACTGAGTTGAGGTCATGGGTGGAGAGGATAATTGTCAAACCTTGCTGATTCAAATCAGCTAATAAATGCAAAAGTTCGTGTTGAACGTGCAAATCTGAACTACTAGTAGGTTCATCTAAAAGAACGATTTCCGGCTCTCCTACTAAAGCACGGGCAATAAAAACCCTTTGCTGTTGACCACCGGATAGATTACCGATGGGTTGATGGGCAACATGGGCAACGCCGACGCGTTCTAGGAGTTCGCTAGCAACTTGGCGATCGCGTTTTGAAGACCAGGGCAGCATTTTCTGTTTTTGGTAACGCCCCATCATTACCACTTCCAGAGCCGTGACTGGAAAAGTCCAATCTACTGTTTCCACTTGCGGCACATAGCCCACTAAAGGCGGTGCTAATCCAGGTTTTAAGCGCTTTCCTCGAAACCAAATCTCTCCAGTCCAAGGAATCACCAACCCTAATATCGCTCTAATTAAAGTACTTTTACCACTGCCAGAAGGCCCCACTAAGCCGGTCAGTTGACCAGGGTAAAGCGTCAAATTAACACCCGTAAAAACTGGCTGGGTTTGGTAGCCACAAGTCAAATTTCTAACTTCAAGTATCGGTTCCATGCACTTATTTTCTCTATGCTACTTAGTTGCTGTTGGACCGACGACATTTGCAGTATTTAAGTTTTTCACTAAATCAGAATTTCCCCCTAAGCCAGAGGCGATAATCCGCATATTGTTAGCCATCATGCCAATATAGGTATGCTCAGGATTAGTATCTTCAATTGCATTAGCTGACCCCTTACCTGGTAACTCGTCATCGGCGGTATTAGCGGTTTTTACCTTCGCTTCGCGGGCAATTTGTTCTTCTACTTTGCTAGGGTAAACCTCAGAACCAAAAATTGCTGGGACGCCTATTTTCCGAATTTGGTCAATAAGCTTTGCTACATCTTTAGCGGAAGGTTCTTTAAAATCTGAAGGTTGGATTGCACCAATCACTTGAAAACCATACTCTCTAGCCCAATAGGCCCAAGAATCGTGATAGGTCAAAAGTTTACGGTTTTTAGCGGGAATACTGGCGACGATTTCCCGTGTTGCTTTGTCTAAGGCTTCTAGGCGTTGTAAATAATTTTTCAGATTGGTAGCGTAGTAATCTTTGCCACCAGGGTCTAAAGTGGTTAACTGTTCGGCAGCTAGTTTGGCATAAGCCTCAGCATACTTGGTGTTTACCCACAGATGAGGATTGGGATCACCTTTTTCTTTAGGAAAGCTGAAGTCAAAAAGCCATTGGTCTTGGGTAATAGTTTTACTACCTAGTTCAAAGATTTTAGTTTCTTTGGGCTTGGAGGCGATCGCTAGTTTTTCGGTTGGGGATTCTAAATGCAACCCATTAGCGATGATCAGATTAGCTTTGGATAGGAGATCGGCATCGCTAGGACGAGGCTCAAAGGTGTGAGAATCGGTTCCTTCTGGAATAATGCCTTTAACTTCTAGGCGATCGCCTGCAATGTTGCTGACAATATTTGTTAAAGGAGCAACTGTCGTGACAACTAAAAGCTTACTTTGTATCTTTTGCTCTGCTGCTGCAACTGGAGTGGTTGTTACTTTTGGGCTGGGAGACACCGCCGTATTCTGAGGCGGACTACAAGCTACTACCATGAAGGTGAGTGCCAATAGCAATCCAGAGAGGGTCTTCATTACACTCAAGCCTTCTAAAATTCAAGGGTCAGCCTATTATTAAAGCTCTACTCAGTATAAAGATGCAATGCCCCCATAGAGTATTTTCGCTGTGAAATATTTAGATTTTTTTTACCAATTGATCTCATATCCGGCAAATTACTTATAGATGATTGTGAGAGCTACGTAAATGCTGAAGATGGCTTCCTGTTGGGGAGCATCCTAAATGTGCAAAAACCTTGATATCCCTCATCCCCTAACCCCGCTAAATTGTTGGAATCATGGCGATGCCTGCGGTTCTTGCTAGTCAACGCATTTGTTATTTCGGGGAACTCATTTGTTATTTCGGGGAACTCATTTGTTATTTCGGGGAACTCATTTGTTATTTCGGGGAACTCATCTGTTATTTCGGGGAACTCATTTGTTATTTCGGGGAACTCATTTGTTATTTCGGGGAACTCATTTGTTATTTCGGGGAACTCATTTGTTATTTCGG
>NZ_JBALCO010000064.1:0-157604 GCF_036919595.1 Nostoc sp. | reverse complement strand
TTAAATGCTATGTATGCAGCAAAACTCACATCTTTTAGCGATCGCCTACATTTGTGATGACCCATAGGGAAAAATGGATAAAGTCGAGCTAAGCTGCTATATATCTATGTATGCAATACTCTAATTTCTAAATACTTCTTGAATATATTTTAGTTTACAGTGATCGGGATCACACCATTTTATTAGTAAAAATAGATAGTATCAAGCACATAAACACCAAAGAACTGTTAAAAGGAGGAGCTAAAAGGCTGTACCTTTTACAGGATAAAGGGATGCATGATACCTTGATAAGCACTAAACTCACCAGTTTTTAATTCTTACCAAGTCATCTAAAAAATGAGAAAAAGGTAAATTATAATGCTCGAACTCTTACAAAAAAATCAATTAAGTGTTACAAAAACACTAAAAGTTAAAAATGAAATTTTGGCACGAGTTCAAGAGCGAAAGCCAGAAACTTTAAATGCCGAAATGAAATTTTACAAAACTGAATTACTTCCCTATTTTATAAAGTTGAGCCAACATAATCCTGTTTTCAGTGTAACAGAGCAATTACGGCTTTTAGTGGGTGTTTGGACACCAATCTGGTCCACCATATCGTTTCATGAAAGTTTACCAAAAAGAATACAAGAGCAGTCCTTCCAAATTTTCCAGCGTGATGGTTACTGTGCTAGTATAGCTCGCTATATACTGGGAAAAGAGTCGTCTTTATCCCAGAATTTTGAATCAAATTTACCAGCTTATGATTTCATGGTAATCCAAAAATATGGAGTTCAAAATGGTAAATGGTGTCTTCAAAACATTGATAGATTTCAGGCTTTTAAAAATAGAGAAATTCCTCTAACTTTAGAATCAGTTTACAGCTGGTTTACTAATGTAGTTAACACTAAAGTAAAACTGAATGCATCAAAACTGGCTTTGCCTAAAGCTGTCAAATTAGAAAATATAGAGATAAATCATGCTAGTGAATTTCAAAAGACATCATTAGCAACTTCTCAAGTGTTTGAGAATTTATATATAGATAATGACTGGCGACTTGTGAAAACTCAAACAGATGCCTCACATCTACCTAATTACACAATTGCTGTCAGGAGGCGATAAAGATAATAATTTCTACAAATCGAAAAGTTTTTGGGAGATGCCAAGTAAAATACTCAATTTAAAAACAAGCAAAACCAAAAATCCTACTCTTCGTTGAAAAAATACTTTATTGAAGCTGTAAAAGATGAGCTTTCTGAGTTAGGCAGTTAGGCTTTATTCCTTGGGATTTGTTAGAATGACGCCCAGAGGCTTGATAGCAAAAAAACCGAGTCTATGTCTATCCTCATTTCTCTTAGTCCAGAAGTAGAAGCACAACTTTATGAAAAAGCTGCACACGAGGGGCAAAATATAAGTGTTGTTGCTGTTGAAGTGCTAACTTGTATTCTGGAGTGGGAGTTGCAAGACTCGGAAGAAGTTTTTGCGAGTATCCAGCCTAGTTTGGATGATTTAGAGGCGAGAAGTTCCTGTTCATTTCAGGTGTTTGCCAAGGAACAACGCCACAAGGACAATCTGCCAAATACATTTGGCGAAAATATGGGAAAGTTTCTGTGAGTTTGCTCTCAAATCCCCTCTTGGGCAAACCATCTAAATAAATACCTGATCTCAAATCCAATATCTAATTTTTTTGCTATGGTGATCCCAAAGGGATTGTTAAGTACTTACGAGGTGTCAATCAGTTGATTTTTTGGTATATATATTAGACTTTAAGTATATACAGATAATTTATCTAGAAAGTGCATCTGTTTTGTTACTTATTGGGTTGGGCAATACGCATTTCGATATCCTCTAAGGTTTGTAACAATAAACGAGTTGCCTGCAATTTCCAACCCCATTTCTGAATTCTGTAAGCTAATACAGTCCCAACTACAGATGCTAACAAGCCTATGGGTTGATTTAAAGAAATTCCCAGTAACAAACCCAATCCAGCAATTCCCCAAAATGGTAATGCTGCTGCTTGTCTTTGTTCTTCGACAATTTGGGTAATTATATTAGATTTCATAGTAGCAAGTAATGCCTCTTTGACTTGCTGCTGTTCTGCTGCTGATACTGTTAAACCTATTTTTCGGCGTAGTTTTTCAATTTTACGGGCATCAGTGCTGTACTCAGTTAGCTCATCTTCTGCCATTTTCAGCAGTCGTTCTAGTTGCACCATTGTGTATTGCTTCAGGTATTCAGATATAGCCATTATCTCGAATAATTGTTATTTCTAGACTATAGTTTGCAATTTAATTGCACAATCCAAAACCACCTCGCTGGCTGCAAAATCTAAAATTGAAGATAGGAAAAATATACTAGTGATTACGCACTGATCAACTTGAGTATAAACTTAAAAGGTAATATTTATGGCTAATGTATCTAAAACCACTTTATCTCTATCTGCAAAAGAGCGATCGCTGATTCTGTGGTTTGATGAAGTTGGCATTGCTGATATCCCTGTAGTTGGTGGTAAAAATGCCTCACTGGGGGAAATGATTCAACAGCTAACGCCCAAAGGTATTAACGTTCCCACTGGATTCGCCACAACTGCTTATGCTTATCGTCATTTCATCCAATCAGCGGGGTTAGAAGCAAAGTTACGCCAACTCTTTGCTGACTTAGATGTTGAGGATGTCAAAAATTTACGAGAACGGGGAAAAAAAGCGCGATCGCTATTAATCCATACCCCATTTCCTGTAGAATTGCGAGAGGCGATCGCTAAAGCTTATCAGAGTCTGGGTGAACGATACAACGCAGAGACAGATGTTGCAGTCCGTTCCAGCGCCACCGCTGAGGATCTACCCGATGCTAGTTTTGCTGGACAACAGGAAACTTACCTCAACGTCGTTGGTGCTGAAGGAGTTTTAGCAGCTTGTCATAAATGCTTTGCTTCTCTATTTACTGATCGCGCCATTTCTTATCGCCACACCAAGGGATTTGACCACTTTAGCATTGCTCTAGCTGTAGGTGTGCAAAAAATGGTGCGCTCTGACTTAGCAACCTCTGGGGTGATGTTCTCCATTGACACGGAAACCGGTTTTAAGGATGCTGCGCTGATTACAGCCGCCTACGGTTTAGGGGAAAATGTTGTTCAAGGGTCTGTAAATCCTGATGAATATTATGTTTTTAAACCAACTTTAAAAGCTGGTTTTCGCCCAATTATCGATAAAAAATTGGGCAGTAAAGAACTGAAAATGATTTATGATGACGGCTCAAAATTTACGAAAAATGTTTCTGTTTCGTCCAGCGAAAGAGGCAAATTCGCTTTGAGTGATCAAGAGATTTTACAACTAGCAAATTGGGCATGTTTAATTGAAGACCATTATTCCCAAGTCCACGGCATTTTCACTCCAATGGATATCGAGTGGGCAAAAGATGGAATTACTAACCAACTTTTTATTGTGCAAGCACGTCCCGAAACTGTCCAGTCACAGAAGATGGGAAATGTGTTGCAGAGTTATCGATTGGTATTGGGGGATAGGGAATGGGGAATAGGGAATGGGGAAAAATCTTCTCTACCTGATTCCCAATCCCCAATTCCTCTAATTACCGGACGGGCGATTGGGGAAGCAATTAGTCAAGGAAAAGCACGCCTAATTTTAGATGTTCAGAAACTCGAACAGTTCAAACCTGGGGAAGTTTTGGTAACAGAAAGAACTGATCCTGATTGGGAACCGATTATGAAACGCGCCAGTGCAATTGTCACCAATTCTGGTGGCCGTACATGTCATGCAGCGATCATTGCGCGAGAATTGGGTGTACCTGCGATCGTGGGATGCGGCAATGCTACAGAAATTTTGAAACCTGGTCAAGAGGTAACAATTTCTTGCGCTGAAGGGGAAGAAGGAAAAGTCTATCCAGGCTTATTACCTTTTGAAGTTGAAGAAGTCCCTTTAGAAAACTTACCCCGCACCCAAACTCAAATTTTAATGAATGTTGGTAATCCTCAAGAAGCATTGAGTTTATCGGCAATTCCCAACGATGGAGTAGGTTTAGCGCGGACAGAATTTATCATTGCGAACCAAATCCAAATTCATCCAATGGCGTTAATTCACTATGACTTATTAAAAGATGAATTTGTCAAAGCTAAAATTGCTGAAATTACTGCACTTTACGACGAAAAACCCCAGTATTTTGTAGATAAATTAGCCCAAGGTATAGGTAGAATTGCGGCGGCATTTTATCCAAAACCAGTGATTGTCCGAACCTCAGATTTCAAAAGTAATGAATATGCCAATTTGTTAGGTGGGCGGCAGTTTGAACCCCACGAAGAAAACCCAATGCTGGGTTGGCGGGGGGCGGCACGTTACTATGATCAAGGTTACAGGGAAGCTTTTGCCCTAGAATGTCATGCCATCAAGCGGGTAAGGGAAGAAATGGGTTTGACGAATGTTATCCCGATGATTCCCTTTTGTCGTACTCCCGATGAAGGGCGTTTGGTTTTGGCAGAGATGGCAAAAAATGGTTTAAAGCAGGGTGTTAACGACTTGCAGGTTTATGTGATGTGTGAGCTGCCCAGTAATGTTATTCTGGCTGAGGACTTTGCTGAGGTATTTGATGGCTTCTCGATTGGTTCCAATGATTTAACTCAGCTAACACTGGGGATAGACAGGGATTCAGCGTTAGTAGCGAGGTTGTTTGATGAACGCAGTCCTGCTGTCAAGCAAATGGTGAAAATGGCTATAAAAGCTGCAAAAAAATATAACTGCAAAATCGGCATTTGTGGGCAAGCACCCAGTGATTACCCAGAATTTGCTCAGTTTTTGGTTGAACAAGGAATTAACTCAATCAGTCTGAATCCAGATTCGGTTTTAAAGACAATGCTGGAAGTGGCAAAAGTCGAGGGTGTTGAGTCAGTTTAATCGCCAGTATACTTCTATAAAGAGTGAAAACTTCCCCCGTTATTCGCAATGAGTACAACGACCACTAAGCGGAAACAATTCGATCCTCAGCTATGGCAGCAATTTGTGAAAGTTGCTAAACCTTACTGGTTTTCTGAGCAAAAGTGGAAAGCTAGAGGACTACTACTACTATTGCTAGTGCTGGCATTAGCGGTAAATGCCATTAATGTCAGTATTAGCTTTATTTTCCGAAATATTAATACTTCATTGGCAAATTTTCCTCAAAGTCGAGATGCGACAAACTTTTGGAAATTCATCGCTATTTATGCTGGACTTTTAGTGATTGCAACTCCGATAATTGTAATGTTTGGCTATCTCCAAGACAAGTTGGGATTACAATGGCGGGAGTGGTTAACAAATCATTTTTTGGATAAATATTTCCAAAACCGTGCTTATTATCGGATTAATTTTAATGATAAAATTGATAACCCAGACCAACGAATTTCTGAAGACATCAGGGCATTTACCCGCACTAGCCTGTCGTTTTCACTGCTGATTCTGACATCAATTGTCACTTTAATTTCATTCACTGGAGTTTTATTATCCATCTCAGTTTCTTTATCAATTGCTCTTGTGACATATGCAATTGTTGGGACGATTATCACTGCCTGGGTTGGTCAACGATTAATTGGAATTAACTTCAATCAGCTTAAACGAGAGGCTGACTTTCGTTATAGTCTGGTTCATGTTCGTGATAATGCAGAATCCATCGCTTTTTACCAAGGTGAAACAGAGGAGACAGTTCAGCTAAAAGATCGTTTACTGCGAGCAATCCGCAACTTTGATTTATTGATTAGCTGGCAGCGAAATTTAGGTTTCTTTACTCAAAGCTATAGTTACTTTGTTGCAGCCCTACCCTACCTGGTAATCGCACCTATCTACTTTGCAGGCAAAACTGAATTTGGGACATTCACTCAAACAGCGATCGCCTTCCAACAAATTTTCAGCGCCTTATCTGTTGTAGTCAGCCAGTTTGAAAGTCTGACAGCTTTTGCAGCAGGAGTTGAGCGGATGGGTGGCCTAGCTGATGCCTTGGAAAAGCCATCCCCAAAGCCCCCAGAAATGACAACTATCGACGTGACAGAAGA
Source organism: Nostoc sp. (assembly GCF_036919595.1). Lineage (GTDB taxonomy): Bacteria > Cyanobacteriota > Cyanobacteriia > Cyanobacteriales > Nostocaceae > Nostoc. The sequence continues at coordinate 151,600 of NZ_JBALCO010000064.1, read as the reverse complement.
TTCGCAGCTAGCATTACGTCATGTCACCTTACTGACTCCCAACTATCAACGCACCTTAGTTAGGGATTTACCATTCAGCTTGCAGCCGGGAGAGGGTTTGGTAATTGTCGGTAACAGTGGTAGTGGTAAGAGTTCTTTATTAAGAGCGATCGCTGGATTATGGAATGCGGGTACTGGTGAAATTATTCGTCCTCCGCTTTCGGAAATGATGTTTTTACCGCAACGTCCATATATGGTATTGGGTTCTTTGCGAAGTCAGTTGCTGTATCCCAACACCAATAGTGATATCAGTAAAACCAAGATGTGCCATGTCTTAGCACAGGTAAACTTAGCAGATTTACCAGAACGACTTGGAGGTTTTGACATAGAGCTAGATTGGGCAAATGTACTCTCATTGGGAGAGCAACAGCGGCTTGCTTTTGCGCGACTTCTGCTGAATACACCAAGTTATGTCATCCTAGATGAAGCTACAAGTGCGCTGGATCTTGCTAATGAAAAGAACCTTTATCAACAACTCAAAGCTAAACAAACTACATTAATCAGCGTCGGACACCGCCCTAGCTTATTACAGTACCATGAGTACGTATTAGAGCTAGATGGCAATTCTAACTGGCAGTTGATACCCACTGAGGAATATATTGTCAACCTCAATGCCTTTAACTAATGCTCAAAGCCTTCTATTAATCATCTCTCGTCATTAGAATGGTTGCTAGTTATTACTAATAAAACCAGCAGGAGTGATATGATTTCTGTCTAATTAATAGCCTAATCTCAAAAAACTACCTATGAGAGAAGAGAAGCAGGGGGAGTAGGGTAAAATTATTAATTGTTGACTTTTGACTAATGAATAAAAAGTGGTTCCGAATTGGCATGGTGAGTATATTTATTCTCTCAGTTGCCTTACGATTTTGGGGACTGGAGAGATTCAACACTCTGGTGTTTGATGAAGTTTACTTTGCAAAATTCGGTAATAATTATCTCACGCATACGCCATTTTTTAATGCCCATCCGCCGCTGAGTCAATATATGATCGGCATCGGCATTTTGATTGGCAGTCACATTCCTTTTTGGCACGATACTGTCAATGGGCTGACAGGTTCAATGCGATCGCCTTGGACTTATCGGTGGTTAAATGCCCTCACAGGCTCATTTATCCCTTTAGTTGTGGCTGCGATCGCTTATCAATTGAGTTATCGTCGTAGCTTTGCAATCCTAGCAGGTTTGTTCACTGCTTGTGATGGTATCTTTCTAGTTGAGTCTCGCTACGCTTTAAGTAATATTTATATCGTCATCTTTGGTTTGTTAGGGCACTGGTTTTTATTATTGGCATTAGATAACCAAAATCGGCGACGTTCATTTTGGTTAGTTTTTGCTGGTATTACTTTTGGTGCGTCAGTCGGTACTAAATGGAATGGTTTATGGTTTCTGTCAGGTGCTTATCTTATTTGGATAGCAGCTTGGGTAATTCGGGGAATGCATTCTTTTCCTAACTCCAAACTATTTTTTACATCCCCCTCATTGAAGGAGGTAGAAAGCAGGAGTCAGGAAGCAGAAGTTAGTACTTATTCTCCCTCATTTCAAACACCATTACAAAACTTGACTCAGCTAAATCTTTTCCAGATGCTATTTTATCTAGGAATTATCCCAGCTTTTATCTACAGTATTATTTGGATTCCCCACCTTCAACTAGATAAAACATATGGATTTTTTGCAGTACATCAGCAAATTTTGAAGTTTCACTTACATTTAGGTGGCAATAGTCCTAACGTGCATCCTTACTGTGCTGCCTGGTACAAATGGCCTTTGATGACTCGACCAATGGCATATTATTATCAAACGGCTGAAAGGATCACCGAACCATTACCTGTAATGGGGCCACCTTTACCTGCCGGTGCTGGACAAGTCATTTATGATGTCCATGCAATGGGCAATCCATTTTTATGGTGGTTTGGTGTCGCTGCTATGTTGTTTTTAGTAGGGATGCTGGTGTCACAATTAGTGATTTTTTGGGTGAAGGAAAAGCGTTTTTCTGTGCCTGCAACTCTTAGTGTTGATACTTGGATTGCCTTATATTTAGTTATAAATTATGCTGCTAACTTATTACCTTGGGTGAAGGTGACGAGGTGCGTTTTTATTTACCACTATATGTGTGCAGTAGTATTTGTATTTTTAGCGATCGCTTGGTTTGTTGATCAGTGTCTTCGCAGTTATTATCAACAACTCCGGGCGGTAGGTGTCACCATTACTTTTATCATTCTGGTTGCTTTTATTTTCTGGATGCCCGTTTATTTGGGTTTACCTCTCTCCCCTAACGGTTATAAGCTACGGATGTGGTTCAATTCTTGGATTTAGTTAAAGGGGCATAAGGCATAGGAAGAATAATAACTCCTAACTCGTATTCCCTTCCCGCGATAAGATTAACAGTAAACTAAAAAGTTTTTCTCCGAAGAGCTTTGACTGGACGAAAAGGAGGGGAGGGGAAACTGGGTAAGCTGAAGGAGTAAAGAAAATGATTCAGTTCTGGCTAAATTGGCAAAAAATATTGCTTAATTGCCATCTAATCCCTCCCCTACAGAATCTTTCTAAAAGTTACACCAAATACTTTATTTTAGTGCTATTAGTTTTTAAACCAGTTGAATGTCTAGATTAGCTTGGAAACCAATAGGCTTATTTTCAATGATGGCGAATCTAGAATCTTGAAAGAACAGAGAACCATTTAGGGGATCATAACTGAAGTCGCTGATGGAAGTAGCACTAAACCCTGCTTGAGAAATCTGGATTTTATCACCTTCAACAGCCTTGAAGTCTTTGATAATGTCAACACCCTCTAATACGTTGGTAAAAACAAATTTATCTGCACTCTAATTAAGACATAAATGTAACTTTTTTGTTACTAGAAATAAAAATTATTTTTTTATTCCTATTTTCTGTGAGGGTATGTAATAGCTACTCAAACTATAGCAATCCGATTTTATTGTGTGAAAAAATCTAAATATATGTAGGGAAGCTAGCCGTGTAGGCGGGTTTCCCGACTTGAGCAGACTGGCGTTGTGTTATCGCCGAGAGTACAGCACCCTACGTGTATTTCCCAAATAAAATATGAGTCCGATATAAACTTTGCTACACCAATTAAAATTAAATATTTTAAGAAATTTTTACTATTAATTAAAACATTTATGTCACTAAAAGTTTGCTATTTGCTGGCTGATAGGCAATGTCTAACGACAAGCAAATCTCGATAACTAACATGGGTTAGTAATAAAAAGATACAGAAAGTTAATGTTGTTTGCATTTGTGCCTTCTGTCTCCATCATGCAATCTCTACAAAACCAAGTCAAACTTGGCGTTTGTAGTGCTACATCATCGCCCTGTTAGTACTCCTCATTCACAATTTCTCGCCTGACAAATAAAGCCCGATAAACAGGTTCACCCCGCGATAGGACGCTTGTTTCCCGTTCTGTGGGGACTGGGAGCGGGTTTTGGGCTAGCCATTCTCCTGTACCCACTTTCTGATAAGCTGGGTGAGCTGCAAAGCGATCGCGCATTTCTACAGCGACAAATTCCATATCTGATTGCAGAAATACAACCGAACCAACCGCAAGATAATTAGCTAAGTCTGCCACTAGTTCTGGTTGGACTACACGACGTTTAGCATGGCGGGTTTTAAACCAAGGATCGGGGAATTGAATTGTAACGCGTTGTAAACTTCCTGGAGGGAGGGAAGATAAAAGTGAGTGCAGTGAATTATTTACATTACAAAACAAGTAATGCAGATTTGTTAAACCTAACTCAAAACGCAATTTATTCGCCTCCCCCACTAGCGGTTCCCGAATTTCTAAGCCGAGATAATTCCAGTTTGGTTCTATCTTGGCCATATTCATCAAAAACTGTCCTTTAGCGCAGCCAATATCTAAATGTAGTGGTTGATTTGGCTTTGCATAAATTTTTTCCCAGTCAAGGGGACTTGCTGGTGTTTGATACTTTTTACCAAGTGGATTAACATGCTGGCGGACTCGGACTGCTGCCAAAATTTGCTCTCCTTTACGTTAAAATATCCTGTGGTATCGGGCGTGAGCCATCAGTTGGGTTTGTTAACAAAATGTACTAATCGTAAAACTCCTTTTCGATCGATAAACTCTCACAAACGTTTGAAATTGTACTCAATCAGGAAGCGTAGCTTGCCGCACAACTCTTAGAGACGCTCTTGTTAATAAGATCCCCGCAGGGGTACGACAAGCTACAACTCTTGGAGAGGCTGCGCCCTAAGCGTAGCTATGCCGCAGGCTTTACGACTGCGCTCAGTACAAGTCAGTGACCACCGTGGGCATCGCCTCATCGAAAAAAAAAGCCAATTTCTGCTTGAGTGTTAAGGAAAACGTAAAACCTTTATCGCTTGAGACTTTGAAGGAATTCTTGCTTGAGTGCAAAATAGTTAGTAATCTCTGCAAAAGTAAGCGGTGTAACTTTTGTTTCTGCTCGGATTGGCTGTAATAAAGCGTTTAGGCTGCAATGTGAACTGTTAGCCTTTCTATATACGCAACGGTCACTCATACCAGGTATCCGAAAGTAGTCACCTATTTCTAGTTGTTGGAAAGTCATTAAATCCTCATAATTTTTGGTAAATAACGGTTATAAAAGTGAGAGCTTAATAAAGCCAATTTAGATTGTTCTCTTAAATTTACCCCGTCATATTTCAAGTTAAGTAAATTTGCACTAAGCAAACTTTTAGTTCATTCCTCTCTTTAACTAGCTAATAGCCTTTTTACTGTAATTTATTATACCCTTTTTTAACTATATATTTGGGTTAGTTATTCAGGAAAAAAAAGGCATTATATATGCTAGGATTGTATCAAATTATGGCAATTATTCAAGAGCAATTTAGAATAATTTTGCGCTTGATTGAATAAAAAAGCTAAAATCTACGATTTTTGGAGATTTTTAGGTTATGACAACCTCACAGGAGAGGATTATCCCGACAGACTTGCGAAACGAAATGTCGCAGTCTTATCTGGAATACGCCATGAGCGTGATAGTGGGTCGGGCGCTGCCAGATGCCAGGGATGGTCTAAAACCTGTGCATCGTCGCATTCTCTACGCAATGCACGAGCTAGGTCTGCTCCATGATCGCCCGTTTAAGAAATGCGCCCGTGTGGTGGGGGAAGTGTTGGGTAAATATCACCCCCACGGCGACACAGCAGTATATGATGCCTTGGTGCGGATGGCGCAGGATTTTTCCATGCGATCGCCCTTAGTTAACGGACATGGTAACTTTGGTTCGGTAGACAACGATCCGCCGGCGGCAATGCGATACACAGAATGCCGTTTGCAAGCTTTAACTAGCGCCGGTCTACTGCACGACATCGAGTATGAAACCGTAGACTTCGCCGATAACTTCGACGGTTCCCAGCAAGAACCAACAGTGCTACCGGCGCGGATTCCCCAGTTGTTGCTCAACGGTTCCTCTGGAATTGCCGTGGGCATGGCCACTAACATTCCGCCGCACAATTTGGGCGAATTGATTGATGCTTTAGTGGCTGTCATCCACAATCCAGAAATCACTGACATCGAATTAATGCAGTATGTCCACGGCCCAGACTTTCCGACTGGGGCACAAATTTTAGGAACATCTGCCATTCGAGAAGCTTATACTACAGGGCGTGGTTCCATTACCATGCGTGGTGTCGCTAACATTGAAACCGTTGAACAACGGGGACGGCCAGATAGAGAAGCAATTATCATCACCGAATTGCCCTATCAAACCAACAAAGCGGCGCTGATTGAAAAGATCGCCGAAATGGTGAACGAAAAGCGTCTAGAGGGCATTGCAGATATTCGGGATGAAAGCGATCGCGACGGGATGCGAATTGTGATCGAACTCAAGCGTGATGCTTATCCCCGCGTCGTTCTGAACAACCTCTACAAGCAAACGCCACTGCAAGCCAACTTTGGGGCGAATATGCTGGCGTTGGTGAATAGCGAACCCCAGGTACTCACCCTCAAGCAGTTCTTAAGCGTCTTTTTGGATTTCCGCATCGAATCCATTGCCAGACGCACCCGTTACGAACTGCGGAAAGCCGAAGAACGCGATCATCTCCTCCAAGGGTTATTGATTGCCCTGTCCCAGTTAGATCCAATTATTGTCTTGATTCGCCATGCCCCCGATGCGCCCACAGCCAAAGGTGAGTTGATCACAACTTACGGACTTTCGGAAGTGCAAGCAGATGCGATTTTGCAGATGCAATTACGGCGGTTGACTGCCTTAGAAGCAGACAAAATTCGTCTGGAACACGAGGAATTACAAGCGAAAATTACCGATTTACAAGATATTTTGGCCCGCCGGGAGAGAGTGCTGGAAATCATCGAAACTGAAGTTGGGCAACTGAAAACTAGCTTCGCCACACCCCGCCGCACGGTGATTTTACCAGGGGAAGGAGAATTAGATGATCGCGATCTAATTGCCAATGAAAAAGCAATAATTCTGGTAACAGAGCAAGGTTACATCAAACGAATGCCAGTTAACACCTTTGAAGCGCAAAGCCGTGCTACCAGAGGTAAAGCCGCAGCCAAGGTGAAAGATGATGATACCATTGAGCATTTCTTGACTTGCTGCGATCACGATAGTATTTTATTCTTTAGTGAACGTGGTGTTGTTTACTGCCTGAGAGCGTATCAAATTCCAGCGAGTTCGCGTACCAGTCGCGGGACACCAATTGTCCAAATGCTACCCATTCCCAAAGAGGAAAAAATTACCTCGATTGTACCAGTTGACGAGTTTAGCAATGATGAATATTTAGTCATGCTCACTAAGGGCGGCAATATCAAGAAAACTGAATTGGCAGCCTTTAGTCACATTCGCGCCAATGGTTTGATTGCTATTTCCTTAGAAGAAGGCGACCAACTCCGCTGGGTGCGACGCGCCAGAGTTGAGGATAGTATAATCATTGGTTCTCGTAATGGGATGGCGATTAACTTCCGGTGCAACCACGAACAACTGCGTCCTTTAAGTAGGGCGACTCGTGGGGTGAAAGCCATGAAACTCAAAAATAAAGATGAACTGGTGGGTATGGATATTCTGCCCGCAGCAATTCTTGAAACTTTGGATATAGTTACAGAAGCGGAAACAGAAGATATCGAAGCAATCGAAACAGAAGATATCGAAATTACCGAAACTAATGAAGAGTCCGCAGAAGTGCCTAGCAGTGGCATTGTTGGCCCTTGGGTATTGGTAATTACAATGGGAGGATATGGTAAACGCGTACCAGTTGCCCAATTCCGTCTGCAAAACCGTGCTGGTCAAGGTTTAATGGCAACCAAATTCAAAAACCGCAAAACTAAAGACAAGTTGGCAACCCTACGCATTGTCAACAATGATGATGATGAAATCATGATGGTGACAAATCGCGGTATTATCATCCGGCAAGCGGTAAATGCAATTTCTATCCAATCGCGATCGGCAACTGGAGTCAGAGTACAGCGTTTAGACGAAGATGATGCCATTACCGGAGTGGCAATAGTTCCACCTGATGCTGTCGATGCAGAAGAAGCAGAATAAAAAGCAGGGGGAGAGGTTAACCGCCTCACTCCCTTACTTGATTGCCTTAGCCAGTGGCATTTTAATGGGGCTAACCGTAGCCCCTGTAGGTGCATGGTTATTGGCTTGGATTGCCCTAGTCCCATTATGGGTGATAGTTGTAACTTCAGCCAAAGCCAAAAACCAATTCCCCCCGGCTTTTCTCTGGGGTATCGGTTATCACGGTGTCGCCTTATTTTGGATTACGGGAATTCATCCAATGACATGGTTGGGTGTTCCTTGGTTGCCAAGTTTGGCAATTACCCTTTTTTGTTGGGGATTTATCAGTGTATTGGGAGGGGTATTCGTTGCTATTTGGGCGGCTGTAATGGTTCGCCTAGGTGGACAAAAATCGTGGCTACGTATATTAATTGGTACAGCCGTCTGGTGCGGCTTAGAAAGTCTATGGAGTGCTGGCCCTCTGTGGTGGAGTTCCCTTGCTTACACCCAAAGTCCGCACAATCTCGTGATTTTACATCTGGGCCAACTCTCAGGGCCTAATACTGTGACAGCAGCAATAGTTGCTGTGAATGGCTTAATTGCTGAAGGATGGACGAACCGCCAAGGCGCAAAGGGTGCAGAGAGAATTTCCTCTGTGTCACGCCAGTTGCTTCTCCTGTCGGAGACGCTGCGCGAACAAGTCGGGGAACCCGCCCAACGCACTGGCTTCTCTGCGCCTCTGCGGTTGGTTAATAAATACTGGGTTATCGCCACAGGACTATTAATTACCTTACACCTGATTGGTTTTATCTTATATAGTCGTCCCATCGTCCAACCCCCAGAAGCAGCCTTGAAAGTAGGGATTGTTCAGGGTAATATCCCGAACCGACTTTTACGAAGTTCTGAAGGGTTTCGTCGCGCCCAAGAAAATTACACCAGTGGATATCTAACTTTAGCAGACCAAGGTGTAGATGCAGTCCTCACCCCAGAAGGAGCCTTACCTATTTTCCAGCGCAACTTGATGGAAACTGCCTTAGTTGCAGCAGTGAAGAAAAAAGGGGTAGTTGCTTGGATTGGGGCTTTTGGCGAGCGGGGAGACAGTTATACAATTAGCTTGTTTACTTTCAACAGTAAGGGTGAAATTGTCAGCCGCTACGATAAAGCCAAACTAGTACCTTTGGGAGAATATATTCCCTTTGAAGGAATTTTAGGCGGGATAATCCAACGCTTATCGCCTTTGGATGCACATCAAGTTCCGGGTTCAGCAAATCAGATATTTGATACTCCTTTCGGTCGGGCGATCGCTAGTATATGTTATGAATCTGCTTTTGCTGAACAATTTCGCCGTCAAGCTGCTGCGGGTGGGCAATTTATCCTCAGTTCTTCTAACGATGCCCATTACACTGCATCCATGCCATTTCAGCACCATGCACAGGATATCATGCGGGCAATTGAAACTGATAGATGGTCAGCACGAGCAACTAATACAGGATATTCAGCCTTTGTAGATCCTCACGGCAGAACCTTGTGGATATCTGGATATAATACCTACGAAACTCATGCTGATACAATTTATCGCCGACAGACACAAACTTTATATGTGCGTTGGGATGATTGGTTAACACCTTTGTTGTTGATATGCTCTGGAGGAGCTTGGCTGGTAACTCAATTTAGCGATTCAAATAAAATAAGTAATTAGTAATTAACTAGGTCATGCTAAGTTGCATTTACGGTCAAATGAACAATTGATGCTGTTGGGAAAGTCAAAAGTAGCCAAAGTAGACAGGTATCCAGTAGAGTCTCACCCTAAGATTGCCTGTGTAGTAAGTGTTTCAGCATTAGCATAATTTTCTGTACGGTTGCTCATTTCATCCCTCTTCTCTATGGGAGACGCCAAGGGCAAACGACAAATTTTTATCCAGGTATTTACGGAGACAATCACTGCTCACATTTATCTTTGCTCTACGCATTATATTAAAAAGCATTATTTATTCTTACTAAATAAGGTCAGTACAAATTACATTTAAATACTCATTCTTAACTTTTGTCTCAGTATAAATATTTATGACACAAATAATCTTATCTTAAAGCGTCACAAAGTAATATTAACTCATTTAAACAATTATATGTGTCTTTTAATAATATTTAGTGCTAATTTTAACTTTATTGATTGAATAACTACTGTTACTTTTATTATTTTTATTGATTATATAGTTTATTATTTTACTTTCGTTTTAAGTAAATTAACTGCTAATTACTTCTTATTTAACGTAATCTAGATATTATTGAACTAAAACTATCTAGATTAATAAGTATTTTATACGTGTTAATATTAAGTAGTAATAAGCACACCCTTCATTTAGAATTGTGTTTTATGAAGTGGAGAAGGCAGGATATAGACTGTCAATATTTGCCGTATTCCTACTATATTGGTAAAAATTTATTTTTACTTGCCACATGGTTAAAAACTGGTATTCACTTGTTTTATATGTAGTTATAAAGTTGACATTCACTTTTTCAAATGCAAGAAATGAATAAAAGATGGATAAGGCATGGCTATCATCAGACCTACACAAACACTAAACACATCTCTAAATTTTCTCGTTAGGCTAAAATCTCTGACGTTTGTTCTAGCAGGAGTATTATGCAACTATCAGGATGCGATTGCCCAAACTTCTGATCCTCAGATGTATCGGTTGGAAGATGTTCCTGTTAGACCCTTACGGTCGGATCTATTGCCGCAGCCATCAGATAATAATCAATTACTTCCTCCTCCAAAACTACCAGAGCAACCAATTTCGGGACAGGATGATCCTAATGCCAGATTTCAGGTTAATCGCATTGAAGTAGTTGGCAGTACAGTTTTCAAACCAGAACAGTTGACTGCTATCACAGCTCCTTTTGTTGGGCGGCAACTGACATTTATCGAGCTGTTGCAAGTCAAAGATGCGATCACGAAACTCTATGTTGATCATGGCTATATAACCACGGGGGCGTTGATTGTACCGCAGACAGTAGAAGCTGGAGTGATCAAAATTCAGGTGATCGAAGGTAGTCTGCAAGAAATCAAGATTATCGGCAATAAGCGATTGCGTACCCAATACATTCGCGATCGCATCCTACTTGGTGCCAAAACACCCTTGAACGTGCCGCACTTACTAGAAAAACTACAACTACTCCGCCTCGATCCGCAGATTCAAAACTTGTCAGCCGAGTTGCAAACAGGTGTGCATCCGGGAACTAATGTATTGCTTGTCGAGGTTGAAGAAGCCGATACCTTTAAGCTGACAACAACCCTAGATAATGGGCGATCGCCGAGTGTGGGCAGTTTTCGTCGGGGAATAGATTTGCAAGAAGCCAATTTACTGGGCTTGGGCGACACCCTCAGCGTCGGATACGCCAACACCGATGGCAGTAATACAATCAATCTCAATTACACACTGCCGATTAATGCCCGCAATGGCACTGTCTTCTTTGGTTTTAACCAGGGATGGAACCGCGTTATTGAAAAACCATTTAGCGTCCTTGATATTCAGTCAAACACCCGATCTTACGAATTGGGCTATCGCCAACCATTGGTGCAAAAGCCAACCCAAGAGTTGGCGATCGGGGTGTCATTCTCACGTCAGGAAAGCCAAACTGAGTTAGGTATTGATAACATTGGGCCATATAAACTGTCACCCGGTGCGGATGCGAACGGAAAAACCAATATTTCTGCCCTGCGCTTTTTTCAAGAATATACCCAACGAAGTAACCAGTATGTATTTGCTGCGCGATCGCAATTTAGCTTTGGCGTAGATTGGTTCGATGCGAATGTCAGTCAGGATGAACCAGATAGCCGCTTTTTCGCTTGGCGGGGACAGGCGCAGTGGGTGCGACAGTTAGCACCGGACACGCTATTTTTAGCTAGGGGCGATTTCCAACTAGCAGCAGATTCCTTAGTGCCCTTGGAGCAATTTGGCCTCGGTGGACAGCTAAATGTACGGGGCTATCGCCAAGACTCATTAATTACAGATAATGGCATGTTGTTGTCGGCTGAATTCCGTTTGCCCATTGTTCGTGCTTCCAAGATTGGCGGAGTGCTGCAACTGACACCCTTCATTGACATAGGCAAAGGCTGGAATGTCAAGGGCGAAAATCCATCGCCAAGTCTGTTGGTTGGTACCGGGTTAGGGCTGTTGTGGACACAGGGCAATAATTTCTCAGCCCGTCTGGATTGGGGCATTCCTCTGACATCAGTCGAAGGTGAAAAGCGATCGCTCCAGGAAAATGGGCTGTACTTCTCAATAGGTTATTCACCGTTTTAATCCAACAAGCTACTTCAATAGTGCTGAGAGAGTTATCGTCCTGAAGAAGCACTCATTGCTCGGCACTGTTTCGGTGAATGTTAAGAGCAATTTAGGGAACCCTAATTATTGAGTATAAATAGAAATTGGACAATGCAAACGACCTCTGTTGCTTTGGGTTTGGTAAATGGAATATTGACAGCTGGGATGCTCCTCTGGAGCGGCTTTGCCAATGCCCAGGTGACTCCCGACGCCACCCTCAACACCACCGTCTCCCAAAGTGGTAATAACTTCACCATCACTAACGGTAGTGCCGTAGGTAGTAATCTGTTTCACAGCTTTCGTGAGTTTTCCGTGCCCAACGGTGGTTCAGCCACTTTTAATTTAATCAACACGCCCAATATCTCCACCATTTTCAGTCGTGTAACTGGGGGTAGTATTTCCCACATTGACGGCGTAATTCAAACAATTAACAGCAGTAATCCTGTCAGCCTGTTTCTGCTCAATCCCAGTGGGATTATTTTCGGTGTCAATGCTCAATTGAATATTGGCGGATCGTTTATTGGCACTACTGCTAACAGTATTAAATTTGCTGATGGAAGTGAATTTAGCGCAATTAGTTCTCAAGCCGCACCGTTGTTAAGTATCAATGTTCCTGTTGGTCTGCAATTGGGCAGCAATCCTGCACCAATAACGGTTCAAGGTACAGGATACTCCTTGACTACGACCGATGCATCGGCTCTGCTTCCCATCACTCGGATTCCCAGTTCTACAGAACTATCGGTACAGCCTGGAAAAACCCTAGCCTTGGTGGGTGGGAACCTAGATTTGAATGGGGCAACTCTGAGAGCCGAACAAGGGCGAGTAGAATTGGGCAGTGTGGGTAGCGCAGGGCTGGTCAGCTTGATGTCAACCGCACAGGGCTATACGTTGGGGTATGGAAATGTGCAACGCTTTGGCGATATTCATCTGGCAGGGCGATCGCTATTAGATATCAGCGGAGTGAATGCAGGTTCTGTGCAAGTTCAGGGTCAGCAAATTCAATTCACCGATGGCTCTCTGGTGCTGGCGCAGAATTTCGGCAATCTCCCTGGTGGTGACATTCGCTTTCAGGCTACGGAGGCAATTGATCTGATTGGTACAACACCCGATGCTAAGATTAAAGGCGGGGTGCATAATGAAGCCTTTGGCATTGGAGCTAGTGGGAACATTAGCGTCATTACTCCCAGGCTGACCCTCAAGCAGGGAGCGGCATTAAATAACCTAACATTCGGAGTGGGTCCCAGTGGCAATATCCAGATCGATGCAATGGCGATTGATATATCTGGCTTCTCACCCATTAATCCCGGTGTTGCTTCCAACATTAACACTACCACGCTAGGCACTGGGAACGCTGGTAATGTTTTTGTCAATGGTAATAGTCTACTGGTGTCAAACGGTGCCTCACTGTCTTCGGCTACCTTTGGCAGTGGCTCTGGCGGTAAAGTGACGATTCGCAACACCAACACCACCGTGACTGGAGAAAGCCCCTCTGGAGTTTACAGCAACATTAGCTCAATTACATTTGCAACCGGAAATACCAAAACCTTGACACTAGATACTGCCAAATTGCAAATTCTGGATGGGGGAGTAGTTGCCGCCACCGCATTTTTTGCAGGTAATGGGGGAGATTTGAACATCAACGCTACCGAATCGATCGCAATCAGTGGTCAAGGTCAGACAAATAATAGCAGCATTAATGCGTCCAGCATCCGACTCGATCCGTCATTGCGGCAGCGATTCAGTTTGCAAGATATGCTAACAGCTAATGCAGGTACTGTGAGCATTACCACACCGAACTTAACACTGACGGATGGTGGGACAGTCAGTGTCACCAGTCAAGGCAGTGGAAATGGTGGCAATATTAACATCAATGCAGATACTATCCAATTAAAGAATAAAGGGTTTATTCAAGCCCAAACAGAATCCGGCAATGGTGGCAATATTACCTTACAAACCAGAAACCTGTTGTTTCTACGAGACAATAGCCTGATTACCTCAACAGCTGGTGGTAACGGTAATGGGGGCAATATCAACATCAATGCACCGATTATTCTCGGATTAAAAAACAGCGATATTGTTGCTAATGCAGTGCGAGGTCGTGGTGGTAATATTCAAATCACTACCCAAGGTATCTTTGGTCTGAAATTTAGTGACCAACTCACACCAGACAATGATATTACTGCAAGTTCACAGTTGGGTGTAAATGGTAATGTGCAAGTCAATACCATTGGTGTCGATCCAAATTCCGGTTTAGTCCAACTGCCAGCGAATATAACTAATCCAGCGCAGCAAATAGCCACTGGTTGTTCTACAAACCAAGGCAGTCGCTTTGTGGCAACAGGACGAGGTGGGATGCCGCAAAATCCCAATCAGCAAATAACGAGCGATCGCACCTGGGACGATGTGCGAGATTTATCTGCTTACCGAAAAACTGGCAATGTCACTCCCCAAACGCATGTATCACCAAAGGTTCTCGTTGAAGCCACTTCTTGGTACCGTAACGCTGATGGCAAAATTGAATTAATAGCGGCTCCATTTCCTACCTACGTGCAGCAATCATTAACCTGTGCTGCTTCAGCTAAGAGTTAACTATAAATAAGGTTAGCAACAATTTCATTTTGGGAAACCTAACTACATAGCTCAAAATGGAGGCGGGGTGATGAAAGTAATTTTTGCTAAGTTCGGTCTGATCGGGGGAATCTTAATATATGGGATTTGGAATAGTTGTGCAAATGCTCAAGTAATTACCGATGGAACTCTTAACAGCACAGTATCCCAAAGCGGCAATAACTTCACCATTACCAACGGCAGTCGTGTCGGCAACAACCTGTTTCACAGCTTCAGCCAATTCTCTATTCCTAGCAATGGTTCTGCATTCTTCAACAATGCCGCAGATGTGCAAAATATTTTTAGTCGTGTGACTGGGGGCAGTATTTCCCACATTGATGGTTTAATTACAGCCAACGGTAGCGCCAATCTTTTTTTACTCAACCCTAATGGAATCATTTTTGGTGCTAATGCCCAATTAAATATAGGCGGTTCATTGATTGCAACGACAGCTAATAGCATCAAATTTGCTGATGGAAGTGAATTTAGCGCCATTAATCTCCATAACGCATTATTAAGTATCAATGTTCCCATTGGACTGCAACTAGGTAATAATCCTTCAGCGATACAAGTCCAAGGTACAGGGCATTTAGATATTGAGAGCGATATTATTCCTACGATTCGCAATCCTAGCCCAACAAGATTGCAAGTACAGGCGGGAAAAACTTTGGCGTTGGTGGGTGGTAATCTGAATCTGAATGGCGCTACCCTGACTGCTGAAACAGGGCATATAGAATTAGGTAGCCTGGGAGGTGCAGGATTAGTTAGTTTAGTGCCAACCACTCAGGGATATAAATTGGAGTATGGCAACGGGCAAAGCTTTAGTGACATTCAACTAGCACAAAAGTCACTATTAGATGTCAGTGGGGTAAATGCGGGTTCAGTTCAGCTTCAAGGGCGAAATATTCGCTTGAGCGATGGTTCGTTAGTTTTAGCGCAGAATTATGGAAATCTTGCTGGTGGAGACATTCGTTTTCAAGCATCAGAAGCCATTGATATCATTGGTGGAACATCCTCTACCACAATTCCGGGTGGGATTCGCACTGATACCTTCAGTACCGGAACTGGTGGGAATATAAATATCATCACTCCCCGGTTGACACTACAACAGGGTTCAGGGATACAGAACTCAACATACGGAGTAGCTGACAGTGGCAACATTCAGATTGAAGCGGCTGCAATAGAGATGTCCGGCTTCTCACCCCTGAAGCCGATTGCGACAAACATTGTCACTGGCACATACGGTACTGGGTCAGCAGGTGATATCTCTATTAATGGGGATAGATTGGTAATATCTGGTGGAGCTTTATTGACTTCATATACATATGGCAGTGGCTCTAGTGGTAAAGTGACAATTCGCAATCAAAATACCACAGTTATGGGGAAAACCCCTTTTGAAATTTCTAGTAACATTAGTATCAGTAGCTTTGCGAGCGGAAATACAAAAGATTTGATCTTAGATACTGGGAAGTTACAAATCTTAGATGGAGGAGCAGTTGGTTCATTAGTATTTTATACTGGCAATGGAGGAAATGTCAGCATTAATGCTAAAGAGGCGATCACAATTAGTAGTGTCAGTCCTAACACTTCCAGTAGCCTCGGTTCATCTGTCATCCGTTCAAGTCCACAACTACTTAAGTTATTTGGCTTACAGGATGTACTGATGGGAAATGCAGGTAGTGTTAGTATTACCACACCAAATTTGACACTCAAGGATGGCGGTATTGTGAGCGTTACCAGCCAAGGTAGTGGAAATGCTGGCAATCTCAACATCACCGCAGATCGCATCCAATTAAAAAATCAAGGCTCAATCCAAGCACAGACAGAATCTGGTAATGGTGGCAACATCGACTTACAAGTTGGTAAGTTGTTGCTAATACGCGATCGCAGCAATATTAGTGCTACAGCAGGCGGTAACGGTAATGGAGGTAATATCAATATCAATGCACCTATTATCGCCGGATTAGAAAACAGCGACATTATTGCTAATGCGGTGAAAGGTAGGGGGGGTAATATTCAAATCAGCACACAAGGGCTTTTCGGACTGAAGTTTCGTCCCCAAGTGACATCAGAGAATGACATCACTGCTAGTTCCCAATTTGGGGTTAGCGGCACGGTTCAAGTCAATACCATTGGCATTGATCCAAATTCTGGCTTAGTCGAATTGCCAGCAAATGTAATTGATCCATCTCAACAAATTGCCACAGGCTGCGCGGGTAGTGAAGGCAGTAGCTTTGTGGCAACAGGACGGGGTGGTGTGCCGCAAAATCCTCTTCAGCAAGTGACGAGCGATCGCACTTGGTCTGATATCCGCGACATCTCTGCATACCGCAAAACCCAGAATGTACAAGCACAAATACCCCAATCTCCTAAGGTTCTCGTTCAAGCTACTTCTTGGCGACGGAATGCACAGGGGAAAATTGAGTTAATTGCGGCTCAATCAGCGCATGTAGAACCATCTTTAACGTGTGCTGCGGTGTCAAACTAATCAGTCCCGACGTTGGATAATGTATATTTCCTTTTTGGAGATGTCTAATAGATCCAAGTTATAAGTTGGGCAATATAAGTTTACTCATTCTTTAAGCACTTGTGCTGTGACTGATTTTTCAAAAGCTGTTATGAATCTTAGTAATTACTTATGGCTTTCCGAATTAAACAAACTCATTGGCTATATGTCAGCCTCAGTATTTTAAGTTTGTGTTTAGCATTTATAATTACACCTGTAAAAGCATCTTTACCAGTAACAACCACAGTTCTTTCTTCTTCCCAGCCTACTAATTGGCTAGAACAGGGACGGAACCTCTACCGTTCAGGACGTTTTACAGAAGCAATGACAATTTGGCAAACGGCAGCACAACAGTACCATACCCAAGGCGATCGCCTTAACGAAGCTCTAAGTTTAAGTTACCTCTCACTAACACAACAGGAACTTAATCAGTGGGAAGCAGCCAGTCAATCTATTGAGCAAAGTCTGAAACTATTACAAACCTCTATTCCCTCTGCTGATGCAATTCTCTGGGCACAAGCACTCAATACCCAGGCAAATCTGCAATTGCACAATGGCAAAGCCGAAACTGCCCTCGAAAGTTGGCAGCAAGCTCAAAAATATTATGAGCAGGCAGGTGACAAAATGGGCAGCTTGGGGAGTCAAATTAACCAGGCACAAGCTTTACAAAGTTTGGGATTTTATCGCCGTTCTAAAGTGCAGTTGGAGACGCTGACTCAAAAGCTCTTAGCAATGCCAGATTCGGAAATCAAAATCAGTGGGTTACGATCGCTTGGTTTAGCCCTACAAATGATTGGCGATGGAACAAATCAACAGGTGTTGGAGCAAAGTTTAGCGATCGCTCATAAAATTGCAGCCAAACCCTACTTGAGTTCTATCCTGCTGAGTCTAGGAACAACTGCCGTTGACTTGCAAGATCCAGAGGCGGCATTAGATTACTTTGAACAAGCAGAACAGCTAGCCACCAATCCAAGCGATGGCTTGCAAGCACGTTTAGCTCGTTTCAAACTTTTCCTCGACTACGACAAGCCTGAGTTTGCTACCCCATTGGCACCTCAACTACTACAACAACTTAAGGAACTGCCCCCCAGTCACACCTCCCTCTACGCAGCCATCAATTTTGTTGCCACCCTGAATCGGCGCTCAACTCCTGACCAAATCATACCCCTGAAAGACCTGGCGCAACTCATGGCAGTCACAGTCAAGTCTGCACAGCAAATCCAAGATGCTCAAGCAGAAGCTTATGCACTGCATCAGTGGGGAAAACTCTATCGCCGTACACAGCAGTTATCACAAGCACAGGAGTTAGCTCAGAAATCCCTCGATATTGCCCGTCAACTCCAAGCTAATGATATAATTGCTCAATCTGCTTGGCAGATGGGACAGTTGGATAAACAACAGGGCGATCGCTCAAAAGCAATTAGTGCCTATACCGAAGCCGTTAAAGCCTTAAAGTCACTGCGAGGGGATTTGGTTGCCATCAACCCCGATGTTCAGTTTTCTTTCCGCGAAAGTGTAGAGCCTGTTTACCGAGAACTAGTCGGTTTACTTTTAGATAATCAACCGAGCCAAGCTGCATTGGTGCAAGCCCGTGGATTAATTGAGGCACTCCAAATTGCAGAACTCGATAACTTTTTCCGGGAAGCCTGTTTAGATAAAACTCAGCAAATTGATCAGGTTGATCCCACTGCAACCGTAATTTATCCAATCATCCTGCCCGATCGTTTAGCGGTGATTCTCTCCAAAGCTGGACAACCGCTCGATTACTATGTCACTTCTAAATCTCAAGCTGAAATTGAGCAGACTCTGGGCAATTTTTTAGTTGCTCTCAATCCTGTCTCAGATTCCAAAGACCGAAATCGATTATCCCAGCAGATTTATGATTGGCTGATTCGTCCAGCCCAAATCAATCAAGGATTCAAAGATACCAAGACATTAGTGTTTGTTTTGGATGGCCAGTTGCGTAACATTCCAATGGCTGCCTTATATGACGGTAAACAATATCTAATCGAGAAGTATGCAGTCGCACTCTCACCAGGATTGCAACTTATGGCTACGCGATCGCTAAAGCAAAACAAAATAAATGCGATCGTGGGTGGTATTAGCGAATCTCGTGCTGGTTTTAATGCTTTGCCTGCTGT
This sequence comes from Nostoc sp., assembly GCF_036919595.1. Lineage (GTDB taxonomy): Bacteria > Cyanobacteriota > Cyanobacteriia > Cyanobacteriales > Nostocaceae > Nostoc. The sequence continues at coordinate 132,508 of NZ_JBALCO010000064.1, read as the reverse complement.
GGAATCAGAAGTTAAACAAATCTCAAAAGCGGTGTCGTCCTTTATATTGCTGAACCAGAAATTCACAAGTCAAGCCCTCGCTCAACGCGTGAAATCCAGTAATGCTGGTATTGTCCACCTAGCAACCCACGGACAGTTTAGCTCCCGCCTCGAAGATACTTTCTTGCTCACCTGGAATGGACAAGTCAACGTCAAAGAGTTGTCCGAACTCCTGAAAAATCGGGATGGTGATCCATCAAAAGCAATCGAGTTGCTGGTACTGAGTGCCTGTGACACAGCAGCAGGGGACGATCGCGCCGTCCTTGGACTGGCAGGTTTGGCTGTCAAATCTGGGGCCCGCTCAACCATCGCCACTCTATGGCCAGTTAAAGATAAGGCAGCTGCGATGCTCATGACTCACTTCTATGAGCAACTGCGACAACCCAAAATCACTAAAGCCGAAGCACTACGGCAGGCACAAATAAACATGATTCAACAAACTGATTTCCATGATCCGTTTTTTTGGTCTGCTTTCGTTTTAGTTGGAAACTGGCTTTAAGTAAGTAACAATACGTAATTAAATAAGATATTATAATGCGTTTTTTACATATTTTTATTACCAAGTAGTCTATATTTTATGAGATATTATCCCATTATTACCGTAATTAGAGATATTCTATAAGTTACTTCCCACAGTCGCAATTAATGTATTTTGTATCACTTCTCAAGCAATTGAGGTATGACATTATGAAACGTCGATATTTAGCTAGTATATTGAGCGTTATCGCTCTAATTGCTAGCAGTGCCTGGACTAGCGCTAGTGCTGTGACATTTACCCCACCTGCAAAAAATAGCGCTCCTAGCCAAGCGACTGGGGGAGCTTCTCGCGGTAATATGTTTACCCCTGCTTCTGGCAAGGGTGCGCCCAGCCAAGCGACCGGGGGAGCTTCTCGCGGTAGTATATTTACCCCTGCCGCTGGGAAAGGTGTGCCCAGACAAGCGACTGGGGGAGCTTCTCGCGGTAGTATATTTACCCCTGCCTCCGGGAAGGGTGTGCCCAGGCAAGCGACTGGGGGAGCTTCTCGCACTGGTACTTACTACTTGAATCCATCGACTGTAGAAGCAAAAGGCCCAACAGCGCTAATCGCACTTCTGCCCCAAAGCTTCTATGGCACAACAGTGTCTGAACGTCCCACAATTCTGGTGTATCTCCCTGCTTCCAATGCCCAAGAAGCTGTGTTCAGCCTCAAGGATGAAGCTGGCAACATGCAGCATCAGATGAACATTTCAGTTGTAGGGAAAACTGGGGTGATTGCAATCAAATTACCAGCTGATGCACCCGCTTTAACCGTTGGCAAAAACTACCAATGGTTCCTAGCACTCAAACTGGATGGGCAACTCAGTCCAAGTACGCCTTACGTTGATGGTTGGATTGAGCGAATCCAGCCCAGTGCTGATCTGGCAACCACAATGCAACAAGAGGATGCGCTGAAGCGGGCGACTGGTTTGGGTAAAAATGGGGTTTGGTATGACTGTGTGGCAACACTTGCTGCACTGCACACCGCCCAACCTACCGATGCAACTCTCTCCAAGCAATGGGAAGAACTTCTTTCCTCAGTTAGTTTGAAGGAGATTGTAACAGCACCGCTAATATAGCACTTCTCAATTGAGTCGGATACAGACCTAACCCCCACCCCTTCCCTATAAGGGAAGGGGAGTAAATTCCATTCCTCTCTCCTAAAAGGAGAGAGGTCAAACTGTATTAACGAAAAGCACTATAGCATCTGCTAATTAACATAATTAACAGGTGTTAGTGGGGTATTACTCCACCAACGCTGACCAAGATCAATAAACTGTATGGCACAAATATGTGGCACAGATTTCAGACTTTCATCCAACGCACTCGCAGCGTCTTGATCATTAGTCCCAGTGTTGCTCTGACAGTTATTGTCGGGCAGTCGTTGGGGCTTTTTAATTTACCTGAATGGAAACTTCGTGATCAATGGGTTCGTTTGCAATCATCAGACAAAATAGCCAACGAGATTGTGATTGTCACAATCGATGAACGCGATATTCAATCGGTGGGTAAATGGCCAGTTCCAGACTGGGCACTAGCACGATTACTCGATAAAATCCGGGCGCAACAGCCTCGATCCATCGGACTGGATCTCTATCGAGATTTGCCCGAAGGAAGTGGACATGAGCAACTTGGGCAAATTTTCCGCAGCACTCCCAATTTAATCGGAGTTGAGAAAATCATCGGTGAGCGCGTCAATCCGCCACCAGAATTGAAAAAAAGAGATCAGGTAGGATTAGCGGATTTGGTACTCGATGGCGATCGCTCTGTCCGTCGCGCCCTGCTCACAGCGGTGGATGCCAAAGAACAAAACACCATCAAAGCAGGGCTGGCAACCAGTGTAGCGCTCAAGTACCTCGAAGTTGAAGGGATTACCTTAGAAAGCATTGATCCCCAGCGGCAAAAGTTCCAATTGGGTAAGGAAGTCTACCAGCCACTGCAAAATCAAGAAGCAGGTTATGCCGATGGCGATTTAGGAGGCTATCAAATTCTGCTCAACTGGCATGGAACGGATGCAGCATTTCACACAGTTACCATGCGCGATGTGTTAGCAGGGAAAATTCCGGCAGATATAATGCGCGATCGCATGGTGTTTATTGGCTCAATCGCCTCTAGTACCAACGATTTTTTCAGCACACCCTTCAGTTCCACCTGGATATCTGCTCAAAAACCGACACCTGGTGTTGTTATCCATGCTAATATTGCCCATCAATTGGTACAAGGAGCTAAAACAGGAAAAACAACTCTCCACGGCGTTTCAAGCATTTCTCTGTGGCTCTGGATTGTTTTGTGGTCTGTGATCGGTTCTATGAGTAGTTGGTGGTTAGCCAGTGCGCCTAGAAAGCTACAGATTCCAGGGGGCCAGATTCTTTGGATAACTGTAGGTATCAGTGGGGTCTGCCTGGGGAGTGCTTACGGGATATTTTTAAATGGGATTCTGATTCCGGTTACACCAGCTTTAGCCGCATTCATCAGCAGTGTAATTGCGACAATGAATGCCTATAAACAGCAGCAGCTAGAAGAAGCGAATCGCCAACTGGAAATTGCCAACGATCAACTATTAGATTATTCCAAAACCTTAGAGGCAAAAGTCGAAGAGCGAACTCATGAACTGGTTGAGGCAAAGCAGGCTGCCGATGCCGCTAACCAAGCAAAAAGTGAGTTTCTTGCAAATATGAGCCATGAGCTACGGACACCGCTCAATGGCATCCTTGGTTTTGCACAGCTACTAGAGCGATCGCCAAACATGACAAACAAAAACCGCGAAGGAATCAATATTATCTCTCAATGCGGGACGCATCTTTTGATGTTGATCAATGATATTCTCGATATCTCAAAAATTGAAGCTCGGAAATTGGAATTGGTAGCAACTACTGTGCATCTGCCTACCTTTTTACACGGTGTTACCGAGATTTGTGGGATCAGAGCCGAGCAGAAAGGGATTACTTTTAATGTCTTAATCAGCGATCGCCTTCCCCTTGCCATTGAAGCAGATGAACAACGGCTGCGACAAGTATTGATTAACTTGTTAGGCAACGCGATCAAATTTACCGACATCGGTAGTGTGACGTTCAAAGTAGATGTACTGGAGACTGGGCAAGATTGTTCCCAATCCCCAACCACCAAAATTCGTTTCCAGATTGAAGATACAGGTATTGGTATGTTACCAGACCAACTAGAGAAAATCTTTTTGGCCTTTGAGCAAGTGGGTGAAGCAGGGCAGCGATCTGAAGGTACTGGTTTGGGATTGGCCATCAGTCAAAGAATTGCAGCATTGATGGAGAGCCAAATTCAAGTGCAGAGTCGCTTGGGTGAAGGAAGTATATTTTGGCTAGATTTGACAGTACCACTATCACTTTCCCATGATTGGCATGAACAGGCGATCGCCCCAATCCAGCATTCGATTAGCAGAACTTCGGGTAGTGCGCCTCTGGTTCTGATTGTCGATGATGATCGCAATCACTGTTCCATATTGACGATTCTGCTGCAAGAAATTGGCTGTCAAACCTTGGAAGCAACCGACGGTAAACACGGGCTACAAATCGTAAAAGAATGCAACCCGGATGTGATTCTGCTCGATTTAGCCATGCCCAATATGGATGGTTTTGAGCTAATGATTCATCTGCAATCTGATCCAAAAACCCGTTCTATTCCGATCATCGTCTCTAGTGCCAGCGTATTCGAGGAAAATCGGCAGCGGAGTTTACAAGCAGGAGCAAAAGCATTCCTGCCTAAACCCCTCCAAGTTGACGAGCTATTCAATACGCTCCGCTCGGTGCTAGAAGTTGACTGGAGTTATGCCCAATCTCCACCTCAGCAGTCATCTCCTAAAGGTGAGTTACCTGATAACAAATGGGTTCTGCCATCGCAAGATGTTTTACAACAACTTTATCATCTGGCAATGATGGGCGATATCGCAGCGATCGAGAAAATGTTAGAAGAGTTAATTGCACAAAACAGCCAGCTAGCTCCTTTCGTAGTTGAGTTAAACAAACTCACTGTCAATTTTCAAACAGGACAAATACGTAAATTTATAAAATTATTTGTAACAATGGAGTCACGGCAATGATGGCTGATTCTCTCTCGAAGCCAATACGTATCCTTTTGGTAGATGATAATCCAAACAATCTCAAGGTGTTATCAGAAATGATTCAGGGATATGGCTGGAAAGCACTGATGGCAACGAATGGAGAGTCTGCGATCGAACAAACAGAATATGCCCTTCCCGATCTAATTCTCCTGGATGTGATGATGCCTGGTATTGATGGGTTTGAAACTTGCCGCAGGCTGAAAGCCAATCCCATTACTCAGAATATTCCAGTCATTTTCATGACTGCCCTATCCGATTCTAAAGACAAGGTGAAAGGATTGGAAATTGGGGCAGTTGACTACGTTACCAAACCCTTCCAGCAGGAAGAAGTCATTGCCCGATTAAAGTTACACCTGAAAATCTCCCATCTCACATATACCCTAGAGCAAAGGGTACAAGAGCGCACCGCGGAATTAACCCAATCTCTACAGCAGTTACAACAAACCCAACTACAACTGATCCAAAGTGAGAAAATGTCTACTCTAGGACAACTTGTTGCAGGCATTGGTCATGAAATTAATAACCCGATTGGTTTTATTGAAGGAAATTTCTCCTATATTACAGAATATACAAATAATCTTCTTCACTTGGTCAACCTCCAACAGCAGAAGCTACCGCATCCAGAACCAGAAATTGAAGAACTTCTCAATCAAATGGACTTTGAGTATCTAGCAGAGGATATTCCAAAATTGCTAGCATCAATGCGCCAGGGAATTGACCGCCTTAAGGGCATCAGCCTTTCTCTGAGAACTTTTGCGCGCTCAGATATTTCATCTAAGATGGAGTTTCAGATTCACGAAGGGATTAATAGCACCTTAATGCTATTGAAACACCGATTGAAAAACCAAGGAGACCACCCGACAATCGAGGTTGTCACCCAATACGGTAAGTTACCTCCAATCAGTTGCTATCCCGGACAGCTGAACCAGGTATTTATGAATATCATCGCTAATGCCATTGATGCATTCGATGACCTCAATCAAAACCACTCTGATCAAAAGATTGCTGCTTGCCCGAACACTATCACTATCACTACATCAGTTAATTGTCAACAAGAAACCGTCACAATTTGCATTCAAGATAACGGCCCAGGGATGCTTCCTGAGGTACAAACTCGAATTTTTGAGCAATCTTTCACAACTAAACCCGTAGGCAAGGGAACCGGGCTTGGATTAGCTATCAGCTACCAAATTATTGTTGATAAACACAATGGAAAAATCGACTGCTTCTCAATTCCTGGTGAGGGAACTAAGTTTATTATTACTTTGCCAATTTAATATTTGATGTCGGGTTTATTACTTCAACTCATACTGCCTTTTTAAATGTTTTATAATACTTTGCCGATTGGGAAAAGTTACATTTTGGTAGTGAGTATCCAAAATGTGTAAAAACATAATTTGTCATAGTGAGCGGAATGCAGTCAAGCAAAGCGATCGCAAAGTCCAGATGAAGCAAATTGCAACATTCCTGCTACCCTGTGAGTTCTCCATTCGCAAAGCATTTCCAAGAGTTGGAGTCCGCCTCATTCGCAATTGACGAGTAACAATTTTGGTAAATTTGCTTGGATTGGGATGTTCTATTTTGCTAGACACTGACGATTTTTATACATAGTTTGCTTTAATTTACAATTACCATAAGACTGAAATTGCAATACATAATTTTATCCTAGATTAAGTTTAAAAAAAGTTGGTAAACGATCATTTTTTGACTTTAAGGTGTTTAATAAAGTTATTATCAAAAGTCTAGTAGAAGCAAAAACATGAAAGGTTTCAAGAAGTTATCCTCAATAGCACTATTGCTATGTGCCTTTGTGTATCCATCCTCATTAGTTGAAGCAAAGGATATTTCTTTAAGTAATGTTCACAATGAACAGAGCGCTGCACCAGAGGCTAACTTAGTTGGAAATAAAACCGGAGAGCTTTTAATTGCTCGACGGTGGTTAAGACCACACAAAAGTTTCCGACGACGGCAGATTATCCGACGACGGGAGCGTTCTAGAGGATACGAAAATTTCCGACGACGGGAGCCTTCTAGAGGATACGAAAATTTCCGACGACGGGAGCCTTCTAGAGGATACAAAAATTTCCGACGACGGTATTGACCAAATAATTACTAATTCGTAATTCGTAATGACGCTCTCTACGAGACGCTCTTGCATTCGCGGACTCACTAACGCAGCGTTAGTGAGTCTTCTTCCAAAGGGAGATGCTTTAGCGCATAGCGCAGCGTAAAGCCTTCTCTTCTGCCTACAGCCCTTCTTAAGACAGGAGACGCTCTTGCGTTGGCTTAGAGCGAACTCTACGCACAGTCGCTCTAAGCGTTGGCGCAGCCTCTCGTAGAGAAGCTGCTATGCCAAAGGCTTTACACTGCGCTACCCTTGGTCACGAGCGTCATTATCAATTACAAATTATGTTGACGACGGCTGATGTCAACTAATTAATGGCTAGTGGTTATAGCGGTTTCCATTCAGATGCGATACAACATATTGCGAGGTGTAGGGGAGCAGTGCCCATTGGTGTCAACTTAAGCTAAAACTCTTTTAAAACCTCGTTTCTAGCCATAGGCTGGAAATGCTCTTCAATCGTGGTGCCACTAGTCTTGAGGCAGAGCCTCTCATTAGGCATTCCCAGTCTCCGACTGGGAACGAGACAAATGAGACAATCTTTAAAAGCTTGTTCTAGAATGGCTTTTGCCTTAAGTTGACACGTATGGGCAGTGCCGTGCCCCTACGCGTGTACCTCACGTAAACGAGAACCGCTTTGTTCTATTAACCATTAACCACTAACCACTAACTATCGTTACGTTCTAATGAGTTGCTACTACCTCTCCTTCAAGGCGAACGAGTCGGTCTGCCAAAAGTTTCTCAAGGTCTTCTAATGCCTTGGTGAAACCTTTGATGCCCTCGTCTAGTTTGTCAAATGCCATGCGGTCAGCAGTGTGCATCTTGTCAAAGGTAGCTTTGTCAATGGATATCTTTTCAATTTCCAAGTTTGCTACCTTGGCGGGGTCAAGTTTGCGTGGCAATTCTCCAATGGTTGCTTGTAATTCACCCAAAAGTGACGGGGAAATTGTCAATAAATCACTACCTGCAAGTTCAGTAATTTCACCAAGGTTACGGAAACTAGCTCCCATAACTTCGGTTTTATAGCCGAATTTCTTGTAGTAGTTGTAGATTTTGGTGACAGACAAAACTCCTGGATCTTCGGCTGCTGGGTAGCTATCCCGTCCGGTATCTTTTTTGTGCCAGTCGAGAATCCGACCGACGAAGGGAGAAATTAGGGTAACACCAGCATCTGCACAGGCGATCGCTTGGTGAAGACCAAACAACAAGGTAAGGTTACAGTGAATACCTTCTTTTTGGAGGATTTCTGCGGCGCGAATGCCTTCCCAGGTAGAGGCAATTTTAATTAGCACGCGATCGCGGCCAACTCCAGCTGCTTTATACTGAGCAATTAATTCCCGTGCCTTAGTCAGGGTAGCTTCGGTATCGTAGGACAGGCGAGCATCCACTTCCGTAGACACACGACCGGGAATGATTTGTAAAATCTTTAATCCAAAGGCAACTGCCAGACGGTCAAAAGCTAGAGAAACTATCTGTGTTTGGGTAGCTTTGTCTCCAGCATCTTTCTTAGCTTGGAGTAAAGTTTGATCGACAACTTCCTGATATTCCGGCATCTGCGCCGCAGCAGTAATCAGAGAAGGATTGGTGGTAGCGTCTTGGGGTTTGAACTTTTCAATTGCCTGGATATCCCCCGTATCTGCAACCACGACAGTCATTTTCCGCAATTGTTCCAGTAAACTCTTAGACATAAAATACTCCGTAATGAATGTTACAGGATTTACTTATTCCCCAGTTCTTTACACTCTCTACTATTCCTTCAATTCTGATTCTGGCAATTTTTCTAAATCATTGCCCAATTTTGCTTACTATCTTGAGCCACAACCACAGCCCTATTCTAGGTGAGTTATGCCGAAATTGGCTGTCCAATGGAATGCACTTTGATTAAACTAGTTGTTCCCGATTTACCAATTGGAACGCCAGAAGTAATCACTACTTTATCGCCCTTATTCGCTAGACCCATGTCTACAACTGTGTTTACCACATTGGTAAACATCTCTTCGGCATTGTGAACTGGTGGGATAAGCAAAGGTTCCACACCCCAAGAAAGCGCTAGCTGGCGATAAGCAGTAACGTCAGGGGTTAAGGCAATAATCAAAGAAGTTGGTCGATATTTAGACACCATTCTGGCTGTACTTCCTGAGGAAGTGTTACAGAGAATTGCCCGTGAGCCTGTTTCATAAGCGATGCGACATACGGATTCTGCCACAGATTCGGTGACGCTGAGACTGCCTGCTTCATGACACCAGGCATGTCTACTAGCCTCATCTAAAGCCTGTTCTGTCCGCACGGCGATATTGTGCATCATCTGGACGGCGGCGATGGGATATTGTCCGACAGCGGTTTCACCAGAAAGCATTACTGCATCGGTACCATCTAAGATAGAGTTGGCAACATCGGTTGCTTCAGCGCGGGTGGGGTCAGGGGCGCTAATCATCGACTCTAGCATTTGCGTGGCTGTAATCACCGGCTTGCCAGCACGATTGCAACGGCGAATAATATCTTTTTGAATTAGGGGTACTTCGTGAATTGGCACTTCCACCCCTAAATCGCCACGGGCAATCATAATCGCGTCGGCAACTTTCAGAATGGAGTCAAAGTTCTCTATTGCCTCTGCTCTTTCGATTTTGGCAATTAAACGGATGGAAGCGCCAGCGGCTTCAATCATTCGCTTGGCGGGTTCTAAATCTTGTGGCGATCGCACGAAGGACGCCGCTACCCAGTCTACACCCAACTGAATCCCAAAGCGCAGATCCAGCAAGTCTTTTTCGGTGATCGAACTGACAGGTAAAGGAGTTTCTGGCAGGTTTACTCCTTTGTGCGTAGAAATTAACCCGCCAATTTTCACCTGGGCGCGAATGCGATCGGCATCGCGATCAGTAACAATCAACTTGACGCGACCATCATTAATCAAAATCGGTTCGCCTGGTCGCACCATTGCAAACAAAGTCGGCAATGGTAGGGGTAGTTCCTCAATAGTCTCACCCTTTTCTTGCAAAACAAAGGTAACTTCACTACCAGCTTCTAAATTTAACCCTTCCGGTGGTAAAATTCCCAAGCGAATCTTGGGGCCACACAGGTCTTGCATAATTGCGATCGGCTTTTGCTGCTCAGTACTAATCTGCCTGAGATAGTGAGCCGTTTTGGCGTGGAATTCATAAGCCCCGTGGGAAAAATTCAGCCGCGCCACATTCATTCCAGCTTCTACTAAGGCTTGCAACCTTTCAGGTGCAGATGTAGCCGGCCCAACAGTACAAATGATTTTGGTTCGACGCATAGGGATTGGGGGTTGAGGAGTAACTTGCAAATTTGGATGCTTTGAGCGATCGCCCAAAGCATCCAAATTCACACGTGCTTCATATCACTGGTTTAGTAAGTAAAGATACTAAATGACGTTTTACTTTCGGGGTATTTACCATTTGACCCAAATCCCAAATTGGAGGCTGGGAACTGGGGGCTAGGGACTAGGGAAAAAACTTAATTACTAATGCCCCATGCCCTATGCCCCATCTCCAACAACTAATCAAACCGCAGCAGCTGTCGGGGCGAGCTTTTCATTTTGTGACATAGACAAGATCAGGTCAATCACGCGATTCGAGTAACCCCACTCGTTGTCATACCAAGCAATTACCTTGAAGAAGTTGGAGTTCAACTCAATCCCAGCACCTGCGTCAAAGATACTGGAATGGGTATCGCCTTGAAAATCTGTGGAAACTACTTCTTCATCTGTGTATCCCAAAATACCCGATAGTGAGCCTGCCGCAGCCTCCTTCATGGCAGCACAGATTTCCTTATAACTGGTAGCTTTGGCAGTTTTGAAAGTTAAATCAACAACAGAGACATCGGGAGTCGGAACTCGCAATGCCATACCAGTCAACTTACCCTTCAATTCTGGTAAAACCAGTGCTACGGCTTTAGCTGCACCTGTGGAGGAGGGAATAATATTCTGGCTTGCACCTCGACCACCCCGCCAGTCCTTTTTGCTGGGGCCGTCTACAGTTGGCTGGGTAGCAGTCATAGCATGGACTGTGGTCATCAACCCTTCAGTTAACCCAAAGTTGTCATTGATCACCTTAGCTATGGGAGCTAAACAGTTTGTAGTGCAGCTAGCATTGGAGACAATGATATCCTTGCTGGGGTCAAATAGGTGATGATTGACACCCATTAGTAGGGTAGGAACTCTATCTGGATCTTTAGTGGGAGCGGAAATTACCACTCGCTTTGCACCTGCCTTCAGGTGGTTTGCGGCTCCTTGGTAATCAGTGAAGAGTCCCGTAGATTCCACGACATAATCTGCACTTAATTGTCCCCAAGGCAACTCTGCTGGATTTCTCACTGACACGCAAGGAATAAAATGCCCGTCAATGAGGATGCCATCTTCCTTGGCTTCAACCTTTTGCTTTAATTGACCGTGGGTTGAGTCGTACTTCAAGAGGTAAGCGAGGTTATCTGGTGGTACTAGATCGTTAATACCTATAAACTCGATATTGGGGTTATCGATACCAGCGCGAAGCACAAGTCGCCCGATTCGACCGAAGCCATTGATACCAACTTTTAATTTAGTCAAGATTAAACCTCCCGTTGTGGAAGTTGAACAAAAGGAGAAAGTTAAAAGTCAAAATAGATTGCCTTTTACTCTTTACTTTCTGATCCTGACAGCCTCGGTCGGCTAAGGGATATTTACTTGGCATCTTTTAAGGTTTGGGACATTGGGGATTAGGAATTGGGAAAACCCTGATTTAATTTACTACTTATCTGTTTGAGCTAATTGTTCGAGTTTTTACAAAGTCTGATAGGTTGTTAGATCGTCTAGACTGTTCAAATAATTTGCCCTTGCAATCCCCGATTCGTTAGCAGGTAAACAGCAAAGGTTCCTAGCCAGTGACTAGCTGCATAATGTTCAATGACAACATCTAGTCCATTGTGCCGATGGTGAACGCCAGTAGAACGAAGGGTTTCTATGCGGCGATCGCCATTTGCCAATCCAGAGATGATCCCCTTAAGCATCCAAGCGCGACTGAGATTAAGACCCCAGAAGTGGGATTGCGTATAATCTTTAGGATTATCTACTTTGGCTGGTTCTAACCAATTTGCTGAATTCTCAATCGGTATTTGGGGAAGAAAATCGGTCAGCCAGTCAGTGAAAGCTGTTGTTGGGAGGACTCGCCGCATCAAATCTGCTTCAGCAAGGCCAGGAGAGAGAAAATCGTAGCCAAGCGGCTCGAATTGTAAGGAATAATTGCGATCGTTGAGATAGAATTGCCGTGTCTTGTTCTCTACTAACTGAGTGAAGTCGGTATTTTCGGTAATCCGTGCCCAATCTAGCATCAAACCAAGTGCAAAAGCTGTTTGGTTATGCATCCCTGTGCGATTTGGGAGTTTCAGTGCTTCAATCCAACGGTGTAAGTTAGCTGCAATCAACTTTTCTAGCGGTTCTAATACAATCCGCCATTCTTTCGCTTGAGGATGATTCCACTCGTGAAGTTCCGCAGCCAGTTGCAGAAGCCATGCCACACCATAAGGAAATTCATAAAAGGGCCGCCGCTGGAAATGGGCAATCTCTCCTTGAATCTTCTCTGGTGTTAAGCTCTGCTCAAGTGCTTGCTTTGACGCTAGATTGAAAGAGGCTTCAGGAAAGTGACGCATGAGACGTACCAGCAACCAGTGACCATGTACGGCTGAATGCCAATCTAAGCAGCCATAAAAAGCTGGAGTCAATTCACGCGGTGGTTTTATATCCTCGTCGCTATCAACCCAATACAGACCACTATTAGGATACTCCCGCGCGATACAATCCAGCACTAATTGAGCAAATTGTGCCGCAGTCGTTTCATTAATCTCCAAATTATCGGCTGGCATGGTCAGTTAGTACAGTTTTGCGTAAAAGCGTAGCGTTTTTAATGCAGGGGAACGCATTAACATTGTATCGGGATGCATTGGCATTGTAAGAGGACGCATTAACATTGTATCGGGATGCATTGGCATTGTAAGAGGACGCATTAACATTGTATCGGGATGCATTGGCATTGTAAGAGGACGCATTAACATTGTATTGGGATGCATTAACAATGCGGCCAACGCATTAACATTGTATCGGGATGCATTGGCATTGCAAGGGATTTAGATCCCCGACTTTTTGAAGAAGTCGGGGATCTGGGCAGCAATTTTTGCTTAAGTACCATTCCACCCAAGAATTTGTCTTAACCCAAGCCTATTGTGAATAGTTGATCTGGGCTTTTGGTGCAAGGTTTGCGACCATAGAGAACAATAATGTCGCAAAATTCACACTGAAAGGGACATCCCACGCGAAAATTGCACCGACATCTCTGCATAGGCTTCAAATTCTAGGAAGTCAAAGCGAGGAGTTGGAGTGTTGGTAACATCTGGTTTTTCACCATCAGAGCGAAAGATACCTGTGCGATCGCCCCGGGCGGTAATCATTACTGCTTTCAGACCGGAGTATGTAGACGCGCAGCGCAAACCCAAAGACTCCAAAACTCCAGGCTTGTCATCAGACATCGCAATTTCCATAAATCCTCAAACATGCATGGGTAAATAATTTAGCCGGAAATACCAGGACTTTTAAGACGATTCTAATATCTGTTCTTTTTATGACTTGGCAAATTGGCAACTATCAGAAAATTAACTGTGTTATTTTCAATACTATACAAGGTGTATTTGCACTTTCAAGCTATTTAGACGGGCTGCAACCCGTCTTTATTTATCACTAGACCTCTTTGAAATCTCGTAAATCTCCTTAAATCTCGTTTCCAGGTTTTACCTTGCAAATGGACTTCAAAGCGGCTCTGCTGCGAATTCGGGAGGCACCTCTGTATGGGCATTCCCAGTCTCCGACTGGGAACGAAGCAAATAGAAGAATCATATTTTAATTGAGTGAAGGGATTGAACGCACTGCCTTGGGCTTTTAAGGGCGGCGGCGATCGCAACCAGTTTGACTGGGGAGCTATGCTAGAAAGGGCTGTTGGACTCATTTCAGGCTTGTGCTGTGCTGAAAATACTTTTATTGCCCAGATTCCCCAGAGCAGTGTTTATGTTTTGTCGCTAGAGGCTCATATTCAACCGTCTGCTCGTTAGTCCAATCCTTGCCCCATAAAGATAGGACTTACGCAATAACTCTCTGAAACCTTATTCCTTTGTGACCTACCCTGCGGGAAGCCACTTCGTGTCTATGCCTCCTTTGCGGTTCGTTTTTTGATGATTTTGCGTAAGTCCTGAAAGAGAAACTTTTAATTTATTACTCCTGAAAGCGGGTGCAGTATTGTTAAATGAAAGCTATGCCTGGTTTCAGCTTTCAGATAGCGTTCTTGCAAGGGTTGCCACTGCTGCCACGACTGGTAACGATTTTCAGTTAACAAATTAGCAAGGGTGGGCAACTCAGTTTGAATTTCTGACTTGAATACATCTGTAAGCCAGTCAGTTAAGACCGCACTATCTTGCATCGTACCCAAAATTTCTTGGATACTTTTCGCTTCTGTAAGATAAGCTGTGTAAGACTCGCCATATAAGTCAGTAAATAACTCCATCTGGTAGCGTATACGTTTAGCTTCTTTTCGCAAGCTATGAAGAATTTCACCTTCTGTTGTCAATTGTTTTTCTATCTTTTCTGGTTTCCAGTTTTTTTGAATTTTCACTTCTGATTCCACAAATTGAGTGCCAACTAGCCAACCTGGGTGCAGTAAAAAGTTACTCAATTCTGGTAAAAGTAAATCTGGTAGCACTTGCTGGATAGCAACAGATGCCAAAGGTTGATAACTAGGTTTCTCTAACCATTTCTCTAATGCATCTTTTAGAGACTTGTAAGATTCATCTTTTAAGGTTTTCTGCACACTCGATAGGACATCTTCACGTTGTTTAGCCAAAGCTGTGAAAGCTGTTTGCAGAGATTCCTGCTCTTTGCAGGGTAAGTTTGGTTTGTAATTATTTTCCAAACTTTCTTTGAGTACGTCTAAATCTCGCAGACTACCAAGACGACGGGCTATTTTACCAATATTTTTATCGCTGACTGGTTTTGATACATCTAACGCTAGCCCAAACCTAGTTACAGCCGTGCGTAGCCGACGCATTCCCACTCGCATTTGGTGCAGCGCTTCTGGATCTTCATCTTTCTTTACTGATTTTTCCCACTTCAAGGTTTTCTTAAAGTGTTTTTCAATCGCTTGATACGCGTAGTCCCCTAGAGTTTTTACCGTAGGTTGTGTGGCTAATTTCATAATTTGTCTTAATGACTACCTAATTAGGTTATTGCATAATAACATTAGTTAAAAGTATACATCTACTACTTTTGATATTTTTTTATTCACTGAAAATGGTAAGTCTTCTTATGATTATTGATACTTGCATACTATTATAAAAATATGCTACATCTATCAAAGGTTTGAAAAGCAGATTCCGCCTGACAATTTGATGTTAATGATTGCTTAATAATATTTGGCATAGATTAAATGATTTATTATCATGGCAGAATAAATCTTTTTGCAATCAAATTTTGCAGATGATCCCCATTTAGGCTTATTCATTAAGGCAGCAATTCCAGGAAAAGATAACGGTTTTGATATTGAAAGAATAGGCATTTACCAAAACCGTATCTTTTTTTGCGTGGCCCTGTATTGCGGGGTTAGGCTGTTGTTCTGGAAATAGAGTTAGAAGATTCTAGTCTTGGACTCTTGAAACTGGGACAAATTGGGGAAGCAAAGGAGTTATATAAAAAACATTTTTTTTGGTTGGATGGTTTGGGAATTTGGGATTTGTGTGTAGATGAAAAGATTTGTTGATTTTAGCCGGGCCAACGATGGATTTAGATAGGCCTGTGCAAATTTATCGTTGGGTAAATAGTGTGAATTCGCGAGAAAATGTCTTCAGCAATCCAGATTTTGTGCAAGATATTGCCTATGGAAATCGGGAAGAACACGCTGAGGGAATGACGCTATTTGAGGATGTAGCTGGTATACCTTCGCTATTGGTAGTTTATGACTCTCCAGCAAAGACTAGATTGGTCGGTGATAGTGGTGTAATAGCGGATGTGTTTAAGCTGGGATAAGCAATTTTGGACTTTCCTGCGGAACGCTACGCGAACGGCTACGCTCAGTCGAACGATTTTGGATTGTTAAAGATTAGTGGAAATTGCTTGTACGGGACAGCTGAGGATACACTGTTCGCAGACGATACAGCGCGATCGCGTGAATGTCAACTTGTATGTCTCTGGGTGGAGGGTGAGGGCTTCGGTAGGACAGACCCCAGTACACAAGCCACAGTGGACACAGACATCAGGATCAATCGCAATTTCGCCTAATGTATAAGAAACGCTAACATGGCGCGATCGCATCCACTCGATCGCAGCATCTAATTGATCGATATCTCCCGATAGTTCCACTACCAGTTTGCCAATTTGATTTGGGGCAACTTGAGCGCGGATAATATTGGCGGCGACGTTGAACTCTTTGGCCAGTACGTAAGTTACTGGCATTTGCACGGCGCGTTTTGGGAAGGTGAGTGTTACTCGTTTTTTCACAGGTTTAGCAGAGAGTTTTTTCTGTTGTAGCGTATTTGGAGTTTTATCAGTTCTTCTCTACAGAACGCTGTGCGAACGGGAAAGGCAGAGGGCAGAAGGGAAGAGGATTTGACCAAAATTATTTACTAAATCGAAATTCCGCCTACTTCTTGCCCATCAGGTCATACAGCCGAATCGCCTTGTCATCCTTAGTGATGATTTGCTTGCTATCGGGGCTGAACCTGGGATAGCCGTATCTGTCGTCATTGTTTCATTATTGTCTCGATTAGAGCAGAAGATTTGCCATAAGTGTTCTAGAGCCTTTTTGGCATTGAACTAAGATAGCTGGATATTCGGAAATTAAGGCTTTTAACGATTATTATGCAAAGGATTTGGTAATTTTCTATTTCTTTGTACTTAAAACCGTTATAGGCAAGGAAAAATCAAGCCTTTTCAGCCACTATTTCCGTTTTTATTCTGATCTCGGCTCAATGCCTTTATAAGTAGGCTTGAGATTGGCAAAATTGATAAGCTGGCCAAGCGATATCACAGTTTCAGGAGATTAGCCTGGTGCATCATCAGGGCGAAGATGTAAGGTGATTTCTGTATCGAACCACTTAGATCGCCGTTTTGGAGGTCGGTTTTACTTCGACTCAGGGACTGCTGGTATACTTCAGAACACCTTCAATATTTTCAATTCCTTGTATGACTGTTGAAGTCCACTTAAGTGTGCCATCTCTTCTTTTACAAGCAGCTTTTAAATAGTTTCCTCTAATGCGGATATTCTGGCAACTGAACTGATAATTGCTAGCTTTATCAGGGTTAGTCACTTCTAAAGTGCCGTTAATATTTTCAATCCCCTGTAATTCTATTGAAGCTTTGTTGAATGAACCATTGCTTCGGCTACAACTAGCAGAGAGAACATTGCCATAAACTGAGATGTGGTTACAGCTTTTCTGATAACTGCTAGGTGTAGCATTAGCAGGGGTATTAATCCCAACTAAAGTAGATGTTGCAAAAAGAGCAATTACACTAAATAAATTTCGCTTCATGATTTTGTTTCTCTATGCCGACAAATTGTTCTACATCTTTGAATAAGCCGATTTCGGATGCAATCCCATAATTTTTTACTTTAGATGGGGTAAGTTCACGCCCAAACACTGTTGGCGAAAGTGTTACAAGTCATCAGAGAAACTTTTTACTAACGCTCTCTAATAAATGCAGTATTACCCAAGTCACTTATGATATCCTCTGTTAATGGCGCTCCTAGTTTTCGCGCTCAAATGTCAAAAATATCACTAACACCAAGCGTATTGGTATAAATCTTAAATTAGCGCAAACCTAAAATTTCGGAAATTGCCGCTACAATATCCAGATAGAAGTTGCCTTTGACTGTGCGAAACAATTCAAATTTAGAGTCAGGGGCACCAAAAAACAGTCTGAGAAACCATCCTAACTGTATACCAACAAAGGCATAAAGCAATAACCAGGATCTTAAAATAGAGGTGCGGGTTTTTTGCCAATTTCATCTTGTTGAGAAAGTAATTGCATTCCTTCATAAAGGAATTTAACGCCAAAGATGCCTGTAATCCCAAAAATTCACACATTCAAGAGTTTATGTTTTCTATATTTTGTTAAATTTCTAATAACTAATTAACGGATTCCCAAAAGATAACTAATAGCTTGAATTACACTTAAATAGAAATTACCTTCTCTTTCACGGAATAGTTCAAAGGCAGAACCAGGTGTGCCAAAAAATGGTCTGAGAGTCCATCCTAGCTGACTGCCTACGAAAGCGTAAAGAAATAGCCAAAATTGTAAAATCTTCTGGCGTGTCTTGCTACCTTCATTATCTTGTTCTAAAACCAAACTCGTGGCGTGATATAAAGACGAAACACCAATAAATCCAGTTATGGCAAAGATGAAGACATTTAACAGAATTAAAAATTGGTAATTATTGGTGGTAATCAAGAAAAACAGCGTGATTGGGGCAAAGCTAAATAAAAGTACACTTGTAACTGAAACAGCAGTTAAAACTAATGCTAAATGCTGTGCAAAAGTCCGCTTTGAACCAAAAATAATATTAGCAAAGTACAAGGTTGGGATACAAATCAGGAGTGTGATTAAATAAAGGGCTGGGAGTTTAATCGCGGAAGACAAAGCTTGCATCCAACTATGGTATGCACCAATGATTCCGCCATAAGCAGCGATAAATAAGGAACTACAAACCAGCAGAGAAATGATTTTATTTGGTAATCTCGTACCTTGGCGAACTTCCTCTAGAAATCCTTGGCGATCGCGCAGAAAACCAATCAACACCGCAAAGTATTTTATTCCTAAAGATTTCCGTTCAATCATATTCTCCTCACACAGGTAAAATTCTAAGTTTCATCTGAGTAATCACCGCCAGAACCATACTTCCAGGCATCAACCAAACGATACCAATAATATTGTTGTTCATTTGATTGATTCTTAATCCATGTTTCTAGCATTGGACTTAACCAAAACAAGGCAGTGTATACACCCAAATTACTGTAATGTAACAACCAATCTAACAAACTTCCTAAACCTACTTGGGGAATTATTTTGGCAACTAATCCCGGATGGTATAAACCAGTTTTTAACAGTGTTTGCGTTAGTGCCGAAAACTGCACTATATCCTGTAAAAATGGTTTTAGCACTGGTGTACCCAACTGTTGCATTTCCTGAAATACCGCTGAGAGGAGTTGGTTAATTTGATCTGGGGCAATTTTCTGATTTATACCAACACTCATCGCCCTTTGAAACAACCAGGTAACAGTCAAACTTGGCTGATAGGGTTGCAGCAGTGCGATCGCTTGTGCAGATAATTGTTCTGTTTCCAGCGCTTCATAAATGCCATAAGTTAAACGCTTCAGGTGACGCACCATTGCCCCAAAACCACCAAAACTCAAGGGAGATTGACTACCACTGCTATCTCCGGCTGGTAGAATGCGGCTC
This sequence comes from Nostoc sp., assembly GCF_036919595.1. Lineage (GTDB taxonomy): Bacteria > Cyanobacteriota > Cyanobacteriia > Cyanobacteriales > Nostocaceae > Nostoc. The sequence goes on along the minus strand of NZ_JBALCO010000064.1, from coordinate 113,256 downwards.
CAAGGGGTTTTTAGAGGACTTTGGCGATAGGTAGGAAAGAAGCCAAATAGCGCTCGTTGAAATTTCAGCTTGCTCAATTCCACTCCCTGATATTCTGGTAAAAGACGCAGATATTCTTCAAATAGAGCTTCTAAACTCAAGCGTTGGGGATGTGCATCCATGTAAGTAAACAAGTAAGTGGTTCTGCCATCCCTGGCTGGGAAGGCTTCCCAGAAGTACTGACATTGATTCTGCAAAGATGTAAATGATAATAACAAATCGCCTGAGTTATTTTCCGGAAAACCTTGGGCGCAACTTCCCACAACTAAGCAAAGGGCATCTGGTTTTTTTCCTTGGCGTGCTTGTTGGGTGATGGGTGAAAGATGTCCCATCGCGTCGATTAATAACCGAGTTTTGAATTGGTTATTTACCATCACCCCATCTGAATGAACCACCGCTTCAGTAAAAGGTGTATTTTCTAACAACTTTCCCCCAGCGGCGAGAAATCGCGTTTTCAAAGTAGCTAGTAGATAAACCGGATCTACGCCGATATTCAAGACATCCTCTACCCAAACTTCTGTACCGCCAGCAAAACTAACTCGTGCTGGGTTATATTTAGTAGCGATCGCAGTTTCTAATTCTTCCTCAGTTAGCAAGTTCAATTCCACAAACACATATAATTCTTTACGAGAGATATTCCACTCTTGATCCCTCCCCCGCAAAATTCCCCGTTCCATCAACGCCACCCGCAATCCTTTCACCGCCAAGGCGCAACCAATTAAAATGCCTAAAGTGCCACCGCAGATAACTACATCGAAGTCTACAACGCCTAAAAGCTGTGGACTTTCTTTAACTAACGTTGGGATAGGTGCGGTGTTTTCTCGCACAGATGTGAGGATGCGATCGCCTTGGCGCAATCCTCTTAAAACATCGCCGGGTAATTCGGAAAGGATTTCTTCAGTTAAAGACATTTTGGAAAAATTCAACTCTACATTCCAAAACTACCTGAGAATGAAGAAAGTAGATACGATATTATTTATGGAGAGCTACAAGCGTGGTCAACAATAACAATCAAATACTACCATTACCCCCCGAGGCTGACAGAGAAGAGTTAGAAGGCGTTGTGCAGGTGTTAGCAAACGTAACTAAGCTCCCTGCTGAAGTGGTTAAGCCACATTTAGATGCATTGCTTGAGCAGTTGATAAAATCAAAGCAGGAGCAACCATTTTACAAAACTGCAACGGCTCTTGAGTGGGTAACAGCTTTTCGGGAATGGGCAGAGAGCCATAGGCGAGATACGCCCTTACTATCAGAGTATGCTTTAAGTCGGGCAGGAATATACGATGATGAGGAGTCGGAAGATATTTAAGTGACTTATCTTGTCGATACCAACTTATTGCTACTAAGCGTACAGCCACACCACCCAATGTATGCAGATACACTGAACGCAATTTCAACTTTACGAGGAGCAGAGTTAGAGCTTTTTATTACCTCGCAAAACCTCATAGAGTTTTGGCGAAGTGCAACACGACCTGCCCAAAGGAACGGCTTAGGCTTAACCATAGCTGAAGCTAGGACGGAACTGGAGCGCTTAGAAGGTTTCTTCTTGGTACTGCCAGATGTACCTGAGATTTATCCAGAGTGGAAGCGATTAATTTTACAGTATGGGGTAATGGGGGTAAATGTCCACGATGCCAGGCTTGTAGCCTCAATGTTAGTCAACAAACTAACCCATATCTTAACTTTCAACGTTAGGGACTTTAACCGCTACGCTTCTGAAGTCACTCCTGTGAACCCAACTAGCTTTACACCACCATCTTCTGAGAGCTAATTGGGTTGTCACCTTGCACTCTTTCTTCTATTCTTTAATGTCTGGTTTCTCGGAATCCGGTGAATCAGGTAACTGATTTATTTCAAGCGTTGGAACAGATGGAGTAAATCAGTTCACTTTTTTCAAAGTAACAGTAACTACTGCATTTTTAGCGGTTGACAAAAGAAAGATTTCCTTCCCATTATCAACAATGACACCGCTAAAAGTATCACCACTTATTACTATCTGCACCGTACAATCTTGTTTAACACTATAGGTTCCTGACCCTGGGGTGTTTATAGATAGAGTACCGTTATAGCTATCAGAAGCTATTCCTTGAAGATTTCCCGTTCCATTAAACTTGAATAAACCAACTTGAGCTAGAGGGTATCCTAAGACCGTCCCAGTCAATATACTTCCATAGCTACCTTTTATGGTTGCATTATTACAAGAAGGCGTAGCTTGGGCGTTCACCTTTTGAGAGATAGCGTCTGAAATGGTCAATACTGACACAGTACCAATTATTAACGTCGTAAAAAAGCCTTGGATTTTAAAGTTCATCATATTCATGAAATCAAGACACCTTTGCATAAATATTGACATTAGAAGATTACTATTGAATAACTTAACTTGTAAATCCTAGTAGAAAGTAAAATTTTTTATACAAAATTTATTTGCACCCACAAAGTCTTGTCTACCTTTGAAGTTGCGTCCTCGGAGATTTTGACCGGAGAAGTATAAAGTAATGTTCAACTTTACGGAGGTGAGCAAATTTTACTACACGCTCACCCCTGTACATTCAGGAATGGTTAGATATTTTTCATTAATGGAGTTAAAAGACTCGTTCACGAGTATAAAAGACTCATTAACGGAGTTCAAAGACTCATTCACGAGTATAAAAGACTCATTAACGGAGTTCAAAGACTCATTCACGAGTATAAAAGACTCATTAACGGAGTTCAAAAACTCATTCACGAGTATCAAAGACTCGTTAACGGAGTTCAAAGACTCATTCACGAGTATCAAAGACTCGTTGACGGAGTTCAAAGACTCGTTTACGAGTATCAAAGGCTCATTAAGAGTAATCCAAGTAAAAAAATGCCCAATTATCATTGCGAATGGAGCAAAGCGGAATGAAGCAATCTCTTCATCTTTGTGATTGCAACTTTTGGAGACGCTGCGCGTAGCTTGCTTCCACAAAGTGGTATGCTCCACTGCGTTGCACTCGCAATGACAGACTTTGGATCATTTATTTATTGGAACACTCTAATGGAGTAAATCTTAAGTAGGGTGCGTTATAGCTTCTCTCTAGATAATTTAGATTATGTGTATTGTGCCTGTCCCATTGCAGACGGCACAAATTTTCTTTCTAACCTTCCCCATTTCCCAACATTTGAGGCACGTAAAAAGGCTTGCTCTAATTCCCTCGTTATTACTGTAAATACTCACCACGCCAGGGAGCATCCCAATTTTGTTTAACTCTCTTCCCTCACCCCCAGCCCCTCTCCCAAACATGGGAGAGGGGAGAAATTCCTCTTCTCCCATGCTTGGGAGAAGGGGTTAGGGGATGAGGGCTATCAAGGGAATGGCACATTTGGGATGTTCACCCCGCCAGCCGATACATAATCACTTTTCCTTTCCAATTTTCTTCCACAAATACTAGATACTCACCATTGGAACGCCGAAAAGCGCGGATACCGTAGGGGATATCAATCCAGCCACTTTCGCTACCAACTTCTGGGCCTGGTTTTAACTGTTGTACTTGCACTCCCGTCTTGGCATTGTAGACATATACCTCTGCGGTTTTAACTGTCACGGCGAATACATGATCTCCCGCCACACTCATTGCAGCCGTAGACACTTCATGTTTGCCAGTGGTGTCGTAGGGAATTACAATCCGCCAACGGGGAGTACGATTACCTTGACTCCAATTGTCAAAACGGGCAATCTCAGAACCAACAACTCCAGTATCGTCACCGAATGCAGGGTGATCTACTGTGAAGCCTGACAAATACATAGTATCTGTTTCCGGGAAATATTCGATCCGCCGCAAGTCGTTAAATATCTTGGGAGTAGTTTGCTTCTGCATCAAACTATACTTGTAGATGGGGTTGCCTTTAGCATCTATTCCCTGTAAAGGATAGTGGCGAATGCCATCTTGGGTTCGCAAAGCTTTCCAAACATCTCCTTTGCTGTCTACCCACCATCCGCCGATATAGGGATAATCTTTGCTGGTATCATATTCGTTCTTTTCAAATTTGCCATTACCGTTGCGATCGCGCCAGATCCATTCCCCTTTTTCTGGTTGATGCGGTGGCCAATTCCCGGTGAGAAATGGTTTATCTCCGCTATTGGTACCGACGAACATTCCGGCTGGTATGGCAATTTTGCCATCTGTGGCTGGATTAAAACGATATATTTGCAGAAAGCTGCTATACATATCTGTGAGGTACAAAAACGGCTTCCCTTGGATGCGGCGAACAAAGGTTCCATCTGGCGATGTATGCAGACGTGGATCTTGAGGATATTTGAAACCATTTAAAGTGTAGGCTTTGTAAGTCCATTGCTTACCAGCAGGCTTACTGTAGTCCATCAAATAGTGTTCTTGTTTGGTGAATAAATCTACACCATCACTTTTAGGATCGGCATCTGCATTATCGACGAATATCAATCCCAGCGATCGCCAGATTAGTTTTCCCGATGGCGAAAATTTCCGCAAATCTGTTCCTGATTTGTTGAAACCATCACTATTTATATAGATATTCCCTGAAGTATCTGTACCGACTCCGGTAAGTCCGTAAAGTTTCAAATCTTGAACTTCACCAGCAACTCCTGCATAGATACCACCTTTAGAGCCAAAACTACCCACCTGCACGGGCTTATCTTTGACATCATAAATCAACATTTGCTGACGCGGCCCATTCTCTGCCACCAATAGCTTACCTTGATGATCAATTGCGATCGCTGTTGGTTCAACAATATCTCCAATCTGTTGGGGCAATTGCTTTCCAGTTTGGGAATAATGGAGAATCTTGGCAGGATTACTACCATTTTTGCTTTGAACAATCCAGAGATTTTTCTGTGGATCAATAGTTATTGCTCCCGGATTAGCAACGGTAAAGCTGCGGAGTTCCTTCATCGTATCAGGATCATAGACACGAATCTGATTAGCAGCAAAATCACTCACATACAACTCGCTTTCCCCAGTTGCTAATCCAGTAACTTCATTTTTAGTGCTAGTAATTAACATACTTTTATCCCAGCCACGCCCATTGGGAAACGGCGCAGGTTTTCCCGACAAGTCATAGCGTCTAACGCAATGCCAAGTTGTTCCTTCAGGTGGGTAATCTTCATCTGTTTTGCCCCTCGAACCCTGAGTCATGGCAATGTAAATATATTTACTATTTGCTGTTACAGCTTTCCCACCTCCACGACTCCAGCCGTGAGTATCCCCAATAGCCCCAATAACTTTACCATCCTTATATATGGCTGCCTCCATTCCCGCCTCATCCCAATGACTGTTTGTATAAACTGTGCCATCAGGGGCAACATACATTGCCTCAATATTGTTTTGTACCCGCAGATTTCCACTGCCAAAAGTATTACCTATCCACGATGTTTTGTACGTGAGTGTGGGTGTTCCAGTTATCGCCCAGTCTGTTGTAATTCCAATGGTAGTAACAATTACTCCAGCAGTCAGACTGAGTAAAAAATTGAAAGTTTTACTTTTTTGTAAATATCTAATATTAGAGAATTTTTTGATGTACTGATTGAGTTTAATCCGAAATTTGACTAACCGCATCAATAATTTATTTATCATATAATTTTTAAGCTTTTAATTATTTATATACAATCACTATTTATAAAATCCGCACAAAATTTTACTGCTTTTAACTGGGTACAATAAAAATTATTTATGAATACGATATTTTAATTAATTATCAATAATCAATAATTTAAAAATGCTATTCATAGAAACTTTATCAAAAAAACATTATTTCAGCTAATATTTTTAAATGTATCAATTTTTACTTTTACCAATGCAAAAATTGTAGATATTAATACAAAATTATTTATTAATAAATTAATTTGTATTGGTTTTTTCCTTTCCCTGTCTACCACTCAGCTTGTTTTGTGGCAGGAATCATATATATCATCCTCAGTGTTATTTAGTTAATAAAAACACAGGTTTGAATTCATTGTTGACGTTCGCATATAAATAGTTTATAAATTGGTGTTCTATAAAAAACTCTTATTTTTAATGTGTATTCGTAAATTATAGTAATTCAGGTTGGGATATAACAAACACGCTGTTAGGGTAATTCATGAATTGACCCTACTATTTTAATACATTTATAGGAGACACATTGATGGAAGGTAATAAAGAAACAAGTTTTGCTTCATCATCTGCATCTATTCTCACCCTTGGATTAGGCTGGTTTCCCAAAAGCCCTGGAGGATTAGAAAGGTATATTTATGAATTAACTCATAAATTAGCAGCAAATAAAGACGAGGTTGAATTATGTGGAGTCGGTCTACCAGAAGCTGAAATAAATTCACCGATTAAGCTGACTAACTTGGCTTCTGTTGATAGTGCTATTTGGCAAAGATTATGGTCAATTCGTAATAACTTTCAAAAAACAAGAACAAGCAAACCAGATGCTATTAATTTGCACTTTGCATTATACAGCTTTCCTATTTTAGATATTTTACCAAAGGGAGTACCAGTTACTTTTAACTTTCATGGCCCTTGGGCTTCTGAGAGTCAGCAAGAGGTAGTTAATAAAAATCTCAGTCTTTTGATCAAACACTGGCTAATAGAACAAAACACTTATAATCGCTGCGATCGCTTCATTGTTTTGAGCAAAGCATTTGGTAAAATTTTACATGATAAATATCAAGTCCCGTGGAGCAAAATTAATATTATTCCTGGTGGAGTTGATATTAACTGGTTTCAACCAAATTTATCACCCCAGGAAGCTTGTACAAAGCTAGGCTGGCCTAGTAATCGCCGGATCATATTTACATCCCGCCGCTTAGTACATCGAACCGGAGTTGACAAATTATTGCAGGCACTGGCTATAATTAAGCCCAGAATACCAGATGTTTGGCTAGCGATCGCAGGTCGTGGTCACATCCAAGCTGCACTACAACAACAGGCTAGAGAATTAGGACTAGACGACAACGTTAAATTTTTAGGTTTTCTCCCTGATGAGCAATTACCTATAGCTTACCAAGCTGCCGAACTAACTATCATGCCTAGTCAATCTTTTGAAGGATTTGGATTAGTAATAATCGAGTCTCTAGCCTGTGGTACTCCCGTTTTATGTACTCCCGTTGGGGGAATGCCAGAAATTTTATCAGAATTTTCACCTGATTTAATTACTACTTCAACAGAAGCATTAGCCATTGCTGAAAAATTAGAACAAGCACTATTGGGAAATATCCCCATACCTTCACGATCAGCCTGTCGCCAGTATGCCACTACACACTATGACTGGAATCAAATCACCCAACAAGTACGGAATATTTTATTAGCTTAAACAAGTGATTGTAATAGATGTTAAAGGTGCTGCGTGAGTCAAATTAGATAAAATAGAGGTTTTATGAGAATTCTTTTCTTAGACCAAAGTGGTAAACCAGGCGGTGCAGAATTATGTTTAATAGATATTGCTAAACCATATGGCGATCGCGCTTTGGTAGGTTTATTTGCAGATGGCCCATTTAAACATCTACTACAGCAAAATCATATCCCAGTAGAAGTTTTTGCAACTCAAGCAATCGAAGTTCACAAAGAAAGCAGTTTGGTACAAGGATTAAAGAGTCTGGGACAACTTGTACCTTTGATTACTAAGGTAGTTAAAAAAGCGCGTGAATACGATTTAATCTATGCTAATACCCAAAAAGCATTAGTTGTAGGGGCATTAGCAAGTTTTTTCAGTCGTCGCCCTCTAGTTTATCATTTACATGATATTCTTTCTACAGAACATTTTAGCCAAACTAATCTTCGTATTGCTGTTAATTTAGCTAATCGTTTTGCATCATTAATAATTGCTAATTCACAAGCTAGTCAAACAGCCTTTGTGCAAGCAAAAGGACGCCCAGACATCATAGAAGTTGTCTATAACGGCTTTGATCCAAAAATTTATCAAACTGATGAGTTTGACATTAATAGATTACAACAACAGTTAGGATTGTCAGGAAAATTTGTAGTTGGACACTTTAGCCGTCTTGCACCTTGGAAAGGGCAGCATATTTTAATTGATGCCCTTGCCAAATGTCCGCAAGAGGTGACAGCAATTTTAGTGGGTGATGCATTGTTTGGCGAACAAGATTACGTCCAACAGTTACACCAACAAGTTAGCCAACTGGGATTAGAAAACCGCGTCAAATTTTTAGGATTTCGTTCTGATATTCCTCAGTTAATGGCAGCTTGTGATTTGGTAGCACATACCTCTACTTCCCCAGAACCCTTTGGTAGAGTGATTGTAGAGGCAATGCTATCTGGAAAACCTGTAGTTGCAGCAAAAGCTGGGGGTGTAATGGAATTAGTAGAACATGGACTTAATGGTTTTCTAGTGACACCAGGAGAACCCCAGGAACTTGCACAAGTAATTATCACCTGTTTTCAGGAGATGGAAATAACTGCAACTATAGCCAAGAATGCCAGGATTATTGCTAGTGAGCGTTTTGATATCGCAATTATTAATCAGCAAATTGCTCAACTGCTGTCTCATATCACGTCTGCTTAAATAGACATATAGCGGTTTTAAATTGCGTGGAGTACAGACAATTCGTAGGGGCGCACAGCTAGCTGTAATCGTGTGCCCCTACTAGGTTTCAAAGCCTCTCCACCCGTGGGGGATAAGTTTCCAGCGAATGCAATTTAAAAACTTTGCGTTTCCCTGGGAATGAGTATACCAAGTTGGTTAAGTTAGCAATAATGTATGTCATATAAATAATGTGATTAATAAGATTGACTTAAAAAATTCGTATAGTATCATCATTGTGACTGATGTAGCAAAAATACATTTAACTACCCAGACTTGGTAGATAAAAAGATTTTGCAGAACATAGCGATGTGTGATGAAAACACATCGCAGTACACAAGTGGAATCAAACAGATAAAAAACACCAATTTATGACATCAACCACAACTTACACTTACGATGTCGATGGCAAAGTGATATCTGAGAGGACAGACAACAACAGTGATGGGATAATAGACTCAGTTATTACCTACCGCTATGATCTGACATCCGATAGCTTTGACACCAACGGCGACGGCAAAGTTGATATTGTCCAAACCTATACTTATAATGCCAAGGGCAACCTGACATCCATAAGCACTGACAACAACGGCGACGGCAAAGTTGATTCTGTCCAAACCTATACTTATGATGCTAAGGGCAACCAGACATCCATAAGCACTGACAACAACGGCGACGGTAAAGTTGATTCTGTCCAAACCTCTACTTATGATGCCAAGGGCAACCTGACATCCAATAGCCGTGACGACAACGGCGACGGCAAAGTTGATTTTGTCCAAACCCTTACTTATGATGCCAAAGGCAACCAGACATCCATAAGCACTGACAACAACGGCGACGGTAAAGTTGATTCTGTCGCAACCTATACTTATGATGCCAAGGGCAACCAGACATCCAACAGCAGTGACAACAACGGCGACGGTAAAGTTGATTCTGTCGCAACCTATACTTATGATGCCAAGGGCAACCTGACATCCAATAGCCGTGACGACAACGGCGACGGCAAAGTTGATTTTGTCCAAACCCTTACTTATGATACCAAAGGCAACCAGACATCCAACAGCAGTGACAACAACGGCGACGGCAAAGTTGATATTGTCCAAACCTATACTTATGATGCCAAGGGCAACCAGACATCCAACAGCAGTGACAACAACGGCGACGGCAAAGTTGATTTTGTCCAAACCTATACTTATGATGCCAAGGGCAACCAGACATCCAACAGCAGTGACAACAACGGCGACGGCAAAGTTGATTCTGTCCAAACCTCTACTTATGATGCCAAGGGCAACCGGACATCCTATAGCGCTGACGACAACGGCGACGGCAAAGTTGATTCTGTCGAAACCTCTACTTATGATGCCAAGGGCAACCAAACATCCGATAGCAGTTACGACAACGGCGACGGCAAAGTTGATTCTGTCCAAACCTTTACTTATGATGCCAAGGGCAACCGGACATCCTATAGCACTGACAACAACGGCGACGGCAAAGTTGATTCTGTCCAAACCTTTACCTTTACTTATGATGCCAAGGGCAACCAGACATCCACGAGCAGTGATTACAACGGCGACGGCAAACTTGATTATGTCCAAACCTCTACTTATGGACGCGCATCCGCCAGTTATGACTTCAACAATGATGGTGTAATTGATGCTGTTGGCATCTACAGCTACGATTTTAACGGCAAGCTGACATCACAAAAAATTGACAAAAATAATGATGGCATCTTTGATGAAGTCACCGCTTATAGTTATGACGCTAACGGCAAACAGACTGCACAGGTAGCTGACAAAAATAATGATGGCATCCCTGATGAAATTACCACTTTCAACTACGATCGCAACGGCAAACTAATTTCCGCAGATATTGACAACAATAGTGATGGCATTACTGATGCAGTTGCCACTTATCTGTATGATACCAATGGTCAATTAATCAGCAAAACCACCACAGACGGAAATGTGCCAAAGATTACTTTAAACGGTGGTAACGGTGCAGATGAACTCAGTGGTGGGGCTGGTAATGATCAAATTTCCGGCAAAAATGGCAACGATAAACTCTTTGGATTAGCCGGAAATGACAAACTAGTTGGTGGTAATGGTAATGACATCCTCAATGGTGGTGCTGGGCGTGATACCCTCACAGGCGGTTGTGGCGCTGATAAATTTGTGTTCAGTAGTCTGAGTGATTCGCTGCTGTCTAGCTTTGATAAAATAACTGACTTGAATATTTCTCAAGATAAAATTGATGGGCTATATGCAGTTAGCGCTGCTAATCTAGTTCAACTTGGCACTGTTGCGAGTCTAAATCTCTCAGATGTACAACAGATATTGACTGCAACTGCTTTTGTAGCTAAAGGTGCGGCAACTTTTACCCTTGGTACAGGCAATCATCAGCAGACTTTTCTGGCACTCAACGATAACACTAATGGATTCTCTGCCCTCACGGATGCCGTGATTGAGATTAGTGGCTACAAGGGTAACTTAGCCTCCTTAGCAGTTGTATAATCAGACTACGGTTCAGATGTGACTATAAACCGACTAATTCTTTAGATTCAAAATCGGTAAGTTGTTGAGCGATCGCTAATCTTGCTTCCAACTTAGCTACACTAAACTGATTACGCAGATATTCCAAATGAGCGATGGCATTTGCTTTATCGAGAGTTAATCGAATCTGGGTGTCTATTGACTTTTGATATTCCTGATTCACAAGCAGCACCTCAAAGCGACGAGCCTTGCGTTGAGCATCATTTTTTAAATCTATCTCAAAAGCGGCGGTGCGGTCTGCATTGCCTTCAAATCGGTTAACTTGGTGCTGCACTGCCATCAACTGAGAGTCTATTTCATTAGCCCGTTGGGCAGCTTGGGCGATCGCAGCTGGATAATGACTCAGTTGCATCATTTAATAATTTTCCTCTCATGTCAAGAATCTAGTGTTTAAGCATAAGACCAACCCTGGAATCCATTTTCCAAAAGGCTGTCACAGAGCAGTTTTACACTTAACCAAGTTGGGTGGACGCTATATATCTATTATAGTCCAAATGTACTAAATTAGGGGAGAAAAGGCAATGTCTGAGGTGCAGATATAGCGATCGCTATTCACCAAAAACTTACAGTAACTTTACTGGATCACAGCAAAAATGAAGTTCAAATTAACTCTCAGTAAATTTTCAATTAGAATCTCCTATTTGTATATAATATTTGCTAAACAACTGTTTTGAATTTAAGTATATTTTCAAAACCCTCTAGAGTTTGAGAGGGTAATTCCTTAGAGATTTGGCTTTGAGAATCAATAGTTTTGGTTGAGTAGTCGCAAAACCCAATTCTATTTTGGGCAACGTACCTCACCAAATCCTGTGACTGATTTCTTGCACACTTGACACAGCGCTGTTTCCGGCAGTGTAGTGGTTTTTAGTGGTTCCTAAAATACTCGAACCGCTACAAGTGCGAGTTTTTAGCGGCATCTTTTAATTCCCCAAAGAATGAAAAAAAATCGGAGTAACATCAATGTCTACATTTACCGTCACTAACACCAGCAGCAGCGGTGCTGGTTCACTACAACGGGCAATACTAAATGCGAATGCTCTAACAAGGAAAGGACATCATTTTAATACCACAGATCAGGATGGTGACGGCAACATCACTGAACAAGTACCATTTGACCAACGTGGTTCTGGCTTCGCTCGCATCTCTGGCGGTAAGGTAGACATTGGTGCATTTGAGGCAAAAGTCAATGTCATCAATGGCAACTGTGGAAGCAATACTCTCGATAATACTGCTGGCGATGACATTATCACTAGCTACCACGGGAAAAATACCATCACAGGTGGTGCAGGCGCAGACTCGTTCGTTTATACAAATATCCAGGATGCGGGTGATACGATCGCTGACTTTAAAACAAGTACTGACAAGATTGTCCTACGGCAACTTTTCCAAAATTCTGGTCTAGCCAACCTGAATTTTGTCAGTGCGATCGCCAACGGCTATTTGCACTTTGAGACTAAGGGAACTAGTGCGATCGTTTTAATTGATCCAGATGGTTCATCTGGAAAAGGTTATGCTGTCAACTTTATTACCTTCAGCAATGTGTCTACCGCTGCTTTGAACAATGCCATTAATTTTGCCTTCTAAGATTAAGTCCACTCATACACCCCAATACGGTTGGGTTAAGGAAATTTATCTGTTTAGGCAGGGGGAGAGAAAAAGGCTTATCCCAAGTGTATTGTCATACACCCATGATTTCGTTAGCCGTCAGACTCAAGTCTGCGGCTACACGAAGTAAGCCTGCTTATACAGGCTAATTATTCTCTACTAAACTCTGCACTATAGCTCAAGCCGCTTCCCGCAGTTGTGGTTGTGAGGGCACATTCACCTCTGGAAATGAAAGCGAGAGTTGTTCTGCTTGAGGTACCGCCGCTTGCTGCAAAACTTGAACTTCGATATTCACGCTCACCAAATAACTGCCTGTATCAGCACCAACCGCTTCAGCAATTAATTTGGCAATGTCTGGGCGTTTTGCAGTCAGAGGGTCACGTAAAATACACCGATCCCATTCATGCTTGGCAGTCGGATTGAGGTTGAGAATGTAATGCTTCATCATCGAACTAACCCTTGAATCCATCTTCCAGAAGGTTTTCACAAAACCGTTATCCATTTGGCTAGGCTTTGTGGACGCTATCTATATTATAGTATATTTGTACTAAAGAGGGGCGATTCTGAGTGAGAAAGTAGAGAATATAGACCATTCATAGGAGCGCACGCTGTGCATTAACGATATTCTTGTGCTATTGTCATTGTTTTAATCCAGACGCGAATAATCAAAGTCTAATGCCATTCGCGTAGCGTCTCGTAGAGAAAGCAGGCAAAGCCAACGCCAAATTTATCTATTCCTTTCTTTTGCAATTTGGTAACCTGTTTGAATCGCCAATCCCTAATCCAAAAAAATCTGTCCATAGGTAACTTCTAATACAAAGCTATTGCAACTAAGCTTATAAAGCAACACCTAATTCTTATATAAATCGCTATATGGTAGATACCTATATTATTGACCTATTTGTGGTTGGTCTACTTTTGCTAATGGTCACATTAGGGTCAGGTTGGATTGCTCGTTTACCTCTTTCTTTTGCCCTTATCTACTTACTAGTTGGTATATTTCTAGGGCCTTATGGCTTAAAACTTGTTCAATTACGTCAAAATGAAGTTTTCAACGCCGAACTGCTGGAGAAAATAACAGAACTTGTAGTAATTATTTCTGTGTTTGGCTGCGGCTTAAGAATTATTCGTCCTTTAAAGTTGGGGGTTTGGGATATTACGGTGCGATTGATTGTATTTCTGATGCCAATTTCAATTTTTGCTCTGGCTGTTGTGGGTAAATTGTTTTTAGGGATGAATTGGGGAGAAGCGATTTTATTAGGAGCAATTCTTGCACCCACAGATCCAGTATTAGCATCAGAAGTACAACTGACCGATACAAATGACCAAGATGAATTGAGATTTGGTTTAACTTCTGAAGGTGGTTTAAATGATGCTTTAGCTTTTCCCTTCGTTTATTTTGGTATTCATGCATTAGAAAATGATAACTGGGGCAACTGGTTTAAACAGTGGATTGCAGTTGATTTAATTTGGGCGATCGCAGTTGGCATTATTATGGGAATTATTGTTGCCAAATCTATAGTTTGGATTGAGCAAAAAATTCAAAAACGCCGTGCTGCCAATGAGTTAATGGAAGATTTTATTGCTATCAGCACAATTCTACTAACTTATTCCTTAACAGAAATGTTGAATGGCTATGGATTTCTGGCAGTATTTGTTGCTGGGTTAGTTGTCCAACGCAGTTACATAAATCCTGAAAAACCGTTAGCAGAATTGGAATTTGTTGAGCAGATTGAAAAACTGCTGGAAGTTGGGACAATTTTACTATTAGGGTCAATATTATTATTAAAGCCAATGCTCAATTATGCTGGGCAATCTTTGATAGTGATAATTTTATTATTCTTGATAATTAGACCTGTAGGAGTTTGGATTAGCACAATAGGTAAACGTCCTCTAGAGTCACATCGCCGTACCTTGCACCCAGGAACTCGGTTACTATTTGGATGGTTTGGTATTCGCGGTGTTGGTTCTTTATATTATCTTGCCTATGCGTTTGGTCATGGCTTAAAAGGTGAATCAGGCGAACAAATTGCTTGGATAACTTACACTACTATCATCGCTTCTGTGATTATACATGGCATTAGTTCAACTCCATTAATGAAGTGGTATGAGCGCAATCTTGCTAATCAGAGAAAGACTACCCCTCCTGCCACAATAGATGAATTTGAGTAAAAGTTATTTTTGTAGAATAGGCACTACTACTTACACTTCTACGTTAACAGTGCCCATCTTACTGCTTGGGTATAATACAGTTTTTCCCTAACTCCAGACCTCTCTCCTAAAAGGAGAGAGGCTTTGAGTCTTACTTTGCATTCCTTGTGGGGAAAGAGTTAGTAATTAGGTCTATATTTCCTATTTACCTGTCACCTTTTCAATAACTTCTTTTGCTTTTTCACCGAAACTTTCTGGGGGATTTTGTTCTCTCTCAGCCTTCAAATTCCTTTCGTAAGCCTCCTCCATAGTAGTAAGGCTTCCTGCATCTTTTACTGCTTTTTCATAAGCTTCTTCTCGTTCTTCCTCTTGAGCGCCAACGCCTAGGTCATATTCGTTAGCGCGATTAATTTTTTCTTCAGAATTTGGCTTATATTCTGGAGGTACTAGCTTCAATTCTTCAAGAGTAGTTGCATAAGTAGCTTGTTGAATGAAAATAAACGAACCTGACAGGCTGATGGAAATCATCAAGGCAAGAACCAAAAAGCTGGAACGTAATGCTTGCTTTAAAGTTAATAAAATTTTTTGCATGAAAAAATCTCCTCTTTTTACTTTATGAGCCTTAATCATGTATAAATATATTCAATATTTAAGGCTCACAGGCATCCTAAGTGTTTAAGTACAGTTCTTCCTTCTACCGCAGGGTATATTAATTTTTACCTATAGTTCAGTTAATGCTATCTGAACCTTTTAAGTTTTAACACTATATACATTTTTGTAATAGTCAAATTATCGTGCTTACTCACATCCTCTCCAGAAATAAATTTCAGCACCTCATAGCTAAAGTCCACTCAAGTGGACTGATATGATTGACAAAATTCCACTTCTGGCTCAAGGGAAAGATACAGGCGGAAGATATGGGTTAGCAGAGGTTTTAATGCAACCGCAAAGTATTGCACCACCCCATATTCACGAGCAAGCGGACGAAGCACACTATGTTCTTGAGGGAGAGGTTGAGTACCAGCATGACGAGCAGACTATCGTTGCAACTGCCGGAACTTTCATGCATTTTACTAGGGGTCAGTACCACGGTTATAAAAACATCGGGTCAAAGCCTGCCAAAATCCTGATGTGGGTGACACCAGCAGGGGGTGAGCAGTTTTTTGCAGAGGTAGGATAGCCTGTAAACTTACCATTGAATGAGGAAGAACGCAATCTTTTGGGAGTCATTAATCCCGCCGACCTCGAAAAAGCGATCGCACTTGCTTCAACAAAATATGATCTGCAATTTCAACAGTGATTGCAACATATGAATCGGTTGTAGGGACGTACAGCAGTACGTCCCCACCTATGTATCTGTATCTGATATTTGGTGAAATCAGATGAAATTTTCACCCGGTGTGCTTAACTCAAGCGTATTAAGCTATAACCAACTTTGATTAATTTTAATTCCTCGGCTTTGCATTACCTCTTCAAATAAATTTGTTGGTAGTGCTTCTTCCACAGCAAAAACACCTGGTTTATTGAGTTTACCTTCTAGCAATAATTGGGCAATACTACCTGTGCCGCAACCAGAAGCCACCGCTGTATTTTCATGCACTACAGTTGAACAATAAACGGCTGTTTCACCATTTTTTTGCCCTGTAACTTCTGAACGAACTGCTACCCCAATTCCACTAAAATTATTAGTGACATCTGTCATCGAATGGCTGACATGGGACAGAAATTCAATCATGTAACGACGCTGCATTAACCACTTGGGAAAAACGTGTGCTGCAATCCAAGTTAGGTGATTGTAAAAATCGGGAACAGAGCCAAACTTAGTAATTACAGTTTTTACAGATGGGAAAGCTTTGGGCAGTGTAAAGGTTTCTGGCATATCAAACCAGTAAACTCCGCTGCCTCCATAGGGAGGTGGAAACTCAACTACTTCTCTTTCACTATAAGGCTTGATTACCTGCCATTTTCCATCTATCCAAGTCTCAAAAGGATACTGCAACCCCAGAAAAGTTGTCCGCATCACTGTAATGCCAGCACCACCAGAACCCGAAACCAAATAACTTAAATGAATCTTTTCTGCTTGATCAAATTGTTCAACACCTTGACGTACCATGCTGTTAGAAATACCAGGAAAAATGCCAGTATTAATAATTGCGGTCACACCAGCAGCAGCAGCTTGTTCATTATACTTGAGAGCTTTGCTGGTATAGGAACGATGGTCGCTGACATCTACATAATTAACGCTTAGAGCAATACAGGTTTCGAGAACATTAGTATCGCGATAGTGAAATGGGCCAGCACAGTGGATGACTAAGTTAGAGTTTGCGATCGCATCTCGCAGCTTGTCAACTTCTGCCAAGTCCAATACCAAAAACTGCACTTGTCCTCCCGAAGACAAGCTAACAGCCTTCCCAAACTCCGCAGAACGTCCAGTAATCGTAATTTGTGCCTGCGTATGGGTAGCTAGATCCTGAGCAACAGTGCTACCAATCCGCCCCCGTCCACCAAGAATTAAAACGCTGTCTGTCATTACTCCAGATTAGCAATACTAATCTTATTTCACCAGTTTTCTGTCCTTTTTGTCATCGGTTACAAGTATGACTTGCCTGCCAAGGAAGAAGGACTTTTCAAGGAAGAGGCAGGGGGCAGGGGTCATTTCCCCCTGCCCCCTGCTCCCTTGCCTGTTGTTCAATTATTGGTAGTTGATCAGTTTTGCGCCTCAATTTGTCTGACTACCGTTAGCGCCGAATAACTCACCCCAGCAGTACCTTCGCCGGGATGGGTAGAATCACCAACTAACCACAGATGCTGGATTGGTGTACGATTGGCAAATCCAAAAGGGCCAAAGGTGGGTATTCTTTGACCAATGCCACCAACTATACCGCGATCGCGAGCTGTGAAATGAGCAAAAGTCCGCGGTGTTGCTGCTTCTTGATAAATAATCGTTTCTGGTTTGAGATAGAAGTATTGGGCAAGACGAGCGATCGCTTCTTGGGTAAACTTTTCTTTTAGTCCTTCATAATCTTCAGTCTCCCACCACTGTGCAGGATCGACAAATGAAGAAGCGATAATTGTGGCTTTACCATTTGGGGCGCGGCCGTCTCCAGGATGACTGACGGAAACAAATAGGGAATTATTCTCGCCAATCGGGCCATCAGCATCATACAGAAATTGTAAGTGGGGAGGGCATCCAGGCGGAATCGCGCTGGCATCTACACCCAAATAAATCACAAAGGCACTCGATGCTTGGGGCAGTTTTTCCACCCGGTTTTTATAACCAGATGGCGCTTGTCCCAATAACTGCACCAAGTTTTGCACGGTGACGTTAGTAACTATGTGGTCGGCTGCTTCTGTCCAGACTTCGCCAGTTTTCTGATTTCTAATCGCTACAGCAGTAGCTTTACCGTCTTCTACTTTGATTTCTTCTACAGTGTGGCGCATCAACAATTTGCCGCCATCTCTTTCTAAGGATTGTACCAGGCGATCGCTTAGTACTTGCATACTTCCCTGGAGGTGAAACAATCCTTGGGGCAGTTGGGATACACTCAATGCTGTGGCGGCATAAAGTAATGCCGTCTTCTCTGCATCCACCTGGGAGTATAGCTTCAGTTGCAAATCTAAAAAAGTCCTCAGTCGTTGGTCATTTCCCAGTCCACATAAGCGTAAAGCATCTCCTACCGTAAACAAAGTGAAGGGTACAGTAATTAATGTATTGGGACGCACCGCTTGCATTAGCTGCCACAAATCCCATAAATTACGTGGTGGTAGCACCGGATCACGTCCTTGAAATTCCCAACTGGCATTAAATAAAGTTGCCATCAACTGCCAGAACGGTTCGCTACCGGGGAACTGTTTTTGTCGTTCCTCTTGCCATTTCTCTTGGTCGCGCCAGACATTAATCGGTGTGCTTTCCCCAGGTAAATACACCGCACAAGCAGGATCACAAGGCGTTGCTGGCGGTAAATCTATTGACAATTCTGAGAAAATGCGGTGGTGAATTCCCCCTGGTTCCAACCCCGCCACCTGAGTTGCTCCCACATCGAAGGTAAATCCCTGCCGTTTAAACGTCGAAGCACAGCCTCCTGGGACAAGAGCCTGATCCAAAATTAAGACGCTGTAACCTCTATGAGCTAATAAAGCTCCGGTAGTCAATCCACCTATTCCTGCACCGATAACGACGACATGAGAGTTACTTTTGTCAAGAGAAATACTGGACATTGATTAGTTTCTTTAAAATTCTTAATACTTTTACTTATAATTTTACCTTAATCTTTGAGTTGAATGGGGTCGAAGGGTGCTGGTGTACACAAGTCATCGAATTACCCCCCTTAATCCCCCCTTATAAAGGGGGGAAACCGGAAAATCTGGTTCCCTCCCCCTTATAAAGGGGGGAAACCGGAAAATCTGGTTCCCTCCCCCTTATAAAGGGGGAAACCGGAAAATCTGGTTCCCTCCCCTTTATAAGGGGAGGGTTAGGGTGGGGTAAATTTACGCCTAAATGCAAGTGAGTAGACTGTTTCAGACTTGTGTATACACCATAGCCTTACTAAGGAGAGGGACAGGTTTTGCGTAGCATAACCTTTCTTAAGGTATCTCAGGGGTTGCACGATAAATCTTAAATGGCCTCATCAAAAATTTGTATGTACACGGGGGTTAAGGGGGATCTAAAAGTGCCTAAATTCACAGCGAAACACTTTTTAAACAACCTCTTAATTTGACACGCTACCCTAAACCCAAAAAATTTGAAATCAACGGCAATAGATTGCTGCACTGTTCAACCAACTTTGCGGCACTGGGTAAACTAGAAATTGTCCCTTTTAAAATCTTTATAGCCGTTTTCCCCGCCTTTTGCATCGCCCCTTCTTGGGGACTTTTCCCTGCTTCTGCTAAAGCTTTCACTTGTTCTAATGCCTCAGCTTTATCTTCTTGAAGTAAGTTTGTATCATCCTCAATTGCTGCTTGCAATTGCGTCAATAATTCTTTAATTCCTGGTTTATCTGGTTCGGGAGATTTTGGTAACTCGTTAATAGTATTTGTGACTGCACCACTGATGTCACCCAAACTAAAAGCTTGTCCGCTAGCATTAAAATCTCTGCCAACATTAATATTGCGGCTGGAATCATTACTGTTAGTCATATTTTTATTCTCTACTTTATTTTCAACTTGAACATTAATCGGTTTATTAGCTAATAATTTTACAATCTCTGCCATCTCTCCACTTTGTTGGCGATAAACGACTATTTGCTCATCTTTAGCTTGTAATTGTGCTTTATATTTTTCTTCTACAGCTTGCAATGCCAATTGATAATTTTGCGTAAAATTACTATGAATCTTTTCTTTATCAGCACCATCAGGTACACCAACCTTAACGACAACAACCCCATCACCTTTATTTTCAATACTCTGTAGAGCTAATTCTGTGTCTGCATTTTGGTCTTGCACTGTTTGGAAGGCATTAACAAAAGCTTTCCAGTCTATGCCGTCGCGGAAAATTAAATCAACAGTATTTAAAACCTCTTCAAATAGCTTAGTAAATTCTCCTGGTTGAAAGTCGCCACTACTAGGACGGCGTTCGCGGTCGTCTGTTTCAGGCTTGGGATGTTCTAAAAGATAGATAAAGCGACAATCTATATTATTTAATTTGGTTGTACTTTCAATATTCCACGCTTCCACACAAGCACCTGTCATTTGGGCGCTGGTGAAGTTAGTACCTACAGCTTGAGCTAAAGTTAGGTTTGCCCGTTCTAAACAAGCGCCTTGGAAGGTGGCTTCTGTAATATCAACATCTTTTAAATTCGCTTCTTTTAAATCTGCACCTATCAGGTTAGCGCCTTTCAGGTTTTCACCAGCATAAGATTTTCCTCGACCATTACCAGTGACGAGTAATTTTATAACAGCTAATTTAGTTAATATGGTGTCGTCAACTCTGGCAAAGTCAAGTTTTTTTGCTTCATAAAAACGGGTGCGTGTTAGGTTTGCTTTTCTAAAATCTGTGTTTTTCAGGGTTGCATCAGTAAAATCAGCATCGGTTAAATCGGCATTGCGGAAGCTAGTTCCACCTGTCGCAGCAAAGGCGAGAGCAAATGAGCGAATCGAAGCATCTTTTTCATCTCCCGTTAAACTACGCCAGCCAATGTAAGCGCTAAATAATGTAAAGGCTCCGGCTACGGCGAAGGTTTCGGCTCCGGCTCCGGCTTCGGCTACGGCTGCGGCTCCGGCTGCGGCTCCGGCTCCGGCTACTAAACCTGCTGTTAGACTCTTACGAATGGTAATAATAAAAAAAACCAGTATCACAATTAATGAAACTATCCCGATGATGACGCTTTGAGTGCTTTTGGTGTCAAAAATATATGCGACCAGTACACCAACTAAGATTGACAAAAACCCTGATATTCCCGATAGGAGCCATGAGGCTATAAGCAATCCAATTGTCCAAGGTCGCTGTAGTCCAGCCTTAACACCTGTGAAGTCAGCATCTTTAAGAATCGCGTTGGTAAAGTTTGCTCCTCTAATATCTGCCTTGCTAAAATTTGCCCCAGTCAAGTTTTGACCTTTAAAAGAGCGACCTCGAAGATTTTGACCGGAGTAGTCTGGCGGCATAATCACTAATTCTTAGAGGTTGTTTGAAAATTTCTATGTTGTGATACTAATCGAATGATTACCCCCTTTATAAGGGGGGAAACAATAAAATCCGGTTCCCTCTCCTTTATAAGGGAGGGTTAGGGTGGGGTAAAAGAATATTTAATACATTGTTAAGAAAGTCAGATTAAATCTGGGTTTGGGGGTTGGAATTTTGTGACAGATTTTTGAGAACTAGTGTTACTGAGATTTTATACAAGTTTGCTGTGCAATATTTCGGATTTTGGCAAAATAAAGAAAATACAAAAATTGTTGATGTAATACGCGGTATAAGAGCATAACTGTGCCCTGTTATGTTTAAATGCTTAAAGTGTCATCAGCAATATTGAAGTTGGTGTCACCATATTTAAGCTGTAGTTATTAATATTGCAACGGGAGCGGTCTCCCTCGTGACGGGAGCGGTCTCCCTCGTGACGGGAGCGGTCTCCCTCGTGACGGGAGCGGTCTCCCTCGTGACGGGAGCGGTCTCCCTCGCGACGGGAGCGGTCTCCCTCGCGACGGGAGCGGTCTCCCTCGTGACGTTACTCACTAACACCCAGTTTATGTATGCTATTAGAAGGTTTGAACTCTAGAACTGTAACTGAAATGACTGCTCAAGATTAAGACGATGTTTGTCAGGCTGTGCGCTCAAGAATTGTTAAACCTCAAGAGCAAAATCACCGTTTCCTTTTTGAAGATTGCTGTATATGAACAATCAACTGTACGAACAAGATTTTAATCTGTGGCGAGAAAGCATTATTGAGCAGATTAAAGAACATCGTTTTAATGATATAGATTGGGAGCATTTGCTTATAGAATTAGAAGATATGGGAAAGTTAGAGAAACGGTCATTTATTAGTAATTTAACAATCTTGATTGCTCATTTACTCAAGTTAACCGTTCAATCTGATGCTCCTGAGATGATGAAAACAAGCTGGTATAGTTCTGTGACAGAACATCGTTTCCGAGTCAACAAGGATTTAGAAGAAAATCCTTCTTTTAAAAACTATATTACTGAAGTTATTTCCCAAGCTCATGCTGATGCTCGTAAACTGGCAATCAAAGAAAGTAAAAAAGCTAAATTAGGAGTGAGAAAACCAACGGACGCAGAATATCTTCTTGATTGTCCTTTTCTGATAGAACAGTTATTAGATGAAGATTTTTATGGAGACACTGATTAACAGTTATCAGTGGTGTTCCATAGTTAAGTTACACAAAAAATATTGTAATAATGGGAACATTGTATTATGGAAAACATGGTGCTGCTGAGACACGGTGAGAGGATGTGATAATTTCTTAGCCCGATCGCGTCTTCTTTCACCTTTTGCGTCTCACCCACTTCCCCAATCGACCTTTGCCAAATTGGCGTGAGATTATTGTATGTTTATTACTACAATTACTATTGATGCTAGATAATGGGAAGGCTTTGACATTTTCTTGCCAATCTAGCCCAGACAAACAGAACTAACACTTATGCGAACTCACTATTGCGGCGAACTCCGAAAAGAACATATTGGAGAGACAGTTACCTTTTACGGATGGGTAGACCGTCGCCGCGATCACGGTGGTGTGATATTTTTAGATTTACGCGATCGCTCTGGAATTGTCCAAATCGTCAGCGATCCGCAACGCACCCCAGATTCATACGAACAGGCGAACGCCCTACGAAATGAATATGTTGTCGAAATCACTGGTAGGGTAACGCACCGTCCCGAAGAATCCCTAAATCCCCGCATCCCAACAGGCGAGGTAGAAATCTACGCTGATAAAATTCAACTCCTCAATGCTGTTCGCAAACAGTTGCCTTTCCAAGTTTCCGCAGCTGACACCGAGACAGTGCGCGAAGACTTGCGGCTGAAATATCGTTATTTAGATTTGCGACGCGAACGGATGGCGCAAAATTTGCAATTGCGTCATCAAATTGTTAAAGCTATGCGTCGTTATCTGGAAGATTTGGAAGGTTTTATCGAAGTCGAAACCCCAATACTTACCCGTTCTACCCCAGAAGGGGCGCGGGATTATGTTCTACCCAGTCGCGTCAATCCTGGTGAGTGGTATGCTTTGCCGCAATCACCCCAGCTATTTAAACAATTGCTGATGGTATCCGGCTTAGACAGATATTATCAAATTGCCCGTTGCTTTCGTGATGAAGATTTACGCGCCGACAGACAACCGGAATTCACCCAGTTGGACATGGAAATGAGCTTCATGTCCCAAGAAGAAATTATCGAACTAAACGAAAAGTTAGTTTGTCATATCTTCAAAACAGTTAAAGGAATTGAGTTACAGCGCCCTTTTCCCCGTCTCACTTATGTCCAAGGGATAGAACGCTACGGTAGTGATAAACCAGATACCCGCTATGGTTTGGAATTAGTTGACGTCTCAGATATTGTGAAAAACTCTAGTTTCAAAGTTTTTCGGGATACTGTTACCAATGGTGGTATCGTCAAAATTCTGCCCATTCCCAACGGTAACGATGTAATTTCTAATGTCCGCATTAAACCAGGCGGTGACTTATTTAAAGAAGCCAGCGAAGCCGGTGCTAAAGGTTTAGCTTACATCCGCGTCAGGGATGATGGCGAAATTGACACCATTGGGGCGATAAAAGACAACCTCAGCGTTGAACAAAAACAAGAAATTTTACGCCGCACAGATGCAAAAGCTGGACATTTGCTGTTGTTTGGGGCTGGTGATGCTGCTACAGTTAATAAAACATTAGATAGATTACGGCAAGCGATCGCAAGAGAATTTGAGTTAATTGATCCAGAAAAAATCAACTTGCTGTGGATTACAGATTTCCCGATGTTCGAGTGGAATGCTGACGAAAAGCGCCTAGAAGCACTACACCACCCGTTTACAGCACCACATCCTGATGATTTGAGCGACTTAAAAACTGCACGCGCCCAAGCTTACGACTTGGTACTCAACGGCGTAGAAGTTGGCGGCGGAAGTCTACGGATTTATCAGCGAGAAATTCAACAGCAAGTCTTTGAAGCGATCGGTTTATCTCCTGAAGAAGCACAAAATAAATTTGGCTTTCTGTTAGAAGCATTTGAATATGGTACACCGCCGCATGGTGGCATCGCCTACGGTTTAGATCGTTTAGTGATGTTGCTAGCTGGAGAAGAATCTATTCGAGATGTAATTGCTTTTCCGAAGACACAACAAGCGCGTTGTTTGTTAACAGATGCACCTTCGAGTGTAGATGCTAAACAGTTGAAAGAATTGCACGTTGCTTCGACTTTTAAACCAAAGTCTTAAAAAAGCGCAAGGGGAGTACAGAAAGTTAAAATAAGCCTTTATAGCTCAGTTCCTCTCTAACTCTTCTGTTATGTTTATTATGCTCCCTTTGCCTTTCATCAATTGCTGGGCTGTATTCTAAGGGAGGCTCTAAAGACTTTAAGTGTTCTTTTTCTCCATTTTCATAAATTATGATGTGACGATCATTAGTCATTCTATGCATAGCGTAATATTCAAAGTACTTAGCATCATCTTTGATCCCAAAAATAAAATTTATTTTCCAACCAGCTTGAAAAATTGAACCTTTCCGACGTTTTTGTATATTCTCTTCTGGCAAGGTAATTTTCCATTTAGAAAAATATCTATTAAATTCATTCGTAATTACGTCCATGTTTCTACTCATTAGCTAAAGTCCCAGTGGAACTCCAGTATAATCTGCCATCTGAACAACAACGCTTACTAACAGAAACCCTTTACAGTTCTTGGAACGGGGCAAGTAATACCCAAGGGTTTCTAGTCGTTGCCAATGTGGGCTTGTTTTCCAGTAACAAGCAACCGCCAATTGTACCTGATGTATTTTTGAGCCTGGATGTACAAGTAGCTGAAAACTGGTGGGAAAAACGGCATCGCTCTTATTTCTTTTGGGAGTTTGGCAAACCGCCAGAGGTGGTGATTGAAATTGTTTCAAATCGAGAAGGCAATGAAACAGGACGAAAAATCTTAGAGTATGCCAGGATGCGGGTAATGTACTACATTATCTTTGACCCAACTCGGCAACTTGGTGGTGAAGTTCTCCAGATGTACGAGTTGCGTGGGCGGTAATACACAGTTACGAGCCTTAGGTGTTGAACCAGAAGTGTGAGGATGGAGAGTGATGTAGTCCAATTAATTGAAAAATGCTCTGAAAGTAAAATTGCCAGGAAACCCCCTAAAAAAAACCCGCCGTAGCGGGTTACACAACAAACTAAGAACATTGAAAACTTGATTTAGCTGGAATACCTCATCTCAGCTTCCAGTTGACGAATCAGTTGTTCGTCGCCTTTTGCTCTGGCTACTTGCAAGCGATGCTCTAGGCTTCTTTGAATATTCGCTCTGTGAGCTTCTCGTGATTTTCTGGCATTTTGTAGTCTATTTTGACTCATAGTGATTACCCTGTTTAATTTTTTGTTTATATGTCTTGTATTCTTAATATAACACAGATTTTGTAGCTTTTGCTACAGAAAGTTCTATTCAATATATATTTTATCAAAAACATGTCTAAGAACCAGATAGGTCAACAACCACTCCTAACTTTTTTAAGCGATTTTGGCGATCGCGATGTTTATGTAGGCATAATCAAGGGAGTCATCGCTCAACTCAACCCCAGACTGAGGGTGGTAGACTTAACGCACCAAATTCCGCCGCAAGACATCGCCGCAGCTAGGTTTTGCTTGATGAATGCTTATCCCTATTTTCCAGTTGGGACAGTGCATGTGGCAGTAGTAGATCCGGGTGTGGGAAGCAAGCGACGGGCGATCGCAGTAGAATTTGCTCAAGGGTTTCTGGTAGGCCCAGATAATGGTATCTTCAGTGGGGTACTTAGTCAAAGTCCAGCGATCGCAGCCGTCGAACTCACAAATCTTAACTATTGGCGAACTCGTCAACCAAGCAAGACTTTTCACGGTAGAGATATCTTTGCACCAGTGGGAGCTAATCTTGCTAGTGGTGTTTCCCTCAAACAGCTAGGACAAGAAATTGATCCAGCAAGTTTGGTAAAGCTAGATATAGGCAAGTGCAAGCAGACAACCACTGGCATAGTGGGTTGCATTCAATATATTGACAATTTTGGCAACTTAGTGAGTAACATTGCAGGGAGTTACGTACAAGGTAAAACTTGGTATGTGCAAGCCGCCCTTTTGAGTATACCAGGCTGTGAAACGTATAATGATGTCAACGTAGGAGAGATAATAGCTTTAGTTGGCAGTCACGGCTGGGTAGAAATTGCCATTAATAGCGGCAATGCTCACTCGCAGTTACAGTTAGATTTGCAAGAAACGCTTCAAGTTGTGCTAACTTAAATACCGCACCTTGTGAGTGCCGCATCAAGATAAACATTAAAGTTATATCCTTTTTCCACAGTTGGCAGATGTCCTTACGGAACATTCACCCTTGATTTTGATTTGTAACGCTAATTCAGCAGTTAGTACTCAAGAAAAAAAGCTAATTAACCCAAGTTGCGGGTTATCAGACAGAGGAATGCTTTTCATCCCAAGGTTCGTGTGATTAATGCTAAGTTACAGTAGAATTCAAGTATTTGAACCACATGTGTCGTAGGGGCACAGCATTGCTGTGCCCGTAGAGCGTGGTCTATTTACCTGAAAATAGCTGTAAAATCACATCCACCCCCCAACTTCCGCGTCAGTTAAAGGTTTCTCTAACTTGGTATATTCTGCCTGAGCAGCCCGCAACACATGTTTCATCTGCACTGGTTCCCCAGCATCGGCAGCTATAAAAGCTGCATGTTAAGGCTATGTTACGGATATTACCCCCAGCGACATTTAGCCGTGCCAGTTTCAGAGCATCTAAGTCTGCGGTTGGGGTGTTGGCTGGAAAGACGCGTCGCCAAATCTCGGCTCGTTGCGTTGTATCCGGGAAGGGGAACTGCACTACAAAGCGAATCCGCCGCAGAAAGGCTGTATCAATTGAACTCTTCAGGTTAGTAGTCAGGACTGCTAAACCTGAGTAGCTTTCCATGCGTTGCAATAGATAGCTGACTTCGATGTTTGCATAGTGATCGCGGGGATCTTTGACCTCACTGCGTTTGCCAAATAAGGCATCAGCTTCATCAAATAACAAAATCACGCCGCCTTGTTCTGCTGCATCAAACACCCGGCGCAAATTCTTCTCTGTCTCCCCAATATATTTGCTGACTACCGATGATAAGTCAATACGATAACGGTCGAGGCGCAATTTCTGGGCTAGCACTTCTGCCCCCAAAGTTTTACCTGTGCCGCTAGCACTTGCAAATAGAGCGCTGATTCCCAACCCCCGCCCATTCATTTGCGGTGCAATCGCACCTAGTGCATCTTGCCAAACTGCACCTTGTTCTTTGATAGTTGGTTGATGCACGTCAAAGTTAACTACCAGGCGTTGTGATAAGCCTATCCGTTCCTGACTCGTAACGATTAAAAAGCCCTTTGTGCATTCCATGAAACGAGCGATCGCATTCAGCCGCGCCGGATCATTGGTGTCCAGTTCTTTGCAGTCTAGAAGTAGGGCACTGTTACTTAAAATCGTCTCGCGAGTCCATAGGCGGATGAGATTATCCAACTCGCTAGATGCTAGTGGAATGACTTGTGCAGGCATTACCTACAGGCTTAAGCCCTAGAGTTGACAATTCATAGAATTGTCACCTGTGGCAAATCATATTCTCCAGACTGATTCTTGTGCAGTGGACTTTGGGCTCCGTCTACCTGCACCCGGACAATATAAGTTCCTGGTTTGACATTTTTGACAGGAATCGTGATTGCATCAGTATCTTCGGTGCGTGATGCAACCAAAAATGAGTAAGTTACCGGACTATTACCTGACACTTCATTGAGTAGCAAAACTACCCGCTGTGCCTTACCAACTTTGGGCTGAAATTTAACGGTAATTTCTGCTGCGCGTAAATTATCGCCGCTATTTTCCACTTGAGTGACGAATGCTGTAATTGTTGGATGGAGGACAAAAGCCGCAACGTTTGATTCAACTAAATGGTCCGTTTGCCCTGCATTGCCCATTGTTAGATGTACAACTTGGACACTCTGCACACTTGCGTATAAATTTGGCGGGACTAACAGGCTGATCTGTGTTTCTTTGACTTCCTGAGGTACTATTAATGTCTCTGTATTACCCAAACGAACTTGTGTGATCTTACCGCGTAACCGCTTGCCACGAATTACTAATGTTGTGCCTGCAACAATTATTTGATCGGTCTTTGCCGGAGCCATAACTTGCTCTATATTCGGTTGAGACAAGGGCATCATGTAAAAACTTTCAGACTTGTCATTATTACTCTCAATCACTATCATTGACGCCAAATAGGTAGCTGAAGGTCGATAGTGCGTTTGGAAAGCAGACCATAACTTAGAAGTTTCTTCCATGTTAAAAAACTCTGGAGTCAGTTTGATCTGCCCAATTTCTTCAGCTAAATCAGATACAGATGCACCTGCCATAGCTTGCGAAAAAGCACTTGAGGTATTGGTTGTAGATGCATTTATCAGAGTATTCTTAATAATATCAGATGTAATAACTGGTGTTTTGTGTAATAAATGCATTGCATAGCCAAGTAAAAGCTCCATCTGAAAATCCTTGGCTCCGTAAGCTGTTATTAAGTAATGCAGATCAAGAGCTAGTGGTGGAGTCAAAGAGCGCGGTTTTCCATTAATCTGTGAGTGTCTGCTCCGAAATTCTTGAGATACCCAATCGACATTGCGATTCTGCGTCACTTGGTAGAGAAAGAGGTTCAGTTGAGCACGTGCGTCAGCTTCAACTGAAATTCGATCAGGCGGTAGGGCAGTTACAATTACATCACCAACACTAGCAGTGATCGGATCACTGACTAAACCATTTTCCAGCAAAACTTTTAGTACTGCTGTCACGGCGGCTATAGAGAGCACATTACTCATTCTCATTCCTCATGGCAATAGCACGTATCAATCATGTATGTCAGAGCAAATTGACAAAATATATTTTGCAAAACTTGAAATATTCTGTAACGGAGACTATCTGCACGGCATACAAAAGCACATTAATAACTACTAGTCTGTCAAGCTTGACTTGCTAGGTTCGTAGTTTGCGTTTTAGTGATAAACTGCAAACTACGAACAATCCCACCTCTCAATTACTTCTTGATCCACTACTACTTCGTAGCAGATAAGCAGATAAAAAGAACCTTAATTCGATGAGTAGAGTCTGCTATAGCTCAAAATGATTAAAAAAGAGTCACGCTGACGACCCTCGTCGAATTTGCGTTAAGTTAACATCAGGAACAAATTTCAACTGTCATCGGTCTTAATTTTAAACATTTTATCAAATTGCTAGCATTACTTTTATGTTAATCTAAGTATAATCAAAAATACTTGTAGTATAAATTACGAATATTTATTTAGTTTACGAAGCAAGCACTTATATTTGTAATACTAGTACTATCTCTGACTAAAGCTAACACTTTAAAGTAACTAGGATGGGTTGCCCAGATGAAATCCCCACCTTCTTCAAATTCTTGGATTGGTCGTTTCGTAGGTGATAATCAGCGATATCGTTTAGACCGACGGTTAGGCGGGGGTGGCATGGGAGAAGTCTTCCTGGCAATGGACACCCGTGTAGGTCAGCAGGTAGCGTTGAAGTTGCTCAAAGATACGCTGGTGGCATCACAAGAAATGAGAAAGCGTTTTGAGCGTGAGGTGGCAGTTTGTGCTGCTTTGCAAAGTGACCACATTGTTAAGATTAGTGACTGTGGAGTCACCTCGGAAGGTTTTCCATTTTACGTAATGGAATATTTGCAGGGGCAAACGCTCGGACAACTACTGCTGCGCGAAAAGCGGCTATCTGTTGAACGGACGGTGAAGATTATGGCGCAGGTTTGCAAGGGTCTACAGCTTGCCCATCAAGGAGTTACTCTCCGACGGGATGGCGGAAAAACCACTGAACATATTCAGGTAATTCATCGTGACCTCAAACCAGACAATATATTTTTAGTGCCTACAGATTTGGGAGAGTGGGTAAAGGTTTTGGATTTTGGTGTTGCCAAAATTCGGAGTGAATCTTTAGAAAATTCCAACATTACAAATATAACTAGTACATTTATCGGGACATTTCGTTACGCACCTCCTGAACAAATTCAAAGCGATAAAAACCTGGACGCTAGAGGTGATATTTACAGCTTAGGGATTATTCTTTATGAAATGCTGAGTGCAGCCGATCCATTTGGAATCAGCATTAAAGGTAGTCATATCAGTGAAGCTTCTTGGGTATTAGCTCATGCTTATGAGCCACCGAAACCACTGCGATCGCAATCAGGGTGTGAGAATTTACCCGTACAAATAGAAGCGGTGGTGATGAAATGCCTCCAGAAGAACCCAGCTAACCGATTTGCAACAGTAGAAGAACTGAATCAGGCTTTGCAAGCTACTGCCAAATTTGTCACAGGGACTACTGTACCGCAACAGATTACTGGGCAATCGCAACCTCCCTACAATCAAGGTTCAAATCACGAAACTGTTCCGAGACAATCGAACGACGACACCATTATTCGTCCTCCATCTGCTTACAATCAAGGTTCAAATCACGAAACTGTTCCGAGACAATCAAACGACGACACCATTATTCGTCCTCCATCTGCACACAATCAAGGTTCAAATCACGAAACTGTTCCAAGACAATCGAACGACGACACCATTATTCGTCCTCCATCTGCACACAATCAAGATTCAAATAACGAAACCGTTCCAAGACAGTTTAACCCGATTGAACAAAACCGACCTGAGTCAAGCGTTCCTCCCCTTCAGGCTGGGTACAATCAAGGTTCAAATAACGAAACCATTCCGAGACAGTTTAACCCAGTTGAACAAAGTCAACAGAGTCCTGTGAATAATCCGAACGCTAGCAAACCTGATGTAACGTTGTATCAACCGCGACCTGCGTCTAATCAAGGCAGACCACAAGTACCGCCAGATAAGACGTTGTATCAACCGCGACCTGCGTCTAATCAAGGTGGGCAACAAGTACCACCAGATCAAACGTTGTATCAACCGCGACCTGCATCTAATCAAGGCAGACCACAAGTACCGCCAGATAAGACGTTGTATCAACCGCGACCTGCATCTAATCAAGGCAGACCACAAGTGCCGCCAGATGTGACGTTGTATCAACCACGACCTGCATCTAATCAAGGCAGACCACAAGTGCGAACGGATGACACTATTTACCAACCAAAGCTAAATGAGCAGTTAGCTACGAGAATTACTCCCAATTTCTTGCGAATCCTGGGAGTAGTCTTAGCCATTGGGCTGACTTTAGCATTAGTAACCTATATATATACTCAATTTCAATCTCGTAAACAGCCAAGCAACCAGCAAGGTTTACCTAATAACGAACGGATTCAGAACTAATTATCTAATTAGGATTCAAGTGAAAAGAGCGGTTAGAAACTGTACACCAGTTGCTTTTCCTGTTCAAAGACGCTTATCTACGAGAGGCTTTGCTAACGCGAACAAGTCGGCACCGACGCCAGTCGCTTATGCGGGAAACCCCCAGACGCTCTCTACGAGACGCTGCGCGGCTTCTCTAAGAGTTGCTATGCCGTTGGCGAACGCGAACAGCGTTGTCGCAAGACTTGCCCAAGAGACGCGAACAGCGTCTCCCCAAGGGGAGACGCTAGCGCTAAGGGAGAAAACCGCGCTCATTGGTGTCAACTTAACGTAAAAACCAGTCTAGATAAGTCTTTCAGAGATTGTCTTATCAAAAGTCTCTGACTGTGAATGCCTGAATGAGAGACTCTGCCTCAAGACTAGCGGCACCGCAATTGAAGAGTATTTCCAGCCTGTGGCTCTTAACGAGGTTTTAAAAGGGTTTGAGTTTAAGTTGATACCAATGGACTACACTGGCTCCCCAACACGAGGCAAAACCCACAGAGGTGGGTTTCAATCCCTGAATTTTTCCTTAGTCCGCGCAGGCTAACTACCCTGCGAGAAGGCTTTGACTACCTTTGTATAGCCAAGCCAGTGCGATGGTCGCGAAGCGAACCGCCTTCTCTACGAGACGCTTTGCGAACGGCATCGCAATACAGTTCGGTTAAGATTTCCTCTCCTATGGCGATCCCCTTAAAAAGGGGGTAAAAAAATGTTGCAAACGACATTTATTAACTATATTCATCCCAAGCCACGGGAAAGGAATAATCTGAAAACGCCGAGAAATTCTGATTGTTGCTGCGGGTTTCTTCATCCAGAACTTTAATAACTTTGTTATAAATGTCTTGTGCCTGCTGCGGGGAATCACCGATGCTGGTTAATCCCAACTTGCCAAACTGCGAAAGACAACCTATAAGATGAAACACTGTGCCTGTTTCACTACAACTGTCAAAGTGCAATCTGTGTTCAGCGATGATATCCATCAAATTATTCGGTAATAATCCCTGATAGCGCTCTTTTTGCAGATTATCGGTGGCGATGTAGTATTTAGGACGACCTTGCTGGGTATAAAATAAACCTGTGGAAAGGTCATAGCGACCGTTTGTTAATAATTTCAGGGTCATGAATGGATGAGTAGTGCCGCCTTTACGCAGGTTTATTTCGATCGCCTGAATATCCCAGTCTTCGTTACCCTTGTCAACGGCGATAAAATCTAATCCAAACCGCTCTAAAGTACCTTTCTCTGCTAGTTTTCTGCCAACTTGCAATCCCAATTGCTGTAATTGCAACCGATAGCTTTCATCCGCTGGGAAGCGACAACCAAGATAAATCTGACCGTCTGGACCTCCGAGAATTTGGTCGTGGGTTGAAAGGATTTCCACTTCGCCATTGGGTGTGATCCTTCCTTGGACGCTGGGCGATCGCTTAATTTCCCCTTCCACAAATGCTTCAGCGAGCGCCCCTAACTCAGGCATTTTTCCCGAAAAACTATCCCAAGTCTCTTGTTTTGCTTGAAAGCGCATTGTTGAGAAGCGATCGCTAATTGCTGCTACCCTTTCGGCACGAGTCCCTTTGCCTGGTGCTACATTCTCAATTGGTCTAAAGTCTAGCAGCGCATTTCCTTCTCCAGAAATGCCTTCGTTAAGTTTCACCACTACCCGTTTTAATGTCGGTTGGCGTTCCCACAAATCACTAGTAGCTTCTGCCAAATCTGTGTGGTTCCAAACTTTTTCGGTGCCATCTGGATAAGGTACTCCACTTTCGGCAAAGATTTGCCGACTGCCACTTTTTGTCCCCCAAATCTGTAAATCTGGTGCGGCTGCATACAGTGGTACACCTAATTTTACAGACAATTCGCCTTCCCACTCTGTAGAGTTGTAGCAGATCATAAACGATTTGTCTAGCCTTAAAGCTTGATGAATCCGCTCTAGCAGGCGGGGGCGTTCTAAAATCTTTTGGCTCAGAGGCTTAAGGGAGGAATCGTAAGTAGAAAGTAGCAGCAAGCGATTGCGAGCATGAGAAAAGGGAATTCCTGGCAAAAGTTGCAAGTAATAATCAATGATACTAGGATGCAGTGGTACTGATGTCACATAGATCAGCCGAGTCCGGGGATTCTGCAACCGGATCAAGGAAAATAGTAATCTTTCTTCATAATGCTCGCAGCCTTCGATCTTTTGGAGTTCCCCCTGGTCGATACTCAGAGAGGGAATAATTAAAATATCTGCTTCACTATTATCAAATAGTTCGCTGGTTTTCCAGCGACCGCGTAGAGTTAATTGTAAGTTGCGAAACTTTTCAACTTGTTCTAACTCGGAAATATTTTCTATTGCCATAACCCCTGCCCTCAAATGATTTCAATGTAGCGCACCATGCAGGCTTTTGGATTATTAGTTTCAGGACTAGTCGTCAGATACTTTTGTAAGGAGTTTAGTCTGTAAGAAGATAGCTATACAGATATCAGCCAAAATAAATATTAAGATTAAGAAATATCGATGGCATTATGGTAAGTACTTTTGCAAACACGAAGTGATAAAGTATAAAATTTTATTTTCATTGAAATCTTTATTTTTATTTTTCGAAAATGGCACGATTATTGAGCCGATAGAGAGGATTCTAGATTAAGTAACTATCATTTAATTAATTGAGTCTCCGTCTTAAGATTGAGTTAAATTCAGTTATTTTACCTCTTAAGAGCGATAAATTAGAGCAATATAATAGTTAACTTGAAAGCAGGTGAAAACGAGAAACCCTTCATATGATGAAAGTTGTGTACTAATTTTTCGTTATCAGCTTTCTAGCGTGTATTAACTGTGAAGATAAATGATGTAAGCCGTGTTTAGTTGCTAGCAATAAGTACGTTTGCCAACTATTTGGGTGTATAAACGCCTAAAATTGTAAATGGCGGGAGCCAAAGCAAAAAACAAACCTTGGATCGAAAATTATATCCGAGGTTTACTTTTGGAATGAAAATTGTTGGAATCAGGGAAACAAGGAGAACACGGGGAATAACCAATGCCCCACATCTAATTCAATATTCAATATTCAATTACCAAGACAAAACCTATGCCTAAATCAAAAGAGAAAAAATTACAACCACCACAGCAACAGGAAACACCAGGTGTTGAATCAGAAATGACACCAAAACCCAAAGCAGATGATGACCAGTATCGGGGTAGTGGCAAGTTACAAGATAAAGTAGCATTAATTACGGGTGCAGATAGTGGTATTGGTCGTGCTGTAGCGATCGCATTTGCTAAAGAAGGTGCAGATGTGGCGATCTTTTACCTGAATGAACATGACGATGCCAAAGAAACAAAACATTTAGTAGAAAAACAAGGGCGTCGTGCAGTAACTATCGCAGGCGATATTGGCGATGAAACTTTTTGTCAGCAAGCTATACAACAAACAGTTGGTGAATTTGGCAAACTCGATATTCTGATCAACAACGCCGCAGAACAACATCCTCAAGAAAGTATCGAGGAAATCACCAAAGAGCAACTAGAGCGCACTTTCCGCACTAATATATTCTCGATGTTTTTCATGACTAAAGCTGCACTCAAGCACTTACAAGCAGGTAGTTCTATCATCAATACCACATCGGTAACAGCTTATAAAGGTAACCCACAACTACTAGATTATTCTTCCACAAAAGGTGCGATCGTTGCCTTTACTCGTTCTTTATCACAAAATTTGATATCAAAGAAAATTCGCGTTAATGCTGTTGCACCAGGACCTATTTGGACACCTTTAATACCCTCAACTTTTCCCAAAGATAAAGTTGAGAGTTTTGGAAAACAAGTACCAATGGAACGAGCCGGACAACCAGAAGAAGTTGCTCCTAGCTACGTATTTTTAGCCTCTGATGATAGTTCTTATATGTCTGGACAAGTGTTACATGTTAATGGTGGAGAAGTTGTCAATGGCTAAGTAAAATAGTTAGGAGTCATTCAATTTGGGATTTTAGGTTTTTCCTTCAATCCCAAATTAAAAAATCTAAGTTGGTATTTGAAATCTAGAGTTATAAAGTTTCAGCTTTTAACTCCTAACTCTACCGAATTTACAATGTTTAAATTTTGGATAATGGAATTGAATATTCTTGCGCTCCATTACTTAATATATGTTTGTTAGCGCAGCATCTCTAAGAGTTGCCCCTAAATGAAAACACAAGAATAATTATATCATCCCAAATCCAAAATTACTTGACTTGCCCCTGACTTGATTGCTAGGGTCAATCTAAAACCTAAAATACCAAATCCAAAATTGATTGACCCTAATTGTCTTCCATTGGAGGGATGAGTCAATATGGAAATATTGATAATCTGTCTAGCAGTAAACATTTAAGAAATTATAACTACGTCTATGGCATCTCCTACACCCCTGCATGGCACGGAACTAGTAGATTGTGCTAGAGCAAATGCCAAGGAAGGAATTGAAACTGCTGCTTATCAATGTGGCTATGGTCAAGACCTTAACAAATTTGCACGAGAACTGAGACAAGCTTGTGAAGAAATGAATTTACAAGTGAAGGAACTCAGCGGATTGATTACTGACCAGGATGCGATATTACAATTGGGTACTGGCGAAATTGTTGCTCCAGATACGGAATCAGAATTGTAAAAGTTAAGAGTCAGCGGTGAGGAGTTAGGAGTTTTGAATTAAAAAAATATTTAACTCATAACTCATAATTCATAATTTTAAAATTACCCGCACCAAATTGAAGTAAATCAAAACGCCAACAACATCAACTGCTGTGGTGATAAATGATGCTGACATTAATGCCGGATCTAAACGAAGGTAGCGAAATAGAAACGGCAATGCTGAACCAGAAATAGAAGCTAAAATAGAAATCGCTACCAGACTAGCGTCTACAGCGATCGCTACTTCTAATCGTCCTTGGAGAAAATAAGCCCAGACAGTAGTGATCGTACCTAACATTCCTCCCAATAATACCCCAGCGATCACCTCCGGGTCGATTACCTGCAATGGGCACCCACATTACCACCAGTACCAGTCAGCAATGGCATAAACGCTGTCAGTGTTACCACCTTTACCAATAGATCTTCTTGCGACTTAACAATTGTTCCTGTGATGGTATTGGTTACAAGTAAGACCAATAACCACACAACCCTTTTCCGAGCAATTTATAGTAAATTCATCTGAAAATAATTGTCGCCCCCCGACTGCACACCACCCAAGGCATATATATCCTCGGTGGTTTCCTGTTGCAGAATATCAATTATATCATCCACGGTAACAATACCTATTAGACGCTGTTCCCGATCTACCACAGGTACAGCCA
Organism: Nostoc sp.; assembly: GCF_036919595.1. Lineage (GTDB taxonomy): Bacteria > Cyanobacteriota > Cyanobacteriia > Cyanobacteriales > Nostocaceae > Nostoc. Next base: position 76,084 of record NZ_JBALCO010000064.1, on the reverse strand, counting down.
GAAAGTCATATCTTCAGATTAATCTTGCAACTTCTTCCTGGTCTGTATCAGTGTGGACAAACACCACATCACGGGTCATAATTTCGCCAATAATTTGCTCAGGCTCAGACGTGACCAACTCCCGTAACGAGACAATCCCTGTTAAGCACCTTTCTGCATCAGTGACATAAAGATAATAAATCATCTCATTAGCATTAGCAAAGTGCGGATTTGCTCTAGGGCTTGAGATACTGTAAAGTTTTCTTTCAGCAAGATTAACTCTAGCGTCATGATTCGCCCAGCAGTATCAGCTTCATAACCCAATAGTTGGGCTGTAACGTTCTGCTGGGCTGAGTTGTTCTAGCAGGCGATCGACGACTTTTGCGGGTAATTCATCAAATAACCTAGCTCGGTCATCTGGCGACATTTGATCGACAATATCGTGGACTTCCTGGCTTTTAAGTTCCTCAATTAACCGTTCTTGAACACTGTAGTCGAGATATTCATAAACTTTGATCGCCTCATCCTTGAAAAGCAAGCGAAAAGCCAAAGCGTGCATTGCTTTTGGTAAACCCTCAATCGGGCAATATCCGCAGCACAGGTACGAGAATAGCTTTTGCTCCCTGCAAGCCCCCGCTTCTAGGAGCATTTGCAGCTGAGTCCGCACTAAATCTCGCAATTCCCTGCGTGAGAGATTCTAGATGGTAGATTAAATTGTTTGTCTCAGTCAAAGTCCACTTTCCTCAGCCAGTTTGAACAAGGTTGCTGCCCCTAGCCTAAGAGAAAGTGGGAATGTACAACGTCAAACTTGTAATTTTTCCGACTTTGAGTAAATTGAAACCTTTTATAACTTAACGAAATAATCAGGGTTTCGGACGCTGGTATAGTTCACCTACAACAGGGAGAGGAGAAAAGTACGATCATCGGCTAATTCCAGCAGATTGTATTCCCTAACTTAAATGCACGATTGGTGAGGCTTTTGCAAAACTTTTCGCTCCAGTGACTTTAGGTTAGTACTATATGGTTCTTGTAACAAAGATATAAATTTACAGTTAATATCAAGTAAAGATAAATACTTTTTCAAATCTTTAAATATAAAAAAGTCTTCTTTATACAACTTTTATATAATTTTTATTTATCTGCATAAAAAACATGGGATTATTTCGATAGGTTGACAAGTTTATTTAAAGATCATCAAAAATTTGATATTACTTTAAAAAGGTATATATCAATGTGAATTTTTAAATAAAGTTTCACACAAAAGATAGACATAACATTGTGATCTAGTGTCAAATGTGTAGTTGATTAATCTAAAAACAATACTTAAACTAAAATATGTAAATTTCTCATTTTTAACTACTTAAGTATGTATCCGCCCTGATTGGGTGTTGCTTCACTCAAACTTAATGCACCTGCATATCAGTAAGATTAGAAGCTTTCAATAATGGTGATTTCTAATTTTTCTTTGATTAAATTCACCAAATTGAATTTATATGTATCAAAAACTCAGAAATTTGTTGAAACAAAACAAAGATTCATAAGGACTAATACGCCCTTCAAGTAATCTCTAATATTTTTGGTCATATACATTTTTCTATATATCTGCTTTCAGAGAAGATATAGGAAAATATGTCACGTCATGCTCTCTTATTTTTATGTTTATCCAAATAAACAGCACAGTAGTAAAGCAGATGAGGAAAGGAAAATACATCAAAGGAAGAATTTGTATCAGTAATTAAGTGAAATAGGATAAGCATTCATTAATAAGCTAATAAATATTAGCTTATTAATATATTTAAACCTAGCATTATTACGCATTTAAACCTTGAAAATATCAAACAGAAACCTAATCCTAAAGCATTGATTATGGTATTAGTTTTAGCTCTTTTTTGAGGCATATATTTCAATGAATTCACAGAATCAACAATTGTCAACATCTGCAAGTCCAACAATTGCTGCTCCATCATCTGGTCTAGATAAGGCACAACTCAGTATTTCCGGGTCTAGCAGCAGCGTGCTCTCTCAAGGAGATGGACTCCGAGCCGAGTACTACGACAACAAAGACTTCACCAACCTGAAGGTAACTCGCACAGATCCGACGGTGAACTTTAACTGGGGCCAAGGTTCTCCAAATCCATCCATAGGTGCTGATACCTTCTCAGCGCGTTGGACAGGTCAGGTGCAAGCCAAGTACAGCGAGACTTACAAGTTTTACACTACTGCTGATGATGGTGTGCGACTGTGGGTCAATGGTCAGCAAATCATCAATCAGTTTGTCGATCAATCTGCCACAGAATCTAGTGGCTCGATCGCACTGGTTGCAGGTCAGAAGTACGATATTAAACTTGAGTACTACGAAAATACCAACTATGCCGTTTCCAAACTGGCTTGGTCAAGTTCCTCTCAGGCAAAGGAAATCATTCCTCAGTCCCAACTGTATAGTAATGTCAACACACCTGCTAATGGCAACGGACTCCAAGCCGAGTACTACGACAACAAAGACTTCACCAACCTGAAGGTAACTCGCACAGATCCGACGGTGAACTTTAACTGGGGCCAAGGTTCTCCAAATCCATCCATAGGTGCTGATACCTTCTCAGCGCGTTGGACAGGTCAGGTGCAAGCCAAGTACAGCGAGACTTACAAGTTTTACACTACTGCTGATGATGGTGTGCGACTGTGGGTCAATGGTCAGCAAATCATCAATCAGTTTGTCGATCAATCTGCCACAGAATCTAGTGGCTCGATCGCACTGGTTGCAGGTCAGAAGTACGATATTAAACTTGAGTACTACGAAAATACCAACTATGCCGTTTCCAAACTGGCTTGGTCAAGTTCCTCTCAGGCAAAGGAAATCATTCCTCAGTCCCAACTATATTCACCAGTCCTTCAGCCCAGTATCACCTTAGGATCATCTTCTACAACTGTGAACGAAGGCAGTGGTAGTGTTACCATAACTTTGCTGAGAACTGGTGATTTAAGCAGCACATCTTCAATCAAGTATGCAACCATAGCTGGTACTGCCACAGCAGGAATTGACTACGGAAGTGAAGGCACCGAAAGTGCTGGAACACTTATTTTTGCAGCGGGACAAAGCAGCAGACAGATATCCATTCCGATCAATGACGATTCATTAGCAGAACCAGATGAAACTTTTAATTTTGTGATTGATCAGCCAGGGGGGGCAACATTAGGACTCCAAAGAACTATCGGAATTACGATTCAAGATAATGATCGCTCTAGCCTCGATTTTACTCAGCCAGTAATTAATGAGGATGCGGGTACTGCTACGGTGACAGTTACACGAGGTAATGCCTTGGGGGCTGCTAGTCTGGACTACATAACCGTGGATGGGACTGCTAAAGCTGGATCTGACTACAAGCCTGTATCTGGAACCTTAGCCTTTGCAGCAGGACAAGCCAGTAAGAATATTCTTATCCCCATTATTAATGACACCGTTGGGGAGCAAAATGAAACGTTTACTTTGAAGTTCAGTAAGGCAGTTGGAGTGCAACTAAATACTCAACAAACAACTGTCACTATTATTGATAATGACTCTGGTAACTTTGCTTTCGATACGGTAGCTTCTGGTTTGACTCAACCCACAGCTTTTGACTGGACATCTGACGGTAAGCGCATGTTCATTGCCCAGAAAGATGGAGTAGTGCGAGTTTTGGACAACGGCACCTTATTATCAACACCATTTATTGATATTTCTGGACAAGTTAATGATACGCGCGATCGCGGTTTGTTAGGCATTGCCGTACATCCAGATTTTGGCAAAAATCCAAACGGCAACAACTATGTTTACCTTTTGTATACCTACGATCCACCAGAAACCGATCCAAACAATTCTAAGAACAATCCCAATAGTACATTGGACAATCCCGATCAGAATGGGAATCGGACTGCACAGCTAATTCGGGTAACAGCTGACCCCAAGACTAATTACACTACTGCCATTACTGGTAGCCAAGTTGTGCTGCTGGGTACTAATGCCACTTGGGATAATATCAGCCACCCAGATGGAAATAGTACAAATGTCTCACTTGGCTACGCACCATCAGGAATTATCAACAAAGATACTGGCAAGCGGTTTACCAGCTTGCAAGATTATCTGAATAATCTCGATAAAGTCGAAAATGTTCAGAATTTTATAGCCAACGATAGTGAATCTCACTCAGTTGGTTCTGTGCGCTTTGGTACTGATGGTTCTCTGTTTGTGAGTATAGGAGATGGGACTTCCTACAATGGGATAGACCCCCGAGCAATCCGTGTCCAGGATGTCAATAGTCTGTCTGGCAAGATCCTGCACATTGATGCGATTACTGGTAAAGGCCTATCAAGTAATCCTTTCTACAACGGTGATCCCAATAGCAATCGTTCCAAAGTTTATGACTTAGGTTTGCGTAACCCCTTCCGTTTCACAATTGATAAGAAGACTAATACCCCTGTTATTGGTGATGTTGGTTACTATCTTTACGAAGAGGTCAATGTCGGAAAACCAGGAGCTGATTTTGGCTGGCCGTTTTTTGAAGGTGGCCTTGATGCGAATGGCAATATCGTCAGCCTGAAACAACCAAACTATGATGACCTAGATGCAGCGAAAGCCTTCTATAGTAGTGGCAAAGCTGTTACAGCACCAGTTTACACCTACAAGCATTTTAGTTCCAATTCGATTGTTTTGGGTGACTTTTACACAGGCAATACTTTCCCCTCAATTTATCAAGGTGCCTTATTTGTTGGTGATTTCAGTCAAGGAACTATCGATGCTTTGACATTCGATAGTCAGGGCAAATTTGTCTCAGTTAAGCGGTTTGCTACCCTGACAGAAAAACAAGGAGTGGCTGTACAAATCACTACTGGGCAGGATGGCAATCTGTATTACGCAGACATCGTAAACGGCAACATTGATCGCTTCCGACCTGTTTAGAGATAACATAACAGTGAACAGTCAGATGACTGTTCACTGATTTTGGTCAAGATAACTTTGCCAAAAATCCTAACAATTTTTTGGTATTTGATGTCAAAAGTGTATCACGATAAGCATCAGCTGCTTTTTTAATAGCTTCGGCTTGAGTGGGATAAGGATGAATTACACTGCTTAACTTACTCAAACCGATCTTATTCACAATTGCCGTAGTTACAACTGATATCATCTCACCCGCGTGACTGGCGACAATAGTTGCACCGATAATTTTATCAGACCCCTTTTTATGGTGGATTTTGAGAAATCCTGACTCTTCACCATCTGCGATCGCTCGGTCTACACTACTAAAAGGTATCTTAATTGTCGTCACCTCAATACCCAATTTCTGCGCCTCGGGTTCAGACAACCCTACATGGGCAATTTCTGGGTCAGTATAAGTTACCCAAGGCATCACCAAACTACTAAGTTTGGAGCGTCCTAAGCCAAAGGGAGAAAACAGCATATTTTTAATCACAATCTGCGCCGCTGCATCAGCAGCATGGGTAAACTTCCAGTTCATGCAAATATCGCCAGCTGCATAAATTTTGGGATTCGTCGTCTGGAGATAATCGTTTACCTTCACACCTTGGCGCTGATCATATTTTATCCCCACTGCTTCTAAATTCAGACCTTCCACATTTGGCGATCGCCCCGCACAGATTAAAATTTCATCTACTGTTACCGAATCTCGATGACCATTGGAGGAAAAGTAAAGCCGTTTCCCCTGAGTAACTGTTACCACTTCTTCCAACTTGGAATTTAGTACCACGCGAATTCCTTCGCTAATCAAAACCTTTTGGAGAATTTCAGCAGCCTCAGCATCTTCTTTATTCAGAAGATGAGAACCGCTATGGAAAAGTACCACCTCAGAACCCAAACGCCGGAAAGCTTGTGCCAATTCGCAACCAATGGGGCCGCCACCAATCACCGCCAAACGTTCCGGTCGTTGAATCAGGGAAAAAACCGTCTCATTAGTTAGATAACCCGCCTTTTCAATTCCCGGAATCGACAGTTGTGCAGTTCTAGTGCCAGTAGCAATTACAGCTTTTTTAAATCGGAGGGTTTTGTCGCCAACTTCCACGGAATTTTTACTTGCAAATCGACCGCTACCCAAAAAGACATCAACACCCAAGAATGAGAAGCGTTCCGCCGAGTCGTTATGGCTGATACTAGCCCTTATCCGCCGCATCCTTGCCATGACTTTGGGAAAATCAACATCAATATTATTATGTTGGGGAATATTAACTCCCAAATCTTTAGCATCCCAGATTTCACCAACAACGCGGGCAGACCGAATAATAGTTTTAGATGGTACGCAACCAACATTTAAGCAATCCCCACCCATGAGATGCTTTTCAATTAACGCCACTTTTAAACCCAAATCCAGACCTGCCGCCTCCGCCGCCACCACTAATCCCGCCGTACCAGCACCAATTACTACCAAGTCGTAAACATCTGCCGGTTGAGGATTAACCCAATTTGGCGGATGGACGTGAGACACCAACTTTTGGTTATACTCATCCATTGGGCGAACTGTGACTCTCTCTAAATCTGAATTGGACATTGGTGGAACCTCATTTGAGAATTAAAAATGCTCAAGTCAACGCCTTTGCGGTATTCAAAATTAAGAATTCCGATAAATTTAGGCGGCTCAATCTTTTATTGTTAATGGTTGTTTAACAACGAATACAGCCTTTCAACTGTTTTGTCCGTCTGGAATTGACAGATTCTATTGAAGCTTTCCTGTATAAAGGTTTCAGCAATGGATAATTTATCCTTAGCTGATTAGATATTGGTGTAGAGACGGGTTAAAAGCGGCACGAAGTGTAATTTCGTGTCTCTAGAAGGTTTTTGAAATCAGGCAAAATCATTTTCATCGCTGAATTCAGCAACGCCTGAACTTTTAATTGCTACTCACTTCCTGGTTCATTTGCACAGCCCGACCGGGAGACGATGAGATAACTTTGACACTTAAAGACTGAGCAATTTCTACTGTGCCATCCTCTGAGCCAGAATCTATTATGATTACTTCTATATCTTTACTGGGTTGAGTAGTTGCGTTGGCGTAGCCCACCGTAGGTATCGCTTCTTTGATATTCCCCGCTTCATTGAGTACCGGAATAATAATAAAAATTTTGGCAGCACCAATATTCTGACTCATGATTGCTGAGTTTTCTTTTCCAGTTGGTCAGGAAATGAACACTCTACTGTTACCTTAAGATTGCTCTCAGCCGTGCCTTTCGTTACGTAAGGTATACCTGCTTCACCACCAACTTTGATGCCAAATTCAAGAGTGACTTTATTAATATTAGCAATAGGAATTTTCTTAAAAGCATTGAGTGTATAAACAGTGTAAGCCCGGATTGTACCTTCAATTGCTTGGAAATTTTGCACTATCTGTTTTTGTGCAACATCAGCATCCCATCCCTTATCAATTAGCGCTTCTTCCTCTCCCTGTGGGGATTTGATGCTAACTGGTGGTACATCTACATTATCTGTGGCTTCAATGTAAATAATCGTGCCATCTTCTAACTGGATAGGTGTGAGTTGAGTCATGGGTAAATCTTGGATAAAAGAATTGCGTGTAAGGTAGCACAGCTGTAGTAACCTACAAATTTTTACGGAAAATGCGGTAAATTTCTTGTATAAGCCGGAAATAATTCGGCACAACTATCATAGGGCTTTCCAGGATGAGTCGAGACGCTTTGGTAATGGGAATTAATACGTATGACCGCTTAAAATGTCTCAACGCACCAGCTGCGGATGCTGAAGCGATCGCTCAAATCTTACAACAATATGGGGAATTTCAGGTAACGCGGCTCCCAGCAGTCAAAGATAAGGAAAATGAGACGATTCGCATTGGTAAACAAACCAAAGTTGCTTTAACTCAGTTAGAAAAAGCCATAGTCCAATTATTTAAACCAGATGGGAAGCCGCCAGATACAGCGCTACTGTATTTTTCTGGTCATGGATTGCGGAAAAATTTAGGAATTCAGGAAGGTTATTTACCGACGAGTGAAGTCAATCCTGACACAGGTAATTGGGGATTATCTTTACAATGGCTGCGACGACTGCTGCAAGAAAGTGAAGTCAGACAACAAATTGTGATTTTGGATTGCTGCTTTAGCGGGGAAGTGCTAAATTTTGCTGAGGCAGATCCAGGCGATCGGGGTAAAGGTAGAGACAGGTGTTTTATTGCTGCTTCTCGTGATTTTGAAGTAGCTTTTGAAGAAATTAACAGCCAACACAGCGTTCTCACCGCCGCACTGCTGAAAGGTTTGGAACCAAAACAAGACCGTTGGGTGAGTAACTACACCTTAGTAGACTTGCTCAATCAAGAACATCACTCCTTCCCCCAGCGTCCCATTTTTGCTAACTCTGGTGAAGCAATTAATTTCACCCACAAATGGAATTCCTCTCTTGTTAACTCCACAATACAGATATCAGCTATTTGTCCTTACAAAGGGTTGTCTTATTTTGATTGCACAGAAGCAGATGCCAACTTATTTTATGGCAGAACAGCTTTAACCGACGAATTATTAGAAAAAGTGCGATCGGGTAATTTCCTCGCTGTGTTGGGAGCATCAGGAAGTGGCAAGTCTAGTGTTGTCAGAGCGGGTTTACTTTATCAATTAAAGTTAGGACACAGGTTATCGGGTAGTGAAACTTGGCAGTTGAAAATATTTCGACCAGGGATTAACCCCTTACAAAATTTAGCACTGGCATTTATAGAATTAGAATTATCAGATATTGAACGCGCATCACAGTTAGCAAAAGCTGAAGAATTGATTACCAAAGGCCGACCTCAGCGGTGCCGACCTCAGCTATGCCAACCTCAGCGGTGCCAAAGTCAGTTTTGCCGACCTCAGCTATGCCAGAAACCTTACTTCTAAGCAAGTTCAATCTGCTAAAAATTGGGAGGAGGTAAAATACGAAAACGATTTTCGTGCCAAGCTCGGTTTACCACCAGAACCAGCTAAGTGAATACTTTGGGGTTGCGTTTTTACTTTTACCCAATCCTGCAATGCAACTTTCTGCAAACTTTTTCTACATTATTATTCGACTAAAAGTAGTTGTTTTGCGGTCTTATTTGCATCTATGGGCTAAACAAAAAGATTTATTTGTCAGAGCGAGTAAAGCTCACAAGACTTAGAGATTGCTTTGCTGGCAATGAGTTTTTATAATTAAGCGATCGCTCTTTTCAGAGATTGCTTCGCTCACAATGAGTTTTTATAATTAAGCGAGCGCAGCAAACAAAAACTAACCCTGCATCTAGTCTTAAAAAATGGTGTTCAAGAGCGATCGCTCTTTTCGGAGATTGCTTTGCTCGCAATGAGTTTTTATAATTAAGCGATTGCAGCAAACAAAAACTAACCCTGAAGTAACTTCCGTCAACTCTGAAGCAGCTTTTGCGAACCCTAAAGTAGCTTTTGCGAACCCTGAAGCAGCCTTTGCGAACCCTGAAGCAGCTTTTGCGAACCCTGAAGCAGCTTTTGCGAACCCTGAAGCAGCTTTTGCGAACCCTGAAGCAGCTTTTGCAAACCCTGAAGCAGCTTTTGCGAACCCTGAAGCAGCTTTTGCGAACCCTGAAGCAGCTTTTGCGAACCTTGAAGCAACTTCCGCGAACTCTGCATCTCATCTGAAAAAATGGCATCAAAGAGCAATTATTAAGTGCAATAATTCACAATAAATCTGTTTCTCAATTGGTAATTTAATGATTATTAATCCCCAAGAAGTACCTAGTGAAATACGCACAAATCACCCTGATGAGTTCAAGCCAATGGTTGCAGGAAGAATACGGCAACAGTTAGGTAACTTTGCAGGATTGCAGAACTTTGGAGTAAATCTGGTAAAGTTAGAGCCTGGAAGCTATTCTTCTATAAGACACTGGCATTCTCATCAAGATGAGTTTATCTATGTCTTGGAAGGTGAACTGACATTAGTCACAGATAGAGGTGCAGAAATTCTCACACCGGGAATAGCAGCAGGATTTCCCGCAGGTAAGGCAAATGGACATCATTTCGTAAATCGCTCATCGGTGGTTGCTATTTATTTAGAGGTAGGAGATCGTACTCCCAATGACAAAGTTACTTACCCTGATGAAAATTTGATGACAACAGCTAGCCCTGATGGTAAGTCTAGAAAACTTATTCGTAACGATGGCACACCCTATTAAATTTAGTCTTAATTTAGTCTATTGGTTCTCAATCAGGTGATCTGTGATTGAAAAGCGATACCTACTACAGCGCGGCGGAAATAAACAACCCATTCCAAATCAACGAAACGCTTACGCTGTATTCATTTTGACTTTTGACTTTTGACTTTTGACTTCCGCCTTGCGGTACTACGGTGGGCTACGCCAACGCTACCTACAAGTTCGCTTACAATTTAGCTAATATTTGATGTCATTCCCAGGATAATCCCCATGAGTGCGATCGCCATTAACCTAAACCCGATCATTCAACTCACCGACAACCAATTTTATCAACTTTGTCGGGAAAACCCTGAAGTCAAATTTGAACGGAATGCAGAGGGAAAATTACTAATAATGCCACCTACAGGCGGAGAGACTGGAAATCGTAACTCAGAAGTTAATGCTGATTTTGTGATTTGGAATCGCCAAACTAAACTAGGAATTTGCTTCGATTCTTCTACCTGCTTTAAACTGCCCAATGGTGCAAACCGTTCTCCTGATATAGCTTGGATAAGAAAAGAGAGATGGAATGCACTCACACCTGAAGAACAAGAAAAGTTTCCGCCGCTCGCACCAGATTTCGTTTTAGAGTTAATGTCACCAAGCGATCGCTTGCAGGATACGCAAGCCAAAATGCAGGAATATATCGATAACGGAGTTAAATTAGGTTGGTTAATTAATCCGAAAATGCGTCAGGTAGAAATTTCTCGTCTTGGTCAACCAGTAGAAATATTAGCATATCCACAAGAATTATCAGGAGAAGATGTTTTCCCAAGGTTTATTTTAAATTTACAAATAATCTGGGGATAAATATTTATTGATTTGGGATCGCCTGCTCAAATTCAACAACAGCATCGTACTGGTCAGACATGGCGATATAATGCAGCAGTAAAGCTGGGTCTAAATCTGGAAAAAATCCACTCCGGTTTACTTGTTCATATTCACCCTGTTCGTTAAGACGGAATATTTTGATAAAGTTAGATTTTCAAAACCAGACTTCAGGCACTTTTTTAGGTTTGTATAACTCCTTCCTGTTAATGCTTCCACTAATAACAATAATTTCAATCACAATGTCAGGAACTTCCCTTTCTGTTGCAATGCTGTAAGATTCATCTGGCGTACCATAAGCATAACCAGGTTCTTCCAAAGTGAAACCACCACGTCTGTAAAACCGGATGCCCAACTCTTTCATGTAAGCTTCTAGTAGCAAGCCAACAGTACTTTTCACTTTTTCATGTTTATCTCCAATGGGTGAGATAATTTCTAAGATTCCTAACAAATAAGAGAGTCTAACATTGCGGTTGTCTTGAAGTTGTGCCTCAATTCCTTTAAATTGCTCCCAAGAAACATCCTTGAGAGTTACCATTTTTTCTTCTGTGGGCTGGTCTATAAGTGGGATGCTCATAAAAACACTTTCCTTATATGCACATTAATTCTACTGTTTAGATATAGAGTTATTCCAAAGTTTTGCAAGCGATCGCTCACTTGCCGGATTGGTTCTCAATCAGATTAAGCTGTCCCGATTCCACAAACTTGCCTTATTCATAGGATTGACGGAATGCACCCTATGGAAACCCCCAGCCTCTACCATTGCTGTAAAACTGAAACCGTCCAAAGCCGAGAAATTGTCCGTGGGATTTTTCACCCACTGGGAACGCTGTCACACCTAGTAAATAGACACCAGAAAAGCTCGGATTCTTCACAGGGCGGAGGGCGATTGTGACTGTCTGTCCTGGAGTCACAGGTGGAGAGAAGTTCACAGTAACTGTTCGTGTCTTGCGTTCCCTGATGACTGCGCCTAGTGTAAGTCGCGTTTCTTTGCGATCGCTTTTTCCGACAAAGGCGTAAGTATCATTAAGATCGTAGCGGATGTTTTCTGATCCCTCCCTCTGGGCGATCGTTACCTTCTGGAGGGATTCTCCAGCATTATCTGGCAGGTTAATAGTAAAATAATAAGTTGCGCCCCAAACATTCACATCTTTGTAAGTAGTTGTCGCGTTAACGAGTTTCGGCGGTTGGACAAAGTAGACTATGCCATCTCTAAGCTGCACAGCTTGAGTCACCGGAACGGTCACTCCTGCAATGCTTATTCCTAACGAGAGTGTTATCCCAAACAAAGTTGCAACACGCATGATTCAGATATAAAAAACGCACTCATTTCAATTTTAGTTCTTTGGGAATGAGTGACTTAGGAATGATAGAAGCTTGTTTTTCCGAATAAGAAGATTTCGTGTACCACCAAGCCCAAGCAATTAAAACTGCTTGAAGGGGAAGCCTGATTACATGTACCCAAGGTGAATTTGGTATATGTTCTAACTTAATATGATTAACCGCCATATTGATATTGGCGGGGTAAACCGCAATAAAAAGAGCAATAAGTCCCCATGCAGCAGCTTGACTTACAGGCGGGACTAATAAGCCGATACCACCCAAAATTTCATAAAAGCCACTGAGATAAACTAATCCTAAAGGGTAAGGAAGTTGCGGCGGCATAATTTTGACATATGGTTCTGGAATAATAAAGTGTGTTACTCCAACCACAATGATGCATATTGCAAGGACGACACGTAATATTTCCTTATACTTATTCATCGGTTTTGTCTGATTATATACTTGTTTCTATTACTTAAGTTTGGTTTATGAATCTTAATCTGTCTTGAGTCAATAGGAGTAAAAATCGGCAAAATTTTCCAAAATACCACTTACTTCAGAGATTCATCTAATTGTCCATCACATCTTACAGCGATGTGAGCGATTCTTTAACGCTCACATCGCTAACAATTATTCATAAAAAATATGAGCGATGCCTTTAGCCGACTTGCACCCTTTATCCAAGAATATATTTATCATCACCAGTGGACTGAATTGCGGCCAGTTCAAATTGCCGCTTGTCAAGTTATATTTGACACTGATGCTCATTTGCTAGTTACTGCTGCAACTGCTGCGGGTAAAACAGAAGCAGCCTTTCTGCCAGTTTTGACTTTATTACATGCTAACCCTGCTGCAACTGTCGGAGCACTATATATTAGTCCAATAAAAGCTTTAATTAATGATCAATTTGAGCGTCTCAACGACTTACTCAAAGAAGCAGGTATTCCAGTTTGGCGCTGGCATGGTGATGTTTCTCAAAGTCGAAAAAACAAGCTTTTAAAGAATCCTCAAGGCATTCTCCAAATTACACCAGAATCTCTAGAAAGTTTGTTAATCAACAAAAATAACGACCTACTTCACTTATTTGGTGATTTAAGATTTGTAATCATTGATGAAATTCATGCCTTTATGGGTTCAGAACGCGGTTGTCAAATTATTTGCCAATTACAACGTTTAGCAAAATTGACGCAAAAACAACCGCGCCGTATTGGTTTATCGGCAACTCTTGGTGATTACTCAATAGCTGAAGAGTGGTTGCGTTCTGGGACAGAGAAGCCAGTAATTACACCGCAAATTGACGGGATAAAACGCCAAATCAAATTAGCTGTAGAACATTTTTATATTACTGATGAAGTATATGAATCAGAAACAACAGCTTATGAACAATATATTTTCAACCTCAGCAAATCTCGCAAATGTCTGATATTTGCTAATAATCGGACACAAACCGAATCTGTAATCGCATCTTTGCGACAAATTGCCACAGAACAAAAACTACCAGATATATATCACGTGCATCATGGGAGTATATCTGCTAGCTTGCGGCAAGCAGCTGAAAATGCGATGCGTGAACCCAACAATCCAGCTGTTACTGCCGCCACTCTGACTTTAGAATTAGGCATAGATATCGGTCATTTAGAGCGAATTATTCAGTTAGAATCACCCTTGTCTGTAGCTAGCTTTTTACAGCGCTTAGGACGTAGTGGCAGAAGAGGTGAAGCTGCCGATATGCACTTTATCTGTGCTGAAGAGAAACCATTATCAGAAGCTTCTCTACCAGAGCAAATACCGTGGCAACTTTTGCAGTCTATCGCTATCATTCAACTTTATTTAGAGGAGCAATGGATTGAACCAATTAGACCGATTAAATACCCTTTGAGTTTGCTTTATCACCAAACAATGAGTATTTTAACAGCAGCAGGGGAAATTTCACCTAATGCCCTAGCTAAACAAATTTTTAGTCTGTCAAGCTTTGCTGCTATTTCCAAAGAAAACTTCCAATTATTGCTCCGCTATTTAATTGATATTGGTCATATTCAGCATACTGAACAAGGTAAATTAATCCTGGGTTTGGCAGGAGAAAAGGTTGTGAGAAAATTTCAGTTTTATGCTGTCTTTGCTGAACAGCAAGAATATATTGTTAAGCAAGGTGCAACAGAAATTGGTAGTATCGTCACGCCGCCTGCTGTTGGCAATCAATTTGCTTTAGCTGGGAGAACTTGGGAAGTCGTAGAACTTGACTTTAAAAAGAAGGCTATTTTTGTTAAACAAGCCGAGGGGAAAGCTAGAATTTATTGGCGTGGTAGTGGTGGCACTATTCATACCAAAATTTTACAACGAATGCAGCAAGTTCTATTTGAAAATGTCGAGTACAGCTATTTGCAAAAAAATGCTTTGCAACGTTTAGGTAAAGTTCGCCAATTAATGCAGCAAGTTGGATTAGATAAACAAAATATATTGCAATTGGAAAAAGGTAAATGCTGCATTTTTCCCTGGATGGGTACAGTTGCTTATCGCACCTTAGAAAGATTACTCAACTCTTACTGTCGAGAATCGTTGGAAATTATCACTATTGGCGGAGTAAATCCTTATTATTTGACAATTAAGTTAGGTAAGGATAAATTTAAATATCTTTATCGTGAAATTGCTTCCTTGTGTGAGCAAAGAATTAGCCCAGAAGATTTACTCAGTACTTCAGAAGCACCGGAAATTCAAAAGTATGATCAATTTATTCCTCATCCACTTTTACGAAAAGCTTTTGCTAGCGATTATTTAGATATGAGAGAACTCAAACAGCAAGTGGCACTGTGGAGAGAATAAACAATAGTACAATGCTTTAATTAACTGAAAATTGCTATAATTCTTGAAAACCATAAGTAGGTAATCCAGTAACATCAGTTTGGAGAGCAAACAAATCACCAGAGGAAAAACTTTTTTCAATCTCTGCTTGGCTGAGTCCAACTGAAGCAGTGGTAATGTAAAGTGTTTGCAAATCCTTGCCGCCAAAAGTACAGCTGGTTGGCAATTGCACAGGTAAATTGAGCCGCAACATTTCTTCACCTTTGGTGTTGAAACGAATCACACACCATCCATCCCACATAGCTGACCAGATATGTCCTTCACTGTCTATTGTCAACCCATCCGGGTAGAAGGATTCATTAGTTAAATCAACACAAATACGGCGATTACTAATATTTCCTGTTACTGAATTAAAGTCGTAAGCGTATATTTTATGGTGGGGAGAATCTGTCAAGTAAAACGTCTTTTCGTCAGGACTCCACCCCAGACCATTAGAGACAGTCAATCCCGTTTCCATCACATGCAATGAACCATCATTGTCATAGCGGTAGAGGCTAGCATGAGGTTTTTCCAAAGAAGACATTGAGCCAAACCAAAAGCGGCCTTGAGAGTCGCATTTGCCATCATTAAAGCGATTATTTGGCAGATTTCCTTCAATTTCCAAAATAGGGGTAACTACACCTGTATGGGTGTTGAGGAATACCAGATGATCACGCAGCGCCATAATTAATCTATCTGCACCTGCTGTTGCGATCGCACCGACGACATCTCCGACATCAAAAAAGCTGTTTTTTCCCGTGGCAGGATGAAACTGATGCACCCGATGGTTATAAACATCGACCCAGTACAGTAGGTTTTGGCTAGAGTCCCAGATGGGGCCTTCACCTAAGCGGGCACGGGCTTCTAGAACATTCTGGAGTGGATATTGCAACTCGTTCATTTTATCAACTAATAATACCATTTACAGAAAATAATTTCAGTGGCATTGACGCAATGTGTTAAAAAAGGTTTGCCGACTAATAGACAACAAGAAAAAATTTTCCTTCCTATTCAAGTAAAAACTAAAGACGTGATGAATTGCATTTTTCCAAAAGGAAAGAAAAGATTCTTGATTTTGACTAAGGCTCAGATTCCCGACTTTTTAGAGAAGTCGGGAATCTTGTTGTTAAACAGCTTGTAAAATCTCCTCATCTACAGAGAAATCTACTTCGGCTTTGTCTTTTGCATTACCTAAATAATCATTTTCCAGAGAGTCTTGTAACCCAGAAATTAAATCATATTCAGGATGCCAGTTTAATTCTGTTTGCGCTTTGTTCACCGAAGCAAAGAAATGCTGCACCCGCATCGGAAAAGCTTTGCGCTTGCCGAAATCAAACTTTTTTGGGTCGTAATGGACGATTTTTACAGCATCAGGTGATTTACCAGCAGCTACAGCGCTAGCACGGGCTAAACCATTAAAAGTGACAAAGCGATCGCCAGAGATATTATAAATCTGTCCTATGGCCTGTTCATTACCCAAAACCTGAGTCAAAGCTTTTGCCAAGTCTTTTACATGACCTAGCTGCGTGATATGCAAGCCATTTCCGGGGATAGGAATGGGGCGATCACGCACAATTCTGTCAAAAAACCAGCCTTCCAACTCATTATAATTACTAGGACCGTAAATATAAGTAGGACGAATAGAGGTAAAGGGCAATCCCAATTGAGTCAGATAAGCTTCTGTTTCATGTTTACCCTTGTGGCGACTTTTGGGATCTACTGGATCACCTTCTACATGGGGCAGTTGGTCAGATTTGAGATACACTCCCGCAGAACTCATATACACAAAATGTTGCACTCGGTATTGAAAAATTTCTGCTAATGGTTGAGTATCAGTAAGTTCCCGTCCGTTATTGTCAAAAATGACATCAAAATTTTCTTGTGATAATTTTGCTTTTAATTGGGTAGCATCCGTGCGATCGCCTATAATTTGTCCTACTCCCTCTAAAGAAGGTGCTGGCCGATTCCCACGATTGAATAGCACCACCTCGTGTCCTTGTTCTACTAGTAGTTGAGTCAAATAGACACCAATGAACCGAGTACCACCCATAATTAGAATTCGCATAAATTCCCCATTCCTATGTCAGTTGTCGTCAAAGGATTGGGAACTGGTGACTGGGGAAAAGGCAGAAGGGCAAAAGAAGAATAAAAATTCCCAATCCCCAATCCCCAATCCCCAATGCCCAATCCCCAATTTGAGGTTATCAGGTTGCAGCATCCATCTGGAACCCTAAGGGAAAAATTGCGTCTTATGTGCTAATCTGGGGCGCCTCCCGTTAATTAATCGCAAGGGAAAACTTTTCAGTTAACCTGATCAAGTTGACCTTCGTATTTTCCATTTATTCAAGTTAGCTGTGCCCTTGAAATATGCTCTGGTTCATGAGTGGCTGACACCCAAAGCCACCGGTGGTTCAGAACTCGTTGTCCGAGAAATTTTGAATCATATTGATGCTGATTTGTATGCCCTCATCGATTTTGAATCCAGCAATAGAGAAAGTTATTTATATAAGCGTCAGATTGGCAAGACGTTTCTCCAGAACTTTCCCTATGCCCGCAACGGTATACAAAAATACTTGCCAATGTGGCCTTTGGCAATTGAACAACTTGATTTGCGGCATTATGACATAATTTTGTCTTCATCCCACGCTGTCGCCAAAGGAATCCTTACCACTCCTGAACAGGTGCATATTTGCTACTGTCACAGCCCTATGCGGTATGCCTGGGACTTGACCTTTGATTATCTGCGCCATAGCAAAGTGGGTAGTGGTTTGCCTGGGTGGGTGACACGATATTTATTACATCGTTTGCGTCAGTGGGATGTATTGAGTGCGAATCGAGTTGATTACTTCATTGCCAACTCGCAGCATACAGCTCGGCGGATTTGGCGTTGCTATCGGCGAGAAGCAACAGTCATTTACCCACCAGTAAATATTGCGGAATTTCCATTTCTGTCTGAAAAAGAGGACTTTTACCTGACAGTTTCCCGATTAGTGAGTTACAAGCAAGTATCGTTGATTGTCAAGGCTTTTAATCAACTAAAACGACCGTTAGTAGTCATTGGTACAGGAGATGAAATGAAAAAAATTCGCAAGATGGCAAACTCTAATATCCAAATACTGGGATGGCAACCCGATAATGTGGTAAAAAAATATATGTCTAGGGCTAAGGCTTTTGTGTATGCAGCTTGTGAAGATTTTGGTATTGCCTTAGTGGAAGCACAGGCCTGTGGCACACCAGTGATTGCCTACGGTGCAGGAGGTGCTTTAGAAACAGTGCGAGATATCCGCTCTTATGTGGATACAGGGACAGGTATATTCTTCAAGACGCAAACAGAGGCGGCTTTAGTGGAGGCAGTAGAAAAGTTTGAAATGTATGAAGGTTTGTTCAGTTCCGAGTATATGCAATCGCACGCCGCGCAGTTCTCACCGCAAATCTTTGCAGATCGTTATCTAGATTTTGTAAACAAGTGCAACGAAAAAGACCGTTTTCAGAATGATGGTCTTGGTTAATGTCTTATTTTTTTGGGCTTTTGGCAATTTCCCCCCAGAAGAACCTCATTTTGGCTTTAATATTGGGACTATGTGTGGTGTGGATTATTAAGGAGTATGATGACTGCCCAGAGCTCACTCCTCTCCGGCAAGCGAGGCGTACGGCAAGACACTAGAGGGTCTACGCGTACTTTCTTAAAACGCGGTCAAAAAACAAAGACGCCAAAAGTTAAACCCAAAGGTTTCTCTTTTCAGGGTTTAAACGGAGAGTTTGCCAAACGACTGTTCGATATAATGTTTTCGCTGTTGGTGTTAATTTTGTTCTTCCCCGTCTACTTAATCTTGGCCTTGCTGATTGCTCTCAGCTCAGAAGGTCCAATTTTTTATGTCCAGGAACGGGTAGGGAAAAATTACAAGGCGTTTAATTGTATTAAATTCCGAACAATGGTGAGCAATGCCGACGAAATCCTCATGCAAATGATGGAAACATCGCCCCAGTTGCGACAAGAATTTGAAAGCAGTTTTAAGCTGAAACAAGACCCCAGGATTACCAAAATTGGTCGATTTTTGCGAATTACTAGCTTAGACGAATTTCCCCAGTTCTGGAACGTTCTAAAAGGGGACATGAGTGTAGTCGGTCCCCGACCTTTAGTAGCAGAAGAACTGCCAAAATACGGTTGTCACATTGATGAGATCTTAACAATCCGTCCAGGAATTACTGGTTTGTGGCAGGTGTCTGGACGTAATGACATTCCTTACCCTCGGCGAGTCCAAATAGACCTGCATTATGTCAAATTTAGGAATTTCTGGCTTGATTTATGGATTATCTTGAAAACTGTTGATGTAGTCATTCTGCCCAAAAATAACGGGGCATACTGAGTAAGTACTTAGGGTCGATTCTGTGGGACAGTTAATGCCCCTAAGTACCAATTCTTGCCGTAAAACTAAATTACTGTTCATTTTGTTTATATAGTTATCTATCTATATTTATGCTTTTCTACCTAACTCAGACTTCTCTTAATGTTCATCTGTAACTTTTTTTGCTCTTATTCAGATTTTTGCCAAAATAAAGTTTAATTTAAAATATTTATTTTATTCAGTCTTCACAAAACTAGAGATATATGAAGTTTTGACAAAAAACAACGTATACAATACAGAATCTTTAAAGAATCTTCATCTATTTGGTAAAAGAAAAAATACACATAATTAAACAACCTTCATCTATTTAAGCTTGATATAACATGTTAAATTAATTTTTATTAAGTATATTTATTTATGGAAAAAGTCTTCTAATAACAAGAAATAGTATGTTTCCCATTAGGCAATTCAGCAATTAGCTGCTAGGTTGTATAAGATTGACTGTAACTTTTTAATCAAAGACGATAAGGGATAATTGAGGATGACGCAACAGAAGCGAGCGTTGATTACTGGTATTACTGGTCAAGATGGTTCATATCTGAGTGAGTTTTTGCTGGAACAAGGTTATGAGGTTCATGGCATTATTCGCCGGACTTCTACTTTCAACACAGACCGCATCGATCACATTTACGAAGACCCCCACAAAGACGGAGTGCGGTTGTTTCTTCATTATGGTGACTTGACGGATGGTACGACGTTGCGGCGGATTTTAGAAGACGTCAAGCCAGTAGAAATTTACAACCTGGGCGCTCAATCCCATGTCAGAGTCAGCTTTGATTCACCAGAATACACAGTAGATGCTGTAGGAATGGGGACACTGCGTCTGTTAGAAGCAATTCGGGACTACCAACAGCGTACTGGAATTCAGGTGCGATTTTACCAGGCGGGTTCTTCTGAAATGTACGGTTTAGTACAAGCAGTACCTCAAACTGAGACAACACCCTTTTATCCCCGCAGTCCGTATGCGTGTGCGAAAGTTTATGCCCACTGGCAAACTGTAAATTATCGTGAATCCTATAGTTTGTTTGCTTGTAATGGCATACTTTTTAACCACGAGTCACCAAGGCGGGGTGAAACCTTTGTAACCCGCAAAATTACTAGAGCGGTGGCTGGTATCGTTGCTGGGAAGCAGAAAAAAATTTACATGGGTAATCTAGATGCCAAGCGAGATTGGGGCTATGCGAAGGATTACGTCAAAGCAATGTGGTTGATGGTGCAGAAAGACCAGCCAGACGATTACGTAATTGCTACTGGTGAAACCCACTCGGTGCGGGAGTTTTTGGAACTGGCATTTAGTTACGTAAATCTCAATTGGCAAGATTATGTAGAGTTTGATGAACGTTACCTCCGTCCATCTGAGGTAGAGTTATTGATTGGCGATTCTACCAAAGCACGGCAGAAGTTGGGCTGGACACCATCAGTAACCTTTGAAGAACTAGTTTCCTTAATGGTAGAAGCAGATTTACAAGCATTGGGTCACACTTCACCCAATGGAAATGGTTCGCAATTTCCAAATGATATTGCGACTATTCGTCAACAACTGGGCGCTTTGCACTTCTGATTTACACCACAGAGGATAAAAATATGACCGCCTTAGAATTAAAAAATAAACGCATTATTGTCACTGGTGGGTCAGGGTTTCTAGGTCGTCAGGTGATAGATCAACTGGGTAAAGCAGGGGCTGATCGTGAGAAGATTACAATAGTGCGATCGCGCGATTGTGATCTGCGTGTCTGGGAAAATAGCCAACGTGCAGTTGACCAACAAGACATAATTATCCACTTAGCAGCTCATGTTGGTGGCATCGGTCTGAACCGCGAAAAACCCGCAGAGTTGTTCTACGATAACTTGATCATGGGAACCCAGCTAATTCACGCTGCTTATCAAGCTGGAGTACAAAAATTTGTTTGTGTTGGCACAATCTGCGCCTATCCTAAATTCACTCCAGTGCCATTCAAAGAAGATGATCTTTGGAATGGCTACCCAGAGGAAACCAATGCCCCCTATGGAATTGCTAAAAAAGCGCTTTTAGTCCAATTGCAATCTTACCGTCAGCAGTACAATTTTAATGGGATTTACCTACTGCCAGTGAATTTATATGGCCCAGAAGATAACTTTGACACTGGAAGTTCCCACGTCATTCCAGCATTAGTTCGCAAAGTTCATGAAGCACAAATTAAGGGAGAAAAGCAACTTCCAGTTTGGGGTGATGGTAGTCCCACCCGTGAGTTTCTGTATTCAGAAGATGCAGCGCGGGGGATTGTTATGGGGACTGAATTTTATAACGAATCGGAACCAGTTAACTTGGGAACAGGTGATGAAATCTCCATCCTCAATTTAGTAACTCAAATCTGTGAATTGATGGAGTTTAAGGGTGAAATTGTCTGGCAAACTGATAAGCCTAATGGTCAACCCCGCCGCCGTTTAGATACTGAACGGGCAAAGCAAGCCTTTAATTTCACGGCTCAGGTGGGCTTTGAGGAAGGGTTAAAGAATACGATTGAGTGGTATCGTCAACACGCTGCATAACGATGTACTGGTGAATGTAGGGTGGTATAAGCTGGGCGATGCCCAGCTTATTTGTTTGACGCTATAAATTTTCATGGATAAAGTTAATCATCAAATAAATAAAGCAGAACTACGCCGCACTCTACTCAAAACACGTCAATTAATGTCCGTCGAAGAGTGGGGAGAAAAAAGCGATCGCATTTGCTCTCATTTACAAAACTCTACTTTGTTTACCCAAGCAAAAACAATACTTGCTTATTTCAGTTTTCGGCAAGAACCTGATCTCAGTCCACTATTTGCAAACAGCAAATACCGTTGGGGATTTCCTCGCTGCGTTGATAAATCCCTATGTTGGCATATTTGGGCACCTGAAGATTCTCTCCAAAGCGGCGCTTATGGCATCCCTGAACCGCACCCCGATGCTCCAATATTAGATCCGGCTGAAGTGGATTTGATTCTCGTCCCCAGTGTAGCTTGCGACTATCAAGGATATCGTTTGGGTTATGGCGGCGGATATTATGATCGCTTGCTCAGTTTACCGCAGTGGCAGACAAAGCCGACTATCGGAATTGTCTTTGATTTTGCCTATTTGTCCGAAATACCGTTTGAGCCTTGGGATAAACCACTACAAGCTGTTTCTACGGAAATAGGATTTACTCAAAAAGGCTGAAGGATTCAGGGTAATGAAGACACATCATCAAATGTTTTATGACTAATCCAACATCTACTACTAAGCAACAAGCAATCATCGACGAGGTAGCAACTAGCCTCCAAACTCAACAAAAAACAGGCTCAGACCCTTGCCCTAAAAATATGATAAATATTTAATTTATATAACACAATGCCTATTCTCAATTGGAGACCAACTATGAATAAAGATAATGAACTAACTGAAAAACTGAATAATATGTTCACTGAATCCGCAGATAAAGAATCTGTTATTAAGTTCTTGAGATTGAGTAATTATTCAAAAGCAGAATCAATTAAAGTTTTAAAAAATGCTTTGGATATTTCTTATTATGAAGCACAAGATATCATTCATAATAGTCAAACCTGGAGTAATGTAAAAGAACGTGACGCCAAAATAATGAATGACTTTTTTGATATTCTGGAAGAATTAGGGAGTTCAGAAAGTGAAGAAACTTAATGATATTAATATGTGAATAAATTCCATAACAGAATTAGGTGAATTAATTTAACCAATCATTTTTTCTCTTTTAATTGTAAGTCTTTAAGCGCAAAATAGTAGGTTTAGAGGATTTAGGTTATTAATCAAATGCTGAACTGGAAAAAATCACGATCGCAAATTCTGCTAATGTATGCGCTATTGGGAGCGATCGCACTGGTGATGCTCTTTCCTTTACTATGGCTAATTAGCACAGCCTTAAAATCGCCTACGGAAAATATTTTTCAGTCGCCGCCACAGTTGTTGCCTACCTCACCAACACTAAATAACTTTTTTACTGTATGGAACTCTCTACCTTTTGGACAATACCTGTATAACAGTACTTTGGTGTCAGTGCTGACTGTGGGCTTAAATCTGCTGTTTTGCGCTTTAGCTGCCTATCCGTTGGCAAGATTGTCGTTCGTCGGGCGAGACTGGATTTTTGTGGCGATCATCTCCACGATTATGATTCCCTTCCAAATCGTGATGATTCCCCTCTATATTTTGACAGTCCAGTTGGGTTTGATCAATACTTATTTAGGGATGATTTTTCCTAGTTTAGCTTCTGCCTTTGGCATTTTTCTGTTGCGCCAAGCTTTCATGAGTGTCCCCAAAGAAATAGAAGAAGCCGCCCGAATGGATGGTAGTTCCGAGTTAGGTTTATGGTGGCATGTGATGTTACCAGCAGTTCGTCCAGCACTGGTAACTTTAGCTATTTTTGTATTCATTGGTGCTTGGAGTGACTTTTTGTGGCCTTTAATTGTCATCCAAGACGAAAATTTATACACTCTTCCCTTGGGAGTCGCAAAGCTAGTCGGTACATTTTCCCTTGACTGGCGGTTGGTAGCTGCTGGTTCAGTGATTGCGATCGCTCCAGTATTATTACTATTTATATTTTTACAACGTTACATTGTACCTACGGAAACTGGTAGTGGGGTCAAGGGTTAAACAGGTGCGAGTAGCAACAAATTAATAAGCACCAGTCTTTTTTAATACTACCCCGATAGTTTTAACAATCAGACTCAAGTCGTAAGTTACAGACCACTTGTGTTGATAATCTATATCCATCTTGACAATGATTTCAAAGTCTTTGATGCTCGAACGACCATTAGCCTGCCATTCTCCGGTAATACCTGGTTTGACTCGTAATCTATTCCAGTGATGTGGATCGTAATGCGTGACTTCATCAGGAGTCGGTGGACGAGTACCAACTAAACTCATGTCCCCTACTAGAACATTCCAAAATTGGGGGAATTCGTCCAAGCTAGTACGCCGCAAAAATTTACCTACAGGAGTAATCCGAGGATCGTCAACAGATTTGAAGATGTGACCTTTAGCTTGGTTTTCGACCAAATGCTTGAGTTTATCGGCATCGACAATCATAGAACGGAATTTCCATATCCGGAAAGTTTTTCCGTTCAAACCGCAGCGCATTTGGGAATAAAATATTGGACTTGGTTCATGAATAAGGGTAGCAATTGCTACCGGAATTGCTATTAAAAATGTAATTGTCAGCCCCACAATGGCTCCGATAATGTCAATTAATCGTTTAGCCATGCTTACAGTTGAAGGATGTAAAGGCTGTTGTGAGCAATCAACTGAATAAAGATAAAGGTGATTCACAAGGGCTAATTTATCTACAACAGGACTTTTTGCATCAGTAGTATGTGTAGATATGGACATAATTTTCTTAATGCGATTTTTACTGCTTTGACCATTTCTACTGAGTGTTAACATACACAAAAATCAAACAAAATAAAAACCGAAAACTCAAAATTTACAGAATCTTTCAATTAAGATGATGAATTATAAATTTCCAGTATTTTTC
This sequence comes from Nostoc sp., assembly GCF_036919595.1. Taxonomy (GTDB): domain Bacteria; phylum Cyanobacteriota; class Cyanobacteriia; order Cyanobacteriales; family Nostocaceae; genus Nostoc. The sequence continues at coordinate 51,046 of NZ_JBALCO010000064.1, read as the reverse complement.
CGTAAAGAATACTGCTACGATTTACAATCAGTAAATTCCGAATAAACAGTAGATTTCCTCAGAAAATTACGCGTTGTAGCTGGGAAATTTTTTAGAGAGCAGGCTGTCCTAAAGTAATAGTAGCGCTTTGTATAATTCAAAATTCAAAATGCTTGTGAAGTAAGCATTTTGAATTTTGAGTAGTTTCCTTATTTACACTGTGATCTCTTAGTCTCAATGATCAACCTCTAAGGCAAAATTCACCGTATATGGTTCCTCCAATGATTGCTGATTACTAGCCTTGATCGCATCTAGGTAGCGACGCAAAGACAACAGTTGTTGGGAATTGGGACGATAAGTGAGACTCCCTTGTTTTTCAAAAAGTGGGGCTGTAGCGATCGCTTGATAGTCAGGATTTTCTTGTGAACCGTGAGTGAGCCAGGTTGATTCTGTAACTGAAGGTATCAAACCTGAAGGCAGTTCACCTTCCAAAAAAGCCAGCAGCCGTTGCTGACAAGTGCGAGTATTGATCCCGCGACCCTCAAATAACTGGATAACTTCACCAAAAGATAAGGGTCGATCTGGTAGCAGCCGCAGCAATTCTGTAAACAGGAAATAATCAGTGTATTGTTGCCTGGGTATATCTAACATTTGGGGATGCAGAGGCAGCATCGCCAATCCATAAGCAACCCGACTACAATTGGGAGCGCCGTTTTCACCGAGATATAAATCTTGAATAATCTTAGCGTTGGGGAGTTTTTGCCGTAACCAGCGGTTTACCGTCCCAACACAAGCCACTCCACCAGTCAGGATCGCTTGATTAATTGCTTCTGTAGGGATGCCACGAGCTACCAATAACTTATTGAGTTCTCGGTTCAGGCGGCGCACAAACGGGATAAATACCTGGCTTTCTAAGTCTCGTCGCTGCAAAATCCACTGATGATCGGCCAATTCCAGGGTAAAAGAGTCTTGGTGTTGCAAAATCAATTTTAGGGCAAGTGCGGCATCCAATACCGCCTGTCCCAGCAGAGAACTTTCTAGACGCTGTTGGAGGCGAATCCGAGCGGTGATATCTGGTTCGCCGACTCTGGGTAGTTCTAATTCTTCCAACCCTAAACTCTGCCAACGCATTTGGTCTAAACCGGGAATTGATGGTTGCCATTGCCAAGGATTACTAGTAATAGTTTTGCGATCGCTTTGTGTTTGGGGGCGTGATTGCCGAGATTTCGGTGGCAATAGCAGCTGACAGATAATATCTTGTTCAATTCCCTTGCCAGCATAGGCAAAACTGTGGAGCATGAAATCATTGTATGTCAATTGCAGCAATGTTTCTGGTATATCTACCAGTAACATTTCTGTGGCAGTTGTCCCAATGTTAATCACCAGGGTGTTGCCAACAATGGGATGTTCGCTGGTTTTTGCTGGATGAGAACCCTGATGTTGGCTTAATTTTATTTGCTCACCGTTAGTAGCATCAAGTTCCGGGAGTAGACTAGCGATCGCTTCTTCCACAAAAAAGACTTGCTGCGGGTGTTGGATGAGTTTGCTGGTGAGTAAAGCTTCCCGCACGTTGAAGCGGTATTGTTCCGACCAGCTAGATGGGCAGGTGCAAATCACACCAGCAATATTATTGATAATCTGCGGAAAATTTTGTTCGCTGATCCCAACAGCAGCAGCCATTAAACTAGGGGTGGTACTAGTCTGATCGGATTTGAGGGTTAATAGTAGCTTAGAGAGCGATCGCACAACCCAAATCAAAGGCCCTGCCGAAAATTCATTTAATTGTAAAACAGGTTCCCATTTTTGCCGTTCACTCTTGTAGGGAATGGCTACTTGTAAATAGGGCTTCAATTGCGCCGAGTAAAGATTATTTTTCGTCGGATCTGCTGTTGATCTAGGTGTTGCCGGAGTGGTAGCTGAGTGGTCAGGCACTTTATCTTGAGCAACAGCCGCAGGTGCTATCTGCTCATGTGTTTCGATACTTTCATTTTCTCCGTGGGGTACAGAAGCTGTAGGCAGATAAACCTCTGTTGGTAAACGAAATGATTGCTGGAAGGAACTTGTTCCTGGCTGATTTTCTGCTGACCAGTAGATAGGATGTACAACAAAAGTCGAGCGATTTAATAATGCGGCAGAAATTCCTGTTGTACCTAAATCAATTCCTAAATACCAAACTGATTCTAGAACATTAAACGAAACTTCTGGATTGGTGATGGAGTTGGAAATTGAAGGTAAAGAACTGTCTTGAACAGGAGTTGTAACTTCCTTTTTTTTTTCAGTTTCTACCTGGGGAACTGCCAAGCTGGAGTAAGCAACAGTTGAGGTGTTTTCTGCTGTTTGGATATTTTCTGTTTGCGGTTCAGGGGAAGTTGTGGGGATTGGGTCTTGAGTTTTACCAATTAGTTCGGAGAAAATATCCAAGTTTATAGCTGGCTCCGACTCAGAATTTAGCTGCTGATCAAAATTAGCCAAATCCCGATCTAATTGTTGCAACTGTTCTTCATCTAAGGAAATATCAGGTAAGATTCGAGCCTGGTTTGACTCTAAAGAAAGTAAGTTTTCTTGGGGTGAAGCAGCAATGTAGTTATCTAAAAACGGTTCTGGCTGCTCATCGTTATTTAATACTTCCGATGTGGCGATACCTTCTGTAGCCTTTGCTAACGGAATTTCTGCTACTTCTGGAGTAACTGGTGCTGTAGCTGTGGCATTATCCACAGAAGATGATACTTCCGGCAGTTGCTGATCACTAGCTACATCAGCCAATAGCTCAGTTAGGGTATTAATTGTATCAACACTAGCTGGCTGAGTGTCAAGTTGCAACAAGGAACTCTCTGTTTGTGGCACAGAGTTGCTAAGAGGCGAGTCTTGGTCAGTATCTTCTTCAAAAAGTGGTTCTGATGAATTTGTGGTTTCTACTGGAGTCTGTTGAGTTGTTTGTGGGTGAGTATTGCTCAGATCCAACAGATCCATTTCTGGTGTCACAACCGCAGAATCCGCGGTTGGAGGCACAGGTGGACTCTCAGCGATGTTCAACGTTGATGGGGAGGCTGGGGAAGCAAATAAGTCATTTGTGACAACCTCAAGACTTGGGTTATTAACATCACCAGTACCAAACAAACTGGCGTAAAGCTGGTCTACTTCATCACCAATTAATGCAGAAATATCTTGTGGTAATTCGGTCGGGGTTTCAGAAGATTGAGACGAGTCTAAGCCAAGCTGCAACAGCACTGCATCTAAATCCTCTGTGAGGGTAGTATCCTGTTGCTCAGAATTAATTGTGAGTGAAGATGAAGTTTCTGGCTGGATCAGCTCCAAGGGTTGGGGCGCAACTTCAGTACTGATCTCGGCTGGGTTTGCCAATGATGGTGGTGTCTCAGATTCTCCCCCAAGGAAAGATGGCTGGGAACTAGGGGATTGTTGCTGCAAATGCTGGGTGAAATTGTTGAGAAAGCTAGCCATCAACTGTTCGCCTTGCATTCCCTTGTTATGCATTCTTGCCAGTGCTTGCGACAGGGATTCGTCATAAGTATTAATGTTGCGCTGTAGTGCCTCAAAGACTACATTTACCGTCCCGTCTAGCGATAATAAACGTTGATCCAACTCTCTGGCCAGCTGGGTTAATTGCTGCACACGGTCTGGGGATTCTAATAAAGGTTGAGTTCCAGAGGTTGCGTGATTAATTCCTCCTAAAGAACTGGTGGAATTTTCCCCCGTTTGTGCTATCAGTGGCGTTAAAGTTGGCACAAGGCGACTCATGAGTACCTGTAAAAACTCGGTAATTATTTGCTCCTGGTTTGTCAACTGCTGCGCTAGAGAGTAGTTTTGCAAACGCTTTTGTTCTAGCTGGCGAATTTCCTGGATGAGAGTGGTTCGCTCTTGCAAGAGCAATTCTAATTCCGATCGCAATGGCTCTATCAAGCTCGAAAATTCACTTTTTAATTGTCCTGCCCCAAGAGTGCTCTCTTCCTGACTGAATTCGAGCGGTGGTAGTGGATACTGGTTATAATCATGATCAATAAATTTTGTTAATAAAGGCGATAGCTTTGCCAACGCCAAGGGCGAACGCGGTTCTTCAGAAGACTGATTTGGGACGCCGCTCTCTAATGCCTCTTTTTCTTGTAGCCTCACCAAGAAGTTGCGAATTCGTTCCAAAACCTCTTTAGGCTCTTGCATCTGACCAGGCAGAAATCTAGACAGGCGCTTACCACCGCTGGTAAGTAAGTTGTCAATGTCTGCGATCAGCTTTTGAATTTCATCTGCACTGGAAGTCACTTTTATCACCTTACCTAAAAATGTATGTCAACTAATGTAACAATTACTTTCCAATCACCGTACCCCTGTGGGGATCTTGCTACGCGCAGCATCGACCATAGGAGAAGTTTTGAGTGGCAAAAGCCGTTGCTTGGATTTGTGACTGTCATTATGTTATGGATTACTGAGAGTCGTGGCAATCTTCAGTCAGCATTTGTTTAAAAAGCTTAGTTTTGCAAATCATTAGGTTGCCTATTTTTGAAAATCCCTAAAATACCTGAGCAATAATTTACTCCCTTTAGTATCATTAATGTTGTTTGCCTATATTCTTAACTAATCAAGTTTGCAGTGCAGCTAGCCCCTAAGCAATACAACCGCCGGCTATAAACTACTTTTTGCAAAACTTTTACCCCATTTAAACTTATAGGTAAAGATTATTTATAAAAACGTTCTTGTCGCTTTCTTATGTAGCATAGTTGGTTTTCCCTTTGAAAGGGGGCTGTGCAATGATAGCTTAGGCTAGAAAATGGCGCTCTTGTTTGTTGTGTGTACATAGCAGCTTGAATAAAGATGTCATAATGGAAGACCGATATAGCTTGCAAGCACAGGCTCATCCCTGGATGATCACATCGGCTCCCTTTTTTCAAGGGTTGCCAAAAACTGCTGTGGAATCAGCCCTCATCCATCTTGTCACCCGCACTCACCCGACCAATCAGGTGATTCTACTGGAAAATGACTGGGGTGGTTCTGTGTATTTTATTATGGACGGATGGGTAAAAATTCGCACTTACAATCTGGAAGGAAAAGAGGTAACGCTGAATATTCTTGGCAAAGGGGAATTGTTTGGTGAAATGGCGGCGCTAGATGAAGTACCTCGATCGACAGATGTGATTACCTTGGCCCCGACGGTAATTGGCAGTATGCCTGCTCAGGATTTTATCAAGTTACTTCAGATAGAACCCTTGGCAGGAGTTCGATTAGCGCAACTAATGGCACGACGTTTGCGGCAAGTAAATCGCCGATTGCGGTTGCGGGAATCTGATAGCCAGTCAAGAGTGGCAGATACGTTGCTATTTTTGGCAGAAGGACAGGGAAAAAAAGGGCAAACAGGAACCGAAATCCCCAATTTACCTCATCGGGAATTGAGTAGTTTGAGCGGACTGGCGCGGGAAACGGTGACACGAGTATTGACAAGGCTAGAAAAAAAAGGGTTGATTAAACGGGATCAAGACAATATTTGTATTCCCGATTTGTCAGCCTTGGAAAGAATGATAGTGTAAAGTACCAGATATGAGTATTTTAGATTCTCTGCCAGATGAGCCGCAGGAAGATCCATCTCCTGAATCTCCAACTCCCCGCAATCATTGGTTAGACAAAGAACAGCAATTAACGCCTCCTCAACTCAAGGCTGATGCGCCCTTGAGGATGGTGGAAACGGCATTTTTAGCCAGTACCGCTAGCTTGATTTGGTTTATTAATTTCTATTTTCCCTTAGGCCCAGTTTTACGGATATTTTTTCCGGTGCCGATCGCTCTAGTTTATCTGCGTTGGGGCAAGCGTGCAGCATGGATGGCAGCACTTACCTCTGGGTTACTGCTTACAGTACTGATGGGGCCAGCCCGCAGTTTGCTGTTTGTCATGCCCTATGGGTTCATGGGCGTGCTTTTGGGGGCGACGTGGTATCGTCGTGTTCCTTGGATTGTTTCTATCACTTTGGGTACACTGTTGGGTACTGTGGGAGTCTTTTTTAGGCTGTGGTTGCTGTCTGTTTTGTCAGGTGAAGACCTGTGGATTTATGTGATTACTCAGGTGACTGAATTCATTGAGTGGGTATTTTTGAAGCTAAGTTTGTTGGCGAGTCCCAGTGTATTTTTGATTCAAGTGGGAGCGATCGCTCTAATTGTACTCAACAACTTTATCTACCTTTTTGTGGTACACCTGGCAGCATCGTTTCTTTTTGACCGCCTGGGCAACCCCATTCCCCGTCCACCACGCTGGGTACAAGTCCTCATGGATTATGAAGGATAGTGACCAGTTGTGAGTTAGGAGTTATGAATTAAACTCCTAACTCACAACTCTTAACTCCTAACTTTTTAAATGATTAGTATTTATACCCAAGAAGAACAGGGTGAAGAATGGCTACGACGGTATCGTGGTTGTCTACCCGTATTTGCCTGTGTTTTAGGATTTACTGAAACTGGTTTAATTCCGGGGATTTCAGCGGCTGGTCGCACTCCAGAGGATCGAAAATATACTGCTTGTGCCGATGCCGAGTTTTTGTATTACGGCCCAGAACATAAGCCGCAATATCCCCTACCACCATTAGCGGCTGGGGCTTCACCTGTATTGATTTCTCGCGCTGTCTTTGAGTCACTAAAGATACCAGTTCATTTGTTTAATGCTGGTTTACCCCAGCCTCCTGCTGTGCCAATAATTGATTTGGGTGGCGCTCCTGCTAGATGTTTAAGTGGAGGTGCTGCTATGGAAATCACAACGGTATACCATTTGTTTGAACAAGGGCTACTTTGGGGAGAACGTCTTGCTACCAATATCAAACAGGGGTATCTGATTGTCGGTGAGTGCGTCGTTGGAGGCACTACAACTGCCCTGGCAATTTTAACTGGTTTGGGTATAGAAGCTGCCGGAAAAGTTAACAGTAGCCACCCTGTTTGTAACCACGCGCAAAAGTGGGCACTAGTGCAAACTGGGCTGGAGCAGGGAGAGATAAACTTCCAATCTCCAATCCAGAATCCAAGTTGCGCTGTCAGCGCACCTTTGGTGCGACCTCAAATCAAAAATTCTGTAGATCCTCTAAAACTCGTCGCCGCTGTGGGTGATCCCATGCAGGTAGTGGTAGCTGGGATGGCGATCGCTGCTAGTCGTAGTTGTGGTGTAATGCTTGCTGGTGGGACGCAAATGCTGGCGGTTTATGCGCTGATAAGTGCGATCGCTCAAGCTTACGCCTTATCATGGCAACCAGAAGCAGTAGTTGTAGGTACAACCCGCTGGGTGGCAGAAGACCCTACTGGGGCTACGGTTGACTTAGCCCTCGATTTAGGAAAAGGTAGCTTAACTCAGAGTGGAGGAACCCCTCCCCTATTAGCAACTCATCTGAGCTTTGCTGATTCTCGTTATCCCCAACTGAGAGCTTATGAGCAGGGCTTTGTAAAAGAAGGTATGGGTGCTGGAGCCGCTTGTATAGCCGCCCATCTTAGCCAAGATTGGCAGCAAAGCCAACTTTTGGCAGCGATTGAAGCCCAACTTGAACGGCTAAGTACAGCATTTGATTAATTCGTAGCGAATTAATCAAAGGCAAGGCTCTGCGCCCTCACCGAAGTTATAAGCGGAGCTTTCCTCGTAATAGCCTAACGGTTGAGTAGGAGCAGGTTGCAAATCAATTTTTGCGAAAGCTGTCTGGCTTGTCATCAACCAATTTGATCAGTAGATGCCAAAAACATTGATGATAAAAACGCAGATTAATAAGAAAATCTTGGTTTTTGAACCATACAACATCCTAACGACACCAGTCTTAGGGTTGTTTTTTTTGTTTTATAGTGAGGTATTCACTAAAAGCTTATAAGTAGATATATCACACTATTACGTAGATATATGTAATAGTGTGTTTAACTTTTTTATCAATTTGGTAGCTAGATTAGTTGCTTATACTTAATATATGCCCACAAAGCCATGACTCGACATTGAACCTAAAGGCTTGCGTTCCCTACCTCCAGCCATTTTTTAATTCGTTAAACTTAGGTTAAATTTAATGAATTCTCTCTCTGAGTAATTGTTCTTCTAAAGCAGCAATGCGATTGTATGCTGCTGTTAATTGTGCTGTCAGTCGTTGTATTTGAATTTCTGGTGTTATGTTATCTCCACATTGACGATGCATGTCTAGATAAATGCCATCTGTCAATACATCCTTGTGTTCCATTTCTGGATTTAAGCTGATACGTCCTTTGAACTGGTAGGCTCCAGGCACGTCATTTTCCTGATAATTATCCTTTGCTTGTGTATTCGCTAAAGAACACTCTGAGAAAGCTTGAGTGACTTTACCATCAAGCTGCTCAATTACTTGGCACAGGGCATCCAGTTTTTTGCTTAAAGTCAGGATCTGCTGCTGTAATAGCTCCATTTAATACCTTTATCCGTACATTTTCTATATGTTATTCAATTTACTCCCAATCTTAACAATACTTATGAATTATTTAAGTATTGATAATTTTTGGGGAAAATGTGACATTTAAATCAATACTTCTAAATATAAGTAAATATTTACTAAAAGTACTACTAAGGAAATTTATGGAGAAAAATTAATCTTTAGGCAGTTATTTGCCGGATAACCCGCTAATTTGGGTCAAATATTCAGATTTATCCGTATTACCAACAAAAAATACCGATAATTTTCCAACTCCACTTTTTCAGCTAGTCAGCCTTTGGTGAATCTCTGCTTAATATTAGGTATAATCAAAAATCTCAAATCCAAAATCAATGGATCGACGGTCTTTTTTGCTAGGTACAAGTACACTGGCACTTTCACAACTACTTTTTGGCTGTGGTGGAAACAAGCAAACGCAACTAAAAGTACAGTTATTAAAAGGTTCTATACCTGGTCAGGTGGTGAATCAGTTCCACAAAGGTTTGCAGCAACAGGTGCAGTTAAAGTTTGCTCCAGTCGAGCAGATACAGGATTTATTTCGGCAATTACAAGATTGGCAGCAGAAACCAAAAGCCACTGATGAGCAGGGATGGAAACGTTTTATACCCTTTAGGCAAGATCAAAAAGCGGCTGATGTAGACTTAGTGACATTGGGAGATTACTGGCTAAAAGCAGCTATTGAGCAGAAATTGATTCAACCACTCCAAAATGTACAGGGAAACCTAGAGCAGTGGTCTGCTTTAGATAAAAGGTGGCAAGAACTGGTAACGCGCAACGATAAAGGTTACTTGAATACTCAAGGGAAGGTGTGGGGTGCGCCTTATCGGTGGGGTAGCACGGTGATTGTTTATAACCGTGACAAGTTGCAAAAATTGGGATGGACGCCTAAAGATTGGAGTGATTTGTGGCAAGATGGAGTGCATCAGAAGATTTCCCTACTTAATCAACCACGAGAAGTTATTGGTTTGGTTTTAAAGAAGCTAGGAAAATCTTATAATACAGAGAATCTTGACCAAGTACCAGACTTGGAAAAGGAATTAAAGAAATTAAACCAACAGGTGAAGTTCTACAGTTCCAATAACTACTTAGAACCTCTAATTATGGGAGACACTTGGCTAGCGGTTGGTTGGTCAAGCGATGTATTGCCAGTTTTGGGACGTTATCCGCAACTTGGTGCAGTTATTCCCCAGTCAGGAACAGCAATTTGGGCAGACTTGTGGGTACGTCCCGCAGGTATTACTACTAAGAGTACTTTCTCAGATAAATGGATTAATTTTTGTTGGCAAACAGACACAGCTAAACAAATTTCGGTGCTGACCAAAAGTAATTCGCCAGTTTCTACAAATATTGCCGCTTCCGATATCCAAGAAGCATTATGGAGTATTTTAGAGAGCAATCGCAAAGTTTTTGATAAAAGCGAATTTTTGCTTCCCTTCTTAGACTCATCAACAATAAAACAATACCAGTCTTTATTCGCCAAAATTAAGGTTTAATTGGGAATTGGGCAATTCAATTTTAGATTTTGGATTGACAATTTTTGATTGAAATTTAATCCAAAATCTAAAATCTAAACTTTCAAATTACTAGAGTGAACGCTCTAACCCGATCTTGTTCTTAATACTCGTTTGGATAGTGCATAAAGCTGGACTTATACTAAAGTTGCAAGTGTAGGTTGCAAGTGGTTCTTTTTGATAATTAAATACCCGGACGTTGTAACCAAAGTTCCTTGCAGTGCTACCCAAGCGATTTACGAAGTCGTAGCGCTCTATAGTGTCTAGTAAGCTCCAAATTTGCTGATTCACAATCAAGTCTACTCGTGCAGGTTCTTTTTCAGAAGCTGGATATGCTATCCAATTATCCAATAGCTTTCTCTCAAAGTTTTCTTGTGCCCACCATAAGCTAGGAACGGTTAATCGTTCTGGGTTTATGGTGTTAGCTGTGATTACATGGTCTTTGGGCTTGGTTAATAAGTCTAGTTCTAGAGGCGCATTAGAAGGCGATGGTATTGTGGGGGTTTGCGCTTGTGAGGGCGGGACTAATAAAGTGGTGAGGCTAATGGCTAGTAGTAATGAAAACCATGTCTGGCGTTGGCGCAGCCCGCCGCAGGCATCGCACAATTTAGGTATATGCATAACTAATTCATAATTAAGATATTAGTAAAAATTCGTACATTTTAAAGTTTAATGGCAACGATGCGAATTCTTCGATAGTCTGCTATCCAAGTTCCTTGTTGATATAGTGTTGGCTTAAGATATTCTTCAACGACGCGAATTACTTGTATTTGTTGCTCACTAGAAAGCCCTGTTAAAAAACTACCGGCGAACATCCCAATCCAGTTTGCCATACCTGCTTCTCCTTCTGCTAAAGGAGTTGGACGAGCAAAAAGCATGGCATGAATGACATCAAAGCCTTGCTGTTCTAGTAAGGTGGCGTATTCACCAATACTAGGGAAATACCAAGGATTTAGGGTTTGTGCAGAAATATTAAATGGTTCTAAGGCGCTTTCCAAAGCTTTGACGATCGCCTGTATATTCCCCTTACCACCAAATTCTGCGACAAAACGCCCTCCGGGTTTTAGGGATTGATGTATGGAAGCGATCGCACTATCTGCTTCTTTCACCCAATGTAGTACAGCGTTGGAAAATACAGCATCCAATGGCTTGTCTACTTGAAAGTTCCTAGCATCAGCAACATCAAAGCGGATATGGGGATAGTTTTGTCTTGCCTTCTCGATCATCGTGGCTGCATGATCAACTCCCATTACTTCAGCCCCAGCTTGGGCAATTTTTTCTGTGAGTTGTCCAGTACCACAGCCAAGATCCAAAATGGATTCTCCTGGTTTAGGGTTGAGGAATTTTAGTAAATCCTGGCCATACTGCCAGACGAAGGCGTGTTTGTCTTGGTAAAGGGCAGTATTCCAATTATTGGGTATGGAAATATTATGCATAACTGTAAAAGTACAGATTGTTGGCTTGCCAATTTTCAACCATATGTTTGAGGTGGATGATTGGCTAATCATCACACTAAAAAAGATTTTTGCTTATGTCCAATATATATTTTCACCTTAACTAATATTTTAAAGATATCCGACTTAGTAAAATTTTGTACCTACATTCTTGCGTTAAACCGATCTAAACGAAGTAAATCGCATCTACCCCATTTTCCACAGCAGCTTTAACACAATTCCAATTACCTGCTGGCGTGAGTAGTTCAGAACATTGAAGGGAAGGTTGGGAAAGGGAGCGATCGCTTTTGATCAGATTTAGGGAGGGTTAAGTAGCACCATAGTGATTTTATCGAAGTTGGTGGGGGAGGGTGCGATCGCAGCCACTTTATCCCAAGGAAATACCGCTAAATTGTTGGAATAAACTGGTAGTGTAAGAATCAGTCATGCCAGAGATATAGTCTGTAACTTTAAGAATTTTATTATAGGTATCTTCGTCCGAATTCGGATTATTGTATTCTTTGGGAAGCATATGATAGACCAAATTACCTTTCTTACTGTTGTGCAGAACGGCATTAACAAATTCAGCAAATAGTTTCCCTAAAACTTCATACCCAGCAATCTGGATACTAACAACATCACGATGTAGGAAAACAGCCTCACGGGTTTGCTTTCCAATTTCTTCTAGATGGTTTGCATAAGTGCTTAGAGATAACAAGTCTTTATCAAACTTTCCCGAAAGTATATCTTCTTCGTGTTTCAGGAAAATACTACTTGCCTCATTGATGAGTTTATTGATAGCGAAAGCCCGCAATCGCTTAACTGTTTCTGTAGGGTTTTCGCCATGTTCTTGAATGTTTTTATCTGCAATATTTGCAACTTCGTTGAGTAATTCCTTAGTTTTTTCAAATGGAATGTACTTCATACGATGACCGTCTTCCACATCAACAATTGAGTAACAAATATCATCCGCTGCTTCAACCAGAAAAGCAAGCGGGTGTCGAGACCACCAGGCTGCATTATCAATAGGGCGAATTAGCCCAACTGTCTCTGCTACCTCAGCAAATAAATCTTTTTCTGCCTGAAAGAAACCGTATTTTTTAACACTTCTATCTGAGTAACCGTTTAAGGTAGATTCTGATAGTAATGATTCTCTAGGGTACTTTGTGAAAGCAGCTAAAGTTGGGCAGGTTAGTTGCATTCCACCTTTTCTAGGAGGCATTTCAAGCTTGGTTAAAATACGAAAGCCTTGTGCATTACCCTCAAATAAATCAAAGTCAGCTTTTTGAGACTTGCTGAGAAGTTCCTTTCCCTCATGATTGACAGTGTTGTACCACGATTCAAATCCTGTACGAATAGCATCCTCTCCAGAATGACCAAAGGGAGGATTCCCAATATCATGAGCCAGACAAGCAGCAGATACGATATCACCAAAGTCTGAAGCCCGTAACCCATCCTGATTAAAGTCGTATTTTTTTACAATTGCCTCACCGACTATTCTGCCAAGAGAGCGACCAACGCAAGACACTTCAAGGCTATGAATGAGACGAGTGCGAATGTAATCATTTGTAGACAAAGATAAAAACCTGAGTTTTATCTTTTAGACGACGAAAAGGTGAAGAAAACACTAGGCGATCATAGTCTCTTTGAAAGGGAGTACGATCAAACTGGAGGTCTTCTGGTTTAGTCTTACCAAGTCTTTTTGGTGTCAGGAGTTTCTTCCAATCCATCATTGCTGTGTTATCTAAAAGTGGGTTAGACAATGCCCCCTAGCTAGAAGCAATGGGCAATGCCACATTGTAACTCTACTTAGTCAAAAGTCAAACTTGATTCTATATTAGAGAAAAAGTTTAAGTAATAACCACACTTTCCATTACTCAACTTCAACTGTGAAGAGAAAGTCAGGAGTGAAGTTTGTACAGCAAGTTGATGCTCCGAGGTAATACGTACTTTATATAGGCTACGCATAGCTCAATTCAATTAAGCGATCGCCTTTGTCAAATGGGGTAAATTAAGCGATATCTTCTCTGCGAGACGCTACGCGAACGATGGGCTACGCCTACGCACCCTTACCCCAATCCCTCAACATCAGTACTTTCCCCTTCCGACTCAACAACCTCAAACTTCACCTTGTTATATAAATCTTGTAGGGAAATCTCAAAGGGTACGGTTACAAGTGCGATCGCTTCATCTTCTTCATCATATTCACGAAGCGTCCATTGTTTTTTCCCAGTTTTGGAAAATTGATCTACATAAATCCGAGTTTGGTCAATTAATAAATATTCTTGGAAAGTGGAAATAGTTCGGTAAGCCTGAAATTTATCCTCGCGATCATAGCCTTTGGTCGATTTTGATAAAACTTCCACAATGATCTGTGGGTTGACAATTATATCCCTCCGGTTGTTGAAATACTCCGGTTCACCTGCCAAAATCATCACATCTGGATAGGTATAGGTATGCTTTTGAGGTATCCACAGACGAACATCACTCATGAAAACTTCGTAATCTTGCTGTCGAAATGCAAAATTTAAGGCAGCACTTAGATTCAGGGAGATTCGATTGTGATTTGCTGTTCCACCCGCCATAGGAATTATTTGCCCGTCAATATATTCACTTTTGTACTCAGCAGCTTCTTCTAGCTCTAAATATTCCTCTGGTGTATAGTATCGCTGTTGTGTTATTTGCATAGTTCTATCGGGTAGCAATGTTTAACGATACGGAACGTATAGGCCCTAAAGAGATTTTACCCATGTTTAACGAACAGTTTAACGTGGTTAGATAGAAGTGTTATGTGCTTTGTACAAAGTGAGCGATCGCTATTTCAATTCACAAAGTCTGTTAGCTTCCTTTCCTATTGATAACCAGCTGCTTGTAACAAAAACAATTTGGCGTAACGTCCTCCTAGCTGTAACAATTCTTCGTGAGTTCCTTGTTCTATAACTTCACCGTTTTCTATGACTACGATTTTGTCAGCCATCCGTACTGTCGAGAAGCGATGGGAAATCAAAAGTACCATCTGATTTTGAGTAATAGCGCGAAAATGATTGAAAATCTCAAACTCAGCTTGGGCATCTATTGCTGATGTTGGTTCATCTAACACCAAGATATCTGCTTGCGATCGCATAAAAGCACGAGACAGGGCAATTTTCTGCCACTGTCCCCCAGAAAGTTCCTGTCCTTCCTTAAACCAACGACCAAGCTGAGTTTGGAAGCTTTGGGGTAATTGGTCAATAAAAGATTGGGCCATACCTTTTTGGGCAGCAGTTTGCCAGTTGGTTTTATTTTCGAGATGTTCTACATCGCCCACGCCAATATTCTCACCTACAGTGAATTGATAGCGGACAAAATTCTGAAAAATCACACCAATGCGACGCCGCAACACATCCACATCCCATTCCTGCAAGTCCAAGCCATCTAAGAAAATTCGCCCAGAGTCTGGAGTGTAGAGTCGGGTAAGTAGTTTGATTAAGGTAGTTTTACCAGAACCGTTTTCACCTACAATTGCCAGTTTCTCTCTGGGTTTCAAATGCAGCGAAATGTTTCTCAAGGCTGGTTTGGAACTTCCCGGATAAGTAAATGATACGTTCTCAAAACGGATTCCATCTTGGGGATTTAAACCAATGGTTGCCTTACCCCAAGTTTGTGGTACCTTCTCTTCGAGGAAATCGTAGAGATTTGATAGATATAGATTGTCTTCATACATCCCTCCAATAGAAGTGAGGGCATTGGAAAAAGTAGACTGTCCTTGGCGAAAAACGGTGAGATACATTGTCATATCTCCCAAGGAAATCTTACCTAGCACTGTTTCCAGCACAATCCAAGCATAAGCTAGGTAAAAAGCACCAGTACTGACTAAACCCAGGAGATACCCCCACAGTCCTCGCCGCAGAGTCAAATCGCGGTCTTCGCCATAGAGTTGATCAAATAGGTTGCGGTAACGTCCTAGCAACATCTCTCCCAGCTGGTAGAGTTTGACTTCTGTGACAAAATCTTCTCTTGCTAGCAGATTTTCTAAGTAATGCTGTTCACGAGTTTCTGACGCACGCCAACTAAACAAGCGAAAGGCTTCCCCAGCAAATTTAGTTTCCGCAATAAATACAGGCATAGCTGCCAAAATCAGTACCAGCACTGCCCAAACTGAGAAATTTATTAGCAAAATACCGTAGGTGATTAGGGAAAGGGCATTTTGCACCAACCCAAAAGTGCGGCTTACTAGGGAAAGGGGACGAACTGATGCTTCTCGTCGGGCATTGGTCAATTTGTCATAAAATTCTGAGTCTTCAAACTGCCTAAGATCCAGTGTCAGCGCCTTTTCTAAGATGAGTACATTCACCCGCTGACCCATTAGCGCCCGCAATAACGACTGACAAATGGTGAGTCCCCGCTGACTGCCTGCTAGTAAAATTATAGCGATCGCTTCTAATCCTACATAAAATAGCGAGGGATAAATATTGACAAAACCATTGTGTGAATTAACTTGAGAGGCAAATACCACTGCATCAACAATTAACTTGCTGATGTAGGATATCGCCGCCGGTAAAAGACCAGCAACTATTGTTAAACTTGCCAGAAGAATAGTAAGCGATCGGCTAGTAGTCCATACTAAGCTTACAGCCCGTCCACTGTAGCGGAAAACCGTCAGTGATTGGCGCAGGACATTTCTTTTTTTTTAATTTTCATCTTTTTTTGGACGAGATACCCCAGGTGCAGCGGATCTTCCTAACTCTTTTAATCTTTATTAATTTTACATTTTTATCGGCTGTGATGCTGTGATAGGCGCAAAACATAAAAAGAGAGAGGCTTTAAAATCTTACTCTCCAACGCTTGTATGGTTGAAGTTGGGGGTTAGGTCTGTATTCCATCCAATTAAGAATCGCTATAGAAATCAGAAGAGTGTCAATCCCATAATCTCCTACCTGCTTTCCCACTTAATTTTTGGTGAGCATCTTCCAATAAAGCTGGAATATCTAACTTTTCTGGACACCGGGGCAAACAGTCACCGCATTCTGTACAGCGGTTGGCTTTCATTCCAGGGAACCAGTGACCAGCATTTTCAAACATTCCGTAACGATATTGTCCATAATCTTTCATGTCGTATGCTACTGCAAGATTACGTAACCGCAACACCTCTGGAATATTGATATTTTCTGGACAGGGTAAACAAGCATAACACTGGCTACACTTATCAGTTTGCAAAGCAACTTTTTGGTGATTTTCTAATTCCTGGAAAGCAGAAATTTCTGCTGATGTTAACTCTTTATCATAGTCAGCTATTTGCAAAGGTTGCCTTAATTCATCTGGGTTTGCTGGCCCGATACTTAAAGTAGTAATACGGCTATCTGCAAGTAAAAAACGATAACTTAGCTCTAAGGGTGAATACGGCTGACACAGGTCTGTTAGGGTTTGGGGTGGCGTATAGAGGCGTCCTCCCTTGTCAGCAGGGGAAATTATAAAAATGCCCATGTCCTTTTCCGCAGCTAGCTGAATCGCTGGTGCGTGCCGTTGGAAAAAATAGTAATAATGCAGATAGACAAATTCAAAAAAATCTGTATTGATTGCTGCCTGAATTAGCTCTAATGGCCCGTGGGTGGAAAAACCAACGTGTCGGACTCGGCCATCAGCTACAGCTTCCTCTACGGCTTGCATACAGCCATTTTTGGCTAGTACCCACTCCAAATGTTGCCAAGTGTTCAAGCCATGAACACCTAAGCAATCTAAATAATCTAGCTGTAATCGTTCTAGGGATTCATCGATGTACCGACGCATGGAGTCAGCATCTGCTGTGGCTGGGATTTTGGTAGTGACGTGAAGCCTCGTTCGGGGTACTGACAACCCAGCTTTTAGCGTCCTACCAAGAAACTCCTCACTTTTGCCGTAACCTTTGGCGGTTTCTAAATGATTAATTCCTAGCGCTAAGGCTTGTTCAATAGTCTGGTGAGCATTTTCAAAAGAAGCCAGGTAGCGCATTGTTCCCAGAGAAAAAACCGATAGGCGCAGATTCGTTTTCCCAAAACGTCGGTATTGCATCTTTAACAAAGTTAGGAGCCATTCAATTTTAGATTTTAGATTTTAGATTTCAGATTTTTCCTTCAATCTAAAATCAAAAATTCAAAATCTAAAATTGGCCTAGCTGTCGCCATTACCAAAGCGCTTGATCAAATCTTCAGGACGGAGATTGGAAATAAATTCACGGAAGGCTTGCTGTTCGGCTTCATCTGCATCGCGATCAACAGGGATAGAAGCATCGGCAATAACTTCTTCCATTACCCATATAGGGGTATTTGTACGGAGGGCAATAGCGATCGCATCGCTAGGACGCGCGTCAATTTCTTTTTTAACATCGCCTTGCTGAACAATTAAAGCCGCATAAAATGTGTCCTTTTGCAGGGAATGAATAATCACCTTTTCTAGAGTCATGTTCCAGGTCTCTAGAAGATTCACAATCAAGTCGTGGGTTAAGGGTCTGGGAGGCTTCTGATTCTCCAATGCACCCATAATTGCCCTAGCCTGTTCCTGACCGATGTAAATTGGCAAAGCCCGCCGATCTGAAGAATCTTTCAAAAGGACGATCGGGCTGCGGGTTATGGCATCTAATGCTATGCCAGCGACTTTCATTTCAATCATTGGCTAAGCCTCTACAATCCTTTGAGAGCCTTGGATGCTGTGTAACAAATAGTACCCATTATTGGGCAGGTTGGCAAGAGTAATAAACATAAGCATTCGTTCTCTATAATTGCTTCTATTAAACTCCGAACTTGTGGTGAAAACCAGAGTAAGTCAAATTGGTCTTCTTAGACAATAACCTTCTTACCCAAGTATGCCTCGTGAAGGATGCTAATGTGTTAATATTCCTAGATGAAAAAAAGTCAGAAAATATACTTGGATATTTTAGATTTCTGTGACAATTACCAATTGACTTCAGGCACAATTAGGCAATAAATAGAGTTAGTTTGACAAAAAAGCCGTGTTTACAGGATTAATCCAGGCATTAGGAACGATGGAACCCTTAGGGGGTGATTCTTGGCAAATTACTTGTGTAAGCCAGCCGGGTGAAGTAATTATGCAAGATTTGGCTTATGGTGACAGTGTTGCAGTAGATGGCGTTTGCCTGACAGTAGAAAAAGTTTTAAACGACGGGTTTATCGCCACGGCTTCACCGGAAACGCTACGTCGCACGACGTTAGGAGGTAAGCAAACGCAACAGAAATATGTCAATTTAGAAGCGTCGCTAAAGGTAGGCAGCAAAGTTGGCGGTCATTTTGTGATGGGTCATGTAGACGGCATAGGTCGATTGCTAGTGGCAGAACAAACGGCTAGTTCTTGGGAAATGACCTTTATTGCATCCCAAGCGATCGCCCGGTACATTGTCCCTAAAGGTAGCATTACTGTCAATGGCATCAGCCTCACAGTAGCCTCATATGAGCCAGAACTCTGCCAATTCAAGGTGGCAGTAATTCCCCTCACCTATGCCGAGACAAATCTTCGCTATTTGGTTCCTGACAGTTTGGTGAATCTAGAAGGGGATATTCTCGGCAAATACGTGGAAAAATTTCTTTCCTCTGGCAACCCACACACCACAGCCCCTGATGAAACTAGTATAGATGGCATTACACCCGCATTCTTAGCAGAACACGGGTATCTCTGAATTTTGGATTTTGGATTTTGGATTTTAAATTAATCCAGAATCCAAAATTTCCAATCTAGCTGCCTGGTTGTTGGCTTACCTGGGCGGTTTGCAAACCTCGGACTAACTGGCTGAGGGCGGACTGTAATTGCACGCCTGGGTCAGTCGCAACCCACCCATCTTGTGTTAGGTGGCGAATTTCAAAGTGCAGGTGAGGGCCTGTGGAGGCCCCAGTGCTGCCAACTCGCCCTATGACAGTTCCAGGTTGTACCCACTGACCAGGTTGAACAAGGATCTCTGACATGTGACCATAGAGAGTTTGTTCAGCGGATTTGTGATTCAGGATAACGGTTAAACCATAACCACCCACCCAGTTAGCAGTTTCCACTTGACCAGCAGCTGCTGCCAAAACTGGTGTTCCCATCGGCGCACCCAAGTCTGTACCAGCATGGAAGCGTTGATTACCTGTGATTGGATGAACTCGCCAACCAAACAAAGAAGTAATGGGAGCGGGAATAGACAATGGATACATCATTCCCGTACCACTATAAGCGACTACCCCAGTGTAGGGGATTTGCGGTAATACTGATGCCAGCGAGAAGTCGTAAGCTACAGTGCTGGGGCGGGGTGCAATGTTGCCATCTGCCATTGGTGGAGGTAAAGTCCCGCCACTCGGTGCGATGGGAGTTGCACTGACTGTTGTGGGGCTGAACTCGCTGGGAGTCGGGATAAACCGATTAGGATGAAATGCGCTCTTGGTGACACCGCCAGAACCACTTTGAGCAGCACGCCATCTACTGGTGTTGCCGGTAGTTGCAATCTGTCGCACGGGTGGAACTACTGGTAATTGGGCATTTTGACTTCTTCTGAGCCAATTCGGTGCTGGTTTACCATTAGAATCAGCTACACTCCTCTGGGGTATTTTGGCACAAACGCCGCCTAATACACTTTGCCCTGACGGCAAAATGGCTCGACAACCACTGGCGCGTTCTGTGAGGATTACGGAATTTGGTGCTTGATAAATACCTGTGGCACCACTGTCATAACTATTAGGATCAATATAGGCGTTATTATAATCCTTGGTTTTCTCCGGCGTTGCACTGACAGTGCTGTTCAAGTTATTTGCTGGTTGAGCAACTTCTCTTAATTTTTCAGGTAAAGAACGGGCAGGGGTATTGGGTTTTTCCAGTCTCACCCTTGCAGGAATAACCTGGGAGGTTTCTACCTTGGGTTTTGACTGTCTGATAATCACAACAGCTTGGGCAGCTTCGATTTTGGGTGTAGATTGCCTAACTGGCTCTTTTGATTGAGCAACCTTTGGCTTATGTAATCTCTGGCTGAGTCTGGCTCGTCGTTGGGAAAATTCCGGTTGCGCTTGAGCAGCTTCCGGTGCTACAGCCTGTTTTTTTACTGGATTTGTAACTGCTGTTGGTTGGGAACTTTCAACAGTGGGAACGATATTGTCTACTTGTGTTTCCGTTTGGGCAAACACGAAGCCGCCGCTGAGGAGGCTGACGCTACTCAGCCAACAAAGGCTCTGAGCTGGTAGCGTTGAGGCAAAACGTTTTTTCGTTAGACCTTGCTGCCATAAGTAATGCAAACGATGATGGGCAGAATTATTGCGCTGCGTCATTTGTTCTCTCAGTTGTGTGTAATTAGCCTAAAGAGATGATGCTAGTGGTTTGTCTTGCCCAAAGAGCGAAATTTTGAACAAACCTCAAATTTAAACGGAAGATTTTTGGTATCCCAAACTGATTGTACCGGGTTGAATATAAATTTCCGGTGTAATTAGTTCCTTTGTATCATCTGTTTCTAAATCAACTCGTAAATTTCCTTGAGGAGTCACCCCAACTACAGTACCTGAAAGATTATTGACGTGCACTTTATCACCCATATTTGTAAGCAAATCTAAATAGCGAGACAAGAGTATGCTTACTCCTTCTTGACAAAGGCACTCCATACCGGATTCTATTCCCAGTAAGACTGTAGAGGTTAGCATTTCCAGACAAGAAATTGGTCTGAAATCTTGGGAACCTTGCCATGATTCCAGATTGATTCCAGTTTCCGGTACTGGGTTTGTCCAGTTAATACCAACGCCAATTACTGCTTGGGTGATGTGTCCTTTGTTTACTTTGGTTTCTGTCAAAATGCCGCCTAGTTTGCGACCATTTAAAACTAAATCATTGGGCCATTTTATCCCAACATCTACACCACATTGGCGTAATTGAGACGCAATTCCCCAAGCACTAGCAAAAGTTAGCTGGTAGCTGTCAGTAGCCTCTATTTTGTGGTCGAAAGAAATTGCTACCGAAACATATAATCCCCCAACAGGAGAAATCCACTGGCGTCCCCATTGTCCCCGCCCAGCAGATTGCACAGTTGCAATTACTACTGTTCCTGAAATAGCCCCTTGGTTGAGCAAGTTCCAGAGGGTTTGGTTAGTTGAGGAGACGCTTTCAAAAAAGTGAAGAGAAAATGGTAAATATGTATACTTACGCCCTGCTTTCAAGGCTGCTTCCAAGTTTTGCAGATTAAATTCCACAGCAGTTAAGCCAAATTCGGTTGTTCAAGTTAACATTGATTGGCTGATGAGTGATTTCTGTTTAGGTTTGGTTGAAGATGCACACTTGGTACTGGCGCAATTGGGAAGGACTGCCCTATTTAACTTGTAGTATTCTGGAATATTGGCATCACGGCTTCTTTACCCAGCAGTTTTGGCCGCGATCGCCACAAGTTATCACAGAAGTATTGCAACCAGCGGCATCAGTCTATCGCTTAAAGCAGGTTCATGGCAATACTGTTCTTACTCCCCAAGAAGTTGAGAGCTTCTTAAGCACTGTTGGGGAGGATTTAGCATCGGCGGATGGTTTAATTAGTGAGCAGCCTCTACAAGCAGTCTGGGTAGCTAGTGCAGATTGTACACCCGTACTGATTGGGGATGTGGTAACTGGACGGGTGGCAGCATTACACGCAGGCTGGCGGGGGACTGCCAAAAAAATTGTGCCCTTAGCGATCGCTCGACTCCAATCTCAAGGCAGCAAACTCGATGATTTAAGAATTGCGATGGGCCCGGCGATCGCTGGTGAGGTTTACCAAGTCTCTATCGAAGTGGCTGCCGAAATTGGGGCTAGTATAATACCACATGATGATCAACAAAAAATTCTAACTGCATTACATGAGCTACCCAATTCACCCTTGCTGGAAGATCCCAATCCTGGAAAGGTAAGGCTGGATGTGCGGCGAGTGAATACCTTACAACTGGAAAATTTGGGGATTAGTGCAGAACAAATTGCGATCGCACCTTATTGTACTTTTCAAACTCCAGAACATTTCTTTTCTTACCGCCGGGAGAAAGAGAAAAAAGTTCAGTGGTCAGGAATTGTCAGCGCTTAAAAGCAAAATTGATTTTAAATTGTAGCATCAAGATGATTCCTGGTGTTTTAAATTTACGTGAGTTCGACGAACCTCTCCCCGCGTTGAACTAACGTTCAAACCTTTACCTCAATACGGTTCAGTTAAGCTTCAAAGTCATGTAAACTACAATACGGTTCAGTTAAGGCTAAAACTCTTTGTCAAAGTCAATTTTTTGAACGAACCGCAAAGAATGCAAAGGACACAAAGATAAAATAAGTGCTTAACTGAACTGTATTGCACTATATAACCCGTCGAACTCATGTTAAATTGACACCCGATTCAAAGGTTCAAATTTCAAAACCTGTTTTTGACGAAGAGAACTAATTGCTAATAGTAAAATACTTAGGGTGATTCCTAAAATGGCATAACTCGGTAGGGCGAAGATAGTTACCTTCATAATGTATGGCAATTCTCCAGCTTTCACGTTCCAGCGCTTTGCTAAAGAGCCGATGAGCCAGCCATGAATAACTGCTGTTTGCACTGCTAGACAGCAAACCCCTGCTAACCAAAGAGACATTCTTCTCTTAGAGAATGTACAATGCCCGATCTGATACAGCAAATCATTTAGCAAAAAAACTACAGCAGGTATTAACATCACAGAACTAGTTTCCTGTGAATAGTTGATGCCAATACTCAAGCAAGAAACTATTACCATTTCTGCTAAGTAGATTTTTTTTGACCAGGCTGTGAAAGATTGTTGTAGATACCAATACCAACCTGCCAAACCAAGGAGGATTAGAACAATTATATTTGACAAAAGCTTGGCAAAGAATGGGTTATTAGGGAATAATCTTGGACCCACAACCATTAAATCGAGGCGACTGATCGAAATATAAGGGCTAACTGATGGGTCATTTTGCCAGAGTGAAAATCCCCGAGCTGCATCCGACAGGAATTGTGTCAAAGAATTGCCCGTTAAGGCTAGACCTAAAAATACTAAGCAAGTGACTGTGACAACAGATACAAAAACTAAAGAAAATCTTCTTTTAAGTAGAAAATACAGAATGAATAATGCAGCTAATGTTGGTTTGCAAAGAGCAAGCCCCAGGCAAATTCCTGCTAAAATATCCTGATGTTTTCTAGCCAAGATAAACATCCATAAAATCAGAACTGCAATAAAAATGGCAATATTACCAACTTGAAAATCGCGAACTAAGCCATAAATCAAGGCAACCGAGATTGTGCAAATAGTTCTCAAAGCTGGCGACTTCGACTCCAAGAGGATATTCGCTCCCCATAAGGCCAAACCGATTGCTAATATATGCATCACAATCGAGATTTTAAATGCAGTATTTATCGAAAAATAACCGAGAAACCAGACCAGAGGAATAATATTAGGTGGATAGACAAACGGTGGAAGAGATCCACACACCTTAGTTATGGTGCAGAAAGTTTGGTTAAAAATCTCGACATTAAAGGGACTCAAATGCTGATGAGCCAATTTACTCGCCACATAATACCACTGAAAATCCCATAAAGGTGGATGTGGTTGGTTTAGGAAATAAATTAGCCAACCTGTATAACAGAGAAATCTTGTAACGACTAATACAACAGATGCTTGGACGAGTAAGTTAACAATTGGTTGACGAAAAAATTGTATCAACCGTTGGCTTACAGAAGATTTTAATAATAAAGAATTTTTCCAGGCTGCCTTTTCACCATCTAATCGCCAATTATTTTTGAGAACTAAAGCAACTACAATTACTATAATTAGGTTCCAAAAGCCAAAGCTGATCATCTAAATAATCTCAATAATTATTTCTATATTTCGGAAATAATATCGCTAAAGTTAATTTTTCTAACAGATACTTAAGTAATTCTATAATCACTTTGTAAAATTTGGACAATTACTTCCTAGTAATTTCATAATAACTTCACAAAATCTTGACAATTACTCCCTTCCTGCCATAAGATTACCAACAAGACGCCTCTTTCCATGCCACTTGCTTCCAGGTCGGGTACCTTCCGTACTCCTACGGAGAAGCAAGCTAGCAAGAGCGTCTTTGTCTCTTGCGCGTCGCGTTGGCGCAGCCTCTCGTTGAGAAGCTGTAGGGTGTGTTACGGCTTCCACAGGGCACCATTTAAGGTTTTCGGTGCGTTACGCTACACCATTTTCTAATTATTTGCGCTTACTTACTTAAACGAAGTTTTATATTTTTTTTAGTCTTAATTATTAAATAAAGCTTGGCTTAATAACTCACGATGCATTAACGCTCTATCTACCAAAGATTGTATTTGCTCAGGTGATAACGGATCACCATTAGCGTAATGCTCCATCCAAGTCAGACTAATCAAATTGGGATCTTCGGGTAAACTCGCTAAATCCCACCCAGGCATTTCCAAGTCTTCCATTAGACGATTCACCTTAGGGTCATAACTGAGAGCAAAGCAGCGACAACCAACAGCCGCAGCCATAATCAAGCTGTGTAGGCGCATCCCAATTGCCATCTCGACACCGCGAAACACACCTTTCAAAAGTTGCGGATCTTCCAGACACAAAATTTTGCTGACATCTTTAAGTTGAGGTTGAATAGCTTCGGCAATACTTAAATCTTCACTTCTTTGAAACGGCAGTAGTAAAATAAAAGCCTGCGTGGCTTTTTGAAAATCCACCAAAGCCCGAGTCAAGTTTGCTAGGCGTGTTTGAGTCAGTTGGGGATGTGATCGCAACGTTAGAGCAACTCTTGGCGCAGGTAAATCCCAAAGTCCTGGAACTGGTTTAGATTCTAACGCCCAAACTGGGTCAGGAGCTATAATACAAGGAATTTGCCAATCAGATAATAAAGCAGCACTGGCGCGATCGCGGACACTAACTTTGGTACAATTAGCAAAGGTTTGCCGTGCTAACCAGTTAGTTTGCGGACGCACTAACGGCCCAATACCCTGCGCCCAAGCAACAGTTTTCAAACCCATTTTCTGCGCCAATGCCATCAGTCCCCCATAATAAAATGGGCTGATGGTACTGGTAACATCCTGAATGAGACTGCCGCCGCCCCAAATCAAGGCATCGCAAGAGCGTAAAGCTTGCAGTACAAGTAAGGGAGCCATGCGATTGTAGGTTTCTACATTGTAGCGATCGCGCGTTTCCTCTGGATTCCCCGAAAGCACCACAGGCGTAACATCTGGTGGTAACATTTGCAAAAGCGTTGCCAACAAAGCTTCGTCACCACCATTACCTTTACCGTAATATCCAGACAATAACGCCCGCATCTTGACCATTTTGAATTTTAAATTTTGGATTTTAGATTATCAGCTTTTTTCTAAAGAGTTGATGGGATGTCTACCATCCTGCCAACGAAAGATGAATTTTCTTGTGGGAAGATCAAGTTATGGAAAAACAAGAAAATTCTTGACTCCTGTACAGAGGCGATTAATCGCGTCTTCTAACTCCTGTACAGACGCGATTAATCGCCTCTCTACTCCTAACTCTTAACTTTCTTATGCACACTCTATCGATTCCCACCTGGATTATTCATATTTCTAGCGTTATTGAGTGGATTGTCGCCATTTGGTTAATTTGGACTTATGGCGAACTCACTGGTAATCGCAATTGGTGGGGCTTGTCCCTTGCAATGTTACCAGCTTTAGTCAGCGCCATGTGTGCCTGTACCTGGCATTATTTTGACAACGCCGAATCTTTAGAATGGCTGGTAACGCTGCAAGCTACCATGACATTAGTTGGTAATTTTACGCTTTGGGCAGCGGCGTTTTTGATTTGGCGTTCTACCAAATCTCCTGACACTGTTGAACCAAAACCTATCAAATCAGAGCAATGATTTCTAAAGAAACCCTATTTGCGCTTTCACTGTTTCCCTACTTGGGTTTCTTGTGGTTTATCAGCCGCAGTCAGCAAATGCCGCGTTTGGCGCTATATGGATTTTACGGCACTCTCGTATTTGTTGGCGTCACCATCCCGGTGGGGATTTATGCTGTATTGCATTATGGCAAGTCTTTGGCCAATGTAGATTGGTTACACGGCGGTGCAGAAGTATTTTTGACCCTTTCTAACATCTTGCTTGTGGTGGGTTTTGGACAAGCTGTAAGGCAATTAAAAATGAAAAATGAAAAATAGTAAGTTCAGCTATAGCCAGCGGTTTGATTGCATTGAGTTATGAGGAACAAGTAAATGGATGTAATTCCAGCGATTGATTTACTAGAAGGTCGGTGTGTGCGACTGTATCAGGGAGATTACGATCGCTCACAAGTTTTTAGCGAAAATCCTGCTGATGTTGCCAAACAGTGGGTAGAGCAGGGTGCTACTAGATTACACATAGTTGATTTAGATGGTGCTAAGGCAGGTAAAGTAGTAAACCTGGGGGCAATAGAAGCGATCGCTCATGCGGTGTCAGTACCCATTGAAATTGGTGGAGGATTGCGCGATCGCACCAGCGTGCAACAATTATTCAATTTAGGCGTACAGTGGGCAATTCTCGGAACCATCGCTGTAGAACAACCTCAGCTAGTGCAACAACTCTGTGAAGAGTTTCCTGGACAGATTATTATTGGCATTGATGCGCGTAACGGGCGAGTAGCAACTCACGGTTGGTTAGAAACCTCGGAAGTTTTAGCAACCCAACTGGCTGTACAAATGCAAGAATTGGGCGCAGCCGCCATCATTTACACAGATATCCACCGAGATGGTACACTCACAGGCCCCAATTTTGAAGCTTTGCAAGAACTTGCAGCAGCAATTTCCATCCCGATAATTGCTTCTGGCGGGGTAAGTTCTGTCACCAATTTGTTGAGTTTATTGGCGTTAGAACCTCAAGGTGTAACTGGTGTGATTGTCGGACGTGCCTTGTATACTGGGGATATTTTACTTAAAGAAGCATTACGAGCGATCGGCCCTGGGCGGATTCAGGATATTCCACCCAATCTAGGTTTTTCTACTTTTGCTTGACATTTTCTGTGTATTTGGTGACATCCACACACTGACTCGGAGTATCGAGTCCAGTGGTGGCTTTTTTAACCAGTCCGGCTATTTGTTTTAGCTAAACAGTGAAGGGTACGGAGGATGAAAATGATCCTCAAGAACGTATTTGTGATTGATAGCATCCTCACCACATAGACGAGTTTCCATTGTGTTTCCTAATGATAAACCTAAATACTTAGGTGTTAAGGATTAAGCCGTATGGTCAGTATTCCCGGATATCATCTTACATTGCCTATTTTATCCAGCCACCAAGCGATCGCTGACTCATATATTAAGATTTGTATTTATCCCGTTAAAATTGAAGGTTCCTACAGGGGTAACATTATCTACTAACTTTTTTTAGTTAAACTCAAATTTTCGGTGATATATTTCTGTAATCTCCAATACCTGTGCTGTAGATAATATTGTCGTAGATTTAAAAATTTAGTCTTATGTCTACTCAAGAACCAAATTCCAACCAAGCATTTAAGCTAACACAGGCTACCGGAATAAAGAAGAAGAAACCACAACCTCCTCCAGACATCAAAAAACCAAGTAAAACCGAATAAAAAGCGTTATATAGCAATCCTATTTGAGCTGTCAAAACTATCGTAGACGCGCAGCGGCTTGCCGCAGGCTACCGCCAAAAGGAAGACACTTCTGTGCAGGGTTTCCCTTTTGAGGAGAGTGTCCGTCGCCAACGCGAAGTGTCTTGTAGAGAAGAGAAGAAAATAAACAGAGAATTTCATAAATCATTTAGAACTGTTATAGTTCCTTGTAGAGACTTAAATTAAATTAAGTCTCTACAATTCTCATCAAAAAGAAATCAGCTTATTTGTTTTTCGCTTGAGTTTTCGCTTGTTCTAAAGCTATTTCTTTGATTGCCTGATAGGAATTAACATTTGAAGTACCTTCAATAGCTTTAACTGCCAAATCCTGAACTTGTTTGAGAGCAGATTCAAGTTGTTTAGAAAGATTTTGAATCCGAGTCTCTTGATTAGTAATAGTTTGTTCTAGAGATTGCAGTCTTTGTTCATAGAAACGCTTTTGCCCTTCTACTTCCTTAGAATATAAATCTGATTTTACTTTAGCTTGGTAGTGGGCGATACCTTTGCCTTCTTCTGTAGCTTTTTTTATAGCTGCTTCTTTGTCTTTCGGAAAAGCCTCTACCTTGGCTTTTAATTCTTCAAATTGTTTCTCTCTCTCAGAAATTGCTTTCTCCCGTTCAGCCCACTGTTTTTCTGTTACTTGTAGTAATTCCTCCAGTTGCTTATATTGTGCTTTCTGCTCTTGTTCGTATTCGTCACTTCCTAGTTGTCGCTGGAGTTCTAAATTATATTTATACTCTGACGCATCGCGTTGTCGAGTTTTATTCGAGTTTTCATTCTGTTCTTTTATCGCCCGTTGCTGTTCATCTTGTTCTTTTACCCAAGTATTTCTTTGCTCTAGTATTTGTTGGAATAACACTTCAGAACGCTGGCTATATTCTTCCTGATAAGCTTTAGTATTATCTTCATAAGCTTGGATGAGAATATCCAATATCTCATCAGAAATTTCCAAATGGTGCAAGCGTGCTAATTGTTGGATTTCCTCTTCTAAAGTTCGCCTGATTTCTTCTAATTTAGAGGCTTTTATAGTTAGCTGTTCGGATAATTCATTAGTAGCACTGCCAAAACCTAATTGAATCTTCCCCAAACTTTCAATTGTATTGTTCATCTTTTGTTGGACACTAGAAAGCTGATTCATAGCTGTTTTTTGCTCTAATTTAGGCTGTTCTTTAGTTCCAGACTGGTTTTTGACAACTTGATCAAGCTCTGATTTCAGCGCTGCTTTTTCTTTAGTTAACTCCTCATACGCCTGAAGAATTTCTACTTTAGTATTCTTATCAGTCGGTTTTTTTAGCACCACAATAAACCTCCTCTTCAGGAATTAAAAATGATTAATATGCTACACTACTGACTTATAACTATTTAGAATTAGAATTACCAAAAGCCCTCATAGCTAAGTCTTGTGCTTGTTTTAATGCCGTTTGCAATTGAGCAGAAATACCTTCTATTTGCTCAGACTGTTTCTTAATTGTTTCTTCCAAAGATCGAATTTTTTGTTCATAACTCTGTTTGTTAGATTCCCATTCTTTTTCAAATAAATCAGCTTCAATTTTAGCTTTTTGGCTTACTTCTTTAATGGCTTCCTCTCTAGCTTTCTTAACGGCTTCTTCCAGTTCGTTAGGAAATGTAGCTACTTTTTGTTGATAGTCTCCAAAGAGTGGTTGGCGTTCAGTGAATATCTTTTCTCGTTCTGCCCAATCTTTCTCTTTATTTTGAGAATTTTCTTGTATTTCCCTTTGTTGTTGGCGTTTTATCGCTTCGTAGCTATCTGTATTGAGTTTACGAGTATTTTCTAACTTATACTGAGATTCTTCTTCTTCTTCCTGGCGCTCTTTAGCTAATAAATCGTTATATGCTTGAAGTTTTTCTTCATACTGTGCTTGTTCTTTTTGCCATTCTTTGCGCCTGATTGTAATTTCTTTTTCTAATGCTTCCCTTTTACTGATAGTATCTTGTTCTAGGGTTTTTAATTTTTCTTGGTGTTCTTGACTTAAAATGTCTAGAGTATCCGCTACAACTCTGATTTGTTGAAGCTCCTGTAGGCGTTGAGCTTCAATTTCTATAGCTCGGTTTAATTCATCTAACTTAGAGTTTTCCTGAGCTAGTTTTTCAGATAATGCGTTGAGAATACT
This sequence comes from Nostoc sp., assembly GCF_036919595.1. Classification (GTDB taxonomy): domain Bacteria; phylum Cyanobacteriota; class Cyanobacteriia; order Cyanobacteriales; family Nostocaceae; genus Nostoc. The sequence continues at coordinate 21,023 of NZ_JBALCO010000064.1, read as the reverse complement.
ACCAAACTCCAATTGTAAATCAGCTAAACCTTTGACAATACTATCAACTGTATATGCAGAAGCTGCTTGCAAAATTTCTTGACTTTTTGCCTTATCTGCTTCCTCTTGTTTAGTTGCTATTTTAGATTCCAGCTTTTTTCTTTGAATAATAATTTGTTGAAATGCTTGCATTAGTAGTTGTTTGCTGTCCTTGACTCCAACTGTAGTCATTTTCCAACTCCCTTCAATAGCAATGATTTATGGGGTAGCAAGCCATACCAAGGACTACCCTATGCAGACATCAGGGTAGCCTTTGAATAAACATTTTTAACCCAGTGGAAATACTGAAATAACCAACCTCTGACACTTAGGTGGGGTAGAAATTTTCCACGCGTGTGTCTTTCTGTTTTTCAGGTATATAGCGTTTCTCAGTTGAGTCTAATAGAAACCTAACAAGAACCGCCCCTTCCCTTATCGGAAAGGGGAGTAAGATTCAAAGCTTCTCTCCTTTAAGTAGAGAGGTTGGAGTGTATTCCATACAAACGAGAAGCACTATAAGCTTTCACCAAGAGATATAGTATTTTTGTACTATAATAAATATACCTAACCTAATCTGCTCTTGTCAAGACAACCAAAGTCCTTAATTAAAAGCTATTAGAAGCTTGCAGCCACAGTGATTATGATTTAAAAGGGTGCTGTGGTATATCTTACTTTTTGTAAAGAAAATCTAAAAGAATAAACTCTAGTAGAAGCACGGTTGCACTAAGGCGACATAATAGATTAAATCATTTTAATTGATACAAGCACAGTCCCAGACTTTTGTGATATCAATGTATACCAGTGAATCGACTAAATATTCTGCCACAACGGATATTGGACAAACTAGCCGTATTCTAGTAGTAGAAGATGAAGAATTAATCCAAGAAATGCTAGCTGTAGCCCTGGAAGAGGAAGGTTATCGGGTGATAACTGCCCCCGATGGGCGGTCTGCTATAGAGTATCTCAAAAGTTTTGAAACCAACTCAGGGGAACTTCCCTTTGATCTGATCATTCTTGATTTGATGCTGCCTCAAATCAATGGGCTAGATATTTGCCGTTTGCTACGTCATCAAGGAAACCCAGTACCTATTTTAATGCTTAGTGCTAAGGGTAGTGAAACTGACCGTGTTCTGGGGTTAGAGGTGGGAGCAGATGATTACCTGACCAAACCCTTTAGTATGCGCGAGTTAGTGGCTCGTTGTCGCGCTTTACTCCGCCGCCAACGTCTAAGTAATTTACCACAACTACCAGTATTAAAATTCAAGGATGTCACCTTGAATCCCCAAGAATGTCGCGTGCTGGTTCGTGGTCAAGAGGTGAATCTTTCTCCCAAAGAGTTTCGCCTGCTGGAACTGTTTATGAGTTATGCCCGTAGGGTATGGTCACGGGAACAATTACTCGACCAGGTTTGGGGGCCAGATTTCGTCGGCGATAGTAAAACCGTAGACGTTCACATTCGGTGGTTGCGCGAAAAATTAGAGCAAGACCCCAGTCATCCCGAATATATTGTGACTGTACGAGGTTTTGGTTATAGGTTTGGATAATTAGTTTGGATAGTTGTTAGTTTTTAGTAGTCACCAAGAAACTAACAACTCAAATGCTTTTATTGGGATTTTTTCTGGGTTTAGCGGTAGGCATTGGGTTTTGGGTTTGGCAACAGGTCCAACTTAACCGCTACCTGGGGCGCTTACTCCGACCGTTAACCTCGCATTCTGACAAAATGGGACTGCTGCTGATTCCTGCGTTGCGGCAGGAAATAGCGATGGTGAAACAGCAGGGGCAAGATTTGCAGCAGTCGTTGCAAACTTATCAAAACCTACTAGATTTTGCACCAGTGGGATATTTGCAGGTGGATGAAGAAAATCAACTGCTGTGGTGCAATCAGCAGGCGCAGAAAATTTTGTATCTGCAAAGCTGGCAACCAGAACAGGTGCGCTTGTTACTAGAGTTGGTAAGGTCTTACGAACTTGACCATTTAATTGAGCAAACTCGTGATCGGCAAAAACCACAGACGCGAGAATGGATATTTCATCCATCTTGTGATGATGCAGCAGAGATGGCAACAATAAAATCTCTAGCCTTGCGGGCGTCTAGCTTGCCTTTACCCAATGGACAAGTGGGAGTCTTTTTAGAAAATCGTCAACCCCTATTAGATATAAATCAAATACGCGATCGCTCTTTTTCTGATCTAGCACACGAACTCAGAACGCCGCTAACATCGATTCGGTTGGTTGTAGAAACGCTACAAATCCGCTTGGAACCACCTTTAGATCGCTGGGTTAACCGCCTAATGCAAGAAGTTGATCGGCTGATTAACTTAGTGCAAAGCTGGTTAGAACTTACTCAAATGGAAGCCAACCCAAATATGCAATTGCAAGCCAAACCTGTAGAATTGCGATCGCTAATTGCATCTGTTTGGGAAACACTAGAACCCTTGGCAGGGCGCCAACATTTGTCTTTGGCTTATTCTGGCCCAGAAAATCTTTGGATTAAGGCAGATAAAGCCCGTATTTACCAGGTTTTTCTCAACTTGCTAGACAACAGTATTAAATACAGTTCTCCTTCTACAAGTATTTACGTTGAAGCGAAAATCTTATCAATAAAGGATAATGATGGGGCTTATCCAATTCTGGAAATAAATCTTATTGATTCTGGAGTCGGGTTTTCTGAGGCAGATTTACCCCACGTTTTTGAGCGATTTTATCGAGGAGATAAAGCGCGAACCCATTCGCCACAAGATAGTAACTCCATCGGGGCGATCGTTGGAAATGGTTTAGGATTAGCGATCGTTGAGCAAATTATTCTCGCCCACGATGGTTCAATCAAAGCTATGAACCATCCAGAAACTGGCGGTGCGTGGATGCAACTCCAATTTTATGAAGTTATGGCAAACTCCTTAAGCCAAGACTATAGTTAATAATATCTTCACGTTTGAGACAACAAGTGTGAAAGCTGTCGATTACACTCCCAATCCTCAAAGACCCCAATTCGCACGCGCCATTAGGCGCTTAGAACGGGATGTATTACGCATGGGTGCTCTGGTAGAACAATCATTTCGCCTCAGCCACCAAGCGTTATTTGCTCGTAATTTAACAGCAGCTGAGGAACTTCCCCGATTAGATAAAAAGATTGATCGCTTTTATCGTCAAATCGAATCAGACTGTACGGCGATTATGACGCTGCAAGCGCCTACAGCACAAGATTTGCGTTGCTTGAGTGCCTTTATGCAGTTGGTGCGAGACTTAGAGCGCATTGGCGATTATGCTGAGGATTTAGCTGAGATTGCGATTAAAATTTTTCCTTATGCGCCTCATACATGTTTGCCAGAGATTGAAGCTATGTCCCTTCACGCGCAGGCGATGCTAGCAACTAGTTTGAAGGCTTTGGGAGATTTCGATGAGGCTGGTGGACGCCGTTTAAAGCACCTAGATGATACTGTAGACGATGCCTACGATCGCGTTTATCAGACTTTAGCTCAACAACGCGATGTGCCAGGAGTAGTCGAGCCAATTGTGCTGCTGGCACTGGCAATTCGTTGTCTGGAACGCATGGCAGATCATGCCACTAATATTGGTCAGAGGGTAGCATATATTGTCACCGGTCAACGCTCTTAATTGACGTGCTGCCCAGATCCCCGACTTTTTGAAGAAGTCGGGATCTAAATCCAGCGATTTAGTAAGCGCCATTTCAGCTTATATCTTCATAATTATTTGCGCCTACGTACTTAGTAGTCAGAAAATACCAAATTAGTAAAAATAAGTTAACTATATATTTTACTAAAAGCTTACCTTTTCTTAAACTTGCACAATTAAAGTAACAGATAAATAACTGAAAAATTCCGGTCTATCTCACTGATAGATACTTTAAACCAAAAGTTGTTGCTATGAGAAGATTTGAAGTTAGTCCCTAGCTCTGATTAATAAAAATACACCTTCAGATATTCAGGTAAATTTTGATCCAAATCATTAGAGTTTCTTAATCATTGTAAATAGCGAGATTCCTTGATAATGTTACCCATCAAGATATTGCTGAAGTGTTAAATACCATACGAGTAATATTTACCCGACTCCTACAACAGTTGCAGGAAGAAGGAAAAGTTTTACGTCACAAACGCCGTATTATTTTGCGCTTACCAAATAAATTAATTGAAAATTATAGTTCAGCACTATATTAAATGACTTGTATTTATCACAGTATAAAGGTATAATCCGGACTGTGATTGTGTGTAAAATTCCTGAAAGTAAAGTGTTATAAGCATTTTACGATGATTGGATTAGTAGGTGTGAGTGAGCTAAAAAACATGACAAAACGATTCTGGAATCTTTTTAAGGTTAGTCCGGTTATTCTCGCTGCTACGTTTTTCGTTGCCAATAGTGCATTAGCCGCTGAAGTCAACGAACAGGTAACAAATGTTGCCCAGTTATCTGAAGCTCAAGACTCTGACAGCATGAGTCAGGTTACATCAGTTTCGCAATTTTCGGATGTGCAGCCCACAGATTGGGCATTCCAAGCTTTACAATCTTTAGTTGAACGCTACGGCTGTATTGCAGGTTATCCCAACAGTACCTATCGTGGGAACCGGGCTATGACCCGTTATGAATTTGCCGCAGGTTTGAATGCCTGTTTAGATCGGGTTAACGAACTGATTGCTACAGCTACTGGCGATTTGGTCACTAAACAAGACCTGGCTACTTTACAGCGTTTACAAGAAGAATATTCTGCTGAACTAGCAACCCTGCGCGGTCGTGTAGATGGACTAGAAGCTCGCACTTCTGAGTTGGAAGCCAATCAGTTCTCTACTACTACCAAGTTGGTTGGAGAAGCAGTTTTCGCCGTGTCTGATGTTTTTGGTAACAATAGAGCAGTTCCTGGTGGTAATCCGACTCAAAACTTGGATTCTAACACCACTTTTTCTGACCGCGTTCGTTTGAACTTGTTGAGCAGTTTCACTGGTAAAGACCAGTTGCAAATTCGTCTGAATGCTAACAACACCATCTCTAATGCTGGTGTGAGCGGTACTAACATGACCCGCTTGGCATTTGACGGTAATAACAACAACTCTGTTGTAATCGATAAACTCAATTATGCTTTCAACTTTAATAATGCAGTGCGGATCAAAGTTGATGCTAGTAATGCTGAGTTATACGAAAACGTTAATACCTTCAACCCTGACTTTGCTAGCTCTGCTAGAGGTGCTCTCTCCCGCTATGGACGTTTCAGCCCCATATATCGTCAAGGTCAAGGTGGCGCTGGTTTGACTGTTACCTTCAATCCTAATGGCCCTATCAGCTTGACTGGTGCTTATATAGCTAGGACTGCTAATGACCCTACCCTTAATAATGGGCTATTGGATGGTGATAACGCTATATTTGGTCAGTTATCTTTCCAACCCAGCAAAGCCTTTAATATTGGTCTAACCTACGCCCGCACTTATCAAACTAATCTTGTTAACAATAATGTTAACAACAACCTTTTCCAAGGTACAGGTAGTACTTTTGCCAACAATCCCTTTGGGAATAACACTCGTACCGAATCCAATAACTACGGTGTAGAAGCTACCTTCCAATTTAGCAAGTTGGCTATTAGTGGTTGGGGAGGTTATACAACTGCTGATGCTATTACTGGTGCTAATGCAGGTACAGACGCAGATATTTGGTACTGGGCTGGATCGCTTGCTTTGAGAGACTTTGGTGGAAAAGGTAACGTCTTAGGTGTTATCTTTGGTCAACCACCCAGAGTTACTGGTGGTAGCATAAAAAATGTCGCCGCCAATACTAACTTAGATGACGATAAATCTTATCACTTAGAGGGTCTTTACAAGTTTAAGGTTTCCGATAATATTCAAGTTACCCCTGGCTTGTTGGTAATCTTTAATCCAGAGCATAACGATGCTAACGACACTGAATACGTAGGCACTCTACGTACTACCTTCACCTTCTAAAATTGGTGATGGTAAACAAAGCTCAGAATTAGGTCAACAAAAGCCCACTTTAAAGTGGGCTTTTGTTTGTTATTCACAGTAGACTTATCCGAAAATTAGGTTTTGACTCTTGCTGTACAAGGCTTTGATACTCATTTGCGGATATGTCTAGTGATTAATAAGGGATTTCCAAGAAATTATCAAAATAAACGTAGACGCGCAGCGGCTTGCCGCAGGCTACCACAGAGACGCAGAGAAGCCAGTGCGCCCTTGCGTTTCCCCGACTTGTACCCCTGGATCTTGCTACGCGCAGCGTCTCCCTTAAGAGAAGCAACTGGCGCCACACAAAGAGGAGAAATAAAGAGGATTTTTGCGTCAGTTTTAGGATACTTTTTTATTTGGAAGTCCTTAAGAGTCTAAAATGCAGTTAGATTTTGTTCCTCAAGTAAGCAGGTAGAGTTTTATAAGTTATTTAATCCACTTTCCTATATGGGATTATAGTCTGGCTGATTAGATATATCTATTGGGGGGCGATCGCTACTCCAAGCCCACCATACAGAACCACAGTGACAATAGTAGAACTCTTGCCATTTGCGACGACGGTCTTCTGTAAGTACAGGCGATCGCCGATTTAGCCAAACTTTTTCAGCTTCTCGGCTACTTGAGTGGCAGCTAGGACAGCAAAACTCATAGGCATGTATTGCCTTATTCGTCCATTCAGGCGGGAGGGTAGCAAAAACGTCCATGTATTTACAAGTATAGTCTCAATGGTTATCCAAAACTTTGAGGTTTTTAACTTGGGGGCAAACAGATATCATAAAATCCCGTCACACTATCAAACTGCTTAATCAATATTTTTATGGCTTTATCTAGTTTATTCACAAATCGCAATTTGTAGAGGTTTTCAACAATAGAACAGCTATTTTTAAAGACTGCTAAAGGATGTCATAAATTAAAGGTTAACACGAATGGTAACTAAAATAGTTACCATGCACATTATGGCTAATAATTAAATGTTATGGAGCCAAATGTTGAAATTCGCCGTTTGTTAGATGTGATGCCTGCTTCTGGTCGGATGACGACAAAAGTCGTTAGTAAACCAGAGCAGGCAAAAGTAATTGACGCCTCCTTTCCCCAACCCTGGAATCAGGCGCGACCGATATATATTAATTTTGATTTGTGGCGTCGCTTGACAAAGCCGCAACGAGACTTGCTGCTGTTGCACATGGTTAGCTGGTTGACGGGGGTGAAGTGGTTTAAACCCGACATTTATCAAGGTGTGGTGGTGGCGGGGCTGTTAGGCGGATTCATGGAAGCAGCACAGTCAGATGTGGTGGGTGTAGCCGTAGCTGGGGGATTAAGTGCGATCGCTGCTTTTCGGATCTGGCGTACTAACAAATCTCAAGAGTCAGAGTTAAATGCCGATGCAGCAGCAATTCGGATAGCACAGCGGCGCGGTTATTCAGAAGTTGAAGCGGCGCAGCATCTGTTATCTGCAATTGAAGCGGTAGCCAAAATTGAAGAGCGTTCTAGTTTAAATTTTACTGAGTTGATTCGTTGCCAAAACTTACGAGCGATCGCAGGTTTGTCACCAGTGGGTATGCCAGAAAGTTATAAGTAGAAATCAGGAGAATAATCTGTCTCTTTTCTACGAGATGCTTTACGTTCACGTAGTGTCTGGTAAAGAAGTCACCTTCTCTACCAGACTAGAGGCGTTAGCCGTTCTATAGTTTTCACAACTCATTTAGGATTGCTATATTGCTATATGTTGATCCAAATAAATTTCATTTCTAACTAACAATGTTAAACGAAAAAATTATCAAATATACTTCGAGATTACCTTTTCATTCTCCTTGGTTTATTATCATTGTTTTTTCAACTTTTGGTTTAATAGGTATTCTCAACCATTCGATGTGGAGAGATGAACTAAATCCCTGGCTTATTGTCAGAGATAGTAAATCTTTAGGGGATTTAATTGCAAATATCCATTATGAAGGCCATCCTGTTTTATGGTATTTTTCTCTGGCACTTCTGAGAAAAATAATCGATAATCCTATTATTATGCAAATTTTTCATTTGGCAATTACTGTTGTTTCAGTTACTGTTTTTTGCCTATATAGCCCTTTTAACCATCAACAAAAGTTTCTCTTTTCCTTTGGTTTCTTTCCTTTTTATGAATATCTTTTAATTTCTCGAAACTATGCCTTTAGTATGTTGTTTATTTTTGCTTTTTGTACAGTTTTTTCATCAAGAAAAATAACTTATGCTTATTTGGCCATTTTATTGGGTTTACTAGCAAATAGTAGTGCTTATGGTTTGCTCGTATCATTTTCTTTATTATTGACTTTGCTAGCTGAATTCAGTTTTGATAGTGAACATCGCCAGCAGTATTTTAGTCAAAGCCAAAAATACGACTTATTTTTAAGTATTTTAATTATCATATTTTCTTTTATTTTATCCATTTATATTATTACTCCTCCAATAGATAGTTATCTTTATGGTGGGTTAAATAATGGTTGGGTAATACAATTAGATATGCGTCACTTATTGAAAAGTGTAGGGAGAATATTTGGTAGTTATTTATTAATTATTCCTCAACACAAAAGATGGCTGGATTTAATTGTTTCTACGATAATTGCTCTCTTCATTGTAATTTTAACCTTGATTAAATTATCTAAAAAGCCAATTCCTTTCCTTTTCTATATAATAGGAAATTGTGTAATATTTGCCTTTACATACTTTAGATTTATCGGTATGCCTCGGCATTTTGGGCATTTCTATTTAGTTCTGATAGCGGCTTTATGGTTGGGAAGTTATTATCAAGAGTCTAGAGTTTTACTCAATAAGTTTTCTATTCGTCCAAATTCAATTACATTTATTCAAAAATGGCATCATATCGCTTTGATGCTAATTCTTTCTGTCCAGTTTTTAGGAGGTATTTATGGTTTTTCAAGAGATTTAGTTGTACCATTTTCTGCCAGTCGGGAAATATCTCAATATATTCAAAAAGCTGGGTTAGATAATGAGTTTATTGTTGCCAGTCGAGATGCAAATATGGCTCCTTTATCGGGTTATCTCAACCGAAAGTTTTACTATCCTGAGCTTCAAAAAATGGGAAGCTTTACCCTATTTAAAAAAGGTCGTCAAGATGTTGAAGAAGCTGAAATATTAAGCCAAATTAATTCTCTACTCAAAAATCAAGATGACCAAAAGAAAATTTTGCTGATTTTAAATAAAAAACTGAATGTCAACCGGAATGGCTTGAAGATTGTTCCAATCAAAGATTTTAAAAGAGGCTGGGTGGATAGTGAACGATATTATCTTTATTGGGTATATGAAGCATAAAGATAATGTGCCATAGAATTTTGGAGTTCTCAGGCAGATTGCGGCAATCTATAGCAAAAGATATTTTATTGAAGCTACAGCAAGGAACTAATCCTGCTCTGTTGGGCATTTTACAGCCCTGTTCTGTCTTAGAAACTATAGGCTTGATTGATTATACAAGCAACATGTATCGCCAAAAAACCCCAGAAATAAAGCTTTTAGATCGTTTGACCTAGCTTGCCACCACTGATAACTAGCTGCAACGTGTGAGGCTAATCTACACTGGAATAAGAGAATGTATGTTTAACTGACTTAGGTGTCAGAGAGTGAGGAGTTTTGTCATACTTTCTCGGTGTTGGTTATGAAGTGCTTACCTTGTGTGGTAAAACTTAACTTAAATTCTGTCAGTTACTAACGGAGTTGATGGGAATGGGTAACTTTATTTTTTTTGTTTTGATAGTAGTTTACGGAGGCGGCGTTTGGAAGTTTTGGAATGGGTTTGGGCGGACTAATTTTAATCCAACTCTGAGCAATCGCATTGGTTTAGCTTTGCTATGGCCAGCTTTGTTTATTACAAATTCATCCTATCGTCGAAACTTTAGAAAGGCTTTGAAGGGTTAGAGTTTACTATTAAGTCTAACGTCATCCGTTATTGACGGTGGCATCTATCTCAATATAAATCTAATCCCCAACCTCCCTTCCCTACTAGGGAAGAGAGGTTGGGTTTGCTCCTTTTAGGAAGCAGAGGAATTAGGAAGGAATAAGTTCGTTAACAGTTGGAAAGTATTTCGGCTAATGAATTTAGGAATTATTTGTGATTGGTTAATAGATGAATTGCTCCACCTACAGCTGCACCATCAATAGCATTACCAACGGTATGTCTACCATCACCAGTAACTGCGCCAGTCAATGCGCCAGCCCCTGCACCGACTCCGACATCTTGAACAGCGTTCCGGCGATTGTGATTCCGATACCGATGCTTTCTCAGACCATTTGCACCATTGACAGCTGCACCAGTCACACCACCTTTGGCAGCATTGCCTAATACACTACCATGTCCCCTAACAGCTCCTGTTACTACATTAGTAACAGCCCCAATACCTACATCTCTTAGTACTTGGTCATCAGCAGCAGCTGGTTTTGCTGGAACTAGGGTGACACCGGCTAAACTTGCAGCCATGAGGCTGGGTAGAAGTGTGCGCTTGAGGATATTATTCATTGTATTACCTTCTGAAAACATCAAACAATTGGCTAAAAACCAAAGTTACTAGGTCGGATAAAATCTGAATTTTTTTATCTGAACAACAGCAAGTATTTATTGTTCAAGTACATGTATATAATCGCATTTGCAAAGTCACAACTGCATCCACTGAAAGCATGAATATAAATTCAGTCTAGAGAAGGCCTTGCTGGTTTCTTCAGCAATGCCGGGTATTACATATTGACAAAATCAATCAAAGGTGCAACTAAGAATTTTCGGTATGAAAGTTGCATTTTTTCATTACTAGCAAGGGATTTATAATGATCTACCGCATAGTGTTTACCCTATCTATCTAAAGATAGTTGCCAAAATAATTAAACTAACTGATCGGGGTTAATATTTAATTCTCTTAGTTTAGCAGCCAAGCATTCCGCTCGTGCTTCTGCTTGCTGCGATCGCTCCCATCCTGTTTGTAGCAAATTACCCTGATTATCCCACCAGCGCAACCAGGGTAATTCTAGATTTTGATAGCGGGAATGCGATCGCCTCAGCTACCTACAATAGATTGAACTTCTATCGTGGGTTGAATCTCTGTTTCAACTTGAGCCTCGACAATTGACGTATAAATTGGAATATCAACTTGTATAGCTTCAAAGCTCATAACTAAAGAGTATGGAACGCTAGCTTCTGGATCGTTATTCCAACCTTCATGTCCAACTACCGCAATAGAAAATGCTTCCGTGAGTTCAAATGAATTTACAACAGCCCAATCCTTCTGAAGGGTTCCTGCACTTCTAGATACACCTTTAATTATTCCGTGATGATTTTGTTTGCCGAGCATCCATTTAAAAAGACCTTCTCCCTTCTCCGCATCTTCTGGAGCAACAAACTCTTCCAAAACTCTAGCCTTAAAAAGTTCTGGATCTTTTCCTTTTTTACTACATTCCCAATCAAGCCAAGTTGAAAGATATTTTCGGCGATTTCTACGGGTTCGACGTGGTTGGGCTTTGTACGATAAAGTAACCTCCAGAAGAATCTTAAATGCCTCTCCTTGAGAACGTAATTTTTCTGGCAGTTTTACTTGGTAAATATGAGCTTGTTTAGCTACAATACGGCGCTCTCCTGTTGTCATCAAAGTGATTCTATTGGGAGCATTACCCAAAGCACGATCAACATCGGGAAGACCATAACCAATTTGACGTAGGATGTGCAGTTTATCGCCACCATATCCCACTATCCATTCTGGCCATCTTGCTGATTGTACTATTAATGCACGGTAAAGAAGGCAACTCTCATTAGGTAACTCAGAAGCAAGACGTGCAGCAATATGGCTTACTTTGGGTACTGCAAAAGAAGTACCAACTTTATCAGCCCCAATCGCTGGGCCACCGTTCAAAGTTGATCTTACTAATTCGGGACAAACATCTTTAGGAAAAGTAATATTTGGTGGTAAACCTTCATCTATTACTAAATCTCCACCATACTCAACTACTTCTGGTTTAATCGTCTCCCAAATTCCTAATCCACAGCACGAAAAAGCGGAGGGTTTATCTTTCTGTGCAATCGAATAATAAGGTGGTGCATGATAAGAATTCAAGGCAATAGAGCCAACCGTTAAAGCTTGAAAACTTTGTGCAGGGTTAGCAATTCTGCATGAATCTTCTAATAGATAGTCTGGATATTGTCGATTTGCTGCTATATGTTCTCTCACAGATAATCTTGTAAAGCCAATTCTACTGTTGAGAGGTAAATTTCCTGCTGCAACAATAAAGAGAATATCCTTTTTTTGCCATGTTAAATTATCAATAGACGATGCCCAAGCACTCATATATCGGGTTAGGCAGGGAACAGAACCAGTAATAGAATGGTTAAAAATTCTAGTTCCTGTTTTTTCGTGATAAAATTCTACAATTTCAACCAGAAGATTCGCTGGAAATAGTTGTTTCGGTAGTTTGCGGTTAGCCTGAAGAACTCTGGCATTTTGAATCCAGCAAACAGCCTTTTCATTACCACTACGAGGTATAGTTCTTGGATAAAGGACTGCACCAGCGACACTTGTTCCATGTCCACCATTGCTAACATAGTCTGGAGTTTTATCAGTTTCTCGTGGAACCCAAGACCTTGAGTTTTTTGAATCAATTGCTGCTCTTAGCAGAGAATGTCTTTCTTGAATACCACTATCTATAACGCATACTTTAGGAGCATTTAATTCTGGCGATTCCAGTTGAAATGATGGAGAATCAGTATCAGATATATCCTCCCTCTGAATAATTTCAGCAAACTCATCTGGCTCACTAATATCAAAAATGTAAGGGAAATTTTCAACTAAATCTTTTAGACCTTTACCTGAAATTTGAATTCGACATGAAAAACTATCAGGCAAAGTAGCTGTACCAATCTCACCTCCATCATCTTGAAAACCTTTGCTAATATTGCCTTTATAAAATTGAATAAACTCTTCAAATTCTTCTTGCCTTTCCCAGGATATCTCTTCCCATTCTTGCTCAGTTAGCTGACGTTTTTGAATCCAATTATTAACTCGCCTTGTAAATTTATCATTAGTTTCATTAAGTTGGGCTTTTGGATAATTAGGCAGCTTGGTTTTGGTTCCTATACAAGCAACACCTACATCAACAGTATATATCTGCTCTTCTTTTATAGGGAGCCATTTCTCATATAGTTCAGCGAATAAGTTTGGAGAAAGAATCAATTCTGGCTTTTTTTTCCCGTCTATTAGTTCCCAAATTTCAGCAACTTTATTACCACCATACTGCTCATTAATAAATTTTTCTATCTTTTTTTGTAATTCACTAAGTTCTAAATCTGCTGATGCACCGATAATATATCCATCTTCTGTATCAGCAATCAATTCAATGCCATATGCTTTCAACCCATCTGGATTAAAAGAATCAGGATCAATTTCTAAGATAATACGTCGAGATTTAAGTAGCGGCTTCTCTTCTTGCTCTTGTTCTTCTTGAGTTTCTTGCCATTCAAAGATCAAGGAGTCAACCGAACTTTTGAGTTTACCTCCATGTCCCTGGCGATTACCCAGATTAACGACTGTTATAGGATTATTTTTTCCTCCTCCTGATGGCGATGCAGCACGTCCTTCTGTTGTAAGCCTAAGCCGGATATGCGGAAAACCCTGATAACTTTCAACCATTTATCCAAACACCCAAAAAATTAATACTAGGAAACTTTGATTTCTGCGATCGCTTCTTCTAAGTGTTCTTGAATCACTAGCTCCTCCCGCTCAAGGATTGCTCGTTTAGCTGCATCTTGTGCAACCCTCACAGCTTGAGCCGCAGAAAAACCTCTCATCTGCTCAATGATCCTTGGCCAGTTGATAGATCCCACTTCAATTGCAGATAGTGTTTCCTTTAGTATAAATTCTAGCTCTTGTTCTCCGGGTTTGGGTACTGCAATCAAGTCATCAAATCTTCTCCAAAGAGCAGTATCCAGAGATTTATTCAAATTTGTTGCTGCTACCAAAAGCCCTGAAGAGGGTTGATACTCATCCAAAATTTGCAAAAATGTATTTACTACTCGTTTAATTTCTCCTACTTCTTGAGAGTCTTCTCGTGTTTTAGCAATTGAGTCACATTCATCAAGAAACAATAAGCATGGATTTTTTGAAGCATCCTCAAATACAAGTCTCAAATTGCTCGCAGTTTCCCCTAAAAAAGACGACACCATTGCATCAAACCGAACTTTCAGCAGTGGTAATCCTGTATTCCAAGCTAAACGTTCTGCTCCTAGCGTCTTTCCACAGCCAGGAGGCCCATATAGAAGAATTTTTTGTCTGTAACGCAATCCATGATGAGCAAGCCTATCTCTGGCCGCATATTCACGTTCAATTCGGCAGAAACGTTTCTCAATTTTTTCTGGCAACACCATATGATGCCGCAAATGACCCCTTGGTATGATGGTTACTAAAGGAAGATTAAATCGCTTGCTAGTTGGTAATTCAGTTAATGTCTGTAAGTTTTCTGGTATTGAAGAAGCAGGTTTGCTGATGTTAGTAGGCTTCTCTTTCTGGCTTTTTTTAGTGATATTCTCTAACTGATCAGCTAAGAGAGTATGTCCCTTCGTGCGTTCTTCCTCAATCACTAGGTATGTAAGCTTATCAATCGCGTCTTGATCTGAACTAGCGATCGCTCTAAAAAATCTCTTGAGAAGCTCTGCTTTCATACTGCCTCTCAGTATAAATAGTAATTTTTGATTAATATAGTACTATAGTACTATATTATGTAGTGCATTGAAAATTATAACGCGATCGCCTTGTCCCCTATTGATTATATTAAGTAATGTCAACTAATAATCAGTCTTCTGCTCAGAAATAGAGTATATCTAACCATAGGGCGTTGCTTTTAGGTCTATATGATCTTCAGCTTCCATCAATAATAGAGTCATCATATCTCTCTCTGCGTTTACCTCAGTGCCCCTCTGCGTAAAAAAAGGTGGACAAGATGCCCACCCTATACAATTTCGAGAATATTCTGTTGCTATTAACCCAACAATTGTTTAGCCTTAGCGAACACATTATCAACGCTAAAGCCAAACTTCTCTAGACAAACATTGCCTGGAGCCGAAGCACCAAAGCGATCAATACTAACGCAATCGCCTTCAGTGCCTACGTACTTGTGCCAACCGAAACTGCTAGCAGCTTCTACAGACAAACGCTTGGTGACAGCTTTCGGTAAAACTGACTCTTTATAAGCCGCATCTTGTGCTTCAAACAGTTCCCATGAAGGTAGCGAGACAACACGGGCTTTCTTACCTTCAGCTGTGAGTTTTTCGGCTGCGCTGACGGCGAGGCTCAATTCTGAACCAGTGCCAATCAAAATGATATCAGGTGTACCTTCGCTATCCACCACGGTGTATCCACCCTTCGCCACGCCCTCAACCGATGTACCCGCCAAGTTCGGGACATTTTGACGGGTGAATGCCAACAAGGTAGGAGCATTTTCCTTCGCCTTCTCGATCGCTATTTTATAAGCACCAGAGGTTTCGTTACCGTCTGCGGGACGAAACACCGTTAAATTAGGAATGGCTCGCAAGGAAGCAAGAGTTTCAATAGGTTGGTGCGTGGGACCATCTTCACCTTGTCCAATGGAATCGTGGGTCATCACCCAAATCACGCCAGCTTGGGAAAGCGCGGATAAGCGGATGGCAGCACGCATATAGTCTGTGAAGATCAAGAAGGTAGCACCGTAGGGAATTAATCCCGAACTGTGCAGCGCTATCCCATTACAGATTGCGCCCATAGCATGTTCCCGTACACCAAAGTGGATGTTGGGGTTTTCGTAGTGCCCTTTTTGAAAGTCGCCTTTGCCTTTGACTTCGGTAAGGTTGGAGTGGGTTAAGTCAGCCGAACCACCAATCAATTCAGGTAAAACCGCCGCCAGTTTGTTAAGGCAATTTTCTGAGTGTTTACGGGTAGGCAGTCCTTTGTCTTCTGGGGTGTAGGTGGGTAGTACTTTATCCCAACCGTCAGGTAGTTTGCTGCTTATATAGCGTTCAAAGTCAGCCGCTTCTTGACCATACTTAGCTTTGTAGTCCGAAAAGGTCTTGTTCCATTCGTCTTCGTAACCTGCGCCGCGCTCAACTGCTTTGCGCGTATGGTTGAGGGCTTCTTCTGGGACTACGAAAGGTTCGTATTCCCAACCCAAATTTTTCCGAGTCAATGCTATTTCGTCTCCACCCAAAGCAGCACCGTGAACACCAGCAGTGTTTGCTTTATTGGGGGAACCGTAACCAATAATGGTTGTTACCTTGATGAAAGAAGGCTTATCGGTAACAGCTTTGGCTGCTTCAATTGCTTTGGCGATCGCTTCTAAATCAGTGTTGCCGTCCTCGACGTGTTGGACGTGCCAGCCGTAAGCTTCAAAGCGCTTAGAAACATCTTCGGTGAATGCCACATCAGTGGAACCGTCAATGGAAATGTGGTTGTCGTCGTACAGAGCGATGAGTTTGCCTAATCCCAAGTGTCCTGCAAAAGAACAAGCTTCGCCAGAAATTCCTTCCATGTTGCAACCGTCACCCACAATCACATAGGTGTAATGGTCAACAATCTTGGCATCGGGTTTGTTAAATTTAGCGGCCAGGTGTGCCTCCGCGATCGCTAAACCGACTCCATTGGCAATTCCTTGACCTAGTGGACCAGTGGTGACTTCCACACCTGGGGTCATGAAGTTTTCGGGGTGTCCAGGGGTTTTTGACTCCCATTGACGGAATTGCTTGATATCTTCAATGCTGACGCTATCGTAGCCTGTCAGGAACAGCAGGGCGTACTGTAACATCGAGCCATGACCAGCAGACAAGACAAAGCGATCGCGATTAAACCATTTGGGATTCTTGGGATTAAACTTCAAAAAGCGATCCCAGAGGACAAAAGCCATCGGAGCCGCGCCCATCGGCAGTCCTGGATGTCCCGATTTTGCCTTTTCTACGGCATCAACAGCTAAGAAGCGGATCGAGTTAATACAAAGTTCTTCGAGGGAAACTTCTTTGGGGGATTGGGTTGCAACAGTCATAATCTCTTGTTTTTAACGACGGGTTAGCACTCTTGGTAGCTTCTCTTGCTGGGGTTATTTTAGATTCCCCACAGTATCCTCATCATCCCACTCCCGCTTGTAGATGGACAAGCGGGATCTCCTGAGTTTCTGGTGATAAATCAAGCTGATAATTGGGTCATGCTGAACGCTTAAGTTATAGCGGAATGATATCTATCATACTTTTGGCACAGTCATCTCAGGAGAGCCGACCAGCAATAAAATGGGAAATTTTTAGAGGTATTTCTTAAAGGCCAGTGTGACATTATGACCGCCAAACCCAAAAGAATTGGATATTGCGACCTCAACTTTTTGAGCGCGGCTAGAGTTAGGCACGTAATCTAAGTCACACTCTGGATCGGGATTTTCCAGATTGATTGTCGGTGGAATTTGGTCATTAGCGATCGCTAATACTGTTGCCACTGCTTCAATACCTCCAGAACCGCCCAATAAATGACCTGTCATCGATTTGGTGGAGCTAATTGCCACCTTATAAGCATGTTCTCCCAAGGCTTTTTTGATTGCTGAGGTTTCAGTTGAATCATTAGCTGGAGTGCTAGTGCCGTGAGCATTAATATAGCTGATTTGTTCGGGAGTTATCCCGGCATCCTTGAGCGCTAGTTCTATCGCTCTAGCTGCTCCGAGTCCACCAGGGACGGGGGAGGTGATATGGTAGGCGTCACAGGTCATCCCATAGCCGATCATTTCGGCATAAATGTGAGCGCCGCGACTGATGGCGTGTCGCAGTTCTTCTAGAATTAAAATTCCTGAACCTTCACCCAAGACAAATCCGTTGCGATCACGGTCAAAGGGACGGCAAGCTTTAGTCGGGTCATCATTGTTAAAAGAGAGTGCCTTGCAGGCGGCGAACCCAGCTATCGACAATGGTGTGACAGCTGACTCCGTTCCCCCGCAAATCATCGCCTGGGCGTATCCCCCTTGAATGAGACGAAAAGCATCTCCTATGGCGTTGGAGCCAGCAGCGCAGGCAGTTACAGGACAGGAGTTTGGTCCTTTAGCACCCGTGTGAATTGCCGTTAATCCTGCGGCCATATTGGCGATCATCATCGGGATCATGAATGGACTACAGCGATCGGGGCCACGGTTGAGGTAGATAGTTTGCTGGTCTTCTAATACCTTAATGCCACCAACGCCAGAACCGATCATCACACCTACCTGTTCTGCATTCAGTTCATTGATCACTAACTTTGCATTAGATAGAGCCTGTTTTGCTGCCGAAACCCCAAATTGGGCAAATCGATCCATGCGCTTGGCCTCTTTGCGCTCCAAGTAATCATGTGGATCGAAGTTTTTCACCTCACCAGCAATCCGGCAATCATGGCGAGACGCATCAAAAAGTGTGATGTAGTCAATGCCATTGCGTCCACTCAATAATCCGTTCCAATATTCTGTTGCTGTGTTACCTATAGGTGTAATCGCGCCAACACCAGTTACAACAACGCGTTTACGTGTATGATCTGTCATGATTCAGTTAAAAATGGCGAAAAAGCAGCAGGCATTAAACAGTGTTGAGTTTCAAGTCCTGAGTTCTGAGTTTTGGAAGCAGCCGAAGATGGAGATCCTAAAACTCTAACTTCTAAACTTTTAACTACTCAGCACTCAGTCAAAAGTCAAAGCAGCGGTTTTTGCCGTAGATGCCCAGAGGGGGTAAGACAAAGCCATCTGAACTTGTCCCTCGGCGCTAGCCTCTCCCAATGTGAGAAGGGGAGCCACTACGGTCTTCTCCCAAGGGGAGACGCCAAGGGCGATAGCGTTCGCGCAGCGTCTCGTAGAGAAGCGGTAGCGAGTCAGACGCTCCTACGTCGCTAACGCTACGCTATCGAGCGTCTGGGGTTTCCCCAAGTAGAGGAACCAGCGGTGTGGTGAGGCAGTCCGGTCTTCTCCCAAGGGGAGACGCCAAGGGCGATGGGGGTTTCCCCCAGGAGGAACTGCCGAAAGGGTCTCCCAACTTGAGCGGACTGGCGTCAAGTGGCGTAAGATGCCAAGGGCCAACGGTGACTCAAAACTTTTTTTAAGCTGATGCGGTAACTTTGTTGTTAATGTAATCTACTGCGTCTTGAACCGATATAATCTGCTCGGCAGCTTCGTCGGGAATTTCGATATCAAATTCTTCTTCCAAGGCCATCACCAGTTCAACGGTATCTAAGGAATCTGCTCCTAGATCGTCCATAAACTTGGACTGGGGTGTGATTTTGGCAGGATCGTCAACACTCAATTGTTCGGTGACAATTTTCTTGACCTTTTCAAAAAGTTCCGTTTGGCTCATAAATAATAAAAGTCCTTAACCATTTGCTAGGATCTGCTCTTTAGAGGAGACATTGTTTTGAGCATATACATCTTATCGTCAAGCGCGATCGCCCGTACACTGCCAAGGGTTTTTCTGTTAGAAAACCTTTCTTCTAAAAAGAATAGGGTAAGTTTTCTTTTAACACTTGGGTAGGGAAGCGTGCCACGCCATCGCCGATACCGTGTAAATGCTTTGCTTATCAATTATTGCTAAAATTTTTTACAATGTCTCGATCAGTATTTACAGCCTTGCTAGCAATAAGGATATGTCGAGCCTGCGGCTTTTAACGTAGATGCTTAAAGGGTCGCTGAACGTCAAACATCAGAACTTCGGTGCTAACAAGGGATGATAAAACAGTTACAGTTATTCTTTAGAGCGATCACTCTAACCCAAATAATATCTGCTATACAAAACTTGACTAAACTTATTCAAGGCTAGTTATTCAACTGAAGAAAACTTTAGAGGGTCTGCTTCTTGCTTCAACCAAGCCCTTTTTACAGGCTTGCTAGTTTTGAATCAGCTGTGGTTTACAAACCAGATTTTAAAAGCCCTTGGTTTTCGGCATTAATTTGATCATACAGATACAACTGACAGAATACAAGTTATAGAATTGTTACTTACTTAAACTGCTGAGATTTGAGCAAGTTTGAGCAAATATTTGGCTATTTAGTTTTACTCTATGCAATCTCACACTCTGAAATACGCTTACTTTCCCGGTTGTGTTGCCCAAGGGGCCTGTCGGGAACTTTACCAGTCAACTCAAGCGCTTACCCAAGCACTGGGTATTGAACTGGTTGAACTTAAAAAAGCTGCTTGCTGCGGTTCGGGCACATTTAAAGAAGATTCCCAACTGCTAGAAGATACAGTCAACGCCAGAAATATTACCCTAGCAGAAGAATTAAATTTGCCTTTACTTACCCATTGCAGCACTTGTCAAGGTGTTATCGGTCACGTCAACGAACACCTGAAAGAATGCAAGACTTCTGACCCTACCTACATTCAACAGGTTAATGGCTTGCTGCACAAAGAAGGCTGTTCACCTTATCGCGGCAGTACCGACGTAAAACATCTCCTCTACGCCTTGGTAACAGATTACGGTTTAGAGGAAATTACCAAACGTGTCACCCGGAAGTTAACTGGATTAAAATGTGCGGCTTTTTATGGCTGTTATCTCCTCCGCGCCCAAAAATCTATGCCCTATGACGATCCGTTCCAACCGGAAGCGATGGAAAATATGTTTCGGGCGGTGGGTGCAACACCAATTTATTACCGAGGCCGGACACAATGTTGTGGTTGGCCCCTGGCTAGTTATGCCACTACCCAATCTTTCAAGATGGCGGGGATGCATATTCAGGACGCTTTGACTTCTGGTGCTGACTGTATAGTTACGCCTTGTCCACTGTGCCACTTAAATTTAGATTCGCGTCAGCCTGAAGTAGAAAAGGTTATTGAACAGAAGCTAGGTTTACCAGTGTTGCATTTACCCCAGTTGATTGCTTTGGCACTTGGGGTTAGTCCAAAAGAACTGGGTTTAGAACGCCACGTTGTTTCCACAAAGCCAGTGTTGGAAAAATTAGGATTTTAACTTCTGAACCGGACATTCCGAGTTCAAAGGCTCAACTTCCGAGTTCAAAGGCTCAACTTCCAAGTTCAAAGGCTCAACTTCCGAGTTCAAAGGCTCAACTTCCGAGTTCA